>NZ_CP147243.1:1391165-2086748 GCF_037198285.1 Haladaptatus sp. DJG-WS-42 | reverse complement strand
CGGCCTCAAGCCGGGCGACCTCGTCGTCATCGAGTGCACCGTGCCGCCGGGCACGAGCAAAGACCTCGTCGTCCCGCTGCTCGAAGCAGAGAGCGGACTCTCGTTTGGCGAATTTGGGGTCGCGTTCTGTCCGGAGCGCACCTCGAGCAGCCGCGCCTTAGAGGACATTCGCGGCGCATACCCGAAGGTCGTCGGTGGCGTGGACGCAGAGAGCGCCCGTGTGGCCGAACTCATCTACCACGAAATCAACTCGAACGACGTGCTCGTTGTCTCGGATGCGACCACCGCGGAGGCCGTGAAGCTGTTCGAAGGCCTCTACCGCGACGTGAACATCGCGCTCGCAAACGAGCTGGCCCGCCACGCAGACGACCTCAGCGTGGACGTGAACGAAGCCATCGAGGTGGCGAACAGCCAACCGTTCTGCCACCTCCACTCGCCGGGGCCGGGCGTTGGCGGCCACTGCATCCCCTACTACCCGTACTTCGTCATGCGCCGGGTGGAAGGCGACATGCCGTTGCTCCGCACCGCTCGCGAGGTCAACGACAGCATGCCCGAGTTCACCGCCGGAAAAATGCGCGAGGAACTCGAAGCCAGCGGGAAGCAGATTGCGGAATCGACCATCCTCGTGCTCGGGCTGACCTACCGGCCAGCCATCAAAGAGACGCGCGCCGCACCCGCAAAGCCGCTCATCGAGTCGCTCCGGCGGATGGGTGCACACGTACTCGCGGTTGACCCCATCTTAGACGACACGAGCGAGTTCGACGCGGTTCGCGTCTCGCTCGACGACGAGGAAGCCTACGACGTGGATGGTGTGATTCTCGTCACGCCACACGAGGAGTTCGATGATATCGACTGGTCGCGCTTCGACAACGTGGCCGTCATCGACGGACGCGGCACCCTCCACGGGCGGGCGGCAGACCACCGCGTCTACACTATCGGGAGTCGATAGATGTACCGCGGGCAACGTGTCGGCATCGTCGTGCCCGCATACAACGAGTCACAACTCATTGGGACTGTCATCGAAACGATTCCTGAGTATATCGACCGGATTTACGTGTTTAACGACCGCTCGACCGACCACACGTGGGACGTAATTCAAGAGAGCGCGGCCAGAGCAAACCAGACGGTGGCGAGCGAAGCGGGCTACGACCAGCGGGTCGTCCCGATGGACAACCCACGAAACGTGGGCGTTGGCGGCTGTGTGAAACAAGGCTACGCGCTCGCGCTCGCAGACGGCCTCGACATCGTCGCGCGAATGGACGGCGACGGGCAGATGGATCCAAGCCAACTCCCGCGCATGCTCGACCCCATCGTCGACGACGTGGCCGACTTCGTGAAGGGAAATCGCCTTTGGTACAAAGAGTACCGCGAGGGGATGAGCCGGTGGCGGGTGTTCGGCAACTCGATTCTCACCGGCCTGACGAAGGTTGCAAGTGGCTACTGGAAGATGGTTGACCCGCAAAACGGCTATTCTGCAATCTCTGTGGATGCGCTCAAGACCATCCCGTTCGAGGAGCTCTACGAGGGCTACGGCTTCGAGAACGACTTGCTCGTCATGCTCAACGTCTACGACCAGCGGCTCGCTGAGGTTGCCCATCCCTCGATTTACGGCGACGAAATCAGCGATATTCGCTACTCGACGTTCGTCCCGCACCTCTCGTACATCCTGTTTCGGACGTTCCTCTGGCGGCTTAAGATGAAGTTCTTCGTCTACGACTTCCACCCGGCGGTGTTCGGCTACATCTTCGGGTTGTGTGGCCTGCTCATCGGCATCGTCGCCGCCGCACTCACCATTCGCGACGCGCTTACCGGCGTGGCGATGATGGCCGACGTGATGTTGACGATTACGATGTTCTGGCTCTCTGCGCTCTTGCTCATTCTCGCGGTGAGCGCTGACGTCGAACGAAACGCGCACCTCGTCATCCTCGTCCATCACAAGCCGGGTGACGGACAGGGTGACCACGCGATGGAACCCGTCTCTCGCTCGGTGTCGCCGCCAGCCGAATCCTCGCCCGCTATCGAACCGAACCGACGTGATACGCAATGAAAATCTGTGCTGTCGTGGGCGCACGCCCACAGTTCATCAAGGCGTTCCCCGTCTCGCAGGCGCTGCGCCGCGACCACGAGGAAGTACTCGTCCACACCGGCCAACACTACGACGAAACGATGTCTGCGGTGTTTTTCACCGAACTCGGGATTCCAGAGCCGGACTACAACCTCGGCGTTGGCTCCGGGCCACACGCTCGCCAGACGGCGGCGATGATGGAGAAGCTGGACGCCGTGTTCGACGACGAACAACCAGATGTGGTGCTCGTCTACGGCGATACCAACTCGACGCTCGCCGCAGCGATGGTTGCAGCGAAGCGAGACTGCCTGCTCGCGCACGTCGAAGCCGGGCTCAGAAGCTTTAATCGAGAGATGCCAGAGGAGGTAAACCGCGTGCTCACCGACCACGCGTCTGACCTGCTGTTCGCACCGACCGAGACGGCCGTATCGCACCTCGCAAACGAAGGCATCACCGACGGTGTCCACCTCACCGGCGATGTGATGTACGACGCCATCCTCGCGGTCCACGACCGGGCGATGGCGGAGTCACCAATTCTCGACTGTCTCAATTTGCGTGACGGCGAGTACCTCCTCGCAACAATCCACCGCCCAGCGAACACGGACGACCCGAAAACGCTGAAGCGAATTATCCAGACACTCGGTGATGCGCCACTCCCGGTCGTGTTCCCGGCACATCCACGTACCGTCGCCCGGTTAGAGGAGTTCGAACTGCTCGACATGGCCCACAACAATCTGCGGCTCATCTCGCCGGTTGGCTACCGCGACCTCGTCCGCCTGCTCGCGGGCGCAGAGCGCGTGGCGACCGATTCCGGCGGGATTCAAAAAGAGGCCTTCTTCCTCGACACGCCCTGCGTCACCCTCCGCGAGGAGACTGAGTGGGTGGAGACGGTCGAGGCCGGGTGGAACATCCTTGTTGGCGCAGCCCCTGACGCGATTCGTGCCGGGTTGACCCACGAGTTCGCGTTGAATGTGGACGCAAAGCCAACGCCCTACGGCGACGGACACGCTGCCGCGAAACTCTCAGACATACTCTCTCGTGAAGCGCCGCTCGCCGTGAAAAATTGACTCAGGCGGCGGTATCTGAATGCGCTGCTTGTTCGAGCGATTCTGCACGTTCTTTGAGCGCCGCGTTCACGGCGTTGAAGTTTCGCTCGGTCTGACTGCTCATGAGGCGGTTGAACGGGCCGACGAGCAGTCCCGAGAACGTTTCTGACTGCGTGAACCGTGAGCGACCGTCGCCGAGGTCGTCGATAACGAAGCGGTGTTCGCCGTCGAACAGGCCGTTCACGTAGAAATGTCCGAGCCAGCGCAACTCGCGATTCTCGTCTGCGGTGAGCACGCGCGGTTTGAACGTCGGCAATCGTCCGGCAGCGGGACCGGGGCTGACATGGAGGCGCGAGCCGACCGTTGGCTGGCCGGAGATGTGCATGTAGTCGTTCCACCCCGGATAGCTCGAAAAGTCAGTGAGTACCTGCCAGACCGTTGCTGGTGGGGCGTCGATGTCGACGGAGGTGGTGAGTTCTGCCATGCGATACATAACGTCGGCTGAGGTGATAGCACTCACCAAACTGTGGGGAACAGAAGACTGTCAGCGCGGCGTGGAGAACAGTCAGGCAGCGGGTCTGACGGGGGTGATGTCTGCGGTGAGGTCGAGGCCGGTTGTGTCGCCCAACTGCTCTGCAACGCTCACGATGAGGTCGGTAAGATTCACGTTGTCCGCGACGTAGGCATCGCGTTTTTCGGCCCACTCGTCTTTCGCAGCTTCGTCTGCGACGAGCGCGGTGGCGGTGTCGAGCACGTCATCGAACGCCCGGATGTTGTAGATGAGGCCGTGGGCGGCGAGGTCGGTGAAGTTGCCCATGTCGTCTGCGCCCACCCACGAGTTCGACCGGATGGCGGGCGTCCCGAGCAAGGCGGCTTCCGTGACCATCGTCTGGGTGTCTGCAACAAGTAAATCAGCAGCGGCGAGGGCATCGTGGAGCAAGCCCGGATGCAACGCGAAGCGTCGTGCCGGAAGGGTGTCAAACTCCATCGCCTCCGATTCGTCTGAGACGAACACCGTGACGTGGGCCGCGAGCGCTTCGATGAGTTCGCGGCGCTGAGCCGGACTGAATCCGGCGTGGCCAACGTCGTGGTGTGAGCCAAAGGCGTTGAAGCGGACGATGGCGAAGCGTTCGGTGGGGCCGAGGCCAAGCAGCTCGCGGATGTCGGGATTCGGCGCGTACACGTCCGGGTGGAGATAGGCCGTCTCTTTGAAGCCCGCAAAGCGGACGTGTTTCGCGCCGAGGTCTTTGTGGAAGGCGCGTGGCGTCAGTATTGCCGTGGCGAACGGGCGGGAGACGAAGTGGTCGATGTTCGTTGGCTCAGAGTCGAGGATGAGGACGACGGGTGTGCGCGAGACCGCCCCGGCGAACGCGGCGTACGACCCCATCCCGAAGATGAGGTCGGGGTCGAAGCGACGAGCCTCCCGGAAGATGGTGGCAAACTGACTGGGCAAATTTCGGAGCAGTGAGTTTTTCGACGGTCCGCATTTCCCGTAGACGCGGTACGGCAGTTCGTAGTACGAAAGTAACGGGACGGTGACGCCGTAATCCCTGCCGAGGACGAGGACGTCGTGTCCCGCGGCTTCGAGGCGACGGACGGCGTGTTTGTAGAGGTGGACGTGGGCGGGGGTGTTTGTAAAAAACAGGTATCGCATCTCTGCCAGAAACAGGTGGGCGAGCGGCGTTACTAATCGGCGCATATTTTCCCAGAGTCACTGTAAGGGCGACATAATGTGGTGGGGGTAGAGAACCGCGATTCGACCGGTTTCTATAAGCAGTCATTACAGTCACGCAATCGCGCACACGCTCGCCATAACAATTCGTTGTGACTCCCTTTGTTCGGTGAATGACGTCCGCTCCGGGTCACGCCGTCGAAGCCGAATCGCTACTCGCGGAGACGCTCCGATACGCCCGAACGCGGTCGTACACCGGCTGGGACTACGCAGACGGCATGAGCAGCCAGCTGCTTGAGGCGATTCCCATCGAGAACCAGTGGCTCAATCTCGTGATCCAAGAGGGGATAAAACGCGCCCCGATAAACCTCAGACGGCTGTTTCTCGTCGAACAACGCCAGAGCTTCAAGGGGAGTGCGCTGTTCGCGCTCGCAAACCGAAACGCCAGCCTGCTTGGGCTCGACGAGGTGGACTACGACGCGGAAGCCACGCGACTCGCAGACTGGCTCGGAGACAACCGTCGAGCGGGCTATCACGGCTTCTGTGGCGGTCACGCTCACGCCCTCCAAGACCTCGGCAGCCGGCGCTTACCTACCGAAGGCGACGTGGTTTCGACCACCTACGGCGTGCGTGCGCTCCTCGCGCTGTCGGCGTTCGACCCCGAGTACGCGACGCTGGCAGAGAGCGCCGCGGAGTTCCTCACGCGCGACCTCAACTACACGGAAACCGCCGATGGAGCCTACATCACCTACGTCGCCGCTGAGGACGCGACCTACCACACGCTGAACGCCATCGCGCTTGCGGCGAGCCTATTCTGTGATCTCTACGAGCACACGGGAACCGAGGCGTACGCCGAAAAGGCGACTGCGTTGCTCTCGTTCGTCGTCGCCCGCCAAACTCCCGTGGGCGGCTGGTACTACCGCGACCCACGAGAGGCGTCGCACCTCTCGATGGACGGCCACCACAACGGCTTCATCATCGAGTGTCTCCTGCGCTACGCAGAACAGGTCGATGCAACGCGGTTTTCTCCGGCGCTCGACCGCAGTCTGCAGTTCTACCGCGACCACCTGTTTGAGCGAGACGGCGCGCCCCGCTGGGACGAGAAACGAACCTTCCCGCGCGACATTCACGCCGCCGCACAAGGTATCATCGTGTTCACGCGAGCAGGTGACCTCGCCTTCGCGGCGCGGATTCTCGAGTGGACGCGAAAAACGCTCTACGCGGGGGATGGCCGGTTTTACTACCGCAGAGAGCGGTTTTACACGAGGCGCATCGTCTTGATGCGCTGGGCAGAGGCGTGGATGGCCTACGCCATTTCTGCGTACGCACTAGCGTACAGAGAAGCGAACGTACAGCCACCGGAGGCGACCGATGTGCGCTGAAGAAAACACGGCTTTCAGGACGTGTATGTGCATTATTCCTGCTATAACAAAGCCTGTCTGTGGGCTGATAGAGACAAGGAGCCGTCTGTGCACCCAGATCGAACAAATTTAGAGCGGATGGAATCTGCGGTTGACCGACTGGTAGACGGCGCATTCACGAAACACCGTCACGATGTCGTGGTCGATAGCTCGTACGCCCGACGTCGTGGCGAAAAAGTCGCACTCACAATCGGCTTTCTTGGCCTCATGGCGGCGGTGTTCGTCGCCCGCGGCAACCCGGCGACGAACTACGAGCTCTCGATTTACCAGGCAACGCCCGTCGGCTACTGGGTCGGCGTCGGCGTCGCACTACTCATCTCGATTATCATTGCCTTCTACGCGTCGGGCCGCACCGTCCGCACCGCGAGCGTGCTGCTCGCCGGGGCCGCGACAACGTCCATCGTTGGCCTGCCGCTGATTCGGGGCTACTACTTCTACGGACTGCTCGACGCACTCATCCACCTCGGCTGGGCGCGCTCGCTCAATGCAGGGGTGTTCACCGTCTACAGCATCCCCTATCCGGGGAGCCATCTGTTCGCGGCCACGCTTTCTCGTGCAACCGGCGTCGCAATGCCGACCGCGATGATGCTCACCGTCATGGTGTTTCTCGTCCTCTACTTCATGTTCGTCCCGCTCACCGCGCGGCTCATCTTCCCCGACCAGCGCGTGACGACAATTGCGGCGTTTTCTGCACTGTTATTGCTGCCCATCAACAGCCTCGCAACCCACCTCTCCTTTCACCCGTTCACGCTCGCGACGCTGTTTTTCCCCGTCTTCCTCTTCCTCATGGTCAAGCACATGGTACACGAGGCAGACGACGACCGCCTCCCGCGCCGCATCACCGCAGTCACGCTGCTCATGCCCGCGACGGCGTTCGTCCTCGTCATCCTCCACCCGCAACTCACGCTCAACGTCCTCCTGTTTGTCTTCGGAATAGTTGGCGTCCAACTGCTCTACCGACTCGCCCGCCCGGAGAATCCAACCGCCTACTACCGCGTCATCTACGGACAGGCGCTCATCTTGCTCATCATCTTCGTCTTCTGGGTTGACCAGCACCAATCGACGTTCAACACGCTAGACCAGACGCTCGCAGCCATCGAAGGGCTGTTCTTCGGCACTGAAGTCGCAGGCGAGGTCGTGAGCACACAGTCCGACTCTGCGAGCGACATCGGGGTGAGCATCTTTGAGCTGTTTCTCAAGTTGTTCCTCGTGAGCGCGGGCTACCTCGCGCTCGCGGCCATGCTGGTACTGGGTCGGATTCGCGGGAAGCGAACAGCAAGCCGCATCGACAGCATGCTCCCCTTTTTCTTGTGGGGGTCGCTCGCGCTCGTCCCCATCGTGGCCGCCCAGTTCATCGGTGACGTTTCGACGTACTTCTTCCGTCACCTCGGCTTTGGGATGGTCATTGCCACGATTCTCGGCGCGGTTGGCGTCCATCAGTTCAACCGCTCGCTCGACACCTCGTCGGTGCGCACGTTGCTCCGCCCTATCTTACTGATGTGTGCGGTGTTCGTCGTCGTGCTCTCGGTCGTGAGCATGTTCCCCTCGCCGTACATTTTCCTCCCCGGCCAGCACGTCTCGGCCCAGCACATGGAGGGCTACCAAGCGTCGTTCAACGCCCAGCCAGCTGACAAGACGATTTGGTACGCCGCGATTCGTACCGGGATGGACCGGTATGAGGCGGCCTACTACGACGAGCCGTTCGTCGTCCACAGTGGCCCCGTGACCGAGGAGGGGATGCTCACCGGGTTGAAGGGGTACTTCGAGACCCATCCAGAGGAGGTCGTCAGGCGCAACCACTGGCTGGTCATCACTGAGACAGACATCGAACGCGAGGTGGTCGCGTACAAGGAGCTTCGCTACTCACGCGAGAGTTTCGCCGCGATAACCCGCGAGCGTAACGTCCACCTCGTGCAGTCGAACGGCGAGTTCTACGAGTTCTACGTCGAGATCGGCTTGCGCCCGCCCGTCCCCGAAGGGACGTTCAGGTAGCCCTCGTGAGCCAGCAAACCCATCCATGAACCCAAAACCCGAGATTGCAGTGCTCGTCGTTGGCCCAGCAAACAGAGAGACCGGTGGGATTGCGCGCTACATCGCCGCACAGCACGAGCACCTGCCGCCGTCGGTGCGGATGGAGACCTACGATGTCGCGCCCAGCGCAGATGGTAAGGGGCGGTGGTGGCTCGCGCGTGAGTTGCTCCACGCGGGCAAGCGCGCCCTGCGCTTTCCGTTTCAGTCGCGCCCAGACATCGTCCACGTCCACACCTCACACGAGCGGTCGTTCTATCTCTCGTCGTGGTTCGTGTTCGTCTCGCGCTACCTGTGGCGACGCCCGACGGTGCTCCACGTCCACGGCTCTGCGTTCGACACGTTCGTCCAGTCAGAGTCGTGGCTGGTGCGCGTTCTCCAACGACGGGTGTTCGCCGCCGCGACCGCGATAATCGTCCTCTCTGTGTATTGGAAGCACATCCTCGAACCCGTCTCCGGTCGGACGCAGTTGTTCGTCCTTCCGAACGCCATTGACCCTGATGAGTACGACCCACACTTCGACGTGACGCCCCCCCACGTCGTATTTATCTCGAATCACGTTGAGCGAAAGGGGATTCGTGAGTTCGTAACGGCAGTCGAACAGTTGACCGACGCCGGACTGGCGTTTCGCGTCACGATTGCCGGAAAAGGCCCGCTTTCACACCTCGCAGAGGGGCTTGCCGCGCGGTATCAGAGCGTCTCCTACGTCGGATACGTGAGTGAAGCCGAGAAGCGCGCACTGCTCGACAGCGCCTCGATTTACGTTCTCCCGACGCACGCAGAGGGGCTGCCGATTGGGATTCTTGAGGCAATGGCGGGCGGCAACGCGATTCTCTCCACGCCGGTTGGCAGCATCCCTGAACTCATCCGCGCTGAAAACGGGCGACTCGTCACGCCGGGAGCTGCAGACGCCCTCACAGCGGCGCTGTCGGCGCTCCTCGCAGACCCGAAGCTGGTTCGGAACATGGCCCAGCGAAATCGCACGCTCGTCGAAGAGGGGTACACCTGGCAGGAGGTTGCCGTTCAGTTGACCGCGCTGTACGCCCGCCTGCTCGGCCGTCCATACGAGATAGACCGAGACACCCCACCGGTCGTTATCGAGTGAATCGGTGGTGTAGTCGCTGATTAACAATGCCCATCCCCCGCCTTGTTGGCGATAGTAACGATGGTCACAGACACCAGTAGCCGGGCGCTCATCCTCGGCCTCGACGGGATTCCGTGGAACCTCATCGAAAAATGGGCGGAGACCGGGGACCTGCCGAATTTTGCACGACTCATCACCGAGGGGGCAAGCGGGCCACTCGAAAGCTCGAAACCGGCGAACACCCCGGTTGCATGGCCATCCATCGCGACCGGGACGTGGCCAGACCGCCACGGCATCTACGAGTTCATGAAGGTAGCGGGAAACTACACCCAGCGTCCCTACACGCGAAACGACATCCGTGAGCCGACGCTCTGGGAGATGCTCACGCCCGCAGTGGTGGCGAACCTGCCAATGACCTACCCGCCCGCCCCCATCGACGGGAAACTCGTGACCGGGATGATGACGCCCTCACTCTCTGCGCGCTTTGCCTCGCCAAAATCGCTCGAAGCGCAAATCAAGCGCGAGATTCCGGACTATCAAATCGAACTCAAGTGGCACGAGTACGACGGGCGAAAATCCGAGTTTCGTTCCGCGCTCACGAAACTCGTTGAGACCCGACGCAAACTGATGCGCCTGCTCATGGCAGACGATGAGTGGCGATTGTTCTTCTTCGTCTACGTGGCCCCAGACCGCCTCCAGCACCTCATCTGGGACGAGACGGTGATACTCGCGCACTACCAACTGCTCGATGAGATTCTCGGTGAAGTGATGGCGTACGCGACCGAGCGCGACGCAACGCTGTTCGTCGTCTCTGACCACGGTTTCGGCCCGATAGAGCGGGTCGTGAGCGTCAATCGATTGCTCGTCGAAGAAGGCTTCCTCGTCCCGAAATCACAGGCTGGGACCCGAGGCGTACTCTCGACTCTCGGCATCACGAAGCCACGCGTACTCGACGCGCTCGCCCGGATTGGACTCACCGAGCACCGACTGGTTCACGCGCTTCCAGCCGAACTCGTGACCGCCGCTGCCCGCCAGATTCCCGGCGCCCACGAACTCCACGACGTAGACCACAGCCAGACAACGGCGTTCCTCCACGGGCTTGGAAGCATCTACGTGAACGACACCGAACGGTTCGAGAAAGGTGTCGTCGCCCCCGCCGACAAAGCCCGGGTGAAAACCCACCTCATGGGGGTGTTAGAACAGCTGACCGACCCGGAGACGGGCGAGCGCGTGCTCACAGTGTACGACGGCGCGACGCTGAACGCTCGGGACCCTGACGGCCCGGACATCGTCGTGACGGCAAACGAGGGCTATCACATCGAGCCAACGCTGTCGCCACACATCATCGCAGATTCGCCGGTTGCAGAGGCCTACCACCGGCCGGAAGGTATCTTCCTCGCGTGGGGACCGGACATCGAAGCGGGCGTCTCTGTGCACGATGCGACGGTCGTGGATGTCGCGCCAACCGTGCTCCACGCAGCGGGCGAACCGGTTGCGAGCGCGGCGGATGGGCGCGTGCTCACGGAAATTTTCACGGCCGAATCCACACACGCGGTCGAAACCCGCGAGTACACGCGCTCGCAGGCCACTGGTGTGGTAGAAGAAGATTATCGCGACGTCGAAGACCGACTGCGCGGGCTTGGCTACCTCGAATAGGCGGTTCACAGCCGGGACGATTAAGCCGACAGAGAGCCAACCACTTCAGAAGCGAGTCCGTTACTGTTCGTCAGTGGGGGCGAGGGGACAGTCGTGGGTAACCGCCTGTATCATGGCAGAAGAAAACCACACAGACAGCAGTTTGCCAAGCGAGCACTCACTGCGCAGACTCCCGTTTTTTGGCGGCATGCGCAGAGACAGAGCCGTGTTGTGGGTGGTCGCAATCCTGTTGCTTCTCACCTTGTCGTTCATCGTCTGGCAGTTCATCGGAACGGTCGTCCTCGGCCTGTTCATGTACTACGTGACGCGGCCGGTGTTCCGACAGGTGCACAAACGCATCGAACGTCGCCTGTTTGCCGTCGTCGTCACGCTCATCATGGTGACGATTCCGGTGCTCGTCCTCGTCGGATGGGCGCTTGCCATCGTCATCAACGCCGTCTCACAGTTCCTCGATGCAGAGCGCCAAAGCGAGTTGACCGCGCTCATCGAACCGTATCTCGACCTCACGAGTGTCCTCCACGAATCGGAGGAGACGCTTCGCCTGCTCATCACGAACCCGGGCCAGCTCGCTGATTCCGGCCTCGGTGACGTGCTCTCCCAGCTTTCTGACGTGCTGGTTGCCTCGCTCTCGACGCTCTTGAACGTCGGCTTTCACGCCTTTATCGCGCTCTTGATTGCGTTTTTCCTCCTCAAAGACGACTACCGGATTGTGGCGTGGGGCAGACAGACGATTCTCAGAGACGACAACCCGCTCGAACACTACTTCGAGACGGTCGATGCGGATCTGAAGTCGATATACTTCGGGAACATTCTGAACGCACTTGCGACGGGCATTCTCGGCGTGGTCACCTACATCGTCCTCAACCTGTTCGCCCCGGACGCCGTTGCAATCCCCGAACCCGCGCTCGTGGGGTTGCTCGTCGGCGTTGCAAGTCTCGTCCCAGTAATCGGCATGAAACTCGTCTGGGTGCCGGTTGCGGTGTTCCTCTTCGCGCGGGCGGCGCTCGTCGCGCCCGAGGCGCTCTGGTTCCCGGTCGTGTTCAGCGTGGTCTCCATCGTGATTGTCGATACGATTCCAGACCAACTGCTTCGCCCCTACGTGAGCGGCCGGTCGCTCCACATCGGCGCGGTGATTCTCGCCTACACCTTCGGCCCGCTCCTGTTTGGCTGGTACGGCATCTTCCTTGGCCCGCTCATCTTGGCCGTCGTCTACGAGTTTTCGCGAATCGTCTTCCCGTGGCTCGTCAATCCGCACCGACAGCCAGACGAGGCCGAGCACGACGCAGCGGCGGATGCAGAGAAACTGCCCGCGCCAACCGAACCAGACGGAACCGACTCGCCGTCGCCAGCGGAGGGGAGCTAAGCGCGCACGGACTGCTTTGGATCGATTGCGCCTGACCCGATGAGCCGACCACGTCCGGTCGAGAATGCGTCACAATCGCAAAGAAATCCCGGAGGCAAACGGTATCGGTGTCCCTCGACCATAGAGGTGACAAAAATGAGACCCATAATCTCGGAGATAGGTGTGTAGTTGTATGTGAAATGACCTCATACAACACAGCGTGAAAAATGCTATTTATTTGAATAATCTGTCGATTGACTCGCTGTATTCCGAGTGTCTTGCGGAACGCACAGTTTTACGAAATGGACAGTCCAAACGGCTGCTCTGGCCAAATTCAGCCGCATGCACCCAGTTAATTTGGGAATAATACTGTCGCCAGTACAGTTAGGAACGGATGAATCATCTACTCGCTAGATAGGTTGTTTCCAAATATATTCACAGAAAAATTAGTATGTAAGTAAGACAATCATGGAATCGGACTAATGTCAGAAACAAAATATTTATGCCCTATAACTTGTCCTTAACAATTGCAATGGCACGCAAACTGGCACGCGAACAGCGAAAACAATCGGCGGAAGATGGGGACAGTACGCTCCTCAACCGTCGCGATTATCTGAGAATGGGTGCGTACGCGGCAGCAGCTGGTACCACCGCGACGGCAGTCGCGAGCGGTGGCGCGGCGGCTGCGACGACCCGACACGGGATCAGTTTCGACCGGGTCGTCAATATCGTCGAGGACTACGGTGCAGACCCAACCGGCAACGAACCCGTAAACGCCGCCATCAACGAGGCGGCGAGCGATGGCACGCTCATTACCTTCCCTGAAGGAACCTACCAATTTAGCGGCAAATACATCCCACGTAACAGCCGACTCGGGTTCCTCGGCGAGGGCGACGTGCAGTTCGTTCCTCCGGCTGGCTTCGATGACCTGCTTATCGACAGTTGGTCTGGGTACGACGAACTGCTCATCGAGAACATCGACATCGACATCCGCGATTCGAACACGACTGCTGGCATCCGACTCAAATGCCAAACGAAGTTTCACATTGAGGACGTAGAGTACCTCGGTCGCGGGCTCACCTCCAGTGGCGGACAGACAAGCGCGTTCCTCCTCGCGCTCGAAAGCGAAGACGGGGAAGGCGTCCTCAGAAACGCCGTCGCCAAGAAAGGCTCTCGATTCGACGGCTACGAAGGCGGCAACGGGCGCATCGGCGTCTGGATTGGCTGGTCGAACAAAGGGACGATTCGCTTAGAGCAGTGTGATTTCCGCGAGTTCGGGAACAACGCCTGTTACACTTCGCGCACACCCGGAAACGTCCAAATCGTCGATTCGTACTTCTGCAACAACAACGCCTCCCAGATCCGTCTGAGCGGCGAGGGAAGCTACGTCAAAAACTGTGTGCTCGAAATCGACTTCGACAAGTACACTGGTCCAACGCCAATCGACACAGAAAACGAGTTCGGCATCCGCGGCATTTCCATCGACCAAGGCGTCCAGCAGGACGTTCCGGCCATCCCGGCGGGCGCAGAAATCATCGACTGTGACATCATCGGCCGCAACGCCCCACAGGGCATCGGCCTCATCAACCTCTCCCCACAGGGGCGCAGTGTGACGGTCAAGAACACCCGCATCCAGTGTGACCTGCCGAACACCCCCGCCGTCCGCCGGGGCGAACCCGGCGCGATTCAGTGGCGGCCAGACCAGCAAGTCCCACCGAAACCCCACTACGTCCGCCTCGAAAACTGTAGCATTACCGGGAGCGCAAACGGGCGCGAAGCCGTCTTCATCGACAGCGCAGACGCGAGCTACGTCAAAGACTGCTGTATCCAGCAGACTGGCAGCGACCGCGACGGCGTGCGCATCGTCAATTCGAGCGACGTGGACGTGACGAACTCCACCGTCAACGTGAGCGGCACGGCCGTTGACTACCAGAACTCGACGGGCGACACGAGCGGCATCGAGCAGTCTGGGACCTGTCCCGTCCCGAGTACGGATATCGGCGCATCGAGTGAGCCTGTCGAATCACAACCCGCAGACGAGACGACGACCGAATCGAGTGAATCGTCGTCAGGCTCCGAAACGACGGCAGAAGAGACCGAAGAATCGACGGCAACCGCTGACACGGACGGCGAAAATATCCTCAGCATTAACGGCGTCGAATCACCCGGCGAGTACGCATTCTCGGTGAGCGGCGACCTCCAAAAGAGCGACGCGAACGGCGCGACCATAGACGACAACGATTCGCTCTCTGGCTCCACCGCGAGCGGGCAGGTCGAAGGTGGCATCGACAGCTACACCTTCACCGGCGAAATCACCGACTTCAGTCTCTCTGGTGGCGACCCAACGATTACGGTCAACGGCGAAGCGGTGAACCCAGATTCGTTCGGTGACTCGGTCGACACAACAGAGAGCAGTTCCTCAACGTCGGATTTGTCCACGGAAGACGCCGCCGAAACGGAGACGGACGGTGGCTCTACGAGCACCGAAAGCGGTTCTTCGTCCGGTTCAAGTGATTCCTCGTCCGGTTCGAGTAGTTCAAGCAGTGCGTCGTCTGGCGAGACGGCCGACGACGCAGCGACCGAACGCGAAACCCACACGCTCGCCTTTGCAGGGACGAGCGACGGGCCGACGACCTACTATTTCAACGTGAGCGGTGAGGTTGCAGAGGCCGCAGAGAGCAGTCTCGGCCTCGATGCAAACGTCTTCGGCACGACGGTCGAAGGCGCGGTCGGAAGCGCCACTCACGCCTACAAGTTTACGGGTGAAATCACCACCATCGCTGCAGAGGGCCCCGGAATCATCCTCTTAGACGGCGAGCGAGTCCACCCACACGAGGCAATCGGGAAGGTGCCCGAACTGCCGAACCTCCTCGTCATCAACGGGAGCCTGAGCGACGACGTGACGGGCTACCGCATCGCCGTTGACGGCGAACTCGAACGCAGCGACGCGCTCAGTACGGCTCCCGAAGACGCGACAACGTGGGACCGGATGGAAGACACCGTCTCTGACGGCAAGGCAGTCGGCGTGGTCGCAGAGGGCGTCGACGCCTACCGGTTCAAGGGTGATGTGACGCGATTCAAAGTCTGTGGCTCTGCGTCGATAACCTTCGAAGACTTAGACGGCTAACGCCGCCGTCAGTCAGTTTGCGCCACACGCCCGCCACCCTGAACTCCCCCGACTTCTCCCGATAATCGCGGAATAACAATACGCGTCTGTCGTCTTTTGTAGCTAATGGGCCCGCCCTCGTCCAGACGACGCTATCTCACCGCACTCGGAGCGGCCGCCCTGGGTGGGCTTGCGGGCTGTCAGGTCAGACAGGAGCCGACGCCAACGACGACCGAGACACCCACCGAAACACCAACGGAGACCCCGACGCAAACGCCGGACGGCCCACCGGAGCTGCTTCGCCACGGTATCCAGTTTTCGCGAGACGTAGATATTGTCGAAGACCTCGGGGCAGACCCGACCGGCACCGAGCCAATCAACGAGATTTTGACAACCGCGGCGACAGCGGGCACGCTCATTCGTGTCCCAGCAGGTCGCTATCAGTTGGACGGACGGTTTACGTTCGGTGCGGACACGGTGGGCTTGCTCGGCGAGGGCGACGTGACGTTTGTTCCCCCAACGGGCTTCGATAGCATCCTGCTCGATACCAACGGCGGTGTTCACGACGAAATCATCATCGAGAACATCGACATCGACCTCTCTGCGCCTGATACGACGGCGGGCATCCGCATCCAAGCGCGAAGCCGGTTTCACGTCGAAGACGTGGAGTACCTCGGTAGAGGCGTCGATACCATCAGCGGGCAGGTGAGTGCCTTTCTCCTCTCGGTGAGCGACCCTGACGGTGTTGGCACGCTCCGCAGAGCCGTCTCGAAACAGGGCTCGCGCATCGACGCCTACGTGAACGGCAACGGGCGAATTGCCGTCTGGGTTGGTTGGGACAACAAGGGAACCATCCGCATCGAAGAGTGCGATTTCCGCGAGTTCGGGAACAACGCCTGTTACACCTCGCGCACCCCGGGGAAGGTGCAAATTGTCGATTCGTACTTTCTCAACAACAACGCCTCGAGCATCCGCCTCGGCGGGAAGGGCAGTTACGCTGAAAACTGTACCATCGAAATCGACCTCAACAAATACACCGGGCCGCCGCTCGAAACCACTGAGACGGGCTTCAACACTCGCGCAATCGTGGTCGAAACCGGCGTCCAACTCAACGTTCCGGCCATCGAACCCGGCGCGGAGATTCGAAACTGTACCGTGCTTGCCCGCGACTCGCCAAAATCCCAGTCGCTCATCGAACTCTCACCGCAAGGTCGGAGCATGATTGTCAAAGACACGACCATCGTCTGCGACCTCGATGACACGCCCGCGATACGGCGAGCGAAACCCGGCGAGTTGCCGTGGCGACCCTACCAGCAAGTGCCGCCAGAGCCACACTGGATTTCGCTCGAGAACGTCACCATCACGGGGACAGCGCGCGGCGGCGAAGCCATTCGCATCGAAGGCGGCACGGATTCGGTCATCAGCAACTGCATCATCGAACAGCCGGGCGCAGAGCGTGATGGGATTCGGTTCATCGACACGGTTGGCTGTCTCATCGACGGCGGGAAAATCGACGCCGGGCGCTACCCTATCACGGTTCAGTACAGCAGTATCGCGGACGGCCAATGTCTTGTCGAACTCGGCGACCTCCCACAGCTCACCTCACAGGAGCTTTCACTCGACGACATCCCACTCCTTCACGAGCTTTCGGGCGAACGCTCGGATGCCTGCATCGTCACCGCCGCGCCACCGTTCGTGAGCGGCACCCACGAGTCGGTCATCAGAATTGCCGACATCAGCGCAGCATCCAGTTCCGAGCCGACCGTCCGCGTCTACGGCGACGTGTTGTTCGAAGCCTGAGGCGTCGAAAGTCGGCGTTTGAGCACCTGGGCGAGACGGTAGGTGAAACGACCGCCAAGTGAAAGCGCGAGATACACCCACGACGTGCCGTTCGTCGGCCCTGCTCGAATCGCCCGCAACGAAGCGTGGCGGGCGTCTTTGTAGTGGCCGGTGTCGAGGGCGGCGACGGCGAGCATCCGCGCCATCGACGCCGCAAAGGCGCGTTCCATCCCGTAGGACGCGGCGAGTGGCGCGTGGGTGTCGAGAAACAGTGGATAGGACACGTCTCGAATCCGGGCAAAGTCGCTCGAAAGCTGGCCGTGGTCACCCATCTTCCGGATGACGAGCGGTTCTGGTACGGCGACAAACTGACACACCATCGAGAGCCGGAGATACCACTCACGGTCTTCCCAGATGGGGAAGCGTTCGTCTATCGTCCCGGCTTCCTCAATTGCCGACGCACGCACCATCACCGTCGAAAACGGAGCGAGTGGCGCACCCGCGAGCAGTTGCTTCGTTACCCAGCCGTGCGTGGTCGGCGTCCGAATCGTGGTCGTGCGCCCGGCTTCATCGACGTAGCGTTGGCCGGTGTACACCACGCCAACGTCGGGAGCCGCAGCCTCGAAGGCTTCGACCTGTTTCTCGATTTTCTCCAAGTCCCACCGGTCGTCATCGTCGAGGAAGGCAACGTAGGTGCCATCTGCGGCGGCAATGCCACGGTTGCGCGCGGCGGCCGCGCCCTGTGGGTTCCCAGACCGAATGAAGTGAATTTCCGCGATTGCATCGAGGTCGAGGCCCGTGAGCGCGGTTTCTGCGGGTGTGGTCGAATCGTCAACGACGATGAGTTGAATCGAGTCGTACGTCTGGGCGTTGACGCTCTCTGCGGCCGCTCTGAGCGCAGCGGGTCGGTTAAACGTCGGCACGATAACGCTCACGAGCGGCCCTGTTTCCCGACCGGTCATAGTAGTTCTTCGACCGTGCGCTACATTGTTAGCCCGTTCCTGTCACGTCTGCGGTCCGACAGAATCGCCAGCCGTTGGGCCAGCACAGGAGAGAATCGCATCCCGTCACGACTGCAGATAGGGACGTCATTTCCTCATTAACTCTGTTATAACAATTGCTGAATGTGACCCATCTACGTCCCAATGAGAGAATCGCGTGCTTTGTGGGTGGGGCTATCGACAAGTAAGCGAGGGACGGAGCGATGAGTCGCGCAGGCAGCCTCATCCGCCGGTTGCTGCCCGGCGACTCGCTTGCAGACAAAACTATCAAAGGCGGCATCTGGGTGACGGTATCGAATCTGACCGACCGCGGCCTGCAACTCGTGTTGCTCATCATCCTCGCGCGCCTGCTCGAACCAGCCGACTTCGGGCTGATGGGGATTGCACTGCTCACCGCGACGGCGCTCCGCAGGCTCTCGAATCTGGGATTGAATCAGGCGCTCATCTACCAGCGCGAGGAGGACGTTGACCACTACCTCAACACCGCGTGGAGCATGGAGGTCACGCGAGGGGTTCTCCTCGCCGCGGTGACGTTCGCGGTCGCACCGTTCGTCGCGGACCTGTTTCACGAACCCCGCGCGCTGCCGATCTTGCAGGTGGTGGCGATTTCACCCCTTCTTACCGGCATCCGGAATCCGGGCATCATCTACTTCCAGAAGAATCTGGAATTCCACAAACAGCTCGTCTACCAGCTGTCGGGGTCGTTTACCAACTTCATCGTGGCGGTGGCCATCGCCCTCGCCTACGGTTCGGTCTGGGCGCTCGTCCTCGGCTACGTGCTCGCTGATGCCGCACGACTCGCCGTCTCGTATCTGGCCCACGACTTCCGCCCCTCGCTCGCCTTCGACCTGCCCGCTGCCCGCGAACTGTTCGGCTACGGCAAGTGGGTGACCGGCGGCGGCATCATCACCTTTCTCTACAGCCAAGGTGACGACGCCGTGGTCGGGTGGCTGTTGAACGCAACCTCGCTCGGTTTCTACCAACTCGCCTATCAGTTTGCGATGGCTCCGGCCACCGAGATTGCTGCCGTGATTTCGTCGGTGGCGTTCCCGAGCTATTCGAAACTCCAAGACGACGTGCCCGCCTTGCGAGAGGCGTTTTTCCAGATGATTCAGGTGTCAACTGCCGTCTCCTTCCCGCTCGCGGTGGGCATTGTGGCCGTCGCTCCAACGTTCGTCATCGCCTTCCTCGGTGAGGTGTGGGAACCCATCATCGTCCCCATCCAACTCATCGGCGTGTACGCCTTCCTCGTCTCGATGAACATGACGTTCGGCCCGGTGTGGCAGGCGCGCGGCCACCCCGACTACGCGACGAAGGTTTCGACGCTTCGCACCATCTTCCTCGCGCTCATCATCATTCCGGCGACGCTCCAGTTCGGTATTGTGGGCACGGCGGGGGCAGTGGTCGCAACCTACCTGTTCCCCTCCGTCCCCCTCGACATCTACCTCGTCGTCAAAACCGTCGAAACGACCTACGCCCGGTTCTTCCGTGAGATTGCCTACCCGCTCGTGGCGAGCCTCTCGATGGGTGGTGTTGTCTGGGCTGCCCAGTCATTCCTCACGCTTCCACCGTTGCTCGAATTCGTCGTCCTCGTACTCGTCGGTGCCGCCGTCTACGGCGCGATTGTGCTCGTCCTCATGACGCGCTTTGGCTGGGGGCTTGGCAAGAATCTTCGAACGATTGGCAACGTCGTTAAGGGGTGACGAGCGCGCCGCCGGTAGCCGAACTGTCGTTTAAGCAGTCGCTTACAAACCCGCACCGTCACGTCTCATCGCCAATGGAGTTTCGCCACGAAACCATCGACCCCAGCCCCCCGTGCACTCGCCTCGGTATCTGCCTTACGACCGACCTGACCGGCAACGGCTATCAGGACGTGATCGTCGGCGGCATGGGGGCGATGAAGAACCTCAAGATTCGTGGGAAGTACAGTAACCTCCCGAATCTCGCCGGGCTCAAGGACATGCTCGGACTGAAAGAGACGAGCATTTTCTGGTACGAGAATCCGGGCTGGACGCGTCACAAACTCTCTCTGTCCTCCGATTTGTACGTCTTCGGCAACGCCCTTGGCGACATCAACGGCGACGGCCGCGTCGATTTGGTCGTCGGGCAGGGCTATCGCGGCACGAAGTTGTTCTGGCTCGAACAACCCGAAGACCCAACGCAGCCGTGGGCGGAACACCTGATTCACGACAAGTACGACAAGTACCATGACATCGCCGTCGCAGATGTGGACGACGACGGCGAAAACGAGGTTATTGGCCTCTCACAGGAGAGCAAGGTCATCTTCTACTACGACGTTCCCGACGACCCAACCCAGTCGCCGTGGCCGGAAGCAAACCTCCACGTCATCGCCGAAGGACTGGCCATCGAAGGCCTCGTCGCGGTAGACATAGACGGCGACGGGCAGACCGAAGTGGTCGCCGGGCCGCACATCTTCTCGCAACCGGAAGAAAAAGGCGGGCAGTGGCACCACGAGGAGATTTCGCCGGGCTGGGACTACACCCGCACCGCCGTCGCAGACATCGACGACGACGGCGAGTTAGAAATCATCCTCGCAGAAGGAGATTCCCCCACTTACGGCACGCACGCCGGACGAGTTGCCATCCTCGACCCGCCGACGTGGGAGGCAACGTTCCTCCACGAAGACCTGTTCTGTCCGCACAGCCTGCAGGTCGCGGACATCGACGGCGACGGCCGTCTCGACATCTACGTTGCAGAAATGGGCCTCGGCGAGCACGCGAACCCGCGCCAGTTCATCTTCCATAACAACGGCGACGGCACGTTCGAGGCGGAGGTCATCGCAGAAGGCATCCCGACCCACGAGGCGAAGGTCGTCGACCTGAACAACGACGGCCGCCTCGATATTGTAGGCAAACCCTACGAGCCAGAGCGACACGTCGATGTGTGGTACAACGAAGGCGGCGAGCAGGGCGTCGCAGACGACTGAACGCCTGCCAGTATCAGCACCTATAATTAGTGGTGCTGGAACTTTTTGACATGCCACTTCTCTCGGCGGCCGCCGCGGGTGCGGTTCTCGGCGTCCGTCACGCACTCGAAACAGACCACCTCGCGGCGGTTGCGACGCTGGTCGAAGCCGACACAGACCGCGCGGGTGTCGTCGGCGCGTCGTGGGGAATCGGGCACTCGCTCCCCATCATCGCCATTGGCGTGCTGTTCGTCGCCCTTGGCATCCACCTCCCCGAATCGATTACCCACCTGTTCGAACTCGTCGTCGGTGGCGTCCTCGTGTTCCTCGGGGCGCGCATGCTCTACTCGCTCGGCGGCGGCGTTGACATGGCCGCCCACAGCCACGGCGAAGACGTACACGCGCACCTGCGCATCGGCAGCCTCTCGCTCGGCTTCGACCACCAGCACGTAGACGACGACTCATTTCTCGTTGGCGTGCTCCACGGCTTCGCGGGCAGCGGCGTCCTCGTCATCGCACTCGTTTCGTCTGCGCCGACGGTCGAGACCGCGCTCACCTTCCTCGGGACGTTCAGCGTCCTCACCATTGCGACGATGGCCGCCGTCTCCTTCCTCTGGGGGCGCACTCTCGACACGCAGTTTTCGACCTATCTGAAGGCCACTGCGGGCGTCTTCGGCATCGTCGTCGGGGCACATCTCGCACTCTCGCAACTCGGTGGCTTCGGGCTGTTCTAAGCGTCTTTTCTCACTCTTTCTCGAACAGGCAACACGACACTCGACAGGGCAGTCTGTGACGACAGACGCGCAAAAACAGCGGGATTAGGTCGGTCGTGTGATGAGCGGCGCGGCGAGTGACGTGAGGAGCCTGAGTTTCAGCCGGTCGCGGCGGGCGAGCGGTGGCTGTTCGGCTGCCGGTCGGTCGTCGTATTCGGCCACGACCGCAGAGAAGTGTGGCGCTGTGCCAGCCACGGTCGCGTCCTGTCGACGTCTGTGGATGTACGACCAGAAATCGGTAGCGTAGTCGTGGCTGGTGACCGCCTCGGGGTAGTAGATGAGTTCCTCGCGGGAAATGCCAGCGGCGAGCGCGCGAGCAGTCCAGTCAAGCGCCGCCATTCCAGTGGTTCGGTGGTCGAACCCACCGAGCGAGTAGAAGGTGTCACGGTCGAACGAAACGTTTCCCACGAGGTCGAGATACGTCGGAAACTGCATCGAGCCGAGATTATAGGCGGGCTGCGTTGCGTTGTAGAGGTGGGAGGTGTGCGGGAGCACGCGGCCACGGGCGGCGACGATGTTGTTCACCCGGTGGGCGCGCAGATGGGCTTCGACGAACCTTGCGGTGGGGATTGCGTCGTCATCGAGGAAGATGAGCAACGGCCCGGTCGCGAGCCGTGCGCCGATATTGCGCGCGAGCACTGGCCCAGTGTCGTTTGTGACCCGAACGGCGAGCCTGACGCGGCGGGTCGTAGCGAGGAGCGCAGACAGGTTCCACCCGGTTCCCCGGTCTACCACGATGACGTCGTAGGCAGTCTCAGTCTGTGAGTCAAGCGCATCGAGCACCGTTGTGAACAAATCACGGTCGGCCGCGGCGGTGGTGACGACCACGGTTGCGAGCACCTCGTGGGTTGGGATGGTGTAGTCAGTTATCGACTCGATGTGAGCCGTGTCGCGGGCATCGAGGGAGGCAGTCACCGCACTCATGCGGTCGGTGAAGTGTTTGGTTCGGGGTGTAAGTCGCCAGCGTCAACCATGGCCTGCAGCGGGTTATCCTCGATTGTGAGCGGCAGCGTGACCCGACCTCGCCGCCGCGCAGATTCCCAGCAGGCGAAGATGACTTCGGTTGCAGCGAGCGCGTTCTCGCCGCGTAACTCACAGTCGCGGCCGGTTTCGAGGCAGTCAACCACCGACGCGATTGCCCGGTCGATGTAGGAAAGCGGTTCGTCGCCTCTGCCGACCCGCGAGAGCAGCGCACCAACGCGCCCCTGCTTTGGCGGGCCGTAGATGCCCTCGCCGTCGGTGTCGATTGCTTGCCACTCGCCGCTCGTGCGGACGAACAGCGCGGGTTTTCCCTCGCGGATTTCGATGACGCCGTGGGTGCCCACGAGACGGAGATAGCATCCGATGAGGTCGCGCCCCCAGCCGGTTGCAGCGAGGCCAAAAACTCCGGAGGCGTACTTCCATTGGGCGAGGCCCTGATTTTCGTTGTGCGCGCCGAACCAGCGATTCTCCTCCGAGTAGTCGATTTGACAGAGTACCCATTCGACCGGCGAACCGTCGGTCAGGTAGTTCGCGAGGTCGAACAGGTGCGTGCCCGTGTCGTAGAGGTCTCTATCGGAAAATTCGACGCGCTGGAGGCTTCCGATGTCGCCCGCATCGAGGAGTTCTTTCGCGCGGCGAAACGGCTTGCCAAAGCGGTACTGGTGGTTGAACGTGAGTTGGACGCCCTCCGCTTTGCAGACGGCGACCATCTCCTTGCAGTCGCCCCACGTGAGCGCCATCGGCTTCTCACAATGGATGGCCTGCACCGACGGGTGACGGGCACAGTCGATGACGATTCTCGCGTGAATCCCCGGCGGAACGGCGACGCTCACGATGTCCGGGTTCTCGGCGTCGAGCATCGCCGCGTAGTCCTCATAGACGCCCGCGATGTCGAAGGAATCCGCGAACGCGCGGGCGTTCTCCGGAACGATATCTGCACACGCAATCAACCGACACTGTGGGAGTCGAGCATACGCCGCGGCGTGGCGATACGCCATCGCAAAGCCCTGTTTACCGGGGGCTTCTTGCTTTGCTCCCGTTCCCACGAACGCAACTGAAAACATTCCTATGCGAGAGAAGGTGTGGAATGTGCAAGAGTATAGACTGGTTAAACAGCGTTCACGACCACAGAGGCCAGCAGGCGCTCGAAAACGCGGGAATTTCCTCACATCATGTCTGTGGAATGAGCGCATCTGTGTGAAAGGGGCACACACCAGTCGCTGAAACCGAGGGTTAACCGCGTTATCCTCGAATTCAGGCGTGAGAAGCGCTCTCATAACTAAGCGATTCGTTCCCGAATGAAGCAGGTATGAGCGAACGATGTCCCCACCGTCCCGGCGGGCGCACCAGTGATTGTGCGCTGTGCCAGCCCTTGCTCGGGAAAGAAGCGGCCGAAACACGGACGCTCTACTACGCATCTGGCCGCTGGCGTGCCCGCAACAAAGAAGCCGTGACAAAACCGAAAACGCTGACCGTCCGCTACGATTCGGCCGCGGTGAGCGAGTGGACAGACCGCCACGGCAGCGACTGAGATGGCCCCACAGGCCTCGATTATCGTTCCTGTTTTCAACGACCCCGATGGGATAGCGCTCACGCTCTCGTCGCTTCTCGACCAGACAGAGAACGACTTCGAGGTGCTCGTCGTGGACAACAACTCGACCGACGACACCCGTGCGGTGGTACGGGAGTTTGCGGCGCGTGATTCGCGCATTCAGCTGCACGTCGAAGCCGACGTTCAGAGTTCCTACGCCGCACGCAATCGCGGCATTCGCCACGCGACAGGCGAGTTGCTCGCGTTCGTAGACGCGGATGTGACGGTCGAACCTGACTGGCTCGAAGCCGTCATCGCGCAGATGAGCAGAGACGTGTCCTATCTGGCGTGTGCGGTAGAACTCTACTCGCCGGGCAGCGAGACGTTCGCCGGAAAGTACAACCGACTGACCGACTTGCGCGTGGACTACTTCGTTTCGCGGCTTGCGTTCGCACCGACGTGCTGTCTCGTGGTGCGCACGAGTCTGGTGGACGAACTCGGCGCGTTCGACGACCGCCTCACGTCGAGTGGCGACCTCGAATTCGGCAACCGTGTGGCGGCGGCAGGCTACCGGCTCGCCTACGCCCCCGACATCGTGGCACGCCACCCGGCGCGAACCTCGGTGCGCTCGCTCGTGAAAAAAGCAATCCGCATCGGGCGCGGGAAAACCCAACTCCGGGAGCTGTATCCCGCGCGATACGGGCACCCACGCAGGGGGCTGATGAACCCGGGGGCCTATCTACCGCCGACGCCGAGGGCGCTGCGGACGCTCGTCACGGGCTGGGAAGCGCTCAGCGTGCGCGAGAAAGGCGGCGTATTTGGGCTGTTTTACGTCCTTCGACTGGCGAAAGCTTACGGCCAGCTCGCAGAAGCGTTCGGTGGCCAAAAACGGCGTTCACAGGGTGCAAAGCGGCCGCGTGTGTCAGGCCGCGCCTGAGCCGTTGGCTGCTGATATGTTACTGAATGAAGAATGGCTCTGGGCCGCAACCACAATAGTCGCTGGCACGCGAACTGGCATAGGTGCGTCGCGGCCCTGAGCAACTGTATTTTCGGTCTGTCGGCTGATAAACGCTCTGGATAGTATCACGGTTAGTGGACAGTTTCGCGAGCCGTGAGGTTACAAATCATTACGGAACGCTTCCACATTCGGGAGGTCCGCGACGCCCGCGTGGCTGCCGAGATACTCACCATCTGCTACCGCCGTGGAGAACGCTGCTGGTGATGGGTACTCTCTGAACGTGAGTACGCGCCCACCCTCGACGGCAAACACGATCTCTATCGTGCCATCAGGCAGTCGGTAGTGGTCTGCTTTGGCCACCGAAGCCGGTCGGTCACTAGCCATACCCGTTCTCTACGCACCGAATCTATTTGAACGCTAACCTATTTCGACTCCTGTTGCAGTTCCCACAGCCGTTGGAACTGTTCGAACAGCGCATCGTCGAGCGAGAGTTCGATGGTCACCGTTCGTGTGTCGAGGTCAACGCGTAACGGCTCTACCGTGATTTCGCGGGCGGCATTCGCGTACGGCACCTCCGGGTCGAGGTGCACGCGAATGTCGTCTTCGGCAAGGTCGATGCCAATGTGCTCGGTTGTCGTGGTGTATGCGCGCTTGCTCGGGGTGCTCGTCACGCCGTGTTCTTCGCGCATGAGGCCGCTTTCGACGAGCGCAGAGACGCGCCGATAGACCGTCGATTGCGACACCGACGTGCGCGCCGTGAGGTCGTCTATCGTCACTGGCCCGTGGACGCCCGCCTGTAAAATCTCGCGCGCAACCGCATCACCGAGCAGGTCGAGGACGCGTTGGCTCGTCATTCCTCCGTCTCCGTTTCCCCCCATCCGTCCCATATTCACGTTATTCAAAGGGTGTCATCGAATATGTATGTTCGCTCACAAAAGAGTGGGCCGGTCAGCGGCCATTTCAGGTGCGGAAAAAAGACAGAGAGCCGTTAGTCAGCAGGGTTGACCTGTTGGGCGCGAAGAGCAGACAGCAGTTCGAACAGGCGGCCGTCCGGGAGATACTGCTGGTAGAGTTGCACGCCAGTGACGGCGACGAGCGTCGCCGTGCTGAGCGCGGCCCACCAAAGGCCGGGAATCGCCGTGAACGGCGAGAGGCCTATGAGCGCGGCTGCGACGCCGAGGCCGATGGTGATGGCGACGGCCATCACGTACTTGCCAAGCGACGATGCGGCTTCTGGCTGCGTCTCCGTCAGGTACGGGTCAAGCTGGCCAGCAGCATCGAGGAGCTGAATCGTCCCGCGATTCTTGTTGAACGCGATAACGCCAGCACCGTCCATCTTCGGCAGGTGGCATTGGTAGAGGCCAATGTACACCCGCTTTCGCTGGTCTGAGGACAGTTCCATGACCGTAATGTTGTTTTCTTTCGCTGCGATGTACTCTGCGAGCTCGTCGAGTCGGGCCGTTCCCCCGTTCTCTTCGAGATAGCGGAGCGCATCGCGGCGACGGCGGTTCTTCAATATTTCGAAGATGACGTCCTTGTCAAGCGGCTCTGCTCTAATAGCAACGTCTCCCCCCATGTTTGCGTCTTGTGCGACGGACTGTAGTGAACTCATGTATATCACCGTTGAGCACTAAATGCACGTACGAGTTACCAAGAGACACTGATTGGCACAGATACACTGGCCGTTCCCCACATTGTCTTCCCCTTGGGCCCCCACGCCCACCATGCTGGTTACCTTTAACCAAACTATACAATGCGCTCTCTTAAGATAAGGTTAATCGAACGTTGCAAATTTTGAATATGTTCGGGGGCAGTTTCTCACCAGTTGACTGAGAGTAGTTAGGAACGGAGATTGTTCACGCAGCTGTTGTACAGAGAAGCACTAACGTAGCAGAAAATAAGTATCTTGGTAGAATGAGAATACCACCGCATACACCGCCTCAGCCTCTCGGAAATAACAGTGAAACGGAACCGATATTATCTGTAAATTGAAATTATTCGTTTATGGATTGTCAGAGTTACTAGCATTGGTAAGTACGACATAAATCTCACACAGGATAGTAAGTCCATGGCGTGTGAATGGAAGAGTGGAGGCGCGTAGCGGGGTTCTGTATACTAATTCGTATAGTCACGTGAGCCAGTGTATTGCAGAATTTGCACGGAGTCCGTGCTGCGATTGGGCCTCGGTTTAGGAGGTGGGTGTGAGCGGTAAAAACGCGGGTGTTAAAGGGAGTGCCTCCAAATGCGCCGGTATGGAAGACCGGACACACACGGCAGACGTTTCGCCCGGCGAAACGGTCACTATCGCGGGGTGGGCGCACGAGACGCGCGACCTCGGTGGCATTGCGTTCCTCATCGTTCGAGACAAGACTGGCAAGATTCAGGTCAAATTCGAGAAAGACGAGATGGACGACGACCTCGTCGAGACGGGCACGCACGTCTCGCGCGAAAGCGTCGTGCAGGTCACGGGCCTCGCAGAAGAAGAGCCACGCGCGCCAACCGGCGTCGAAATCGTCCCCGACTCCATCGAAGTGCTCGCAGAAGCAGAGCCAGAACTGCCACTCGACCCGTCGGGAAAAGTCGACGCTGAACTCTCGACGCGCCTCGACAACCGCACCTTAGACGCCCGCCGCGACGAGACAAAGGCCATCTTCGAGATTCGTGCCGAAGTCCTCCGCGCCGTGCGCGACTACTTCCGTTCCGTTGGTGGCACCGAGATTAACACGCCAAAAATCGTCGCAACCGGCACCGAGGGTGGTACGGAACTGTTCCCAATCACCTACTTCGGGCAAGAAGCGTTCATGAACCAGTCGCCACAGCTGTTCAAACAGCTCATGGTCGGCTCCGGCTTAGAGCGCGTGTTCGAAATCGGTCCAATCTTCCGCGCAGAAGAGCACAACACGCCGCGCCACCTGAACGAAGCAACCATGATCGACTTCGAGAGCGCGTTCATCGACCACCAAGAAGCGATGGACGTGTGTGAGGGGACGCTCAAGGCAGCCTACTCTGCCGTGGCAGAAAACTGCCAGCGCGAACTCGAACTCCTCGGCCTCGAAGACGAGTTCGAAGTGCCAGAAGCCGACTTCCCACGCCTGACCTACGAGGAAGCCATCCAGCGCATCAACGCGACGGGCGAACTGGACGAGCAACTCGTCTGGGGCGACGACCTCCCGACCGAGGGCGAGAAAGCACTCGGGCAGGACGTTGGCGGCCACTACTTCATCATCGACTGGCCAAGCGAAATCAAGCCGTTCTACATCCAGGACTACGACGACGAGCCTGACCTCTCGAAAGGCTTCGACCTCATGCACCCACGCATGGAACTCGTCTCCGGTGGCCAGCGTGAACACCGCTACGACAACCTCGTCGAAGGCTTCAAACAGCAGGGTCTCGACCCGGACGCCTTCGAGTACTACACCAAGATGTTCAAGTACGGTATGCCGCCACACGCAGGCTGGGCGTACGGTGTCGAGCGTCTCGTCATGACGATGCTCGGACTGTCCAACATTCGTGAAGCGGTTCTGTTCCCAAGAGACCGACAGCGTCTGTCGCCGTAGGCGACGACGCAACATGTCGATTGGGAGCTCGTCGGGCAAACGCAGTGAAGTCCGACGGTGTTCCCAAGAGACCGTCAGCGTCTCTCGCCGTAGGCAGAGACCTGACTGTTAGCGAGAGGCGCGTAAGCGACTCTCGCCAAATCGCCAACGTCTGAGCCCGTAGGGCGAAAACTCGGGAAGCGAATCACTACCAACCATTTTCTCTCACTAACCTGCGCAGTGTCAACACTGCGCTTCAGGAACGGCTTTCCCTCCCGCGTTCCTCCCTCTAGAGACAGGTGGGGATGGGGATGACACGTACACAGACGAGCCTGATTTTACGCTACTACATCTACATGGCAGGCGCGTCGTTCGGGTTCATCGCGCCCATCTGGGTCGTCTTACTCGAATCGAGAAATCTCTCGTTTACCGAGATTATGGTGCTCGATGCGGTGTTCGCGGTGACCATCGTCCTCGCGGAAGTGCCGACGGGCTACCTCGGTGACTCAATTGGACGGCGGACAAGCATGCTGTTGAGCGCGCTCATCGTGAGCGCCTGTTCGCTCGCGTTCGCGGTTGCCCAGCGCTTCGAGACGTTCCTCGTCGTCTACTTCATCTGGGCAATCGCCATCACCATGCGCTCTGGCAACGACAGCGCGTGGCTCTACGACACGCTGAAGCAGTACGGCGCGGAGGCGACGTTCACGCGCGTTCGCGGGCGGGGCTTTTCGGTGCTGCTCATCACGGGCGCAGCCTCGTCACTCGCGGCAGGGTGGCTCGCGGACGTAGACATCCGCTATCCGTTTGTGGCGTTTTCGGCGCTTGGCGTGGTGAGCGCGGTTGTCCTGCTCACGATGCCGGAGCCGACCATCGAGGCGGCGTCAGATGCGGAGTCGCTCTCGCTCGCCCACGTCCGTGAGGTCATCCAGCGAAAGCTGTTTCGTCCGCCGCTCAGGGCGTTCGTCATGTTCGTCGCGCTGTTCTACGCCGCGACGTGGAGCATCGAGATTCTCGTCCAGCCGGTGAGCACGCGAATCGGCCTCGGCTTTGGCGAGTTGGGCATCATGTACGCCGCGTTCGCGGTGGCAGGGGCAATTGCGTCGGGCTACGCAGACCGCATCAAAGAGACGATTGGCGTCCAGCGCTGGCTGATGGCCGCGTCGGTTGCGCTGGGTGTGAGTTTGGTGTTCACGCTCGCTGTCCCGCTCGTGGCGCTTCCGGCGTTCTTGCTCATGCACACGACGTTCAACGCGGCGTTGCCGATGGTCGAACAGCACCTGAACGACCGGATGCCCTCGGTCGGGCGAGCGACCGTCCTCTCCGCGATGTCGATGGCCGTCTCGGTGGCGAGCGTGCCACTCAAACTCGGCAGCGGCGCACTGGCCGATGCCACGTCTCCGGCGATGGCGGTCGTCGCGCTTGGTGGGATTCTGCTCGTGGGTGGCCTGTACGTCATCATCGGAAACGTCCCACTCACGGGTGGCGAACCCCTCGTTGTGCGCGGCGAGAGCGACTGAACTCCCGAAACCGATACGCCCATAGTCTCGACTTCCCAAGCGGCCACAATGAGCGACGAGCTGCCGGGCAGCGACGGCGAGCACACCCTGCAGGAGCGGTTTGGAACCAAAGAACAGGCGCTGCGCTTCTACGAAGACAGCATGCACGAGGAGCTAAACGACGTGATGCAGCGATTCATCGCAGAACGCATCATGTTCTTTCTCGCCACTGCGGACGGCAACGGTCACACCGACTGCTCGCCCCGTCTCGGGCCTCGCGGGTTCGTCACCGTCGTAGACGAGAAAACGCTCGCGTATCCTGAATATCGGGGCAACGGCGTCCACGCCTCGCTCGGGAACATCGAAGAAAACCCGTACGCAAGCCTCACGTTCGTTGACTGGTGGGACACGACAGTCGGCCTGCACGTAAACGGCCCTGCACGGCTTCGTGAGGAGATTGCAGGGGTTACTGACCCCGCCGGAACCGACCGCAAGAAGGTGTGGGTCGAACTCGAAGTCGAGGAAGCGTACATTCATTGCGCGAAACACCTCCCACAGCTCTCAATCGAGGAGTTCAGCCCGCCGTGGGGCACCGACGACGACGAGGCAAAGCGAACCGGCTTCTTCAGCGACGGCAAACTGTAAGCGTTTTACAAGCGGGTAACCGAACGGCGAGTAGACAATGCTGGGCGACTGGGCACGGGAGGCAGACACGCGATGAGCCACGAGCGTGCGGACGCGTTCGTTCCCGGCCACGTCACCGGTTTTTTCAGCGCCCATCACCACGACGACCCACTCCGTGCCGGGTCGCGCGGGGCGGGGCTTACCCTTTCTGACGGCGTCCGCGTCACCGTCGAACCGGCGGACGAAACGACGGTCACGCTCAACGGCCAGCAAGCGGAGATGACCGCAGTAAACCACGTACTCACAGCGCTTGACGTTTCGTGTACGGTGACGGCGACGACCGACTTGCCAATCAGCGCGGGCTTTGGTGTCTCCGGGGCAACCGCCCTCGGCGCGGCACTCGGCGCGAACGCTGTTTTCGATTGTCACCGCTCTGAAAACGCGCTCGTCGGCCTCGCCCACGCTGGTGAGGTGACCGCCGGAACCGGTCTCGGCGACGTGGTGGCCCAATCCCGAGGTGGCGTCCCCGTCCGACTTGAACCCGGCGCGCCCGGTTACGGCCTGTTGGACGGGATCCCCGCCTTAGCGCGCGTCGAATACTGTACGTTTGGGTCGCTTTCGACCGCCGACATCATCACCGGCGACACAGAGCAGCTCACGAATGCAGGCGAGCGCGCGCTGACCTATCTGATGGAGGAGCCAACGCTCACGCGATTCATGATTGCCTCACGGAAGTTCGCCCGTGAGGCGGACTTGCTGACGCCCGAAGTAGCGGAGACAATCGACGCCGTCCGGGCAGACGGCGGGCAGGCGGCGATGGCGATGCTCGGCCAGACGGTGTTCGCCCTCGGGACGGGGCTCACCGATGCTGGCTACGACGCGTCTGCGTGTCGGATTCATCCGCCGGGAGCCACCCTGGCTGAGTAACGCGCGATTTTTCAGGTGGACGGCTCAAACAGTGGTAATGAGCGAAATCGAGGTTCCAGAAGACCACCCTCGATACGCATCGCTGCTCACGCGACACCGTATCGAACAAGGGGTAAAAAAGGGCATTACGAGCCTCCAAGGGCTCATCGCCGAAGGGCGCGGCGAGGCCTACGACTACCTGCTCGGAGAACAAACGCTGCCGAGCGCCGACGCCGCCGCCCGCGCCGCGGCCGCCCACCTTCTGCTCGCAGACCACGCCGTGCTCTCGGTGAACGGCAACGTCGCGGCGCTCGTCCCGGGTGAAATCGTCGAACTGGCTGAAGCGACGGGCGCAGACATCGAGGTGAATCTGTTCAATCGCACGCCAGAACGCATGCAAGCCATCGCCGACCACCTCACAGAACACGGTGCAGACGACGTGAAAGGGCTGACTGCAGACGCACGGATTCCGGGCCTGAGCCACGAGCGCGGCAAGGTGGATGCAGACGGCATCTTCGACGCCGATGTGGTGCTCGTCCCACTCGAAGATGGTGACCGCGCAGAAGCACTCGGTGCGATGGGGAAAACCGAAATCGTCGTCGACCTGAACCCGAAGTCGCGCTCCCCGCAGATGGCCGCGGTTCCCGTCATCGACAACGTGATGCGGGCGATTCCGAACATCACGCGCCACGCCCGCGACCTGCAAGACGCCGCTCGTGAGGAACTCGAAGCCATCGTCGCAGATTTCGACCGCGAGGCCACCCTCGACGCCGCAGAGCAAGCGATTCGAACTGGTATCGACCGAGAGTAACCCGAACTGGTTGGGCTTCGAGATTAGGCCGGTTGCGCGCCTCTGTAGGGATGCGATGCAGACCGACGCCGGAACAGACCGCCTCCTTCGCCTCGTCGTGGGCACGCTGCTTCTTGCTGTTGCCACCGCGACGTACACAGAGCAGTTGAGCGTTACCCTGAGCTTGTTCTGTACCGTTGTGTTGGTCTCGGCCGTCCTCGTGAGCGCCCTTTCCCGCCATCTCTCGGTGAGCCCTCCAACCGTGTTCCGACCCCGCCAGTACCGACACTGGCGACGAACCGACGAGTTGCACCCAGTAGACCACGAGTCGAACTGACCAGAAGGCATTAATACCACTTAGTAATATCACTAGGTGGTATGGCCCAGTTCGACCCATTCAGTCCAGCGAGTGAGGCAGCAGTGACAAGCGCAATCGCCAAATCGTGGAGCGAGGAGTTTTTAGACCACGTTGAATCCGACGTTATCATCGTCGGCGGTGGTCCATCAGGACTCATCGCGGCCAGAGAGTTGGCGAGTCGTGGCGTGAAAACGATGGTCGTAGAGAAGAACAACTACCTCGGGGGTGGGTTCTGGCTCGGCGGCTTCTTGATGAACAAGATTACCGTCCGGAGTCCGGCCCACCGCGTGCTCGCCGAACTCGGTGTCCCGTACGAAGAAACGGACACAGCGGGGCTCTATCTCGCAGATGGCCCCTACGCGACATCCGCGCTCATCAAGGCAGCGTGTGCTGCGGGTGCGAAGATACAGAATATGACCGAGTTCACGGACATCGTGGTGCGCGAGGACCACCGCGTCGGCGGTATCGTGATGAACTGGACGCCCGTCCACGCCCTGCCGCGCGAACTCACGTGCGTTGACCCCGTAGCCGTAGAAAGCGACCTCGTCATCGACGGCACGGGCCACGACGCCCTCGTCATCAGCAAACTCAGAGAGCGAGGCGTGTTCTCCGCGCCCGGTCTCGACCACGCTGCAGAACACAACACCGGCATGGACAAAACCGGCTCCGGCGAGTACGGCGCACCCGGTCACGACTCGCCCGGTCACGACTCGATGTGGGTCGGCAAGTCCGAGGACGCCGTCGTCGAAAACACGGGCCTCACCCACCCGGGCGTCATCGTCACAGGCATGGCAACCGCAACGACCTACGGCCTGCCGCGCATGGGGCCGACCTTCGGCGCGATGTTGCTCTCGGGGAAAAAAGCTGCCCAAGCTGCACTGGACGAGTTAGACGTGGACGCAGAGCCCGTCACCCTCCGCCCGGAAGTCGCGCCTGCAGACGACTAAGCCGTCCGTCGCGTCCACGCGACCTCCATCGACAGCCAAACGCCGACCCACAACAGGAGGACGGCGAACACGATGGCGGTCGAGGCGAGCACGCCAAATCCCTGTGCGAACAGGTAGAATATCGAGTAGGCGCTTGCGAGGATAACCAGTACAATCGCTAAACCGAGCAGCCCAAACGCATGGTGTGCGACCGCCCCGACGTGCGGACAGGTATCAACATCGTCGCCGACGGCGCCCCCATGTTGTTTGCTAGCACCCACCATATCTTAGAGTTAGGCGGCGAGCGTATCAAACCTTACTGTTTTTCAGACCTGTCAGACGGTGCCGCCGGTCACCTGCACGAAACCGAGCGCGTGCGCTGCGTGATGGCGCCCCGTCGTGCGATGTTCGAGCGTCCGTCGAGCAGCGGCCACGCGTTCATCGAGCACCTCCCACGGCGGAATTTCGTGCCGACGGCTGGTTCCAGGCGGCGACGACGCGAGGACGAACAGTTGAAAGAGGAGGTTGAACGGCTCGCCTGCGAGGTGTGAACTCTGGGCCGCATCGAGCAGCGTGATGCGGCCGCCCGGACGCAACAGAGCAATCCAGTCGTCAACGACGCGCGCCGGGTCTGCGAGCATGCCAACGACGAACGACGAAAACACGGCGTCTACAGGCCCGAATATGGGTGGCCTGCTCGCGTCACCACGGACGACGTGAACGTTGTCCCAGCCTTCGCGGTCGATGCGGTCGCGGGCGTGGTCGAGCATCTCAGACGTATAGTCAATGCCCACGAGCGTCCCGTCGGGTCCGATTTGCTCGCGGATAAAGGGGAAGTTCACCCCCGTCCCACAGCCCATGTCGACGACCGTATCGCCGGGTTCGAGCGCGAGCGTCGAGACGGCGGTGTCACGTATCGAGCCAACGCCCGGCGTGTGCGTCGCGATCACGTCGTAGAGTCGCGCCCACCGGCCGTAGAAATCTTGTGCGTCGGCGATGCCGCTCATACCAAGTCCCGGATACGCTCTGCAACGGCTTGGGCGTCGCGCCCGAGGAGGTAGGTGATGGGTTCGATGCCGAAGCTTCCGGGCTGGTAGAGCACGTCCGCGTCGGGCGTGTCTGCGAGCGCGGCGTCGATGGCTTCGTCAAGCGGGAGTTGGGCATCGAAGGAGACGGCTTTCGCGTCGGTCGCCTCGAGTGCGGCGACGATGGCCTCGTCGTAGCGAATGTTGAGCACCGCGCGCGCCGGGTTGCCGTTTCTGCGCGCGGCGAGCAAGACGCCCGCGAGGTGCTCGCTCACGCCGAACTCCGGGTCGCCGGGGACGGTTGCCTGCCCTTTCACGTCGAAAATGCGCCCGGGGACGCCCACCACGTCGTCGATGGTCGTCGCATCCGGCAGGCACTCGACGAGGTTCGACCCCACATTTGGAATGAGCGTCGCAAACCCGCTCGTGTTCTGGAGGGTGCGCACGCCGCGTCGAGCCGACGACAGCGCGCGCTCTGACGCTCTGAGACCGCTTTCCGGGTCGTGAATCGAGAGCGAACCATCGAAACGCGAAAGCGCCGGCATCTCCGCTTCGTGGAGTTGCGCGAGGAGGTCGCCGCGTTCGAGTTTGCGGATGAGGACCTCAGTCTCAACGAGTCCCTGTACCGGACTCATATCGCCCGCCGCGAGCCCGTCTGCGAGCCGGGTGACGAGTTGTTCGACACGCGGGTCTGCGAGGATTTGCTCGTTTCGCGTCACCTCGCCGTGGGCGTATTTTGAGACCGCACTCTGGCTGATGCCGAGGACGGATGCGACCTCGCTCTGGGTCAGGCCGCGCTCGCGCAGGGCTTCTGCGAGCATCGAGCGAAACGTCGGCAGGAACTCGTCTACGACGATTTCTTCGACGAATCTCACTGGTCGCCACCGAACTCCCGGTCACCCCCAATCCGCGACGCCTGTGGGCCGACCTGGTCTTGGTACTTCGAGCCGCGAGACGACCCATACGGGCGCTCTGCGCGGGTTTTGAGTTCCGTGAAGATGAGTTGCGAGATGCGCATGCCCGGGGTGAGCGCGACCGGAGCCGTGCCGAGATTCGAGAGTTCGAGCGTGATTTGGCCACGGTAGCCGGGGTCTACGACGCCCGCCGTGGCGTGGACGACGATGGCGAGCCGACCGAGCGAGGAGCGGCCTTCGACGTGCGCAAGCAGGTCTGCCGGAATTTCGACGCGCTCGATGGTCGTTCCGAGGACGAAGTCGCCGGGGTGCAAGATGAACTCCTCACCATCTTCGACGACGGTTTCTTTGACGTATTTTCCCACTTCATCGTCGCGGTTCGGGTGGATACACGGGATGTTCGCGCGCTGAAATTCGAGGAACTCGGGGCCAAGCCGGAGGTCGATGCTTGCCGGTTGAATCTGGAGTTCCGGGTCGTCTAAGGGGCCAACGACGAGGTCACCGTCCGTGAGTCGCTCGCGGATGTCCGCGTCTGATAGTATCATATCACTCTATCGCACACCGGGGGTCGTAAAAGGCGCTGGTTGGGGCGAATGCAAATCTATCTTCAAATCACAGAGAAGAGGAAAAAGATGAGCGCGACAATCCCGGCGACGCCCATGGCAGTGTCGAGTTTCAGGCTGTGGAAGTGTTTGATGCCAAACGTCCAGATATAACCCTGCCACACGGTGCCGATGAGCGCGACGAAGATGCCAAGCACACCAGTGCCGCCCTCCATACGCGCAACGAGCGCGGTGAGTTGACTGGTCGAACTGGTCACCGGTTGGCCGCGAAGCGTGAGATAGACCGACAGCGTCCCGAGGAAGGCGGTAAAAATCGTTGGCACCATTGCCCAGCCAGTGATGCGGAGCGAGTCCCTGAACGTTCCCTCACCGTTTGCGAGTTTGATACCAATGTGGAGCAACACCGTGAGGAGCACCCAGCCGAGGAACACGGCGAAGAAAACCGTAAACAGTTGACCGAACAGGACATCCCAGAAAATCGAATCCATCGAGACTTGCCGCCCGTTCTGGGTGACGGTTCCATCGATTTTTTGGGTGAGAATCACGCCGATGAGCAGAAGGTTGAGGACGGTAACGACGGCGACGGCAGCCACGGCCCCAGCCGCGGCCACGAAGTCATCCGCCCACGGATTGTCCGCGAAAAACGCATCAGGGTCGAAGAGGAGGGTTTGGAGCACACGCCACAATTCACGTCAATAATTTAAGTAGTTATCCCACAGGCGAGTAGCCACACCTATAGTTTACCACCGACTCGCCTCGTGTATGAAACAAGCCATCGTCGCCCGCACGGACATCGGCATGGGCACGGGCAAACTCGCCGCCCAAGTCGCCCACGCCTCGCTTTCTGCCTACGAAGACGCGGACTCTCGCGCCCGCTCGAAATGGAAAGGTGAGGGCCAGAAGAAGGTCGTCCTCAAAGCAAGCAGCGAAGCCGAACTGTTCGAACTCGCCGACAAAGCCCGCGCCGAGGGCCTGCCCTACGCCATTATCCGCGACGCCGGACACACGCAGTTAGAGCCGGGGACGGTCACGACGCTCGCCGTTGGCCCCGCACAGGACAACCTCGTGGACAAGGTGACGGGCGACCTCTCGCTGTTCTAAAAAAAGCCGGTCGGTTACTTGCCGTGGACTTCTTTTTTGTGTTTTTCTAATTCGGCTTCCGAGTGGAACACTTCGCCGCAGGCGCACTCGAAGTGCTCGTGGCCGGAATGGTCTGTATGGCTGTGTTTGACACCCATAACAAGGAAATAGGCGCACAGAGGGCATGAATCCGCGCCAACGTACGGGTAAGTGAGTCACCGCCAGGTGCCCCCGACCCGAGGTTGGTGCCCTTAAGGTAGTCCGCGAGAAGTTCCCGATATGACTCTTGCTCCGTCCGGAGGCCGTGCCTGATGCGTCCGGCCCAGCCCGTAGAACAGGTGGTCGGTATCGACCACTACGTGAGCGACGCAGACGGCATCGGCGGCCGCCTCCGCGTCTCACCCGCAGATTTCCGGGTGCGTGAACTCGAACGATTCTCGGTCGAACCCGTGGACGCAGACCCCGGTTCCTACGCCTATCTCGTCTTCCGGGCGACGCTCGAATCGTGGGACACCAACCAGTTTACGAAAGAAGTCGCCTCGCGCATGGGCGTGAGCCGCGAACGGCTCTCGTGGGCCGGGACGAAAGACAAACACGCCGTCACCACCCAGCTGTTCAGCATCTACGACGCGACGCCAGAGGAGTTGCCAGACATCCCAGACGCCGACATCGAAGTGCTCGGGCGAGCGGGTCGCGGCCTCCAGTTTGGCGACCTCGCAGGCAACGAGTTCTCGATTCGAGTGCGCGATGCAGAACACCCGGAGAACGTCCCGGAAATCACGGATTCGCTCTCTGCGTTCGGCGGCCGCGAAGGTGTCGTCGGCGTGCCGAACTTCTTTGGCCACCAGCGATTCGGCAGCCAGCGCCCGGTCAGCCACGAAGTCGGCCTCGCCGTCGTCCGCGGCGATTGGGAAGACGCGGTGCTGGCATATGTGGGGAATCCCGCAGACAGAGAGCGCGACCAGACGCGCGAGGCACGCGCCTTTGTCGAGGAGACACGCGACTGGAAAGCCGCCTTAGACGACTATCCGGGCTACCTCGGCTACGAGCGAGCGATGCTCCACAAACTCGTCGAGAACGGCGGCGAGACGCCCGACGACTTCCGCGAGGCGCTCGAAACGCTGCCCACCAACCTCCAGCGGCTGATGGTGAACGCGGCGCAGTCCTACCTGTTCAACAAGATTCTCTCAGAGCGCCTTGCCCGTGGAATACCGTTCGACAACGCTGTGGCGGGCGACGTGGTCTGTTTTGCGGACACGAGCGCCCCCGGCGACCTCGTGTTGCCCGACACCGACCGCGAGCAGGCCGTGACCGAAACGCGCGTGGACACCATCAACCGCCACTGCGAGCGCGGGCGAGCGTTCGTGACCGCGCCGCTCATCGGCACAGAGACGGAGTTCGCAGACGGTGAACCCGGCGACATCGCCCGCGAGGTGCTCGACGCTGAGAACCTCACGCGCGAGGACTTCGACCTGCCCGGTGAGTTCCATTCGAAGGGCACTCGGCGGGCGGTTTTGCTCCAGACCGGGCTCGACGTGACGGACACGACGTTCACCTTCTCGCTGCCGAAAGGGTCGTACGCGACGGTACTCATGCGCGAGTACCTGAAGACCGATCCGAACGCGATGTGAAACACGCTACTTAACTGTAATTGTGAGTTGGCCTTTGCTATGAACTGTCGGCAGTGCGCCTCGTCGCTCACCCGTCCGGGTGACTACTGTCTGGTCTGTCAGACGCGCAACTGCGACACCGTCGTCCTCGACATCGAACGCGACCACGCCACCCTCACCTTCCTGTTCGAAGAGGACGTTGTCGGCCATTCCGACGTGCGCACCACGCCCGAGCCGAACGACGAGTTGTCCGTCGTCGAACTCCGCAACTTCGCCGGGCGCATCGCGGACGACCTCCAGCGCAAACGCCCGGATGCGGTGTATGCGACCGGCAACCGCGAGGTGATTCAGGCGGTTCGGGCGCAGGCGCACTACGACTTTTATCGCGTCTCGGGGGACGACCCCGTCGAGGCGGTGCTCTCACGGCTTGGCGAGCCAGCGCTCGACGTTGTTGACCTGAAGCCCAAAGAGAAACTCGGCGGGTCGCACACCACGCTCATCGGCGAACGAGACGGGATGAAGGTCATCATGCTCGTCGCAGAACACCCGAACGTGAAGAAGGTCATTCCCGGCCCAATCGACGCAGGCGGTTCGGGTTCACGAACTGGCGTCCGGGCGAAAGCCACCCGCGCGGACGAGCACGGCAACGTCAGACTCCTGCTCCGCGACGGCTCGAGCGTCCAAGAAAATCGCGTCGTGACGACAGCGGGCGACCGCGAGATGGGCGAGCGCGTCCGTGAGGATTTAAACGAGGCGCTCGCAGCAGACGGCTACCAGTAAGTTAGTCGTCCGCGAGGCTCACCGTCGTCGGGCTGAGTTCGCCCGTCTGTGAGTAGATGCTCCCGACGAGGAGGAGACCTGCCACGAGCGGAATGACCGCACAGACGGCGTACACCGGCGCGAAGCCGACGAGGTTGATGAGCGGCAGTGACACCAGTGGCCCGAGCCCGCCGCCCAAGTCGCCGAGCACGTTGTTCGTCGCGGTTGCTCTGCCCATCCGTTCTGTGGGCGTGAAGTCGGCAAGCAGCGCGATGAGCGGTCCGCTCGTGCCGCCCTGTCCAATACCGATGAGGAGGCAGGCGACGGCGAGAGTGGGGATGGTCTCTGCGACGGCGAGCAGGGCAAACCCCGCGAACGAGACGACGAGAAAGCCGAGCAACACGGGGATGCGCGCGCCGTAGTCGTCGCTCAACTTCCCGCCGCCGAAGGTGAAGACGGCCGCAGAAACGACCGTTACGGCCATCAACAGCCCCGACATCCCCTGTGGCCCGTAGCCCCAGACGCTGAAGCCGTGAAAGTCGAGAAAGAGGACGAGCGTCGAAAACAGCGCGCCGAGGTAAGCGAAGTAGAGGCCGAAGTTCACCGCACCGATGGTGAGTGCAGGTGCGCTCACGTCCACGTCCCACGGCTTCACCCTCGTCTGCGGGCCGGAAACGTGCGTTTCTGGAATTGCGAAATAAGCGATTGCGCTCGCAAACAACGCGAACGCCGCGGCGAGGACGAACGCCGTCGTGACCGAGTAGAGGTCGCTCACGACGCCGCCCATGACCAGTCCAGCGGGGAACCCAAGCGTCATGCCGCCGCGGACAACGCCCATGTTCGTCCCGCGAGACGTGCCGGTGCTCACGTCCGCGGCGATGGTGTAGGCCGTGGCGAACACGAAGGCGCTACCGAGTCCCCAAAGAATGCGGGCGGCGAGAAACCACACTTCGGGGAGTGTGGCGTTCAGCGCGACGACGTAGCCAAGCGTGGCGAGGCCTTCGATGAACAGCCCCGCAATGAACGGTTTTCGCGTCCCGATGCGGTCGATGAGCGAGCCTGCAGGCGTGTTGGCGACGACTCGCGTAAACCGGTTCACACTCAGAATGAGGCCGACGACGAACGGCGAGATGCCGAGCAGCGCCCCGAGATTTGGGAGGATGGGGAACACGACGCCGCCACCGAAGCCGACGAAGAAGGTGCTCACGATGACGGCGAGGATGATGGTGCGCGGGCGGCTCATCGAACCAGCGCGCTCCAGAGCGGAGGCAGAATCGAACGCATTGCGTGTTGCTAGGTGGGTGAAAGGCGGGTTATCCCTGTCGTTTCCGGGCGTTCCAACCGGTTGTATAGTGTGTCACAGCGTCTGTATCGACGGCCGTCTGCGTGCGGCCGATACCCCCTGTCAAACCCACACAGAGCGCTTCCGCAACTCAAAGGCTTTATCTGTCCCCTTTGGTTATGGACACGTATTATGGCCGAGCAAAAGAAGGGACGACGAACCGGCTCCGCCGGTCGGTTCGGCGCACGCTACGGTCGCGTTGCGCGACGCCGTGTAGCTGAGATTGAAGCGGATACGAACAAAAAGCACGCCTGCCCAGAGTGTGGCGACCACAAGGTCTCCCGCAAAGGTACCGGCATCTGGCAGTGCGCCCGCTGTGACTACAAGTTCGCAGGCGGCTCGTACCGCCCAGCCACGCCCGGTGGAACCGCAGTCAAGCGCTCCATCCGTGCGGCGCTTTCGAGCGACGACGAATAACTCTCTCACCCATGAGCTACAAGTGTTCGCGCTGCAAGCGAGACGTTGAACTCGATGAGTACGGCGGCGTCCGCTGTCCGTACTGTGGCCACCGCGTGCTCCTCAAAGAGCGCAGCCGCGTGGTCAAAGAAGTCGACGTCAAATAAGCGGCGTCCTCGCAACCGTCTGTGGCGTCATCCGACGCTGAACATGACGTGTGGTGAACGCACTGCTAACCGACGAGGACCCCTCATTGCATACCGCGATTCTAACGTTCGAGTACGATGACGCGCCCTATGCCCGCATAGTGGCACGGAGCGTCCGCCAAGAAGTAGCCGAGATTGCAGGCGACCGGACGAGCGCCACGCTCACCCGCGAGGGAGCCACCGTCACCGTGGAGGTGTCAGCAGATGACCTCGTTGCCCTGCGCGCAGGGTGTAACACGTGGCTCACCCTGGTCAAAACCGCAGAATCGCTTGCAGACGTTGGCTTTGCCGCGCACGACTACAAGACAGGGTTTTTCAGTTAGCATCGCCACGGTGGTGATATGCAGGGTAGTCTCCCACCGGAAGCACAAGAGAAACTCGAAGAACTGCAGGGTCTCCAGCAGACAGCCCAGCAGGTCGCAACCCAGAAACAGACCGCAGAGTCCTCGCTCCAAGAGGCTCAGACGGCACTCGACGAACTCGAAAACATCGACGAAGACGCGACGATGTACCGCGAGGTCGGCGAGCTGTTCGTCCAGACCACCTACGAGGACGCAAAAGAGAACCTCTCTGACAAAGTCGACACGCTCGAAATCCGCGTCGAGACGCTCACGAAGCAAGAAGAGCGCGTCGAAGGCCAGTTCGAGGAACTCCAGCAGGAACTCCAGCAGATGCTCGGCGGCGGCGCAATGGGCGGCGCTGGCGGCGCAGCACAGTAAATGCCAACCGACGAAGACGTCGTTCAGACGGCCGCAGCGGCTGCTGAAGGACTCATCTTCGCACGGTACAAGCGCTCTGAGGTCACTGACCTCGACATCACCGTCCACTTCGAGGAGGGCGTCCTCGAAGTCGATGTGTACCTAAACGCCCCCGGCGATGCAGAAGCCGTAGCCGACGAAGCGGCCCACGCCGCACAAGACGCCGTCGACGAGTTGTTCGACGACGCACAGTCGGCCTAACGTCGTCATTTCTTTCAACAACCACGACCGGCGAGCGACAGCGACAGAAAAACGGTGATCAGAGTTTGTGCGCCACGCGTTCGCGGTGGCTTTCGAGTTTGGAAAGCAGGTTCTGGTACGCCTCGAGTTCTGCGAGTTCATCGCGCGAGTTGTTGATTTCGAGTGCGTTGCGTCGCGCGGCGAGTGAGTAGTATTCTTGAACGTCCGCATCGAGCGGCGCGCGTTCGATGAGGGATGCAATAGTGTCTCTGAGACCGTCTTTGGTTGGTGGTTTCACGACATACGCATCGAGCCCCATTTCGATGATGTCAACGTCGGGGTCAACCGCACTGACCATCGCGACGCGACAATCAACGTCACGGGAGCGGATTTCGGCGAGCACCTCGTCACCCGACATCCCGGGCATCCGTCGGTCGAGTAATACGACATCGACGGTTTCGTCGAGATGAGAGAGAGCCTGCGCACCGTTCGCCGCAAATCGGCTGTCGTAGTCATTTCCGAGCCAGATGTCGTACATCTCTGCGATGTCGGGCTCGTCTTCGACAATCAACACGACAGGGGGGTTTGACAGGCCCATTACAGTCACATGGAAACAGACAGACAATAATGTTCTGCAACGAGCGATTATCACAGGGGACAGTTTCCAGGCTGAAATTCACCGAAGCTTGTATATTAGCTGATAATAGAAGTAATCTATGGCGTGGCAAGCAACGCCCTATACCTTTCCTCTCCTCCTTGCGAGTGCAATCTCTTTGCTGTTGAGCGTGTATGTGCTGAGTCATCGAAGCAAGCTCAAACAACCGCGGATGACCGCGTTTCTCGCGGTGACGGGAAGCGTGGTCGTGTGGTGTTCTGCCTACTGGTTTCAGCTTTCTACAACGACGCTCGCGGGCAAGTTGTTCTGGAATCGGTTTGTCTGGATTGGCGTGGCGGTCATGGCAGTTGCGTGGCCGGTGTTCATTCTTGCCTACGCAGGCCGACAACGCTGGCTCACACCCGGTGGGCTGCTCAGCATAAGCGTATTCCCCGCCGCAACCGCGCTTCTGGTTTGGAGCGCCGAGTATCGACAGCTGGTGTTCACGCCAGTGAACGTCCACACCCACTCAACAGGAGTTGTTCTCGAAATCAGTCCCGGCCCCGTTTTCTTGCTCTTTCTCCTGTACACGTACATCCTCGATTTAGTCGTCATCGGGGTACTCGCCCTCGACGCACACCGTACATACGGCATTCGCAGACGCCAGAGCTTGTTGCTGATACTCGCAAGCGTGGTCCCACTGCTCGCAAGCTGGGCCAGCGTCGCAGAAGTATTCCCGTTCCCACATGTAGACCTGACGCCGATCACCTTTGGGCTGACCACCCCGCTTGTCGCGTACACCCTGTTTCGGTACCAGTTTTTAGATGTGATTCCGATCGCACAGCGCACGCTCATCGACGAGATGGATGACGGTATCATCATTCTCGATGACAATCACCGCATCGTTGACTACAACCCAACGGTCACCCGCCTGCTCGATACCGGCACAGACCTCGTTGGCGAGCGAGCAGAGACAGCGCTCGCGGCGTATCCAGCATTGCATGAGTGTCTCGTAAACGAAGGTGCGGCCACTGAAATCGTGACAACGAACGACGAGACGCCACGATACTACAGCGTCACGTGCTCTCAGTTCGAGACACAAAACAAGTCGGGCTCTATCCTGAGCCTTCACGACATCACCACCCAGCGCAAAGTCGAGCGACGCTATCAGACAATCGTCGAACAAGCATCGACGGTTACCGTGCTCGTAACCGAAGATGGTCGGTTTGAATACGTCACGCCGTCGATCGAACGAACGCTTGGCTACCCCCCTGTGGACATCCTTGGCGACCCATTTATTGAGTACATCCATCCCGACGATGTCGAGCGAATTTTCGAGACGTTCATCACCATCCAACAAGGCGGGACGAGCGACTGGGTTGAACTTCGCGTCCAGCACGCAGACGGGTCGTGGCGCGTCATGGAAGCAAAAGGCGAGAACCTCCTCGAGAATCCGGCTATCGGTGCGATTCTGTTGACGGCACACGACGTGACCGAGCACAGACAGTACGAACAGCGACTCCAAGTGCTCAATCGGGTGTTGCGCCACGACGTTGGCAACAAGATGTCCGTGGTACAAGGGGCGATTTCGATGGTACAAGAGGAAACCGAGAGCGAACAAGTACGCACGTGGATGGGGAAAGCCCACCGCGCTGGCACCGACCTCCTCGAACTGAGCCAAAAGTCACGGCGTATCGACACGCTGCTAGACCGCGATTCAGAGGTGCTCCCGCTCGACATCGTCGCGCAGGTCGAACAGGTGGTTGCCACCGTTCAGACCACGTATTCGACGGTGAACATCGAGTGTGATATTCCCGATGCAGCGTGGGCAAACGCACTCCCACTGGTCAAAGTCGGGCTTGAAGAACTGCTCACAAATGCCATCGAGCACAGTGACCGAGACGTTCCCACGGTGACCGTCTCGATTACGAAAGCTGAGACTGATGTTGTTGAGATACACGTTGCAGACGACGGTCCCGGCATTCCCAAGATGGAGCGAGAGGTGCTCAAACGTGGAATTGAATCCCAACTAGAGCACACAAGCGGCCTTGGCCTGTGGCTGGTTCACTGGATTGTTTCGGCTGCAGACGGTGAGTTAGTCATCACTGAAAACGAACCGCGCGGCACAGTTGTGACGCTTCGCTTCCACGAGGCCGCACCCGTCACGGCAGAGGCAACGACGACCGCACAGGACTGACCCTACGCGAGCAGGAAAATGAGAATGCTCACGGTGAACACGACGATGATGAACGCGGCGGCGAGTGCGCCACCCATCGAGATGAGCGCGTTTGCGTGACTCGCGAGCGTCTCGGTGCGGTCGTTGCCAAAGACGGTGACCGAAGCGCGCGAGGATGCCATCCCGGCTTCGACTGGCTCTAAGTCTTCGCGGGCAGTTTCGACGAGTGAGCAAATGAGCGAGACGAGCTCATCGTGTGAAATCGCGCCGCCGACCTGATTTGCCGACTTCACGGTGTTGACGACGTGGGTGTCCGTGGTCATGATTTCGGCGTCGTCAACGGCCGGAATCGATTCGACGATGCGGTCTCGAAGCCCCGGTTCCATGTTGTTTCCGTCGACGAGCACGTACGCCGTGAGTTGGCCCTCGACTTCGACCATCGCCACACGGATACCAAGTGGGCCAATCCCTTCGGGTGGCGTCCACGGCGTCCGGTCCCACGCGACGCCGAGTTTGACCGGGCCGCGCGGCGCGTCGGTGAGGCTTTCTGCCACCGACCCAGCCGCCTGAATCATGTCGTATGAGCGCTTGCTCCCGGGGACGACGTGCCCAAGGTCGGGTCCGGTGAGGCCGTTGTTCGAGTTGTGAGCGTCTACGAGCATCACGTCTTTCAGCCCGTGGACGCGGGCTTCAGCGCCTGCGGTCATCCCAATCGAGAACTCAACGTCGTCTGCGAACTGCGGTGAGAACGTCGAAACAAGCAACGCATCGTTGCCGAACGCCTGCCCGATGAGCGTCGCGTCGCCGACGCGCTTTCTGACGCTTTGAGACGCCACACCGTCATACGAGATGGCCGCAAACGCCTCGCTTGCGGCATCCAGAATCGAATCGACCTCGCGCTCGGTGACGAGGTTGAAGTCGTGGCCCGCGGTTGCGTGGGGCGGGAATGCGACGCCATCAGACCACTCTGCGACGCGCTCTGGGAGGTTCCCGCCGCCGATTTCTCCCATCGGGCCGGGGTGTATCATCGGGAGCGTAAAGCGGGCTTTCTCCGTGCCACTGGGCGTCCGAAACGAAAGGACGGTGACGGGGACGATGGCTTCCTCACCGATGTCCTCGAAGAACGTTTCGAGTTCCCGTGACCCTTCGGCGATGTGGCCGATGAACCCCCGGATAAAGTCGAGGACGGAAACGTCCATGCTCCGCCGCCACGGGCGGTCGATGACGGTGAGGAATGCCCAGACAGCCCCCGCATAGAGCACGCAGATGACGCCGAGAACGAGAAAGTCCTGTGGGACAACGACGAGGAGTTCCGGCGGCGCGCGCTCTGGCCGGGAAAGAAACGACCGAGCGAGCGGGCCGCCAATCTCGAAGTAGCGCATCGTTCCCGAGTAGATGAACAGGAGGACGGCCGAGGCGACAGTGTGGAGACTCGCGGGAATCGACGCGATGAGCAGCGACTTTCGGGAGACGGCCATCACGACGAGCAGGCGAAGCGCGAACACGCTCGCCAGTGCGGCGAGCAAGGTATCGAAGACGAACCCCTGGCCAAGCGGCGTGAGCACCGCGAGAATGCCCGCGAGAATGAGAAAGGCGACCACGACGAGTTCGCCCGCGAGCGCGAGCAACGAGGCGCGATTGCGCGTGAGTTGGCCGCCGAGTTTCCCGTCTATCCACGGGGTCAGCGCGCTTGCGATGACGGTTGGCAAGCCAATGAAGAATATCCCCTGCCAAGCGTCTTCGAGGACGAATCGAAAGTCGAAGGCGGCGACGCCAGCGACGGCCGCGATGAGGAGCGCGAACGCGAGGCTCGAATACCACCGCGGTGCGCGGAAGATGTAGCGAGAAAGTGCCGCAAGGTCACCCTGCGTGGCGGTCATTACGAAATAATTCTAGCCAGAGGACAAAAAGCCCGTTACTCGCAGATGGCGCGGAAGTTCTCAAACACGGCTTCGCCCTCGTCGGTGTGGGCGACTTCCGGGTGCCACTGGACGCCGTAGAGGTCGCGTTCGGTGTTGCTCATCGCCTCGATGCCACAGACGTCACTCGTGCCGGTGTGAGTGAAGCCCTCTGGGAGTTCTTTAACCTCGTCTGCGTGGCTCGCCCAAACGCGCGTCTCGGGGGCGAGTGAGCCGATGAGCGGGTCGTCTTCATCGAGCACTTCGACCGTCACGTCGGCGTAGCCGCCGTACTCGCCGCTGCCGACGCGTCCGCCGAGTTTCTCAGCGAGAATCTGCATCCCGAGACAGATGCCGAGGACTGGAATGTCCAGTTCCAAATACTCCTCACAGCGGCCGATGTCGTCCATGCTCGGGCCGCCAGAGAGGACGATGCCGTCTGCGTCAATCTCCTCTGGTGGCGTGTCGTTGTCGATGAGGTCGGTGTCGATGCCGAGGTCACGAAGCGCCCGGTGTTCTAAGTGGGTGAACTGCCCGTGATTGTTAATCACGACGATGCGGGTCATTAGCGGTGAGTAGCGAGTATCGTCGTATAAACCTCCTGAAACTGGGCGAAAACGGGTGCGAATGAGGAGCGGTGGTATCGAAACGTGGCGCAGAGTCAGGTGCAGGTTTCATCCCGAAGCGTGGCCGGACGACGCACTCCAAACGGCCAACACGCGCGCCCAAGGAGTTCTGGAGTTCGCACTTGCTCAGCCGAACAAGCGACGGTAACAAGAGTCGGTTTCTCACAGAAGTGCTCGCCGCCACGAAACTCACCTACTGGTCGAACAGCAGCTACCTACTCTCTTTCTCGTCGTTTGCTCGCGGGCTCGAATCCGAATTCGTCTAGCTCGTGGCCGCGGCGCGTTTCGGCCTCGGCGAGCGCCTCCGGGCCGGGGCTGGCGTCGTCGTCGATTCGCGCAAAGGAGGTGTGGATTTTCGCGTGACACCACCGACAGAGAAACACCGTGATTTCGTGGGTTCCGGCGTCCCGGTCGGCGTATGACAGATGGTGTTCTTCGAGCAACGGGCGGTCGCCGGTGTGCGTGTTCAGGCGCTCTGCTAAGCCACAGCGAGCGCACTCGCGGTTGTGCTCGGTCGAGCGAAAGTGGGGGCAGTCGCGCCACTCCCAGCCACTATCGGGGTCACCGACCGGACACTGAAACTCGTCTGCGCGCCGCGCTGCGGCGAATGCGGGGTCGTTTCCGGCGTAGTGAAAGGCGTAGCGACACCGCCCGTCGTCGGTGAGGTGGTCACACCGCGAGACGTGGGCGTAGGGGTCGTCCACCCCGACCGACGTGCCCTGCGGCGTCTTCTCCATACCACACCTCGTTCGCCCTCGAATTTCAAGTTGACTCCCGAACCACTTTTCCACTCGCCGGGAGAGGTGTGGGTGTGCGTCTCGTTCACGACACTGGTTCCGGGCAGCAACTCCTCGCAACGCAGGTAGACACGGCCGACAGCCTCCTCCAGCAAGGCCGTGGCCTCATGTTCCGGCGCTCGATTCCCGACGACTACGCGCTCGCCTTTCGCTTCGGAAAGGCGAAACGCCGCGACATCCACATGGTCTGCGTGTTCTTCCCCATCGACGTGATTTGGGCGCGAGACGGCGAGGTGGTGGCGGTGAAAACCCTCCGCCCGTGGCTCGGATACGGCGCGGCGTCCGCAGATTTGATACTCGAACTGCCCGCTGGGAATGCAGCGGGTGTCGAAGTCGGTGACCGTATCGCCCTCGTCGAGTGAGCAGCAACATCTGCCACATAGGCCCACTTTAAGTTCGTAGAGGCGTTCCCTGAGAATGGCTATCATGACCAGTGACCGTTTTATTCGGGTCTCCTCCCGAATCACATCCCACCTCTGACCCGGTTTCTGTACAGTTCGTAGATACAACGCTCCGCGACGGTGAGCAAGCGCCAGGCGTCTCGCTCACCCCAGACCAGAAGGCCCAGATTGCCCGTGAACTCGACCGGGCACGGGTCTCGGTCATCGAAGCAGGCAGCGCCTGCACCGGCGCGGGCGAACGCGAGACCATCTCGCGCGTGGCCTCGCTCGGACTCGACGCGAAGGTCACGAGTTTCGCCCGCGGCGTCCAAGGCGACATCGACCTCGCGCTCGACTGCGGCGTCGATGGCGTCCACCTCGTCGTGCCGTCGAGCGACCGTCACATCGAAACAAAAGTCGGGACGACCCGCGACGGTGTGGTCGAAAAGACCACCTCGCTCGTGGAGTACGCCCGCGACCACGGCCTTTGGGTCGAAGTCCTCGGCGAAGACGGCTCGCGCGCCGACCTCGATTACCTCGAACGACTGCTTGGCGCGGCGCTCGACGCAGGCGCAGACCGCGTCTGCTACTGCGATACGGTCGGGCACGCGACGCCCGAACACACCTACGAGGCCGTCTCGCGGCTTGCCGCGCTGGGGCCAACGAGCACCCACACCCACGACGACTTGGGCCTCGCCGTCTCGAACGCCCTCGCAAGCGTGCGCGCCGGCGCAGACCTCATCCACGCCACCGTAAACGGTATCGGTGAGCGCGCGGGCAACGTCGCGCTCGAAGAAGTCGCAATCGCGCTCGACCACGGCTACGGCATCGAGACGGTCGATACGACGCGCCTGTTCAAACTCGCCCAGACCGTGGCTACGGCGACGGGCATCCCGCTCGCGCCGAACAAGGCCGTCGTCGGCGAGAACGCCTTCAGCCACGAGAGCGGCATCCACACCGACGGCACGCTCAAAGACGACGCGATGTACGAGCCCTACCCGCCAGAAAAGGTGGGTCGGGAGCGGCGTCTCGTCCTCGGCAAGCACGCCGGGCGCGCGGGCGTCAAAGCCGCACTCGACGAACACGGCGTTTCGGTCTCCCCCGAGGAACTGGGGACGGTCGTCTCTCGGGTGAAAGAACTCGGCGACCGCGGCAAGCGCGTCACCGACGCAGACCTGCTCACGATTGCAGAGGAAGTCCAGCAGCGCGAACGCGACCGCCGCGTCGAGTTGCTCGGTCTCACTGCCGCCTCGGGTGGTGGCACGCCCACCGCGAGCGTCCGTCTGCTCGTCGATGGCGAAGAACGCGTCGCCTCGGGCACGGGCAGCGGCCCAGTCGATGCCGCCGTCTCTGCGGTGCGCTCGGCGCTCGGCCCGGCCGCAGACGCCCAACTCGACAGCTATCACGTCGATGCGATTACGGGCGGCACCGACGCCGTCGTGACCGTCGAAGTCGAGATGTCCCGCGATGGCCGCCACGTCACGGTCGCCTCCAGTGAAGCGGACATCACGCGCGCGAGCGTGAACGCGATGGTCGATGCGTTAGACCGCCTGCTTGCGGCCGAATCGACACACGTTATCGCGGACGACTAACCCCGACATACTTTCTTTGTGTGTGCCACCCCACGGTGAGCAATGGCTGAGTACTACGACGTGTTCGAAAACCGGGTACGGTTTGCAGAAACGGACATGCAGGGGATTGTGTTCTATGGCAATTACGTCACCTTCCAAGACGAGACGTTCAACGCCTTCTTGCGCAAATTTGACTACGGCTACGACACCTTCGAAGCTCGCGGCTGGGACGTCCACGTCGTCCACGTCGATTTGGATTACCACGCCTCAGCGGAGTTCGATGACGTGCTCGTGAACGCGATGCGCGCAGAGACGATTGGAACGAAAAGCCTCACCTTCGCCTATCGAGCGCGCAGAAAGGCAGACGACGCACTGCTCGCTTCGGGGCACGTCACCTATGTTGCGGTAGACACAGAGACTGGCGAACCGTGTCGCGTTCCCGACGATTTCCGGGAGGCACTGTTGAAGTTCCAAGAGACACCACCGGAGATGAAGTAGCAAGCGGGTGGGCTGAAACTCAAATAAACACATGATGAGTTGTGTGATATACCGTACCCCTGGTACAGTTAACTCCTCTCGAAACTAACATGAGGTGATGATTCTCGACCTTATTACGAACCCGGATGCGTTCTTCCGGGAGGAGGCCGAGTCACCGCGGTTGTTGGGGGCCGCTGGAATCATATTAGGTGCGGGGGTTTTGAGTGCTATCACGTCGTACCTCTTGCTCTCTCGCATCGTTTCCGCATTCCCCGCCGAAGGTGGCCAGGCAGTAGCGATTCTCGCATACGCGTTCGGGATTGGCGGCGCGCTTGTCGCGCAGTTCGTCATCTGGTTCGTGTTCGCCATCCTGTTTCACGTCATCTCCATCGTGTTCGATGGAGAGGGAAAGTTCACGAAAACGCTCGCACTGACTGGCTGGGGTTTTCTCCCCTCCATCTTCGGTGGGTTGCTCGGCATCGGTGCGATGTACTTCGCGCTGCAAGGGATTCCCGCACCAACGTCGCCGGAGGCCATTCAGGCGTATTCGGTCGCCGTGACTCAGAGTTCGACGCTCCGACTCGCGTCGGCCGTCGGCATCGTGTTCACGCTCTGGAGTGCGTTCCTCTGGGCGTTTGCCGTGAAACACGCACGAAACCTCAGCTTTAGACAGGGGCTGTACACCGTTGCGATTCCCGTCGGCATCAACATCGCCCTCGCGGTGTTCGGACAGGTGTTCACGCCATGAAAGCGCCCCTCGTCGCGGCACTCATCGTGTTCTCGTTGCTCACACCGATGACCGTCTTCGCGCAAGAAGACGCGTTCATTTCGGTCACGGGCACGACCATCACGCCGGAATCGCCTGCCGTTGGCGACCTCGTGACGGTAACGGCGACCATCCGCAACTCTGCGGGCAGTCAGCAAGCGTTCGAAGTGCGGTCGATCGAGTTGGTCGCTCGCACCGGAAATACGGAGTACGACGAAGTCCAGAATGTCGGCACGATTTCTCCCGGTGAAAGTCTGAGCGTCCCGCTGACGACGACGTTCGACGAAGCGGGCGTCAAACGCCTCGAACTCGAAGTGCGCGGCCGGAGTGTGAACGGGTCGAGCGATACGGTTCGCTACCCCGTGACCATCGACGTGCGCTCACAGGAGGCCGCGGGGACAGTCCCGCGCGTCCAGATTCTCTCTGAAACCCTCGTCTCGAACACCGAAAGCGTCGTGACGGTTCGCGTCTCGAACGGCGGGGAAGCCACACTGCGTGACCTCGACCTCTCGGTTTCGGGTGACGACATCACCGTCGAAGACGACGCGCGAGTGCTGCCGCGGCTCGAGCCCGGCACGCTCACAACGTTCAACTTCACCGTTGAAAGCCAAGACCCGGGTCGCACAGCCATCGACGCGCGACTCGACTACGCGACGGCGAACAACCGGCGCTCTGTCACGACGACCCGCGACGTGACAATCGAGTCGCTCAATGAGAACGTCGTGGTCGAAGCGAGCGTCGTGACCCTCCCAGAGACGGACACCACCGTCACGCCGCCGATCTCCGTTGAAGTGCTCAACCTCGGTAACGCCGCCATCGACAGCGTCGTCGTCACGGCCACGGTCGACGGCGTGCCAGTCGCACGCACACTCATCTCGGAGATTGACGCAGACAGCACCGGCGTTGCCCGCCTCAACCTCTCTGGGGTGACCGACCCGGCCGACCTCGTCATCACGGCCAGCTACGACATGGGAACCATCGAAGGAACGAGTCAAACATCGCTCCGTTACACGCCACGCGTTGGCGTGGTGTCGCTCACCGGCATCAACACCGAGTTCGAAGACGGGAAACTCCACATCACCGGGAGTGCGAGTAACATCGGCCAAGGCACCGCAGAGAGCGTCGTCGTCCGGGTCGTCCCCGCAGACGGCGTGACGCCCGCCCAACCGTTCAAAGAGTACTTCGTTGGCACGGTTCCACAGAGTGACTTCGTTGTGTTCGACCTCTACGCCGAGGTCAACGACAACGCGACCGCCGTCCCCGTGAGCGTCACCTACCGTGCGGGCGGCGAAGAGCGCACAGAGACGGTGCAGGTTCGCATCGAAGAGTCCCAGCCCGCGTCCGCTCCACAAGACGACGGCGGCTTCAGCCTCCCGCTCATCATCGGCGGGCTGGTCGTCGTCTTGCTCGTGGTCGGCGTCATCGGCTACGCTTGGCGCAACTCACGCAATGGCACTCGTTGAACTGCGCGACGTGGTCAAGCGCTACGAGCTCGGCGGCGAGACGCTCACCGTCCTCAAGGGCGTGGATTTCGCCATCGAATCCGGCGAGTTCGTCGCGGTGATGGGGCCAAGTGGCTCCGGGAAATCGACCATGCTCAACATGATTGGCCTGCTCGACGAGCCAAGCGAAGGCACGGTGTTGCTTCGCGGCGAAGACGTGACCACGCTCTCAGACCGCGAGCGCACCAACGCTCGACAGGGAGCAATTGGCTTCATCTTCCAAGACTTCTACCTCATCCCGTCGCTCACCGCGACCGAGAACGTCGAACTCCCGACGCTGTTCGGCGGCGCGGGAAACAAAAAGGGCCGCGAGAAAGCCATTGAACTGCTCACCAGCTTCGGCCTTGGCGACCGATTAGACCACCTCCCCAAAGAACTCTCCGGGGGGCAACAACAGCGCGTCGCCATCGCGCGGTCGCTCGTGAACGAACCCCAAGTCCTGCTCGCAGACGAGCCAACGGGGAACTTAGACCAGAAAACCGGAAAGGAGATTTTAGACCGCCTGCGGGAAATCTGCGACGAAGGCGTTGGCATCATCGCGGTCACCCACGACCCGAACGTGGCAGCCTACGCAGACCGCCGGGTCAACATCGTAGACGGCGTCATCGACGGCGACGACGCGCTGGCCGAGGAGGAACACGATGCTTGAGCCGCTCTACCGGCGTTTCCCGTCGATAATGATGGCGCGGCGCAACCTGACGCGCAACAAGGTGCGTTCTGCGCTTGCCATGCTCGGCATCGTCATTGGCGTCCTCGCGATTGCCTCACTCGGCATCTTCGGCAACACACTGCAGGTGAGCGTCACCGATTCGCTCGGCGACATCGGGAGCGAAATCATCGTCTCACCCGCGTTTGACGAAGGCGTGAGCGCACTCACCGACCGCGACGTCCAGAACATCGAACGGGCCGCTCCCGGTGCGACCGTCACACCGATTGCACAGGGACAGGGGGTGGTTGAGTTCAGCAACGAACGACAGGTGGTTCAAATCTTTGGCGTGTCGCGGCCGGGCGACCTCTATGAAGCAGAATCCGGCACGCTCCCGCCAACGCTGCGAAGCGGCGCGCTCATCGGCACGAATCTCGCGGAAAATCTCGGCGTGCGCGTTGGCAACAGCATCATGGTTGATGGGAAGAGCTACCGCGTGAGTGCGATTCTCGCGGCAAGCCAAGCGTTCTCACCAACCTCTGCGAGCAACGCCGTTGTCCTCCCAATCGGTGAGTTTCCCGCCCGTGAGTACGACCAAATCGTCGTCGATGCGGGGTCGGGCCTCGAAGCCAACGCCACCGCAGACGCCATCCGCGAGTTGAACGACCGCGACACCCGCTATGAGGTGTTCGAACTCGCGGACATCTCAGACCAGATCACCCAAGCGTTCGACGCCATCGGGTCGTTCCTGATTGCGATTGGCGCCATTTCGCTCGTCGTCGCAGGCGTGAGCATCCTGAACGTGATGCTCATGAGTACCATCGAGCGCCGCACCGAAATCGGCGTGCTACGCGCGGTTGGGGTACAAAAGGTCGAGATTCTCGGCATCATCCTCGTCGAGGCGCTGTTGCTCGGGATTCTCGGCGGAGTTGTCGGCATCCTGTTGTCGATTGTCGCAGGGATGGCGGTGAGCCAGTTCATCCTCGGCGACCCGTGGGGGGTGTTCACGATGGCGAACTTCGTGTTCATCGCCCAAGCCTACGGCTTCGCGCTCGGGGCGAGTTTACTGTCGGGCCTCTACCCGGCGTGGCGCGCGGCGAATCTGAATCCCGTGGACGCACTCCGCGGGTGAAAAATCAGTCCGAATCCGATTCGACGGTTTTCTTTTTCGTGGTGGTGATACTGCCAAGTTCCGGCACGGTGTCTTCCGTAAACCGCGTCTGGAGTTTGCCAATCGCGACGGCACCGATGTAGAGCGCAACGGCGACGAGCACGATGACGCCACCAGCGGTCGCCCCGCCGTAGTAGGAAACCCCGATGCCGAGCAAGACGGCGAGTTGTGCGAGCACGACCGAGACGACCAACGACTCGGAGAAGCTCCGTGACACCTGCGTTGCCCCGGCAACCGGGACGACGAGCATCGCGGCGACGAGAATGACGCCCATAATCTGCATCGCGCCGACGACGACCATCGCGGTGAGCATAACCATCACGCGGTTGAACCACGAAACTGACAGGCCGGAGACGGCCGCGGCCGTCTCGTCGAAGGTGACGTACAGCAGTTGGTTGCGAAACAGCGCAACCGTGCCGACGATGATGGCGAACAACACGAGCAAGATGGCGGCGTTCTCAGCGGAAACGGTCGAGAGGTTCCCGAAGAGGAACTGATTGACGCCGACCGCGAGGCCGCCCGCGTTGATGCTGATGAGCACCGACCCGAGCGCGAACCCGGTCGAGAGGACGATTGCCATCGATACGTCGTTGTAGGCGTCGGTCGCCTCAGAGATGAGTTCGATGAGCAACGCGGCGAGGATGGCGACGACGACCGCCGTGAGGTACGGCGAGACGCCGAGATTGAGCACGGCGTTCAAGAACAGCCCAATCGCAACGCCCGCAAAGGCGGTGTGGGCGAGCGCGTCCCCAATCAACGCGAGTTGGCGGTGGACGAGGAACGTCCCGATGAGCGGGGCCATCACGCCAATACAGAGGCCAACGAGGATGGCCCGGTGCATGAATTTGTAGTCGGGGCTGATGAGTTCGAGGCCGGTCATGTGGTACAGCTGGGTGAGCAGCCAGTACCAGAGGTCGAGCAGCACGTAGAGCGGCGACAAGACGGGGTCGAGCGGACTTGCCTGCAAAAGCACGTCGAGCGGTATCATTGAACCCCTCCAATTGCAGTGGCGGTGCCAAACGCCCGCCCGAGCGCGTTGCTCTCTATGAATTCGTCGGTCGGGCCGTCGAAGTAGATGCCCCGGTTGAGACAGACCACGCGAGCGGCGTGCTCGGTCACCGCGCCGAGGTCGTGTTCGATAAGCAGGATGGTGATGCCTTGTTCGTTTAGCGCAGAGAGAAGGTCGTAAAACGCTTCGACCGACTCCGCGTCAACCCCGACGGTTGGCTCGTCTAAGACGAGCAGGTCGGCTTCCCCGGCGAGCGCTCGTGCGATGAACGCCCGCTGGCGCTGCCCGCCCGACAACTGCGTCACGCGCCGGTTTGCGAACGCGGTCATCCCGACGGTGTCGAGCGCCCGGTCGACGATGTCCCAATCTTCCTGTGAAAGTCGGCCAACGCCGACGTGCGGGAAACGGCCCATCTTCACGACCTCGCGCACCGTGATTGGCATCTCCTTTGAGGCACTCGCGTGCTGGGCGACATAGCCAATTCGTGCGCCGTCGTCAAAGGCGTGAGACGGCTGGCCGAACAGTCGCGCACTGCCCGCGTCGGGTTGGAGCAATCCGAGCATGAGCTTCATCAGCGTCGATTTGCCGGAGCCGTTCGGGCCGACCACAGCAACGTACTCGCCCGAATCAATCCGGAGTGAGATGTCTTCGACCACGGGCGTTGTGGTGTAGCCAAACGACACGTCCGTGAGGTCGATGACCGGAGTTTCCCCGCTCATTCGAAATTCCTCCATTCGTCGTTCCACCCGTCGAGGCCGACTTCTGCGGGCGTTTTGTTCCCGAGGACGACTTCGAAGGTGGGCATGTTGATGTTGTACGCGATTTCCTCGTAGCCCCAGTTCTCTGCGACCCAGTCCTCGCGGACGCCCGCGTATGGCGTGACCGGGTAGTAGGCTTCGACCGGCGTCTCAGCGAGCAGTTGCTCTGCGGGCTTTCGCGTCTCGAAGACGCCCGCGCCGATGTACTTGATGTCGTGTTCCTCGATGACGTCTTTCGCTTCCGTGATGTCGCTCGGTTTCACGTCGCCACTCGCGGCGAGGTTCACGACGAGCGGGCGCATCTCGACGCCGTAGCGCACGCCGATGTACTGGAAGGCGTTGTGTGCCGCCAACTGGACGACTTTGCGCTCTGCGGCGTCGAAGACAGCTTGGTAGTCGGCATCGATGCGGTCGAGCACGTCGGTTTTGTACGTCTCTGCGTTCTCGGTGAAGGTGTCTTCGTGGTCGGGGAAGTTCTCGACGAAGCCATCCCGGATGTTATCGACCGACGTTTTCGCCCGTTGTGGGTCGAGCCAAAAGTGCGGGTCTTGCCCGCGGCCTTGGCCGACGCCCTCTTCTTCGGGGTCTAAGCTGGCGGCGAGGTCCACGAGTTCGACGCCTTCGCGGGCGTTGATGAGCGCCGTCTCGACGTTGTCGTCTTTGAGCGTCTGAATCGCGCGGTCGGCCCACGGCTGGAAGTTTTCGCCGACGTTGAGGAAGACGTCCGCTTCGATGATGTCTTTCGTGACGCTCGCGTTCGGTTCCCACCCGTGGCCGTGGAGCCCGGTCGGAACCAGATTTTTCACCTGCACCGGCGTGTCAGCGGCAATTTTCCGAGCGAAGTCGAAGAAACTGAAGAACGACGCCGCGACGACCGGTCCGTCATCGTCGCCAGAATCAGCGCCGCCACCAGCGGTTGCCCCGCCCGAGGTGCAGCCAGCGAGTCCTGCTGTCAGTAGTCCAGCTCCGGAAGCGAGAGCTTGTCGGCGCGTCAACAGTCCGGTCGTCCGTCGCTGCGAATCAGTCATTGTTATCGGAGTTAGATAGTAGAGCATATTTAATACTATTGGTCTAATTGGAAGATTAGACGCGTCTAAATCGAGAGTGGTGACAGCTTTCCAAAAGGAATTGAATTCGGCTATTGGTACGTTTCGTGACGCACAGCTCCGCTAACAGCAGCGAAAGAATGAACGAGCCAAATGTATCCGTGGAGTTTCAATTAGTTCGGCGGCCGGTGGGCGTGCCACGGCGCGACCTCCTCGAACGCCCGACACGCCGCGAGCACCACGTCGTCTGCGTGCCGACGGCCCACCACCTGCATCCCGACCGGCTTGCCATCGACTGAGCCCGCCGGAACCGACGCCGCCGGGTGACCCGTCAGGTTGAACGGGAGGGTGAGATACCAGCCCGTGTACGGGTCAATCTCATCGCCGTCGATTTCCTCGGGACCGTAGATACCGCGCTCGAACGGCGGCGTCCCCATCGTCGGCGTGAGAAGCAGGTCGTACTCAGCAAAGAGGTCGGCAAGTGCATCGATCACCTTCGTCCGAACCGCATTCGCCTCGCTGAGCGCCAGCATCGAGTGTTTCTTCCCGATGTGTGCCATCGCGCCGAACGCCGGACTCAAGTCGTCTCCGTGTTCGGCAAGGTCGACGCCAAAGGCCTCTTCTGAATGTTCGACCGTCCACGACACTCGCGCCTGAAACAGGGTGCGTGCGGCGGTTTCAACTTCGTCCCAGAACTCGGCAAACGCTGGGTCTGCACGCTCGACCGTCATTCCGGCTGCTTCGAATTTCTCGGCCGTCTCGTCGGCAATCGCGCGCACGCTGTCTGCGACGGTGAACGCCTCCATGTCGGGCGAGTAGGCGACCTTTAGGTCGGAGACAGGTTTGTCGAGCGCGGACAGATAGCTCCCCTCGTGCGCCGGGAGCGAGAAGGGGTCTTCGGGGTCTGGCCCGGCGAGCACGTCCATCGCGAGTGCGGCGTCTTCGACGGTTCGCGTAAGCGGCCCGGAGTGGACGAACGGCCATGCGTCGATGAACCCGTCTGGCCGACTCCGATGTGGCACGCGCCCGAAGGAGGGTTTGAGGCCGAAGATGCCACAGCACGACGCCGGAATACGAATCGAGCCACCCGCGTCAGAGCCGAGCGCGAGCGGGGCCAGTCCGTCTGCGACGGCCGCGGCGCTCCCGCCCGACGAGCCACCTGACGTGTAGTCAGGCGCGTAGGGCGTCCCCGACGTGCCGAACAGCTCGTTGTCGGTGATGGCGACGTGGCCGAACTCGGAGGTGTTCGTCTTGCCGAGGACGATACCACCTGCCTGTTTCACGCGCGCGACTTCGAGTGCATCCTCGTCAGGGACGTACTCCGCGAGCGGTTTCGACCCGAAGGTCGTCTGGATGCCTGCCGTCTCCAACAAATCTTTGATGGCGACAGGCAGTCCGTGAAGGGCTCCGATGTCGTCGCCGCGAGAGACGGCACGTTCGGCTTCGCGGGCCGCCTCGCGCGCGTCGTCGCCGACGAGGTGGACGTAGGCGCTCGTGCGCTCGTTTCGCCCCTCGATACGGGCGAGATAGGCGTCTGTCACCTCGACTGGCGAACGGTCGCCTGCGCGAATTTGTCGAGCCAGCGACGCCGCAGATGTGAAACACAGGTCAGTCATACTGTGTGGATTTCTCACACGGTGTAAAAAGTGTAGGTTTGACGGCAGGGCGCTGAACTCAGACGCCTTCGCTCAGCGCGCTGTCATCCGGTTCGATTCTCGAGAGTCGCATCGCGTTTCCAGTGACGACCGTCGTCATGCCCACGTCGCCCGCGAGTACGGCGACGACGACGGAGACGAACCCGAGGGGGATGCCAACGGCGAGTATCGCTTTGACCGCGAGGCTGCCCCAGATGTTCTGACGGATGACGCCATTCGCTTCGTGGGAGAGGTCGTAGAGGTAGGGCAGCCGAGAGATGTCGTCGGCCATGAGCGCGATGTCCGCAGTTTCGATGGCCGTCGCGGAGCCTGCCGCACCCATGGCGATACCCACTGTCGCGGTGGCGAGTGCGGGCGCGTCGTTGATGCCATCACCGACCATCGCCACCGACTCGTACTCCGCGAGGAGTTCTTCGACGGCATCGACTTTTTCTTCGGGCAGGAGGCTTGCTCGGTACTCGTCTACGCCCACCTGTTCTGCGACCGCCTGTGCCGTGCCTTCGTTGTCGCCGGTGAGCATCACCGTGCGGACGCCGCGGCCTTTGAGCGCCGAGACGACGGCGTTTGCCTCGGGGCGGACGGTGTCGGCTACGGCGATGAGGCCCTCGATATCGTCTTCGGTGCCGACGAGGACGACGGTTTTCCCCTGTGCTTGCAGGCGCGGGATGGTGTCTGTGACGAGGTCGAGACAGCCGTCGCGTTCGCACAGTGTCTTCGTTTCTGCGGGGAGGCCGCCTGCGCTCGTCGTGAAGTGGACGTGCGCCAAGTCGAAGCCCAAGTCCTCGAACAGCGCGGGCTTTCCGGCGTAGTGGGTTTCGCCGCCGAGGTCTGCGCGCACGCCCTTCCCGGTGAGGCTCTCGAACTCCTCGATTTCCGCGGTGTACTCCATGTCCGCGTGGGCGGTGATGGCCGAGGCGATGGGGTGTTCGCTGCGCGATTCGACGCCCTGCGCACATTCGAGCACGTCGGCTTCGGTGTTACCGTTGAGCGGAATCACGTCGGTGACAGAGAGTTTGCCCATCGTGAGCGTCCCCGTCTTGTCGAAGGCGACGGTTTCGACCTCACCCATCGCTTCGAGGTGGCTGCCGCCTTTGATGAGCACGCCGTTGCGCGCAGCACTCGTCACTCCCGACACGACCGTCACGGGCGTCGAGATGACGAACGCACACGGACACGCGATGACGAGCAGGGCAATCCCGCGGACGAACCACTCGACCCACGGCGCGGCGAAGAGCAGCGGCGGGACGGCCGCCGTGAGGAGGGCCGCTGTCACCACAACAGGCGTATAGTAACCCGCAAACCGTTCGACGAACTGCTCGCGTTTGGTCTGTTTTTCCTGTGCGCTCTCTACGAGGTCGATGATGCGCGCGAGGGTGTTGTCGTCGGCCGAAGCCGTCACCTCGACTTCGAGGTAGCCCGCCTCGTTGAGCGTCCCCGCGTACACTTCGTCGCCCGGTGCCTTATCGACGGGCACGCTCTCGCCCGTGATGGGCGCTTGGTTGACCGCACTTTCGCCGTCTACAATCGTGCCGTCGGTCGGAATCTTTGCACCCGGCTGGACGACGACGATGTCACCGACTTCAAGTTCCTGTACCGACCGCTCGTGGGTGTGCCCGTCGTGTTTGACGGTCGCTGTCTCAGGGGCGAGCGAGAACAGTTCTGCAAGCGAGGTGCGAGCGCGTTCGATAGAGCGCCGTTCGAGCAGTTCTGCGACGTTGAATAGGACGGCGAGCGACCCGGCCTCGACGAACAATTCAACCGACGGAATGGCGAGCGTGACGCCGGTCGCGGCGAGGATGGCGACGCTCATCAGGAAGTCGATGTCGAGGTTTAGATTTCGCGCCGAGTAGTAGCCGTTGCGGACGATGACTTGGCCGCCAACGACGATGGCCGCGAGAAACAGCAGGTCAGAGACGACAAACGGTCGCGTGAGGACGGTTGCGACGGTGGTGTTCGCGCCCGCAAAGAGAAACTCGAAGAGCAGTGCGACCGCGAGAAGGACACCGCTCACCGCCGTCTGTTTTGCGCGGGTTGAGTGCCAGACCGACTGGCTGTCTTCGTTCGCGGGTTGGGTGGCTTCGGCTAAGTTCGTCACCTCGTAGCCTGCGCGGTCGAAGGCCGCGAAGACGGCGTCGCTCGTCGTTTCGTCGGGGTCGTAGACGACTTCTGCCTTCCCGGTCGTAGGGTGGAGGTCGTACTCGACGACGCCCGCGACGTCGTCGAGGGCGTTACTAATCTTTCCGGCGCACGACGCACAGTCCATCTCGGGAACGGAGAGCGAGAGCTGTTGACGAGAGTGCCCGTGGCCCGAGACCGCCGGCGAATCCGCTATCATTGACTGGTTTTGGCGGTCACAACTTATTAATCAAGCTGCCATTTTGAGCATAGATTTTAATAATATTCGCCACATTAGCGAGCCTGAGTTATTAACGCTGGTTGCGCGACGAGCCATCGCAAACGCGCGACTTTTGCGTTCGCAGGTAGAATCCGAGATATGGAACGGACGACTGAGGCCGTAGTCGCGGTGTTACCCTTCCTGTTGTTGGGCCTCGCAGACATCGTCTTGTTGCTCTTTTGGGGACTCGACCCGCTCTGGGGCTTCATGATTCTCCCACCGATTCTGTTCATGAGCGTCCTCGCGTGGGTTGGGTTCAAAAGCGGCTTCATCGGGAAGGAAGTCGATGATGCGCAGCGTCCCGGCTAGTACAAAAAACGGTGATTAGCTGCCCTGTTCGGGGAGCATGCCGACCTGTTGCATGAGCGAGAGTCCGTCTGGAATCGCCCACGTCTCGACGACTTTGCCGTCCTTGATGCGGAACTCGACGGCGTCGCTGATGGTGACTCGCTTGTTCGTCGCCGGGATGCCGTTTAATTCGCCTGAGTGCGTTCCCTGACTCGTCCCGCGCGTGACGACGCGGTCGCCCTCTGCGATGATGTCGTCGATAGTGTACGACGTATCAGACAGTCCAGAGTGTATTGCTTTGAAGTACTCTTTTACACCCGCTGGCCCCATGATATCGCCCTCGACAGTCACGTCGTGGCCAACGTATTCGGGGGCACAGAGGTCGTCTATTGTGTCGTAGTCCTGCCCCCAGAGCGCTTCGAGCGATTTGCGGGCAACGTCTTTGTTCATCTCGATAGTTTTTGTATCTGCCATGGGTTTTCCACCAGTCATACAGACGACTGGCGAGGCGATAGCCATTGACCAACTTCCAGAAATTGGGGACTATCAGGCGTTTTTGAATCAAGAATTGGTTCTCGTTCGCACGCTGGAGACGACCGCACCGACGCCCGCAAGCAACGCCTCGCGCTTTACGAGCGCAAAGCCACAGAAAATGGCGACGAACCCGACGACACTTCGCGCGCCGATGAGCGTCCCGAACAGGGCGAAGCTAAGCAGCGTCGCCCACACCGGTTCGAGGTAGCCAATCAGGTTGATTTGAACCGGGCCAAGCCGGTCTAACAGGTCGAAGTAGATGAAAAACGCCACCGCGCCGGAGCCAACCGCGAGGTAGGCAAGCGAGAGAATCGCCGTTTGCGTCCACGCGATGGCCACGAACGACTCACCGCGCGCGAGGGACACGGCGTGGAGCAACGCCGCACCGAGCACCATCGCCCACGACTGCACCGACTGGACGGGAAAGTCAGACCGAATCGGGCGCGTGAGGACCGCACCGAGGGCAAAACAGACAGAAGCGACGAACACCGTGGCGATGCCGAGAACGTTCGCCGTCAGAAGGTTCTGCGGGTCTGGATTGGCGATGATAGCGACGCCGAGCAGTCCGCAAGCAAGCCCCACGAGGCCGAGCGGGCGGAGGCGTTCACTGGGGAGCAACACGCTCGCGAACGCCGTCGTCAACACGGGGCCGAGGCTGATGATGACCGCCGCAATCGCCCCCGAGACGTGGCGCTGGCCGAGGTACAAAAAGGCGTGATGCCCGGCAATCAGAAACGTCCCCGAGATACCCACAATCAGCCACTCAGTCTGACGGCGTGGCAGCCAGCGGTCAGTCGTGAGCGCCGCGTAGCCGAGCATGATGGCTCCCGCGAGGTAGTAGCGAAGGGCCGCAAACAGGATGGGCGGGAAAAAGTCGAGGCCGATTTCGATTGCGACGAACGACCCACCCCAGAGCAGGCCAAGGAGGGCGAACAGCGCAGCGGTCTGCTTTCGGCTCACACCGGATACTTTGGGTGGACAACGAAAAAGTTGGCTTCTCTGGCAAGCAACTAGCGTCGTCGCCCGATCTATTGAACAAAACTCCAAATTCGCACTGTCCCACCAGGCAGAACGTTTAACACGCTCTTTGCAGTGGCCTTTGACACGAGAAAAATGGCGGACACCATCTCCGTTCGTATCGACCCGCACGTCCATTCGGAGGGGTCCTACGACGGTCGAGAACCAGTCGAGCTGATTCTCGAACACGCGAGTCAAATCGGGCTTGACGGCGTGGTCATCACCGACCACGACACGATAGAAGAGTCACGGAAAGCCGCCGAATTGGCCCCCGACTACGGCCTCATTGGTATCCCCGGTGTCGAAGTTTCGACGAAGGCGGGTCATCTGCTCGCACTCGGCGTCGACGAGCGTCCTCCGAAGGGCGAACCGTTCGCAGACACCGTCTCCCGCATCCGCGACCTCGGCGGCGTCGCCATCACACCCCACCCCTTCCAACGCACCCGCCACGGCGTGCGCAAACGCAACCTCACCGACTGCGACGGCATCGAGGTGTACAACTCCATGCTGTTCACCGGCTACCGCAATCGTCGCGCCGAGAAGTTCGCAAACCGGCGCGACTACCCGAAAGTCGGCGCGAGCGACGCCCACTATCTCCCGAACATCGGCCGCGCCGTCACGGAGATTCACGTAGACGAAGCCGACGTGTCGTTCACCGAGGAGACCATAGACGGTGACCGCCTCATCGAAGCGATGCGAGACGGCGATACCACGATTCACGGCAAGCGAACGCCGATTCACAAGAGTGCCCGCCAGTACGCGATTGGCGCGAGCAAGAAGTCGCTGTATCTCCTGACCTCGCAGTTGTCGTTTTTGCCGACGTTCCCGGCATCGATGGAGTGACTGACGGCGTCTCGGAGGTGTCTCCTGTAGTTGGTGTGTGCCTCGGTGGAATTTTTCGGGTGTGAGCGACAAGCCCGTCGCTCGCGGGTGTTGAAAGTTGAAAGACGCCGAGAGTGAGAGTGAGAAAATCCGGAGGGTTTGCGAGCCTCGATGCGGCTTTGCCGCATCGTAGTTGAGTGAAAGCGGCGCTTCCACGAACGGTGGTGAGGCGTTGACCTGCTAGAGATTTGAACCTCAGTCGCTTTGATTTATTCTACAAGTTCTTTTAGTTGAGTAAGTGATTCCTCCGTTCCTCGAATTGCATCTTCTTCCTTCCAGAATGTGAGAATTTGATCCTCAATGAGCCCCTCTAAAAATGTGAGTATGTGATCGGACGGGCGTCGAGAAAGTAGGAGACAGCGAGACAGCGTTTTTGTGTCCCAATTCGCGTTATTTCGTACGTCAAAGTAGCTGTATTCGAGGAGTTGTCCAAGTGCTTTCCGGATTTGTGCACGCTCATTGTATGCCCGTATCGACTTCGCTTCACAGAGAATTACGTCCGTATCGTTTGCCATCAGAAGATCACTTCGATCCGTTTCACCCCCTTCAAATCCTCGTGCCGACAAATAATCTTCAAAGATATCGAGCGTAGCTTCGTGTTCGAGTGTTCCCCCAATGACCCTTCCAATATTCGTGCGATACGTAACCGCTTGTTCCTCGACATCTTCGTTCAGATTTCGGTCTCGGTTGCGGTCGCGTATTTCTCCGCTGGACGTGAGCACCGAGTCATCGTCTTGGAACTCTGAAAGTGAGCGATCTTGTGTTTCAGATTGTTCAGGTAGCTCTTGATTCTGAATCGGTCTCCCCTCAATTCGCTCAAGTAAGAGTGGAAAGAGTTTGCGAGGGTGTTTGACGTTCCCGGGTGAACCCTGTGCAGGAATGCGATAGCCAGCACGCTTGTCCATCTCAGCAAAAGTGATTATACGCTTATTTAGAAGATGGACATCTCTGATCATCTCATCCAAGTCTTTGTCTTTAACTGGTGCGTCTCTGATCGACGAAGCGTCGCCGAACCACTGAATCTCTGAGAAATGGATGAGATACGGATACATCTCATCGTTGTGGAGCTCGCCCCACCACGTTGGCTCTTCTTTTCGACTCTTTGCACCCACTACACCGATCCCGATCACTCCGCCACCCACATCAGCTACTTTTTTCTTCGGAGTTGTCTGAAGCGCCGACTTAGATGCATGGAATAGGAATACTTCGCCTACTTTGATTTCTTTCCAAGCCTCTTTCTTGTCTTGACGAAACCCCCAATATCCATGGTACAACGTTGTGACCCAGTGTTCAATTGGGCCTGTGACTTTCCTAAAACCATCTTCTAAAGAGATATCCGTCATTGTTTACCTGTTGAAAAGCTATCAATCAGACACTAATAGCGTACCGGAGATTTTGCAGGAGATTTGAACCTCAGTCGCTCGCTCCTTGGTTCAAATTCACTGGACGGCTCCCACAACATTTCAGACCGTGTGAGCGACAACACAGTCGCTCACGGGTTGTAGAAATGTGGTACGCCGAGAGTGAGATTTGAACTCACGAGTCCGAGGGACAGTTGCTTTCGAGGCAACCGCCTTGGCCGGGCTAGGCTATCTCGGCTCTGAATGAGATTACCGGCGTGTTGCGTTTATCCGTTTCGATTTTTGCTGGCCCAGAAGCATGAAATCCGGCAGACATAAACGCCCGCCCGACCGCGATATGTGCATGAATATCACGGAGGCGAGCGCGGAGTGCGAAGCCGTCTTAGACGGCGTGAGCACGGCGGTCATCGCAAACCGCGACTTTCTCGAAAGCGTCCTCATGGGAATCGTCGGACAAGGGCACGTGCTCATCGAGGACGTGCCGGGGACGGGGAAGACCCTCACCGCCCGGAGCTTCGCAAAAGCACTCGGCCTCTCGTTTTCGCGCATCCAGTTTACCCCCGACCTCCTGCCCTCCGACGTGACCGGGACCCACGTCTTCAACGAAGGCGACCGGACCTTCGAGTTCACGGAAGGCCCTATCTTCGCGAACGTCGTGCTCGCAGACGAGATTAATCGCGCGCCGCCGAAGACCCAAGCCGCGTTGCTCGAAGCCATGGAGGAAAAACAGGTGACGGTCGATGGCGACACCCACCAGCTCCCCGACCCGTTTTTCGTGATGGCGACGCAGAACCCCATCGAGCAGGAAGGCACGTTCGCGCTCCCAGAGGCGCAGGTAGACCGTTTCGCCGTCAAGACCGCGATTGGCTACCCGAACGAAGGAGGCGAGTTCGACCTCCTGAAACGCCGTGCGGCCCGGCGCGTCCAGAGTCCCTCGGTCGAACGTGTCCTCACGACCAAGCGCGTTCGCGCACTCCAACAGGCCCCAGAAAACGTCCACGTCGAAGACGACGTTTTGCGCTACATGGTCGCCATCGCCCGCGAGACGCGCGCAGACCCGCGAGTCAGAATCGGCGTGTCACCCCGTGGGACACAGCGATTGTTCGAGGCGGCGCGCGCCCGGGCGGTCATCGTCGGCCGCGAGTACGTCACGCCTGACGACGTGAAGCGAATCGCCCCCACGGTGCTCGCCCACCGCGTCGTCCTCACGCCGGATGCGAAAATCAGCGACATCACGAAAGCGACCGTCATCGACGACGTGCTCGACGCCGTCCCCGTGCCGACAATCGACTAACCTACCCGCGAAGCACGGACGTGAGCACCAGCGCGCCGACGAGCAAGAGCACAAGTGCGGTGAGCGAGTCCGTCCCCGCGGCCCCTACATAGGCTCCATACCCGACTACACACGCGAATGTGGCAACCACGAAGCTCCCTTTCGCGTGCACGAGTTGGGCGCGTTTCGTCGGGGCGTGTCTCCCAAGTTGCTCCCCGAGACCGATTGCGTTCTCGCCGATGTCCCACGCCACCACGGTCGCGCTGACGCCGAACAGTGTGAGCGGGATGGAAAGTCCAGACACCCCGGCGAGAAGGAGCGCGACGAACATCACGCTCGCGCCGATAGTCACCGCGACGCGCCTACCGCGGAGGACACCAATGGCGATGCTGAGGACGCCCGCGAGTGCGAGCAACACCGTTTCCGGGCCTGCATACGCGGCGATGAGCACGGCAACCAGCGCGACGCCCATCGTGAGTACACGGCCGAAGTCGGAGGGCGTGCGGTCGATGTCGGTCATTGAGCGAGCCTCCGCGTCGCCTTCGCGAGCGTTTGGGGGAGCGATTCGGTTGCGGGCCAGTCGATGACTCGAATCCCGACCGAGCGCAGATTCGACAGTCGTGTTTGGCGCTCGATGCGCGCAAGCCGTTGGCCCGGCGTGGTCGTCGCCGTGGGGTCTGGGCTGAGCACGGTCACGAGATGGCCGTAGGCGTCGAAGCGGCGCGCGAGCGACGCGATGTAGTCGTCGCACATCGGAGAGATGAGGACGAGCTGTGCGTGACTCGGCAGCTGTTTTCGAAGCTGGTTCACCCGTACCGACGGATAGAACGGGCCGGTCGGTGGCGTCGCCGTGAGCGATTCGTGGGTCGAAAGCGCTTCTCTGACTCGTGCGCGGTGTTCGCCATCAGCGCGTGGGCCAAGCCAGAGTGGCGTTGGCGAGAGCGTCGCCACGCCGACCTGGTCGCCCTGTGCGAGCAGCGACACGAAGGCGTGAGCAGCAGCATCGACGCTGCGCGTGACCGCTGTGTCGGCGTCTTCGTCCGGAGCGACGTATGCGGCGTCACGAGCGTCGATGAGCAACACGACGGTTGCCGCCCGCTCTTCTCGAAATTCGAGCGTCGAGAGCCGCCCTGTGCGTGCCTTTCGGTTCCAGTCGATGCGCCCGAGCGGGTCACCGGGGCGGTACTCGCGGGTGGCGAAAAACTCGATGCCCGACCCGCCCGTGTCGGTTTCGACCTGCCCGGCGTACTGTGAGGTCTGGGCGCGAAGCGGAAACGTGCCCACTGGTGGCAACGGCGCAACGCACGCGAGGGGCGACTCGCAGGCCACCTGTACGGCTCGTTCGACCGTTCCGGGCCGATTCCGTGCGAGCGCGAACAGCGGCCGGAACGGGTGACTTCCGCGCACCGCTTCGACCGTGTAGGAGAGGGTTACCGACGCGCCGGGTTTGAGCGCGGTCGCCCGCCGTGGCGACCCATCGACCACCTCCACGCCCGCCGGAACGCCGTCAGTGAGCCTGAGGTCTGCGAGCGTGCCGTCGCCCTCGTTCGTCACGGTCGTCGTAATCTCGACCTCCTCGCCGGGGTCGGGCGTCGGATTCGACACGGTTCGTGACACCTGAAGCGAAACGGGAGGTGGGGTTCGAAGTTGGGCGTAGGCGGCGAAACCAATGCCAAGGACGCCCGCGAGCAACACGGCGGGCCGATTCGTGAGGACACCGAGTGCACCGGCGAAAAAGGCGACGACGCTGATGCCCGTCCACCGGCCAGTCTGTCGGTCTATCACCGTTCCGAGGTCTGGGAGGTCGTCCGGGTCGGGGCGTAAGTGCTTACGCATTCAGCGCTCCTCCGTGATGAGTCGCCGGTTGAGCGCGTCGATGACGTGGCGGGCGCGCTGTTGGAACAGCGAGTCAGACATGAGCGACGTTCTGAGAAACCCACCGAAGTACCCAGAATCGTCTACGTCTGCGGCGAAAAACGCCGCAGCGTGAACGTCGTCCGTCCACGTTCCCTCGCGGAGTTGGTCGGTGGCTTCTGCCTCTGAGAGCCCGCCGTAGCGCGTGAGTACGTCGAGGGTCGCTCGTTCGAGCCGGTCTCTGACCGCGTCCCGGCGGCGCGCCCCACGCATTCGACCCATCGCGCCGAGGCCCCCAAAGCCCTCGTCGAACTCGGTGCCGGGAATCGTGACGGGGTCACGGTACTCGACCGGTATCGTCGTGGCCGCCTCGTCGGTCGAGTTGAGGCGGTCTGTGGCCGCGCTCACAGCTTGGACGAGTGCCACGACACCGAGGATGGTGACGAGGAGTTGGGTTTGGCTAACGCCGTCGAGGAGACCGGGAACGAACGCGACGGCGATGCCACCGACGACCGCACTCGCGCCGAGAAGGGAGAACAGCGCGCGACTGACCCTCATGGCGCATCCTCCCCGTAGGTACGTTCGATGCGTTTGAGCGCGTTCACGGCGCGGGTTTCGTGTTCCGTGGTGGGCGTTTCGCCGCCGTAGCGTACGTCCTCGAACAGCCGCGTGAGTTCGGTCACGTCTTCGCGTGCCATTCCGGCCGCGACGGCCGCGTCGGCGAACTCAGATGGCGTACTCGTTCGCGGGTTTGGCAAGTCGAGGTGGTCGGTCATGGCCTTCCACGCACGGTACACTTCGTTTTCGGGTTCGCCGTCAAACTGTTCGATGCGGCGGGCAGCGCGACCGGCAACTGCGCCGAGTTCTGCCACGTCAACGGGCGGCGCGCCGGGAACCGTCGCTTCCTCGTCGTCATCACCACGGACAGATTTTGTGTACGCGAAAATACCGAGTACAAGGACGAGACCGAGGAGGATGGCCACTGGCGTCGAGACGGCTGGTTGCGGGGCGACCACCGAGTTCGTCACTTCGCCAAGCGTGCCGCCGCCGGGTAGCGAAATGCGGTCGCCAGAGCCAAAACCCCCAGCGCCATCTGGGAACGAAAAGCCCCCCGCACGGAGCAGGTAGTACATGAACACGGCGAGAAAGATGCCGACCCCGAACACGAGTACGGGGCCTTTGACGCCGTAGTCTTTGTAGAGGACGACGATGCCGACGAGTGCGCCGATGACGATGAGAATGCCGAGCAGTTTCGATAGGAGGCGATAGAACGGTGAGACCGCTTCGTCGATGGGTTGGGGTGGAGCGGGGCCGCCAAAGGAGAACTCCTCGTCCGGGCCGACGCCGATGTCGCTCCCGCCGACGCCAGCACCCGGCGACGAGTCTGCGGTGGCGTCTAAGTTCGCAGCCGCGACGGAGAGGGCGAGCACAGAGAGGAGGGCGATGGCGGCAAGCGTAGCGTGCTGCCGGTTCACACGAAACGTAGGCCGCGGGCGGAGTTTAGGTTTTTCCCATTCTGTCAACAGATTCGTCGGCCTATGCTTTCTGCACCCAGACGTTCACGTCCTCGCGGATGTGGTCTGGCACGTCCGCATCATCGTAGTTTTCGAGGTGGATGGTGTACACGTCGCCCCGGGCCGTGATGTGACCCGGGCCGAGACTCTCGAAGTGCTCGCTCAGGCCGTCGTCCCACTGTTCAGAGACGATATGGGACAGCATGGCGAACATCGCATCCTCTTCAGAGATGCCGTAGCGACCCTGCGACTCGACGATTTTCACGCTGCACGTCGGACACTGGTGAATCTCGTAGCCACCAGTCGTGGCGAAGATTTCTTCCTCGAAGTCGATGGCTGCGAGGCGTTGTTCCATCTGGCCGTGGGTGCCACAGACGGCCTTTTCTTCGGGCTGGTCGCCAATGTAGAGCGGGTTGTAGTCGTTGTCGAGCATGTCCCAGTCTCCGTCTGTGCGGGTAATTGCGTTGTGGTCTCGGGTCAGCGTGCGGGTGTTTCGAGAAGTCCCTCGATAAATTCTGAATCGAGATGTTTCGTCACCAACTCCGCCGCCCGGTCTGCGGGGTCGTCGGTTGCGTCGGCGAAACTGGGAACCGATTTCTCAGCAGCCGAAAACACCGCTTCTACGAACGCCCGGCGAAGCGAGTCGTTCTCGAACAATCCGTGCAGGTACGTGCCAAGTACACGCTCTGTCGCCGCGCTCTCGGGGCCGAGTGGTCGGGCCACCGACCCCGACGCGCTCGTCCGACCCATGTGGATTTCGTAGCCGGTGACAGTTCCGGAGAAACCGGCGAGCAGTCCGTGTCCGTCCACAGCAAGAGTTGGCCGTGTCACGCGCTTTTCGGGCAAGAACTCGGTCGTGACTGGAAGGAGGCCGAATCCCTGAATATCGCCGCGTTCGCTCGTGCTCTCTACTTCGACGTTCGTGAGGCGGTCGCCAAGCAGTTGGAAGCCACCACAGATGCCGACGACGGGGCCGTCGAAGGCGCGAATGCGCTCGCCGAATCCGGCCTCGCGGAGCGCGAGCAGGTCATCAACGGTGTTTTTCGTGCCCGGGAGCACGACGGCATCAGCCACGTCAAGCGAATCATTGAGGGGGACGAACGCGACTCGCACACCCGGTTCCGCGGCGAGTGGTTCGAGGTCGGTGAAGTTCGAGATGTGCGGCAGTCGAGGCACGGCAATCGTGATTGCAGCCGTCTCAGAGACGCCGTCCTCTGTGCCCCACACCGCACGTTCGGCCGCCGCCGGCAGCGAGACACTGTCCTCTTCGGGCAAGCCCGGGTCGTCGTAGGGGAGCACGCCGAGACACGGCACGCCGGTTCGCGCTTCTAACGCAGAAAGTCCAGAATCGAGCAGGCTCGGGTCACCGCGGAATTTGGTGATGGCGGTGCCAATCACGCGCTCGCGGAGGTCGTCGGGCATCAGTTCGAGCGTCCCGTAGAGGCTGGCGAACACGCCGCCGCGTTCGATGTCGCCGAGCAAGAGGATGTCCGCGTCCGCGAACAGCGCGGTTTCGCGGTTGGCGAGGTCGCGGTCTGCGAGGTTGATTTCCGCGATGCTCCCCGCGCCCTCCGCGACGATGACGTCGTATTCGGCAGCGAGGCGCTCGAAGGATGCTTCGGCGGCGGCTTTCGCGCGTTCCCACCCGGCTTCGTAGTAGGCTCCGGCCTCGAAGTTGCCGACGGCTTCGCCCTGAATCACGAGTTGCGACTGGCCATCACCGCGCGGTTTGAGCAGCACAGGGTTCATATCCGTCGTCGCCGGAACCCGCGCTGCGCGGGCTTGGACGAACTGCGAGACGCCGATTTCGCCCCACTCGCCCGCACGCGACAGCGCGACCCGCGCGTTGTTGCTCATGTTCTGCGCCTTGAACGGCGCGACCGACACACCGGCGTCAGAGAGGGCGCGACACAGGCCTGCGGCGACGGTGCTCTTGCCGACGTGGCTCGCGGTTCCGGCGACCAGAATCGTCCGCGTCAATACTCCGTTCCTCTCCGGGCGCGCTGGCCCGCGTCAAAGGGGTGTTTGTGCTTTTTCACTTCGGTCACGAGGTCTGCGCCCTCAAAGACGTACTCGGGCGCTTCGTGCCCACCGGTCAACACGAGTTCGAGATTCGGCGGTTTGTTCTCAATGAGTGCAACCACGTCTTCGGGTTCGACCAGCCCGCGGTTCGCGGCGTAGAGAATCTCGTCTAAGATGAGCATATGGACGCCCGCTTCGGGTTCGCCGTCGAGCGCAATCGGCTCGTCGAGCGAGACACCAGAAGCTCCCCAGAGCAACTCGCGTGCCCGGTCGAGACCGGCTTTCGCGCGGGCTTCGTGTTCGTCGTCGTCGCTCTCGTCTAAGAAGCCGTGCCAGCCGTAGCTCCCCGAGGTTTCGTAAGTGAATCCGGGGAAGGCGTCGATGGCGTTGTACTCTCCGCGCACGTCCTCGACGCTCGAGGCGCCGCCTTTCATGAACTGGAGGAAGTGGACGCGGTAGCCGTGTCCAGCGGCGCGAAAGCCCATGCCCAGCGCTGCGGTGGTCTTTCCCTTCCCGTTGCCCCACCACACCTGCACCAGCCCGAACTCCTCTGGGGACCTCGGTTCGATGGCGCGAGCGGTCGGCGTCCGGCCCTTTCCGGGGGTGTTTTTGAGCTGTTCTTCGCGTTGGGATGAATCTGAATCGGTCATTGTAGTGGGTCGAAAATGGTTGCGCGGTCGGATGTGGTGACGCCGTACTTGGCGTCAGCAACGCTCTCTGGCATCGGTTTGTCGGGGTTTCCCGCGTAGCGGGCGGCAAGCGAGGCGCTCACGGCTTCGCGCACGCAGGCTCGCGCCGCCGTGCCAACGCGGGTTGCACTCCCTGTGAACGTGGCGTCCTCGCCTGTCGGGTCACAGCCGACGATGACGGCGTCCGTCGTCGTCCCGGTGAAGCCAGTTTTCGCAAGCAAGGTCGCGGTTTTCGCCTCGACAGCCACGCCGAGCAGCGTTGCCATCGCGTCGTCCGCAAGCGCACGGTCGGTACAGAGAATGACGTTCACGGTTCCGGCGTCTGGCTGTTCTACTGACGACGGGTCGCCCGACGGCTCCATCGGGAGCACTGCCGGATTCGAGACGCCTGCGGTCGCAAAGGCGACGACACCGTTCAGTTTCGCACCCCGAAGGTGTTCCATGTCGACGCCTGTGAACAGCGTCGGCCCCGCTCCGTCGAAACCAGCCTGTGCCCTGCGTTCTCGGGCATACTCACCCAGGTCGGTTCGCGCCCATCCCTCCGGGACGCTCACGTTGAACGCGGCGTCGGCGTCGGCGAATCCGCCGTTCCACCCGGTCGACAGCCACCGGCTGCCGGGTTGTGAAACGCGGAGCACGTCTTGGCGGACAGTTGGCTCAAACATCACAAAGCACCGCCAGCAGTTCGTCGTTCTCGTCCGGCAGCCGAATTGCGACCCGAACGTGCGACTCAAGGCTGCGGAACGTCGTCGCGTCGCGGATGGCGATGCCGTGTTCGAGTGCGCGGTTGAGAAGGCTCGTCACGTCGCTGTCGCCCACGTCGAGCAACAGGTAGGGCGCGTCTGAGGGATGAACCGTGAAGTGTTCGCTGAGGGTCGCCGTCATGCGGTCGCGCTCGGTGGCTACGCGCTCACGGGTTTCTGTGATGAAGTCGGCTTGGCGCATACAAAACGCACCGACGGCGAGCGTGGGCGTGCCCATGTTCCACGACCGACGAGCGGTGAGCAGCGAGTCACGCAGGTCGCCGTCGGCGACAGCAAAGCCAGCCCGAATGCCCGGCAGGCCGAACAGTTTGGTGAGCGAGCGCGCCACGATGACGCCCGGTTCGCCCGCGAGCGAGGGGTGGTCGGTGAAGCCGAGGAACGCCTCGTCTACGAGCAGTGGCGTCCCGGAGTCGTGGCAGGTGCGAGCAAATTCGCGGAGCGCATCAGGGTCGTATGCGTCGCCGGTCGGATTGTTCGGGTTGCACAGGATGGCGAGTGCGTGACCGTCCGGGTCGGCTTCGAGCAGTTTGTCGTGTGGCACGAACTCGGGCTGTGCGCCCTGCAATTGCACCTCGCGGGCATATTCTCCGAAACTCGGGTACGGGACGAGCACGGAGTCGCCGGGCGACACCGTACACTCGATGGCGAGGCGAATCGCGGCGAGGCCGCCCGGCGTCGGGATAATTTTGGATGGGTCACAATCGACGTACTCCGCTGCTGCGTGGCGATATGTTTCGGGCGGTTCCTGCGGATAGGTTCGCGCCTGTGCGAAGGCTGCTTCGTACACCTCGCGGACGCCCGGCGGCACGTGCGGATTCGTGTTCGCGCTGAAGTCGAGCAGTTCGGGGTCGTCGCTGCTGCCGTGAGGAACCCGCTCTGCCGTACGAATCGCCTCAGGCTCCATTATCCCCCACCAACCGGTCGTAGCAGTCGACGAGTTGAGCGCGCACGTCGGCCATCGGTACGTTGCGTTCTGCGGCGACGGCGAGCGCGCCACCCATGCCCGCGCCCTCCTTTGCGACGCCCGCGCAGTAGTGTTCCATTGCGACGTGATCTTCGTCGTGGAAACCGGGGTCGGTGACGGTAAGCGTGAGGCCAAGGTCGGCCGCAGCCCCTTCGACATCCGACGACGGGTCGTTTGCGACGAACGACGTGGTGGCGAGTTCGAGCGGAGCTTCGACGCCCGCGTGACGGACGAGCGCGGCGGCCGCAATCTGCTGGGTGCCGCCAGCGAGCGTCACGCGCGCGCCCCGAGACAGTGCGCCAACGGCGATACCAGCCACCGCTGCGAGCATCGGGTCGCCCATGTGTGTGACCGCCTCGATGGGACGTTCGGCGCAATCGCCGGAGTCGAGGTCGCTCGCGGCGAGCCCCTCCTCAACGACACGTGCTTTCAGCGACTGTGGATTCTCAGGGAGCGACGACGAGGTTGCGTGCGGTTCTCCGAGGGCAGTGAGCACACCGAGTGCGGTCGTCGTCCCGCCCGGGATGGTCTCGCCGATGACGAGGTGGTCTTCGGGGAGCGACTCGCCGAGTTCGACGCCGCGTTCGTAGATGGCCGCAGCGTTCGGGACGGGTTCTCGATTTCGGATGTCGCCACCGGGCCGGTCGCCGAGTTCGACAGTCGGCGCACCCGACGGCGCGGCGAGCCCCGCGTCCACGACGAGCATCGGAAAGTCCGTACACTCGCGCACTGCGCGCGTGACGATTGCGGGGGTGGGACAGCCATCCGGGCTGACCGGCACGACCGGCGCGAGCGTGGGCCTGCCGTACTCGATGAGTTCGGCGTCCGCGGGCGGCGTGTGAGCCATCAGCGTTCGGGTCGCGCCCGCGGCGCTGATACCCTCGATTTGGGCGGTTTCGGTCGCGGCGCACGCGAGGACGAACCTCATCGCCACACCTCCGCAATCTGGGCGTCTGTTGGTCGATTCACGTTCACTGCCAGTCGTGGGTCAGCTGAGAGAAACATGGTTTCAGAAGTGGATGAGGCAACGATGTTCACGCCGGTTGGCGCGACGGGTTGCCCCTCGTGGTCGAAGGTCAGGTCTGCGCTCACGCCCAACTGGGATTTGAGCGCGGCGGGGACGCAGACGGTGAGCGAGTCACCGTCGTAGGCGGCGAGGACGGCGTCGAGAACCTCGCCCGTGAGCAAGGGCAAGTCTGCGGCGACGGTGAGAACGGGTTCTGAGAGGTGAGCAAGGGCGTCGCCGAGGTCGGCAACGTAGCCCTCGCCGGGCGTCTCGATTTGCGGGAACGAGTCGAGGTGGCGGGCGGTTTCGGGGGTGTGCGGCGAGACGGCGACGACAGTGTTGTCGACGCGACTCTCTGTGAGTGCCCCAATCACGGCGTCAATCATTGGCTCGCCAGCGATTTCGTAGAGCGGTTTCTCCACGTCGGTGTCGAGGCGCGTGCCCCGGCCGCCGCACATCACCAGCGCATCCATGCGACCACCCCCGCGTGGAGCGCGACGGCGCGCGCGAGTTCGTTGGTCGCCCCGAGCACGTCGCCGCTGACGCCGCCGAGCGTGCGGTTCGCCCACCAGAACACGACGAGCGCGGTAGTGAGTCCGGCAACGAGCGCGACTGCTGCGGCCGGGTTTGGCCATGAGAGCGCTGCGACAGGAAGCGAGACGACGAGCGGAAGCACGAAGGAACGCGAATCGAGCGGTTCGGTGAGTGCAGACCCGAGTCCCTCGTGGGCGGCCGTCCCGAAGCACGCGACGAACACCATCCCGAGTTTGGCGCTGACCTCGGCTGCAACCACAACCGCGAGTGCCGCGAGCGCGAGGCTCGCAAGCGAGAACGCGGCCGCCGCAACGCCGAGAAACACGACACAGACGGCGAGGACGGCACCGACGCCGACGGTCGTATCGCGCATCACGTCGCGTCTGCGTTCTTGGTCGCCGTGTACCGCGAGGGCGTCACCGAGGTCAGCAACGCCGTCTGCGTGGTTGATGCCGGTGACGACGAGCAACCAGCAGACGAACACGATGGCCGCCGTCGCTGGTGGAAGCGGGAGCAAGAGGGGAACGGCGAGGAGGGCACCGATGACGTAGCCCGCGAGCGGGAACGCGACCGGCGTTCGCAAAAACGCCTCCCACGCCGTCCCGGTCTGCCCGACGGGAACCTGCGAGAGAAAGCCGAGCGCGCCGCGAAGCGCGGTCAGAACCACGCAATCACCCCGGCGAGGGCGAACGCGAGGAGGGCGGCGACGTTCACAATTCGGACGCCCCGAGTCGCCCCTTCGGAGGTCGGCAGCGATGCGTCGGGATTCAGCGTGTAGGTGTCGGGTTTTCGCAGTTGGGCGTTCGTCGCCGCCGCGAGCGTCGCCATTGGCCAGCCCGAATTCGGCGATGGCGGCGCGTGTGCCCACCGCCGAGCCACAGACAGGGCGCGCAGATTTCGAGCAGCAACGGCGAGCAAGAGTGCGCTCACCCGAGCGGGAAGCCACATCACGACGTCGTCAAGCCGGGCACTCGCGGTGCCGTGGGGTTTCGCGGGATAACCGAGCATCGAGTCGAGCGTGTTCACGGCTTTCACCCACACAGCGGCTCCGACGCCAAGTGCGAGCGACACCTGTGCGCCGAGCACGAACGCGAGCAAGGGCGCGACGAGCCCGTCTGCGAGGTTTTCGGCCGCGCTCTCGACCGCGCCGCTGCGGAGTTCACCCGGCGAGAGGTTGGTGGTGTCTCGACCCACGAGGCCGCGGATGTGGCTGTGCGCGGTCGGGTTGTCTGCGTCTACGGCGGCGAGGACGTCGCGGGCGAGCGAGACGAGCATGCTCCGGCTCGTGGTCGAAAACAACCAGAGCCCGGCGACAATCGCGGCGAGAAATGGAACGGTCACGAGGAGAATTGTGCCCGCAGCGATGGCTGCGACTGCGAGTGGGAACAAGAGCGCAATCGACATGCCGACGAGTTTTGGTGTGCGCCAGTCACGGTCGAGCGGCGCGATAAGCTGGCCGAATATCGCCACAGGGTGGATGCGCGCGGGTGGCTCAGCGAAGCGCGCATCGAGCGCGAACGCAAGTCCCACGGCGATCACGGCCAGCAATCCCATCAGTGTGCCTCCAACCAGTCGGGAAACTCGGTGAGCGGCACGTCGGAGAGCAGGACAGCGGTTGCACCCGCGTCGGCCGCGCCGCCGTCTGTCGCGGGGTCGTCGCCGACGTGAATCAGATTTTCGATGGGTGTGTCGAGCATTCGCGCCACCGACTCGAACGCGCGGGCGTCGGGTTTGCGCCAGCCACACCCGAGGCTCGTCATGATGCAGTCGAACATCGGAGGATACAGCTCAGAGCGGATGAGCGTCCGGTTTGCGAGGTCGGGGACGCTGCAGTTTGAGAGGATGGCGACTGGGCCGTGGGCTGCGGCGGCTTTGACCGCTTCGACGGCACCTTCGCGGGTGGTCACCTCCGGATCGAATGCGGCGACGAGCGCACGGCGCACCACGTTGCCGTGGCCGTCGCCACCGACTCTGAAATCCACGTCACGGCTGCGAAGGGCGGCGTTTACGTGCGCTGGAAGCGGCACTTCCGCACCCTCGGGGGCGTCGATGTGTACCTCGTGGTAGGCGTCTTCCCAGTCGTCGGGGACGGGGACGTTTCTCGCGGCCAGTTCCGCGCCGACCGCGGCGGCTGGATTCTCCGGATATTCGGCCTCGACAAGCGTCCCGAACAGGTCGAACGAGACGCTCACTGTGGCCCTCGGTGGGCAAACCGCTTTGCTGAGTGTGTGGGCGAGCGATGAAACACGGTTGTTGTGACCTCTGTGTAAACCAATAAAAATGTATCTAAGGCAAGTATGATTGTCTATGAGTTGGCAAACTACTCGGGGAACTGGCGCTGAAACATACGACAACCGTCACGCCTACTTAAAAAATTCAAGCAAGTCAAAACAGAGACATGAGTGTCGCTAGCACAATGATTAAGCACATTGCATGAGACAATGAGATAAGACGTGTCAACTCGCACGCTTCCTTTCGCCCCCTCAATTGGTAGCATCGCTGGTCTCGGAGTGCTACTGTTCGTCTTTTTTCTGTCACATCTGCTTCTCATAGACGAAATCGGACACCTGTTCGACCTCCACCACATCGTGGAGTTGGGGCTGCTTGCTTTGTTACCAACGACGTTACTCCTCGGGGTTGGGTGGCTCAGAGAGAGCGCGTTTTCAGAGGAGATACGGTGGCGTATCACGGGATGGGTGATTGCCAGTACCCTCGCGGTTGGCACGCTTGCGACACTCGCTCTCTTTGCGATTGAATTCCCCCTTGTCAGTGACGGTGCGAGTTTCCTGTTGCCGGTGGCCGCAGGTGTCGGAGCGAACGCAGGATTCGTCATTGGCACGAACGAAGCCCGCGCGATACAGCACGCAGAGGCAAGTGCACGCGCAGAGCTGTCGGCTGAGTTCGCAGAGGCAGAGCGCGGTCGGCTCCAACACCTAAACGACCTGTTGCGCCACGACATCCTGAACTCGGTGATGGTGATTCAGGCGATGGCAGACGTCTTACTCGAGACGAGCGAGGACGAAACCGAACGCGACCGTCTCAAGCGGATTCGTCGCCAGAGCGACCTCGTCACCGAACTCATCCAAAACGTGCGCATTCTCGCCCAAATACCGACCGATGAACACGAACTCGAAGCAATCGACCTCACTGAGATTCTCACGGTCGAAATCGAGGCGCTCAGAGAAGCGTACCCGGCGGCGACACTCGACCTCACGATACCCGACCACGTCTACGTCCACGCAGACACGCTGGTCGGGTCGATTTTCATGAACCTCGTCAGAAACGGTATCGTCCACAACGACAGTGATTCGCCGCACGTCTCGCTCACCGTGACAGAAGCCGACGATACCGTCTCAGTGCGCGTCGAGGACAATGGTCCTGGCCTCCCTGAGTACGTGAAAGAAACCTTGTTCGAACAGCAAGAAAACACAGACCACGGCCTCGGCCTCTACCTCGTGAAAGTGCTCGTAGAGAACTACGATGGAGCGATTTCACTCACCTCGACGGGCGAGGAGGGCACGGTGTTCACCGTCACACTCACAGCGGTCGACGCTGTGGAGGCGCTCTCGGTCGAGCCGTAAAATCCGCAGACACGCAGCCAAATATGGTACACCGTCCCACAAACCTTTCCTCTGTTGCACCCACACCGTGAGTAATGGCAGACACACAGGGTGCGGTGGGACACACAGCAACAGTTCGGCTCTGTGGTGACGACACGGCCGTCCGCGACCGACTCATGAGCGTGGCGACGGAAGCGGCAACCGACACGCCGGTTGTCACCGTGGGTTCGACCGGGATTCCCGACATCGAACCGCTCGTCGCGCTCAGCCGTGGCGGCGTGACTGACTTTCTCGCACACCCGGACGAGGCCACGCTTTCTGACGTGATTTCCGCCTTCGAAGACGGAACACTCGCAGCCGACCACGCAGATTTTTCTGTGACCCACGAGGAGACGCAGTGGACGTTTCCCGCGCCCGATGTAGGGCCGCTTGCAGTCGGCATCAGGCGCGCCCTCGCGCGCTGTGGATGGGTCGTCCCGGACGCACCGACAGACTACGACGCCTTCGCGTACGAGCACGCACGCGAAGCGGGAGACGATGCGACCGCACGGCTTCGACGCCTTAGCCTACTCGGGCGCGGCCGCGGCGACGGTCGCACTGACCAACCCATCACCAAAGCGTGGGACACCGCCCGCGAGAGCGCGGGTGACCCGGTGGTGGTCGTGAACGCAAACGAGAGCGACCCGCGCAATCAGACCGACCGAACCCTGCTCTGTGGCGCACCAATCGACAGCATCGACGCCGCACTCGCTGTCGCAGAACTGGTGGGTGAAGACGCCCCCGCAGACGTGGTGTGCTACCTGAACGAGGCGGACGAACTCGCCCAAAAACGGGTGCGGGATGCGGTCGCTGCGCTCGAAGCCGAATTCTCGCTCTCGAACCCTCCAGAAATCGTCGTCGGCCCCGACCGCTTTATTGCCGGTGAGATGACGATGGCGCTCGAAGCCATGGAGGGAAAAGACCGCCTCGAAGCGCGACTCCGCCCGCCAACACCCGACGTGTTTGGGCTGTACGGCCGCCCCACCGTGATTCACACCCCGCGAACGCTCGCACAGGTTCGTGAGGCGATTCTGTCTCCCGACCGCTTTGACGCAGGAAGCGCAGACCCAGGAACGCGCCTCGTGACCGTCACGGGTGGCGATTCGACCGCGACCGTCGAACTCGCAACCGACGACTCGCTATCTGCGGTTCAGGAGGCGGTGACCTTTGAGGGAGCGCTCAAACTCGCCTGTGTTGGCGGGCAGTTCGGCGGCCTCACGCGAACGCTCGACGTTTCTGCGAATGCACCCACGCTTTTGGACACGAATCTCGGCACCGACGGTGCGGTCGAACTGTTCGGCGCGCACACCTGTCCCGTCGCGCTCGCTGGCACGCGCTCGCGCTTTGCCGCGGAGGAAAACTGCGGCCGGTGCGTGCCGTGTCGAGAGGGATCGACCCAGTTGGTGACCCTGCTCCGGAACGTCTATGATGGTGAGTACGACAACGGGAAAATCCGCGAACTTGCCCGCGTCATGCGCGAGACGAGCACGTGCGACTTCGGCCAGCTGGCCTCACGGCCGGTGACGACGGCGATGGCCGCCTTCGAGCACGAGTTCATCGAACACGCCGCCGGGCGCTGTCCGACCGGCGTGTGCGAGGAGGTGTGAGATGAGCACTGACGAGCAAGACCCACTCCCCGGCGTTCCGCGCATCGACGACCCCCGGTCGAGCACCCCGCTCACCGAGACGTTCAATCCGGGGACGGCAAGCGACCCCGAGGTGGGCACGACGGGAGAAGAGATGACGACGATTACGGTGGACGGCACACCCGTCGCGCTCCCGCCCGGTTCGACCATCATCGACGCACTCGGGAGCGTGGAGACGGCAGCAACCGTCCCCGCACTTTGTTACTACGACCGCCACGAGGCGGGCGAATCGTGTCGAACCGACGCCGCAGACGGCATTGGGCCGCGAAGCGAGTGTCGCACCTGCATGGTCGAAACCGACGCGCATGGACTGGTTCCGGCATGCAGTTTCCCGGCAGAAGACGGGCTTTCCGTGAAAACGGACGCGGGCGGGGCGACGGAAGCCCGCGACGTGAATCTCGACCTCGTGCTCTCGAATCACAACCTCCGGTGTACGACGTGCAACCAGAACGGGCGGTGTGAGCTCCAGGACGTGAGCATCGAAAACGACGTGATGCACCCGCGCTACGGCGTGTTCGACGACCGCGACGAGTACGAACCGCTCGACGATTCCCACCCGTTCATCCAAGTTGACCGCAACAAGTGCATCCTCTGTACACGGTGCGTTGACGCCTGCAACGACGTGCAGATGGAAGGCATCCTCCGCATCGAAGGTTCGGGGTCGGATACGAGAATCGCCTTCCAGAACGGCGCAGAGGCGATGGCCGACTCTGAGTGCGTCTCGTGTGGCCACTGTGAGACGGTGTGCCCGACCGGGTCGCTCACGGCGAAGGGGATGGCCGATTTGGCGACGCTCCCGATTCCCGGCTTCAACCAGCGCAACTCGATTGGAAATGTCATCGAACACGAGAAGGCGGAAACTGCAGTGAAAAACGACGCGCCAAATCGCGGCCTCGGGGGAGTAAGTGAAAAAGAGGTGGCCAAAAAATCCGGTGTGGCGCGGATGATGGCGCGAGCGAAACAGCGCGCGCAGAAAACGGCCGACGGTCTCGGTGAGAAGGCGATGAAAACGGTCGAACACACCGCAGAAGACCTCGCGGCGCGCACCCTGCCCGAAGGCTACCTGTTCTCGGTGGCGAACGCCGTGAGCGACGTGCGCCTGCGGAACGTCGAGAAGACGGAGACGACGTGTGGCTACTGTTCGGTTGGGTGTCGATTCGACGTATACACCAAACACGACGACTTCCTCGGCGTCCAGCCAACCGACCCCGACGTGGCCCCCGTAAACGACTTTTCGACCTGCGTGAAGGGGAAATTTGGTTATGAGTTCGTGGACGCGGACGACCGCCTGACGAAACCACTGATTCGCGGCGCGGACGGCGCGTTCCGCGAAGCGTCGTGGGACGAGGCGCTAGACCGGGTGGTGGAAGGCTTTAGCGAGATTCGCGAGGAATCCGGCCCCGACGCGCTCGTCTGCTTTGCCTCCTCTAAGTGCACGAACGAGGAGGACTACCTGATGCAGAAGTTCGCCCGGCAAGTGTTGGGAACCAAGAATATCGATAACTGCGCGCGATTGTGTCACTCCTCGACCGTCGCCGCGCTCAAGCAGACCGTGGGCTTCGGGGCGATGACCAACCGCATCAACGAGGACATCGGGAAGACCGACGCCTACCTCATCACCGGGTCGAACACCACCGAGAGCCACCCGGTGCTCGCCACGCGCATCAAGCAGAACGTTGACGCGGGTGCGGACTTGGTCGTGTTCGACCCCCGGAAGGTCGGCATCGGGGAGCACGCAACACAGTTCACGCGCGTGAAACCCGGCTTCGACGTGGCGTGGATTAGCGGCCTCACGCGCTACATCATCGAACACGACCTCCACGACGAGGCGTTCGTCGAGGAGCACACGAAGCACTTCGACGAACTGGTCGAGAAGGTCGAACCGTTCACGCCCGAAGAAGTCGAACGCCTCACGGAGGTTCCGGCCGACGAACTCGTACAGGCCGCGGAGACGCTCGCGACCGCAGAAAACGTCGTCTTCGGCTGGGCGATGGGCATGACCCAGCACTCACACGGCACGCAAAACGTCCTCGCGCTCGCCAACCTCGCGCTCACGCTTGGACAGGTCGGCAAGCCGAAAGCCGGGCTCTCGCCGTTTCGCGGACACAACAACGTCCAGGGCGGAGGCGGCGACATGGGAACCCTCCCGAACTCCCTCCCGGGGTATCAGGACGTGACCGACGAGTCGGTGCTCGACAAATTCGAAGAGGCGTGGGGCGTCCGGCCGCCGAACGAGGTGGGCTTGAAAGTCCCGGAAGCGTTCGATGAAGTCCACGAGGGCAACGTCCGGGGGATGTACATCATGGGCGAGAATCCGGCGCTCTCAGAGCCTGATATTAGCCATGCCGAGAAGGCCCTCGAAGACCTCGATTTCCTCGTCGTCCAAGACATCTTCCCGACGGAGACGACCCAGTACGCGGACGTGATTTTGCCTGCGGCCGCGTTCCCCGAGAAAGACGGGACGTTCACGAACACCGAACGACGCGTCCAACTCGTCGGCAAGGCGATGAACCCGCCGGGCGAGGCATGGCAGGATTACGAGATTCTCCAAGCCCTCGCAACCCGTATGGGCTTCGACTGGGACTACGACCACCCGTCCGACATCATGGACGAGATTGCAGAGGTGACACCGATTTACGGCGGTATCGACCACGACCGCCTCGCCACCGAAGGCGGCCTCCAGTGGCCCTGCTGGGACAACGCCCATCCGGGCACGCCGTTCCTCTACGAGGACGGGTTCAACTTCGAGGACGGAAAAGCCCGCTTCGTCCCCGCGGACATGGGGCAACCGGGCGAACTGCCCGGCGAAGAGTACCCACTCACGATGACGACAGGGCGCGTGCTCTATCACTTCCACACGGGGACGCTCACCCGCCGTGTCGAAGGCATCATGTCGCACGTCGGCGAGAGCTTCGTGGAGATTCACCCTGAGACCGCAGCGGCACTGAAAATCGAAGACGGCGACTACGTGAAGGTGGAGTCAAAACGCGGCGAAATCACCGTGAAAGCCGTCGTCACCGACCGCCCCGGTAAGGGCGTCGTGTTCATCCCGATGCACTTCGCGGCGGGGGCGGTAAACCGACTCACCAACGAGGCGTTCGACCCTGTGAGCGGCATCCCCGAGTACAAGGTGGCGAGCGTGCGCGTCAGTCCGGCCGACCCGGATGACGTGACCGACCACGCACCGTCCGACGACTGACGTCACGAGAACTGGCTGACCCGAACGTTCTTTTCGTCCGCTGTCGCCTGTCGCATCATGGCCGACGAACGCTACTACGACGAGTGGGCGACGTTTTACGACGCAGAGCATGGCGCGATGACCGATGACATCACGTTCTACGTAGACCGCGCCCGCGACGCAGACGGGCCGGTTCTCGAAGTCGGCTGTGGGACGGGGCGCGTCTATCTCGAACTCCTTCGGGCGGGCGTCGATGCAGATGGCATCGACCTCTCTACGGGAATGCTCTCGGTGCTTCGAGAAAAAGCGCGCGCAGACGGCCTCGAACCGAGCGTCCGGCAGGCGGATGTCACCGACTTCGACCCTGACCGTGAGTACGCGCTCGTCATCATCCCGTTTCGCGCGTTCTTACATCTAACCGACTTCGCAGACCAACTCGCGGCCCTGGAAACCATCCGCGACGCGCTGGCATCCGGCGGACAGTTAGCGATGAACATCTTCGCCCCCGACTTCGACATCATCTGCGAACGCTACGGCACGCCACAGGAATCCACCATCGAACGCGACGGAGACGAGTACACGCTCGTCTCGACGACCGAATTCGTAGACGAAGTTGACTGTATCGTCCGCGACCGACGCAAACTCTACGACGCAGACGGCGAGCAGGTGTTCGCACAGGAGTTCCGCATCAAACTCCTGTTCAAGCGTGAACTCGAATTGCTGTTCTCCCTCGCGGGGTTCAGTGATTGGTCGGTCGCGGGCGGGTTCGACGGCGACGAATTGACGTCGCCGACCCAAGAGATGGTCTGGGTTGCAGACAAGTAGCCGCCTGCCTGCCGGGTGCTATTTCACCGCCGATTGCGTAGTCGTTGATATGCCTGCTGCCGTCATCCTCGCCGGGGGTCGCTCGACGCGCTTTGGCGAGGCGGACAAAGCCGTCGCCCCCCTCGCGGGTGTACCCATGATTCGTCGCGTTGCAGACCGGCTCGTGGACGAAATTTCGGAACTCGTCGTGAACTGTCGCAGTGACCAGACCGACGCCATCCGCGAGGCGATGGCGGGCTACCCACATCCCGTCACCTATGCGGAAGACGAGGAACCGGACGAAGGGCCGATGGCTGGCATCAAAACCGGCCTACGGGCGGTCAAAGCCGAATACGCCGTCGTCGTCGCCTGTGACATGCCGTTCGTGGATGCGGACCTCGTCTCGTATCTGTTCGAGCGGGCGGCTGGTCACGCCGCCGCCGTCCCGAAACTGGACGACGGCTGGTATCAGACGACCCACGCGGTGTATCGCGCACAGACGATGGCAGACGCGTGTGACACCTCGCTTTTGGCAGGGAACCACAAAATCCTCGACCCGCTGTTCGAACTCGACTACGTCATTGTGGACGACGAGGCGATTCGTGGGCACGGCTCGACGGAAAGCTTCGCAAACTGCAACACCCGTGAGGAGTTCGAGGCGGCGGCGGCGCGATTTTGAAACGCTCTCATTGCCGCGACATACCGGCTGAAGGTACACTATAGCTATCCACACAACCGGCTTCAGAGAGCGATATGGGAGATTCATCGACTGAAAACCACGCGGATGCGCCCCACATCATCCTCAAACCCGACGCATTCCACGAAGAAGACGGCGGACTGTACATCGACTGTCCGGCCTGTGGATCATCGACGCCACTCATGTACCTCGTCGAAAACGGCCACTGCAGTGGGTATGTAGACGTTGAGATGAGCGAATCCGATTCGGACACCGACCCGGTTGATGGCACCTGTCAGGCGTCGCTCTCGCTCGAATTGGTCTGGGAGGAATAGTCCGGAAAGAGTCGCTCAAAAAGTCCCTGAAACCCCCGCAGTTAGAACTTGCGGAGGTGGATTTCGTCGTCGGTAATTCGGTCTGCGTTGGTCGTCTGAACCGGGTAGGTCTCTTCGTCTTTGTCCTCCCAGCCGAGCTTGGCTTGCAGTTTGTCGAACACCCCGGGTTCTGGGTTGCCGTAGGCCATCCCATCACGAACCGCAGCGACCATCCCGACTTCGTTACCGTGTGCATCTACAACGCGCTTTCCAACGTCACTGTCAGTGAAGCTTTGCTCCTGCATGACAAGTAATCGGTAATGTGCGCTCAGACGTTATTATTTAGTTACAAATGTCGAATGAATTAATATATTTTTGCAGACACTCATTCGAAAAACACATAGACTACACGCCGATAACTCACAGAGAAAGGGGTGTCATAAAAGTGACTAGTTGGCAGGTGTTTAGGAGAATACTGCCGCAATAGCGGATTAATTCTTCCCAACTATGTGTCTATAACACAGACAGTAGCGCTTAGTTCGAAACTAACATTCATATCGACAGACAGCTTCGGCTCATCGCTCAATTACGGCGACGAGCGGCGTCTCGCTGGTCATCTGCGCGAGAACGACGCGCGGCACGTCTGTGCGTGCGAGCACTTCGTCTGCAATCTCACGGGCCACCGCTTCGAGCGCCTCGGTATCGACCATGTTGATGAGCGGGAGAGCGGTCGCACCCTCTGGAACGCCTTTCAATCCTCCCTGTTCGCTGGCGAGGATGGTTGCGACATCTACTGGCGTGAGTTCGTGGCCGAGCGCGGTTCCAGTCACGTCCGCGACGCGCTCTGGGCGGTGAACGTGCGTCTCTGCGAGCGGCTTGCCGACGGCGCGCGCGCTGGCGATGGGGATGACCGTGTCTGCAGTTTTGGGTAGTTGGGGTTCGCGGTCGTTCGGCGCTTTGAGCAACCGGGTGCGTGCGCCGTCTGCTTTGACGAGTACGGGTGCGTCGGTCGCGGCCGCGAGACGGTCGACGATGGCAGGGTCGTAGCCCTCATACCGGTCTTCGCGTTTACGTGCGGCGACGAGGCCAAGCGGCCAGTCGTGCGACGAGTCGAGCGCGGAAACGGGGTCACCGGTAACGACGACGTCACCCACCTCAGCATCGAAAATCGGGATGCGAACCGTGGCCGTGACGATGGCACGCGAAAGGCGGTTTGCAAGCGTATAGAGCGTCGTTTTCTTCCCACCCGCGCCGACCACGCAGACAAGTCCGGCGTCCGCGGCGAGTGCTTCGGCGATGTCCATTGGCTCACGGTACGAAGCGTGGCGAGAAAAAGACCTACTGGTGCGAGTTCTGCCGATATATCATCGTATTCTAGGAAAGTCAATATTGTCGAAGGATACATCCCATAAAAGCCCGAGAGTATGGTCAAACAATGACGACAGTGAGACGGGTACAGTGATGGGATGCCAGCGCATCGCACTGTTCGTACTCGTAGATGACGCCACTGCGGTCATCTCCCTACTAAGACGTCGAGCAGCGACAAAGCCGTATCTGGTAGGGGATTGGACGGTTGTTGACGGCCACCAATACTGGCGCCAGTGGCGTCGTGATGCGGTGCAGTCTCGCCACGGGTCGCCCATATCGCCCCCAGTCATTCCACCTTTTTTAGGCAACAGAATTTCACTCAACTGGCCGATAGAAATGTTTATCAGCTAACATATCTCCCCTCCATTGACGTGGCTTTAGTTGGGGAAAACACAATGCAAGAATCAACCCAAACCCATTCGATTGCACCGCTTCAGACCACGATACTGAGCCCACGACTCATCACGCTCTTGCTGCTTCTCGCAGCACTGGTCGTGATGATCACCGGCAACGCCGCCGCGATGGAAACGTTCCACGTGATCTGAGACCGTTCACAGAACAGACACACGACGGGAACAGAATGGTACTTGAACTCCTGTTCCTGTTCGTCGTGTGGGTGACCGCGTTCGGATTGCTGATACTCATTCCATGGGCAGTCATCCATACGGTGGCAGGAGCGTTCGAAACAGTTGAACCGAAGGCATATCGACCGTCGGTTACAATCCCGAAAGCGGCTACACGACCGCGAGTCGAGGATGACAGTCTCCTCGCTGAGACTGAAGTGTGACTGACTAGTTATGTCGCCTCTATATATTAGTAGGCAAGATTCTGGGAGCAAAGACACCAGCACATAGCACACAACCTTGCGTGAGCGACGCAGAAACCAATAAAACTATTTACTCGAAAATATATCCGTACCTATGGAGCATCTCGACAGGATTTCGATGGCGGACTTGCACCGGGCCCTCGAGGAGGTCGAGGGGAAGAAGCCAACCCAACGGCTGCTGGCCGCAATTGCGTACAAAAACGGCGTTACCCAGACCGAACTCGCCGACTGGTACGGCGTCGAACGCAGGACTATCTACGCGTGGCTCAAGCGCCTCGAACACGGGTCGCTCACAGACGCAGTCACCGACGAGCATCGGAGCGGGCGCCCCCGAAAGCTCACAGACGACCAGCGAGTCACACTAGAGCGAGCGTTACAAGCGACACCGGCAACCGCGGGCTACGATGCGGGTGAGTGGACGCCACCGCTTGTCCAACAGTTCATCGAAGACTCGTTCGACGTCGCGTATTCGATCCCGAGCTGTCGGCGATTTATGAACGAAGCAAGAGACAGATAGCAACAGCAGCGACACGGTTCGGGTTCGGCTCACCCTCGCGCACGATTTGAAGCAGTACCAGCGAACCACGCATTGAGCGTGGGATTCGATACGCTCTGCATGACAGTTCCGTTGTTGCTAGCTACCCTTCGATACACCGCCTTTTTCGCCAGAGCGGATGATTGTAATTTTTCTATAAAATGGGAAGAGATAGATGGGCAATTAATTATAATTTAATTGCCCGTGATACTGAGCCGATTGGGCACCAATTTCGGAGTTAACGAGAAACTAGTTGCTAGTGACCGAGCACTGAGGAGTCTCATTCTCTAACGGTTTCGCCAGCATTCTATAACAACCGTACTTTTGTTATGGCACCGAACTCTCATGGGATGAGGCCGCGCACCTCGTTCACTAATACTGAACCGACAGGATGGCACAAACAGCGGAGATTGTCCTGTATTACAGCGAAACACTGCCAATTCAGGCAGAAACGCGGTGTTTTCTATTATAAAACAGTGAGATACAAACGGGTAATGCCACCTTAATTAAAAACCGAATGGTGGGAGAACCGAGCACCACAAGCAGACATTACGAGGGGAGACGCAAGTTGAACGTGAGTTCTTCGGCCACACCGAGGAGGTGGTTTGCCATCTCTATCGCTCGTTCGTTGGAAAATCGTCGTGGTGGACCGGCAATGCTCAGCGCCCCGAGGACGTGACCATCGTTTAGTTTCAACGGGACGCCGATTGCATGGACGCCCTTTACGTGCTCTTCGCGGTCGAATGCGTACCCCTTCTCTCTGATTTCGGCTAGCTCTGAGCGCAGTTTATCAGGGTCAGTTATCGTCTTGCTCGTCTTCGGTGGAAGGCCGTGGCGTTCGATCAACTCCTCGACTCGCTCGGGTGACATCGCCGCAAGGATGGTTTTCCCCGCGGTGAAATGATGGAGCTTCAACCGCGACCCGATGCGTAACTCCGTCTGGATTGCGTGTGCCCCCTCCTCTCGAATCGCAATCACACCAACGCCGTGTTCTTCGATTGCGAACTGACAGAGCTCTTCCGTATTCTGGGCGATTTCGCTCACTCTGGCTTTCACCGGATGATACCAGCGGTTGTTCGTGAGTGCGTACCCACCGTGGTCGAGGAACCGAAAGCCAACGCGGTACACGTCGTCTTCACGGACGAGGTAGCCAAGGCGTTCGAGCGTCGTCAGGTGGTTGTGGGCCGTACTCTTTGCGACGCCGAGTTCCGTGGCTACCTCCGTGACACCGGCACCACCACGGTCTTGGATCGTCTGGACGACGGTGAACGCCACATCGACGGACTTCACCGGAACCCCACGTCCCTGGTTTCCATCTTGCATATACAATATAGGCTGTAACGACTCTTTACTGTTCGGTATCGGTGAACATGTCAAAAAATATGTATTTAGTGGAAGGCCTACATGCCTTCTTTCATCGACTCTGGCAGCGCAATCCCACCCCATGCGGCGACGACGTTCTCGCGCTCGCTCGCGGCCGTATGGATGTACGTCGGTGTATCCTCGTCAACGGTCGCCATCTCGGCGGTGATTTCAAAGCGGTTTCCACCCGGTTCGCGGAAATACGCGAACAGGTTGTCGCCGAAGTAGTGGCGGTTCATCCCCATCTCCAAGGGATATCCGTGACGGGCGAGATTGTCGGCGAACAGTTTCATGTGGTCAAAGCTCGAAAACGTCCAGGCGAGGTGAAACAAATTCCACGCGTCGTTGTCGGACTGGATAAGCCCAACGTCGTGGTGATACGCACCGAATCGAGTGAACGCGAGCCCCCATTCCCCGGAGGGCTGTTCGGCCGCGTCAGAGATGCGAAAGCCAAGTGCGTCGCGGAGGAATTCAGCGTCTCGTTTCGGACTTGACGTTGCCAGCGTGATGTGGTCTAAATCAACCGGCCCACAGTCGGTTTTCGATGCGCCACCTTCAGTGACGTGAGCGTACCGTCGCTTCGGAACGACGACGAATTCCATCGAGACACCACTCGGGAGCGTGAAACGAAGTCCCGCATCCTGCCCCGGTTCGGTTCCGTCGTGGCGCGCCGTCGATATCCCTCGCGCTACTAACCGCTCAGCGTAGTCGTCAAGGACGCTTTCGTCAGAAACCCGAATCGCAAAGTGCTCGACACCGGTTCCGCCCTCCTCGACAGCGAGGTCGTAGTGTTCGTCGATACCGGTTCCAAGATACACTCTCCCGTCCAGCCGAGAGAGTTCTACCAGCCCCATCACGTCGGTGTAGAAAACGACTGCTTCGGGCAGGTTCGTGACGCGAAGGGTCGCGTGTTCTAGCTTTTGAGCACCACTCATCGAACTTCATAGTATGTAAATCTTACACATACCTATAGTTATCGACTGGTACACGCAAACGTGACTTGGCGGTAGAGTATTACCGGTTCGTGATGAAGTATGACCAATGACGGAAACGGTCGGAATCATCGGACTGGGGAGTCTCGGCGCGCTCATGGCACGGGCGTTCTCCGAGGAAGGGTTCGATGTCGTCGGCTTCGACGTTGACGACAAGCGAGTTGCAGACGTTGTGGGAGGGCCGATACGACCCGCGTCCTCGCCCGCAGCCGTGGCCAAAGAGAGCGACGTTGTCGTGGTCGTCGTTGGAACGAGCGAACAGGTCGAATCCGTGCTGTTCGGGCCGGACGGGGTCACAACTGGGGCAACCGGCACCGTCACCGTCGCAATCACAAGCACGGTTCATCCCAACGCCTGCACCGACTGGGCGACCCGCTTTGAATCCTCTGGTGACCTCGTGGACGCGCCGATTGCCCGCGGGCCGCTGATTCCCGACCGAGGGGCAGTCGCCCTCTTTGGCGGGCCTGACACCGTCGTAGCGCGGCTCACCCCGATGTTTGAGGCCGCCATCGGCGCGACCGTTCATCTCGGGCGGGTCGGCGCTGGGCAGTGCGGGAAATTAGTCAACAATCAACTCTTTTGGACGTGTCACCTCGCAAACGTGGAGGCAGTTCGAGTCGCCAAAGCCTTCGGTATCGAATCAGAGGTGTTGCTCGACGCACTCACCCGCGGTTCTGGGGATAACTACGCGCTCCATCGCTGGGGCGCAGTCTCGGACGACTGGGTGGCTGACGACCTCGACAAAACGCTGGCCCTCGCCGGAGCACTCGGACTCAACGTGCCGCTCACCGAAAAAGTCCGTGAGTTGTACGACGGAATCGAACTGAATCAGGCGTGGCGTCTTCTTGACGACGCAGAGAGCCAGTAGGCCGACGAGCAGACAAACCCCGTAAGGGCGGAATCTCACGTACCAACGCGAACGGTGGCTTCCAAACTGCGGAGTTTTTCGATAGCCGAGAGGGCAGCGAGATAGCTGGTTTTCGGGTTGGTCGGTGACGGCACGTTTCTCACCTCGGTGTGAATCTCACCCACCGTACCGGTCGCGTCGATTCGGTGGACGTTGGTCTCCTCGGTTGGGTCGGCAATGATGCGAACGCGCGTCTTATCGGGGCCGATTCCCGCGAGACTGAGCGCCATTGCGACGTTGATATTCGAAGGAAACGCCTTCGCGGCGACGGTCGCAACGCCCTCAAACACGACCCGCGGGTCGGTAAGCCCCGAAAGGTCAATGTCGTTCTCTACGAGATACGGCGCACCCGCAAGTCCAGCGGGAGGCTTCGTCGTGGTCAACGAAACCGTGTCGAGACCATCCGTGAGCGCCGCTGCTTTCACGGCATCGAGTCCGGCGATTGCGCCAGAGGGAATGTGAATCGTTGCCCCGGAGCGGTCTGCGGTTTCGAAGAGGCGTCTCCTGAGCGGTGCATCGGCCAATGCCCCCACGCTCAACACCAAGAGGTCACGTCCCTGTGCCAAAACCGGGACGCCGATTTGGGCCACCGCGGCTTGGCTCGCAGCCTCGACCACGAGGTCAACCTCGGCGACCAGTTCCGCCACCGTTTCAACGCGCATCGGCGGGTCGGCATCGAATCGCTCGATGAGGGCAGCGCACCGTTCGCCGCCCGGATCGAGCACGCAGGCGAGGCGACAGTCAAGCGTCCCGTCGAGAATCGCAGTCGAGAGTTCCGTACCAATGGTTCCACAGCCGACTAAGCCAATACGAAGTGACATACTGCTGTACTCGCCGCTCGAATGGATAGGAATTTCGCTCACCTCGAAATGCCGGGTAATTGCCGTTAGACCGGCGTTACGGCGGATAGTTCGCGCCAGAAAATTGGCTTAGAAACAATAGTGTGCCAACATGAGACATAATCTTTAGATAAGTATACCACCATTTATAGGTCATAATGGTCGAGACAGGGCTGTTAGTGCCGCTATTCGCTCGGCAGATGGAACACTGTAAGGTACAAGCCGACGAAACGGTTGCCGTCGTAACAGACGTGATGAGTCCGCGAGAGTACGTCGGAGCGTGTTTTGCGGGTGCGGAACTACTCGGTGCCGATGTCTTCGAAATCAAAGTGCCCGAATACGGTCGCAACGAAGTCGGCTCCGAACTTACCGGTGGACAGGGCGGAACGCTTCGCCTCTCGCGTGGCCCGGTCGAGGCGTGCAAGGCGGCGGACATGGTGTTCGATTTCACCCTCGAAGGGTTCATCCACGTCCCAGAACGCGGCGAGATTCGAGGGGCGGGAACACGCATTCTCCGCGTCGGTGCGCGCGAACCGTTCTACCTCCGGCGGCTGATGCCGTGGTCTGCGGCAGACGCCGCCGCGGTCAAAGAACGGGTCCAGCGCCACGCTGAGATGCTTGCGAACGCGACGGAGATGCAAGTCACGTCCGAGTACGGCACCGACGTCACGATGCAGGTTCGTTCCGACACCGCATTCGACTCCTATGGATTCGTTGATGAGCCAGGGAAGTGGGACGTGTGGGGCCAACAGATGGTGTCGAACTATCCAACCGAGGTGAACGGAACTGTCGTCATCGCCCCCGGCGACTACAACGTCGTCCCGTTCAGCGATTACATCCAAAGCGAGGTCGAGTGCGTCATCGAGGATAGCATGATCGTCAAAATCAACGGTGACGGCGGCGACGCCGAGTTGATGCGCGGACACATGGCGAGTTACGACGACGCGGACGTGTACGCGACGAGTCACTTCGGTTGGGGACTGAATCCCAATGGAACGTTCTACGACATGGCAATCCACGACCGCAAACCCGACGTGACGGGCGTCAGTGCCAACGAAGGGCGCGTCTGGGAAGGGAACATGCTCTGGAGCACCGGCCCGAACGTTCACGACAAGCGCTACACGAACTGCCACTACGACATCGCATTGAAGAACTGTTCGGTCTATCTCGACGGCGACGCCGTCGTCGAGAAAGGTGAGGTCGTCCGCGAATCGCTCGTGGCTCCGGCCGACGACTAAACCCGTTTCAGCCGCCGAATCGACGACCGTGAAATCGGCGTTCTGAGTGGGCACTGCCCCGGGTAGGTGTCTTCACACAAACTGGTAGCTTTTTGAGCACCCACATGGTAACATACAGCAATGGCAACAGGAGGAGACGCCGTTGCGCGCGTGCTTGCTGAAAACGGCGTCACACACGTGTTCACCCTGCTCGGGAATCAGACGGTAAGCATCGCCCAGGGGCTCACAACGCGCGGTGTGGCGGTCATCACCGCCCGCCACGAGTACAACGCAGCGGTCATGGCAGACACGTACGGTCGGTTGACCGGCGACCCGGGGGTCGTTCTCACGGTTGCCGGGCCGGGAGGGACGAACGCGCTGACCGGGATTGCACAGGCGTACGCCGCGATGTCGCCCGTCCTCTGCATCAGCGCGGTGCTCCCCGAGACGGCGCCACCCGAGTCGCTGCACGGAGTTGACGACCCACACCTCCTCGCGCACGTGTTCGACGACGCCACCAAGTGGAGCACGCAGGTACACGACGCGACACGCCTCCCCGAAACGCTCAATCGCGCGTTTGACGTCGCAACGAGTGGCCGACCCGGGCCGGTTTTCGTCGGCATTGACGAGGAGATTCTCATGGGCGAGGTCGAACTCCCCGAGTCACGCTTTGCGTGGACGCACCACGACGACGCCCCGGTCGCACCGGACACGGTGGTGACGGCGCTGAATGCGCTCCGTGGACGAAACCGGCGCGTCCTGTACGTCGGCAAGGGCGTCTCGCGAGCGTTCGCGGGCGATATCGTGGTGGACATCGCGGAGGCACTCGACTGTCCCGTCGTCTGTCCGCGCCATTACCCCGATTCCTTCCCGAACGACCATCGTCTGTACGCAGGGAGCGTCGGAATGGCCGACCATCCGGCTGCCAGTGTGGCGCTCAGAACTGCCGAGACGGTGCTCTCGCTCGGCGTCCGCGTGGACTCTCACGAAGCCGCCGTTCTTGACGACCGCACGCCCGACGAAGCGGAACTCGTGTTTTTCGCAACTGGCCCGCGAGAACCGACTCGTATTCCGGCATTCGCCGTCGTCTCTGGTGACCTCCACACCACGCTTCGCGTTGCCCGCGATGAGCTACAGCGTGACCCCGGCGAGACGGCTACCGAGTACCGTGAGAACGTTCTCGCGGAGGCTGAGCGCGTTCGAGACGCGATTGCTGACTACTACGAGGCGGTTCGTGAACAGGTGCCGATTCACCCGCTCTTCGTCCTCCAGACGCTTCGAGCGGTCGCTGATGACGATGTCATTGTCACCGGAGACGCCGGCGCGGCGGGCGGTGCCTGGCCGAACGACGCATTCGAGTTTCGAGCCGTCAATTCGTTCCAACACTCGCGGCTGTACGATTCGATGGGTTTTCCGGTGCCCGCGGGCAACGCCGCGAAACTCGTCTTCCCCGACCGACAGGTCGTCAACCTCGTCGGTGACGGGGGCATGCTGATGTGCGTGATGGAGCTTGCGACGGCAGTCGAGACGGACACGAACGCCGTGACGGTGGTGTTGAACGACGCGAAGTACGGGATGATTTGGAACTACCAGCGTAGCCGCGGCTACGAGGAGGTTGGGACGACAAATCCGCCCATCGATTTCGCCGCCATCGCAAGGGGTTTTGGCGTGAACGGCGTCCGCGTCGAGACCCCGGAAGCGTTCCGCCCTGCACTGGAAGACGCACTCACAGCAGACCGACACACCGTCCTCGATGTGGTCATCGACCCCGAAGCCGCGTACGTCTCTCGGAAGGTGTGGTGAGTCACCGTCGCGGCCGCCATTCTCGCTCGGAGCCGAGTTCAGCCAAAGGATATTATACTGGTTTGTCCTTCACTCAGGTATGGCACCGATGGAGCCAACGCCCCTAGACATCACCCTCGAAGCCATCAACTACGTCGCAGAAGACGGGCAAACGTTCGACGGGTTTCAGCTAACCAGTGAACGCACCACGTTGGAAGGTCAGAAAACGGGGATTGTGTTCCTGCACGGATTACGGGGTTCTGCCCTCAGTGGCGGAATCGCAGCCGTCGCCCACGCCCTTGCGAGGAAGGGGGCGTACTGTCTAACGGTGAATAAACGAAACAGTGGCAAGCTGTACGAACGCTCGATATTCGACGAAATCGACCGGGACATCCATGGTGCGGTGGCGTTTCTCCGCGACCGAGGCTGCGATGAAATCATCCTCTGGGGGCGGAGCCTCGCCGCGACGGAGGTCGCCTACTACCAAGGAACGCGAAAAGACGCAGACGTGACGGCCGTTGTACTCGCAGCCCCGTTTGCCGACATCCGTGAACGGACGACGCGCTCGTATTTCGATGCGGTTTCAGACGACGCAGCGGCCGCGTACGAGTCGTTCGTCGAGAACGCACGGAGCCTCGTTGAATCCGGCCGTGGGACCGAACTCGTTGCGCTTCCCCGACCGGTCGGCGGAACGGTCGAGTACATCCCCATGACGGCGACGTCGTTTCTCTCCTACCGCGCGCCGGAAAGCGCCTGTTCCACCATTGAGTGGACGCCGCACATCGACGTGCCCATCCTCCTGCTCCCCCACGACAGCGAGGATAAGAGAATGGTAGAGGAGGCAAACGAAATTGCCCTGACGGCAACCCAGTCCAGTGTGGTCGAAATCCATCCCATCGAGGCAGACCACTTTTTCACGGGTGCAGAGCGTGAAGTCGCAGCCCGCACCGCAGATTTCGTGGTGCGACTTCGCTCGAACCAACGCCGACGATTCCCGGACTGAGCGTGAGACGCGCTCTCGCTCGGGTTTACGAATCGGTCGTCGAAGCTCCAGAGAGGCCGTGCCATTCCTCGATTTCGATGCCCACGCCGAGCAGGTTGAGCGCCCGAGCGACGGTTCGTCGCGTGGTCTCCTCGACGCGGTTCGTGCCCTGATAGTACGACGGGAACGGTGGCATGATGATTCCCCCCGCATCCGTGACCGCCAGCATGTTTTGCAAGTGAATTCGGTTGAACGGTTTTTCTCGTGGCATCACGACCAGCGGCCGTCGTTCTTTGAGCGTGACGTCGGCCGCCCGCGTCACCAGATTTCCGGTGTTGCCGTGGGCGATGTTCGAGAGCGTTTTCATCGAGCACGGTGCGACGAGCATGCCCGCGGTCTCGAACGACCCGCTCGCAATTGACGCACCGATATCCCGGTTCTGGTAGGACGTAGTGGCGAGGGCGATGACCTCCTGTGGGGTGGCAGAAAGTTCCTGTTTCAGCGTCACCGCGCCGGCCTCGGAGAGGACAAGATGGGATTCGTACGCAGTGTCCCGGAGCAGTTCGAGCGCCGACACTCCAAAAATCTGCCCGGTGGCACCCGTCATCCCGACGATGATTCGTTTTGCCATGCTAGCATATATCGTTTGTTTGGTGGTTATACGTTCCGTCGAGCCGACACGCTTGCGCACAGGTTACTTGCGTTTAGACAGTCTCAGGCGGACATCGTACCCACGCGCCACCACCGAATTATCGAAAGACAGCCCTCGATTTCGCGGGCGATGGAAGCAGCGTCACCGCAATCCGTATCTCCCCTCGAGTAATGACTAGAATCAATGGAGCAGGCTGAGTCCCAGCGATCTCTCTCGTATGTCTCGTTGGTCTCCGATAAGCGGCTGATCTCGATTATGATAATGACGTTTATCGCAACCACTGGGACGAACGTCGTCTCGCCAGCGCTCCCGGCGCTTGGCTCTGCGCTCACGCTCTCTGAGGCGCAACTCGGCCTCATCATCACCGTCTACACCCTGCCAGCTATTTTCATCTCACCCATCATGGGAACGCTCGCAGACCGCTATGGCCGCCGCCCAGTCGTCCTCCCGTCGCTCCTCCTGTTCGGTGTGAGCGGAACGGCCATTGCGTTCGTGGACAGTTTTCAGCTCATCTTGCTGTTTCGACTCTTCCAGGGTATTGCCTTCGCTGGCATCATGCCGCTCACGATTACGCTCATCGGCGACTATTACAGTGGCGAGTGGGGGTCTGCCGCCCAAGGGTTCAGAGCGAGCGCGAACGGCGTCAACCAAATCATCATCTTTCCGATTGCGGGCTTCCTCGCGGGCATCCTCTGGCAGTACGCATTTTTGTTGTACGCCTCTGCGTTTCTCGCGTTCGTCATCGTCTATTTCTATCTCCCTCCGGTCGAATTAGAGCGGGTGTCCCACCTCTCGGTTGGTTGGAACTGGTTCTCACGAACCCGATTCGCGCAATTTATCTCGAATTCAAGCGAGGTGATGAACCTCACCGTGACGATGCTCGTCTTGGGCGGCTTCGTCCGCTTCGTCTTCATGTTCGGAATCCTCACGTTCCTCCCGCTGTTCGTCGTTCGTGAACTCGGTGGGAGTCCGGCCGCCGCCGGGTCGGTACTGGCCCTCCTCAGCGTCCGCGTTGTCATCTCGCCCTTTGCGAATCAGCTTCTCCGCATGTTCAACAGACTGACCGCGTTGGCCGTCCTGTTCATTGGCTTGTCCGTTGGCACCGCGCTCATCCCGTTTGCGCCGTCCGTGCTGTGGCTCGCCGGGCTCATCGTCCTCTGGTCGGTCGTCGATTCGCTGTTGGGGCCAATTCTGGCCGATGCGGTCGCAAACTCCGTCGAAGCCTCCTACCGGGCCCGCGTTGTCAGCGTGTTCCAAATCTCAAAGAACCTCGGCAAAACCATCACCCCCGTCGCACTCGGATTGCTCCTCGCCGTCTCGAATTTCACGGTTATTTTCGCCGTGATGGGGCTGTCCGCGCTCGTCTACGGCGTACTCCTCGCAGTTCTCGTCAGAACGTAACACCGGCCCCACACGCCAGTTAGGCCACGCCTTCGTCAATGAGGCGGACGAGCAGCTGGTCTGGCGTGATGGGAAGCGTACAGAAGCGGAGCCCGGTCGCGTCGTAAATCGCGTTGGCAATCGCCGCGGTGACCGGGAGGAGCGAACTCTCACCCACGCCGCGTTGACCGAAGTGCGTCGCTGGGTCCGGCGACTCAACCTCGCTGATGTTGGAAATCATGGGCACGTCAACGCTCGTCGGGAGGTGATAATCCACGAGTGTCCCGTTCTGGAGGATGCCGGTTTCGTCGTACGCCATCCGCTCTAAGAGCGCGTCACCGATTGCGTGGGCGATACAGCCGTGGACTTGCCCCTCCACGAGCGACGGGTTGATGACCCGCCCGAGGTCTTCTGATACCGCAACGTCGATAACTGCGACATCACCCGTTCCCGGGTCGATTTCGACCAGTACGGCCAACGCGCCGTGCGTGTAGGAGTGGCCGAGATTCCCGTGGTTCGTCTCGGGGTCGAGGGTGGTTGCAACCTGCGTTTCGAACACCGCCTGCCCCTGTAACACCACGCCGTCACGGAAGGCGGCCGGGCGGCTCTCGCGCCCGCCGAACAGCGCCCACCGGACGAACGCCTCGATGTCAAGCCCGTTTTCGGGGTTCTCGCGCTCGAAGATGCGGTCGTCTGCAAGGGCAATTGCAGCCTCATCAACACCGAGCCGATGGGCGGCGAGCGTGACAATCGTCTCTTTCAGTTGTTCGGCAGCCATGGCCGCTGCAGACCCCGCGAACACGATTCCCCGGTCTGCCCACACTCCCAAGTCGTAAGGCGTGCTGTCGGTGTCGCCCACGACCGGCGTGACCCGCTCGACCGAGACGCCGAGCGTTTCGGCGACGATTTGGGCGATTCCCGTCTCCGTGCCCTGCCCGATGCTCGCAATGCCGGTGCGCACCGTGACCCTGCCGTTTACGTCCATCTGCACGGTCGCCTGAGAGAGGTCGAATCCGAGCGAGTTGCGGTTTCCGTTGCGCTTGACGAGGGCGGCGAAGCCGACGCCGCGGAGCTTCCCGTCGTCGGTGCGATACCCGCCCGTGTGTGCGTCCCAGTCGATCATCTCGCGAACGCGCCGCACGCACTCGGGGAGGTCGATGTTCTGCCAGAGCAGCCCCGTCGGCGTCCGAATGGGCATCTCGTCTTTGGTCACGATGTTCTTGAGACGAAGCTCGATTGGGTCCATCCCGAGGGCGGCCGCGGCCATGTCCACCAACTGCTCGCGGACGAAGGTGAACTGCGGGTCACCGAACCCCCGCACCGCGGTGGACGGCATGAGGTTGGTGTACACCACTTTCGCGGTCGCACGCTGATTCGGAATCAGGTACGGACCGTCGATGTTCGTCATCGGGTTGAGCGCGACGTTCAGCCCGAATCCGACGCGTGCGCCCGTGTTCTGTACCATGTCCACGGTCATGCCGACCAGTCTCCCGTCGCTGGTCGCCGCGAGTTTCGCGTCGAACGATTCGTCGGCTCGGCCGCGGCCGACCTGCATGTCTTCGAGCCGGTCTAAGACGATTTTGACTGGCCGTTCGAGGTGGCGTGCGAGCGCGGCGGCGCACACTTCGTGTGTGAGCGACTCGATTTTGACGCCGAACGCGCCGCCAACGTCGGGAACCTTACAGACGATGTCTCCTGACTCAATGCCGACGAGCGCGTTTGCGAGGGTCGTGACGAACAGGTGGGGTGCTTGATTCGGCGTCCATATCGTCAGTGTGCCGGTTCCGGGGTTGTAGTCTGCGACGCATCCGTGGGGTTCGAGCGGACACGGGTTCGTCTTGTTGGTCTGGAACGATTCCTCGATGATGATGTCGGCGGTTTTGAACGCGTCTTCTACGTCCCCGGCCTGAACCGTGTACTCCCGGACGAGGTTGCCAACGACACCCGACTCCTCGTCTGCGGCGAGTTCCGGGTGGACGAGCGGTGCGCCTTCTGCGAGTGCGTCTTCGGCTGTGGTCACCACATCGAGTTTCTCGTACTCGACGCGGACACGGTCTGCCGCCTCAATCGCAGTGTTGCGGTCTTCGGCGACGACGAGGGCGATTTCGTCGCCGACGTATCGCGCGATATCCGTGACCAGTGCCTCCTCGTCTCGAACCTGGACGCCAAAGCGCTCGACGTACGGGTCGATGTCCGCAGCAGTCCAGACGAGTACCACGCCGTCCATCGCGGCGACCTCGCTCGTATCGACAGCCGTCACCCTCGCATGGGCGTATTGGCTCCGGACGAACCGGCCGTGGAGCATCCCGGGAAGTGAGATGTCATCGACGTATGTGCCGTGGCCCGTAACCAGCTTTCGCCCGAGTTTGCTGGGGACACGCGCACCGATGACCGATGCCGTGTCGCGCTCTGTCGCCCGTTCGTGGGACGTCAGTTCCGACCGGCTCACGAGTCGTCACCCCGCATTCGATCAGCGGCGTCAAGCACGCTTTCGACAATTTTCGTGTAGCCAGTACACCGGCAGATGTTCCCGGTTAGTCCGTGGCGTACCTCGTCCACTGAGGGAGCGTCGTTCTCGTCTACGAGCGCGATGGCCGCGAGCACGAAGCCGGGCGTACAGTAGCCACACTGCATGCCGTGATTGTCGAGAAAGGCCTGTTGCATGGCGGTCAGGTGGCCATCGGTTGCGAGGCCTTCGACCGTCGTGACCTCGTGGCCATTGGCCTGCGCCGCGAGCATATTGCACGACTTGACCGAGCGGCCATCGACCAGCACGGTACACGCGCCACACTTCACCGTCTCACACCCTCGATGGACTCCCGTGAGTCGTCGGTACTCCCGGAGGTACTCAGAGAGCGTCGTCCGTGCGGGAATCGTCTCCGTGACCGCCTGTCCGTTGAGGGTCATCGTCACCGCGACCGACGGATTGGGTTCAGACATCATGCGAGTACGGCCTCTGTTGCCCGGTTTACGGCCGTCGTCAACGCCCGTTCTGTGAGCGTCCGGACGAGTTCGCGCTTGAACCGCACGCTCCCCTCAGCATCCTCGATTGGGTTCGAGTCATCCCGAACGATCGCGGCCACTCGTTCGAGTAACTGGGCGTCCGGTCGCTCGTCTACGAGCAGGGCTTCTGCGTCCGCAAAGCGCGTCGGACCGAATTCGACCGCGCCCGTCACGATGCGGGCATCGGTGACCGTCCCATCATCGAATTCGACGAACGCCCCGACCGTGGCGACCGGATACGCCCCCTCGCTTATCTCCCACTTCTCGTAGGCCGCCCCCTGCCCGTCCGTGAGGATGGGGAATCTGACCTCGGTGATGAGCTGCGTTGGTTCGAGTTCGGTCTCGAACAGTCCGGCGAAGAATCCGTCTCCCTCGAACACGGTTTCGCCCGTAGCGTCGGTTGCGACGATGTCGGCGTTCAATAGCGTCGCCAGCACCGGCGGGTCGCCTGCGGGGTCGGCCTGCGCGAGCGAGCCACATATCGTCCCGCGATTTCGAATCTGTACGTCCCCGATACCCCCGGCGACTTCCGCGAGGACGAGACAGTTGTCTCGGACCGTCGCAGAGCGCGCAACGTCAGCGTGGCGCACGAGACAGCCAATGGCGAGGTGGTCCCCGTCGACGTGGAGGTGGTCGCATCCGGAGAGGTTGTTAATGTCGATGATGACCTCGGGGGAAGCCATGCCTAACCGAAGCACGGGGAGCAAACTCTGGCCGCCAGCAAGCACGGTTGCGCGGCCCCTGTAAGTCGCTAACAGCTCGCACACCCCCTCGACAGACGATGGACTACAGTACGCAAAATCTTTCATATACCTTATACAATACCTCGATTCCAATTATAGTTTTCTCAGGCGGTACACGGAGTATCCTCCGCCAGCGGGCGTTTTGCGCTCACCTGCCGCATAATCTTAAAGAGGACTGCGAGAAAATCTCTAGCGAACAGCAATGAAGACCACAGCGTCTCTCAGACCGACCTGTGCGCCAGTCGGAAACCCGCACACTCGCCGAATCCGGGGAGCACGATGAGCTTCCACGACCTCCGTGGGTACATCGAGTTTCTGGACGAACAGGGCGAACTCAAGGTCGTTGACGGAGCAGACTGGGAGCTCGAAATCGGCGGGTTGACCGAACTCATGATAAAACAGCGCCCGTCTCCGGCGCTCCTGTTCGACAACATCGTCGGCCACGAACCGGGTTATCGGCTGCTTTCGAACGCGACGACCACCCCGCTCCAGTTCTCCGCCGGGATGGGATACGAGCCAACGAAAAGCAAGCGCGAGGCGATAGTCGCCCACCGAGACGCGAAAGTCACCGACCTGCCACCAACGACTCTTGTCTCGTCTGGGCCGGTACTCGAAAACGTCCACAAAGGCGACGACATCGACATCACCGAGTTCCCGGCTCCCCGGTGGCACGAAGACGACGGCGGGCAGTACATCGGGACGGGCTGTGCGGTGATTACCAACAACGCCGAAACCGGGGGCATAAACGCTGGCGTGTATCGCGTTCAAGTGCAGGGGCCGGACACGGTCACCGTGTACATCTCACCCGGGATGGACGGCAACCGGAACCGCAAATCGTACCTCGACCGGGGCGAGCCCGCGCCGATGGTCGTCTCGCTCGGCCACGCCCTCGACATCTTCTACGCGGCGACCCAACAGCTCCCCTCCACGGTCAATGAACTCGAATACGCGGGCGGGCTTCGCGGGGAGTCGGTCGACGTAATCGAAGGGGACGTCACCGGACTCCCAATTCCGGCGCACGCCGAACTCGTCTTCGAGGGGTTCATTTATCCCGATTCTGCGCTCGTTCCGGAAGGGCCGTTCGGCGAGTTCACGGGCTACTACGCAGGCACTGGTCACGAGGAAATCCCGATGACCGTCGAACGAGTGTACTTCCGCAACGACCCCATTAATCTGGGGTGGCTCCCGCTCCCGCCGCCCGCACAGGGGATGCTCGACATGCGCGCCGCCGCCACCTTATGGAAGGAACTCAAGAACGCGGGCATGCCCGGCGTCCAAGCGGTCAACTCGTTACCCGCAGGGCCGCGCTTTTTCGAAATCGTGTCGCTCTCGACGCAGTACGCGGGACACAGCAAACAGGTTGGCGTCCACGCCGCCTCCGGTCGCGGAAGCGGGTATCACGGCCGGTTCACCGTGGTCGTAGACGACGACATCGACGTGTTCAATCAAGACGAGGTGTTCTGGGCGCTCGCAACGCGGTGTGACCCGGCGACGGACATCCACATCATCGACGGCTGCTGGAGCACCACGCTCGACCCGACAATCCCCCCCGAGCGAAAAGAAGCGGGCGACCTGACGAACTCACGGGCGGTACTAGACGCGACGCGACCCTACCACTGGAAAGATGAGTTCCCGAAGGTCTCGCGTGCGCGCCCCGAACTCCTTGCCGACCTCCGCGAGAAGTGGGGCGGCTTGTTCGATGGGGTTGACGACCCGCATCGACCTGTGGAGTAACCGCACACAGTTTCCGTCACGTCGCGGTTATCAATCCAGCCCCGGCCACGACCAATAGCACGCCGAGTGCAAGCCACCGGTTTACCCCCTCGACGCCGCCTAAAAATCGGTGGGTGAACACGAGCGCGAACAGCGGCGCGGTTCCCACGAGTGGGTCAACAATCGTCACCGGACCGAGCGAGAGCGCGAAAAACAGCGAGAGCGTGCCAACGGCGGCCAGAATGCTGGCCACGAAGAAGTACCCGTAAACCCGCCTCGGCGCGACGAACGCTCGATTGAGTTCGCCCGCGTAGCGAACCCCCACATAGAGGCCGAACGTCACCAGCGCCGCTGTCTCGTTCAGCGCGGCGGCTTCGACGGCAGTGGCCGTCGTCACTGTGTACCCGTAGCGCCGAATCACGTTCCCGGAGGCGAAAGCAAGGGCCGCGACCAGCGGAAACGCCAATTGGGACAATTTCCACCCGCGGAGGTCCCCGCCTTTCGACAGCGAGAGGACGATAACGCCGACGACGAGAATCACGATTCCGAGTGACTGTACCGGCGTGAGCACTTCACCGAGCAGCACAACCGCCAGTATCGCCGAAAACAACGGGCGAACGTTCGTTCCCGCGGAGTTGACGCTTGCACCCACGCGCTTGACACCTGCATAGACGGAGAGGCGAGCGACCCCGGTTCCGATGACACCCCCCGCGAGGAACAGTCCAATTCCGAACAGCGACAGCCCACTGAACACGGTACCCAGTCCGACCGAGACGATGAGGAGGGTCCAGTAGAGCAGGCCGCTGAATCCGATTACCATGCCGGTGATCAACAGCGACGACCCCCCCGCCTCGAACCCTTTTTTCGCGGCGACTTGATTCGCGCCGAAGCAAAGCGCCGTGAGGATGGCGAGGAGGTACACCTCCGTAGCGACCATGTCGTGCTAGTCGCCACTGCGTTCGATAAAGATTCCGTGGCGAGGGCCAGAAACCTGACGCACCGTGCAACTGTCGGTGTCGGCCTATTCATTACAAATCATTATGCCCTTGTTCGCCCTACTCTCAGGCAATGGAATCGAAGGGGTCGCACTCGTTTCGCTCGCGAGAACCGGCGTTTACGATTACGGCGAATGGGCACGGCGTCGAACTTGCGGTCGTCGAGACGTACAACGGGACGCGACTGGAAATCGACGCCAGCGCTGGCGGGCGGATTTATCTCGACGCACTCGCCCTCGAAAGTCTGACCTGGCAAGACCCAACCAGACTGCTCGACATCGCTGGCGTTGCACTCCCTTCTGAGAAGAAACCGGCCACCTACGAGATACTCGACCGCCGTGACGGGGTGACGATTGCGAACGAGTACGCCTACGTGACGCTAACACGGGTGGTGACGGACGCTGGCCCGGCGTTAGAACTCGCCTCACCGAAACTCGGCTACGCCATTCACCTCGGCCCAGCCGAACTGGAAGCAATTTCGTACTACGATGACCGCACGTTTTCTACGTTCCTCGAAACGCCGTTCGGGTGAAAACAGCGTGTTTCAGGAAAAAGTCGATCAGTCCTGCGTCATGGTGTCAATCCAGTTCCGGTAGAAGTGAAGCTGGTTGACGTCGGTCACGCCGCCGTGGTCGTACGCCTCGCCCGGCCCCTCCCAGTCTTCGAGGAGGGAGGCCTCGCTTCCGTCGGACATCCCCATCGAGTAGTCGAGTTCAAGGTTTTTCGTTCGCGCGAAACTCGTCTGGGCAAGCTCTGCGATGCCATCGAGAATCGCGATGTCGTCAACAGTGAAGCCGCCGGAGGCACTCCGTGCGCCGACGCCCGCGTCGTACGCTTCCTGTTTGTACGCCTCAGGCGCGTCTTTCGGCAGGAGGAACCAGTTCCAAATCTCAGACCGCCCGGGAGCGAGAGGCTGCACCATCCGAATCGTCACGAACGACCGGGGCGGCTTGTTCGGGTCATGTGTCGTCGAGCCGTGGTGGAAGGTGAAGTTCGGGAAGACAGTAGCGACCGTCGTATTCGACTCCTTTGCAAGCGTGAGCTGTGCATCGGTCAGCCCGTCCGGGGCAAACGTTTCGACGATTTCCGGCGGGTAGCCCCAGTACCAGTCGGTGTCGTGAATCTGGTACATACTCAGCGAAAGCGCGTCACAGCAGATGGCGAGCAGCGAATCGTCTTTCTGTTTTGTCGCCGACTGCGAGCCAATCCCCGTCGTCATCGCAGACCGGTGAGCGACGGGGAGATGGTAGTTGTCACCCGCGCTGTTGTCAGCCAGCGACTTCCAGTCGATTTCCGTCTCCCAGCGCTCCGGTTCGCCCACGACTTCCAAGTCGATGAGCCCGAAGATGAGGTCGAGATACCAGCGTGCGTCGCCAAGGAATTCTGCAAGCGATGGTGCGTTCGGGTCGAGCGAGGCGAAGATGAGCCCGTGATAGTTCGAGACGTGGGGCGGTTCGTGTAGGCTGAACTCGGCTAAATCGAGGTGGCCAAAGCCCTGTTGTCTCTTGGGGACACCAACCAGCTCACCCGTGTTCTTGTAGGTCCACCCGTGGTACGGACACCGGAAGTGTGAGGTGTTTCCCTTCTCGCTGCGACAGAGCTTCGCCCCGCGATGGCGGCAACTGTCGAACAGGACGTGAATGTCCTCGTGTTCATCACGGACGAAGATGAACGGGTTCTCTCCGATATATCTGAGCCGATAGTCACCTGGTGAAGCGATTTCGGACTCGTGGCCGACGAAGATCCACGACCGGCCGAAGATACGGTCGAGTTCGGCGCGATGGAGGGCATCCGAATTGAATATCCGCAAGGGTACTTTCCCGTGATCAAACCCCAACTGAACTGCCGACACTAATTCATCGGCTTCCGAGCTGTGGGTCGGCTGCTCGGCTGTCACCTTATTTGTACTCACCATTATGGAAGATTTCGGAACAGAAGTATTAAAGGTTTGTAGCAGTCGGATGTGGGCGTTCGCTCAATCGTGTGATTTCGACAGCTGGCAGGGCTGTTGTTCGCCTGCTCAGGCCTGCAAAAACCGAGAGAATCCGGGCAACGTATAGCTTTATTATCGGATGGACTGAAAATTAACCATGGTTACGGAGCCGGAGTATTCCGCAGACGAACTTGCGGAGCTGCGACGGTATCACCAGTGCCGCCGCTTCCTGTACGACGAGGCCGCCCTCCTCGACCAATTTGAGCTGGAGGCGTGGCTCGATTGCTTGACCGAAGACATCGACTATCGGGTGCCGATTCGGTTGACGCGAGAGCGGACAGCAGCGCCGTTCAGCACCGATTCCTATCACTTCAAGGACGATTTTAGCTCGCTGCAAACCCGAGTAAACCGGGTGCTGACCGAGTACGACTGGTCAGAAAGTCCACCGTCTCGAACCAGACGATTCGTCACGAACCTCCGGATTCTCGAACACCGCGAAGACGAAGTAGATGTGGCAAGCAATCTCCTCCTGTTCAGAACGAGAGAAGAGCGCAGACACCCCGAACTCATTTCGGGAAAGCGCCACGACACGATTCGATTCACAGCCGAGCCACGGTTAGCCCGCCGAACCGTGTATCTCGACCATACGGTTCTCGGCTCTGACCGCCTCTCGATTCTCCTGTGACGAGTTTCACCTCGTGAGTGGTTGTGGACGGAGAGAATTTGCCCATTTTAGTCACGGGTTCACATTTGAGAAACAGAAACACCGGGCCGAAAAACACACCCACTCTCAGTTCCTAAAGTGTCGTTTAGCAGTGTGTAGCGCGCTCTAGACGCGCTTTTGAGTGTGCTAGCACGTGTAGGATTACGGAAAATTATAAGCTCATTGAGTGCTATTCTCTAGCATGGCGGATAGTCAACCGAATAGTACTCAGAACCGTCGAACATTTCTCAAAATGGCCGGGATGTCGGGTTTCACACTCGGACTCGCCGGGTGTTTAGGTGGCGGGGGAACCCAGGATGGGAACGGCGACACTGGCGATGACATCACTACTGACACTGCGATGACCTATCGTGAACGGGTCCTCCAGATGGCAGAAGAGGAAGGCTCAGTCACCATCCACACGTACACCCCAGAGGACGTCTTCCGCAGAGAGGTGTTCTCCCTGTTCGAAGCACAGTATCCCTGGGCGGAGCTGTTATACAACCCGAATGCAGGTTCAGCTTCGCTTTCACAGGCGAACACCCAAAAGCGGGCGGGCAGGCTCGAAATCGACATCGTCCAGTCTGACTTTTCGAGCGCATTCGCTCTCGACCCGGTCGAGTTCTATCGCCCGATCTCCGAGATGGAGTTAGTGACGGAAGCCATCGCAAACGAAGATTACAACGAAACGGCCGCAGGAACGTACTCGATTCCGTTCCAGGCGTTCCCCATCATCATCTACTACAACCGGAACCTGGTCTCCGAACCACCGACCAGTTACATGGATCTGACCGACGAACGGTTCAGAGGGGACGTGGCGATGCAAGACCCATTACGGATGTCCGGTATCGCCACGGCGCTCGGTGGGCTCTATGTTGAGTGGGGCGAGGAGATGTTCGAGGAGTTCATCACCGGCCTCGTTGCCAACGACGCCAGATTCGTCGACAGCGCCAGTGAAGCATTCCGGTTAGTGGCACAAGGTGAGATTGCAGTCGGGTACGGCCACATCAACGACCCGGTCAACTCGATGCTCCAGGGCGACTCGCCGATTGAACTCGCGTGGGACGCCATGGACGTCGTGATGCAAGTCGTGTTCCCTCTCTGGCTGTTCAACGACAGCCAGAATCCAAACGTCTCAGAGCTGTTCGGGGCGTGGATTGTGTCCGAAGAGGGCCAAAACGCCATCGTGGCGTCCGGGCGCTGGCCCGTCCTCGGCACCGCACTCCAGGCGGGATACGGTGAGTTCGTCCCGGCGGATGCGGTCATCAAGGTCGCCGAATCGGTCAATCAAGAAATCATCACCGACCAGGACAAGTGGCGGGAGTACTACGAAGGGCTGTTCGGCCGGACGTCGTAACTCCCACGGCCTCGTTTTTTTGACAGCGCGCAATGAGCCTCGGTTGACGACCAGCGAATCTATTCGTTCGCTCCACCTACCATCACCTTGCGATGACTGCAGCAGTGAGCAGCAAGGCAGCGAGACAGGAAGTCGAAGCGGCGTTTCCGGAACTGGCCGAAATCGCCGACCCAGTACTCAGAGCGCAGGTGACGGACGTGTGGACGAAGACCTATCTCGAGAGCGACTACGAGTCATTGGATGCCCTCTTGTTCGGCGGCGGCTTCGAGGAAACCGACGCAAACGAGAGGCAGGTCTCACACACCCGTGAAGTGACACGGTGTGCCCTCGCGCTCGCGGACACGCTTGTCGAAGGGCGCGAAATCGAAATTCGGCGCGATGACGTTGTCGCGGGTGCGTTGCTCCACGACATGAGCAAACTCCTCGAAACGTCGTCCGCTGGCCAGACGTGGACGGAACTCGGAGAGTTGATTCCACATCCTCACTTCGCCGTTTCCCTCTTAGAAGACGCAGGCATCTCTCGACACATCCAACACATCGTTCTCGCCCACACGTATGGGTCAACGCCACAGCCAAAGACAATCGAAGCACACCTCGTCATGGTCGCAGACCTCGTCTCGGCAAACGCAATCTTCTGGGAACACGAAGGAGAGATACACTTCAACCTCGTTGGAAGCCCGATTCGAACGTGATATCCGAAAAATAGCCCGTGAGCAGTGTGTTAGACTTCTGCGATGAGGTCTGCGTGCTCGGGGAGAATATCGATCAAGATGTCGTCGCCATCCGCGAACTCGCGGTCTTGTGTGTTCACCTTGATGATGAGTCCGTTGAGGTCAACCATCGTCAACGTGAACAGCCCGCGGTAGTACGACTCGATGACCGTTCCTTCGTAGGTATTCACCTCCGATTCTTGCAACCCGTCACCGAGATCGATTGTGTTCGCGGTGTCCGGCGCGGAGCCAGTATCCGAAATCCCTCGCAGCGTGATGTTCTCTGGGCGAACGGCAACCGAAAGGTTCCCATCAATGGCGTTTCCGTTGTGACTGCACCGAATTGAGAACGCGGGCGTTGCGCCCTTCACCTCACAGAACGCCTCGCCGTCGTTCGAGTGGAGGAAATCCACGTCGAAGATGTTCACGTCGCCGACGAAGTTCGCCACGAACGTAGATTGTGGGTCGTTGTAGATTTCTTCGGGGGTTCCTTGTTGGACGACTCGCCCCTCGTTCATGACGATAATCGTGTCCGAGATTTCGAACGCTTCTTCCTGGTCGTGGGTCACGTACACCGTCGTAATCTGGCGTTCTTTGAGCACCTTGAGCAGCTCTTTTCGCATCCGTTGGCGCTGGTTCAGGTCTAAGTTGCTCAATGGCTCGTCCATGAGGAGCACTTCTGGCTCGTAGGAGATGGCGCGCATGAACGCAACGCGCTGGCGCTGCCCCCCGCTCAACTCCGATGGATAGCGGTTTCCCATCCCTTCGAGGGCAGCCAGTTCGAGTAAGTCTTCGATGCGTTCTTTTCGGTTCTCTTTCGGGTACTTTCGTCCCTTGAGTGCGAACGAAATATTCTCAGATACCGTCATGTGCGGCCACAGCGCGTACGACTGGTACATAAACCCGATTTCTCGGTGCTCGGGCGGAACGGTTTTGTTCGGCTCTGAAACAACCGTGTCAGAGAAGAGAATTTGCCCACCGTCGATCGGTTCGAGTCCGGCGATACATCGCAACGTCGTCGTTTTCCCACAGCCGCTTGGCCCGAGTAGCGTGAATATTTCGCCGCGATGCACCTCGAACGAGACGTCGTCTACCGCTTTTATCTTTTGCCCACCACTCTGGAAAAACTTATCAACGTTTTGAAGCTCTATGATCGGCATGACGGTTGTTATCACGTAACGTAATGTACTTCAATCATATAAATGCATCTTCAGAACACTCACGTCATCCGGAGGTTTCGGCCACAAGGGCGCATTAGCTCCCAGTTCTCTCTTCTTTCGACTGGCCTGTGAGCGCCGGTCAGTGGGCGGAGAGGAGCGTTTAACCTGATACGACCCGAATGACTAGCCATGATTTCGGACCCGGTGTTGGTCCTCATCGACCTCCAGAAGGATTTCTGCAAGCAAGTCAGCCAAGACGGCACGGTATTCGAAGCCCACCCAGTGTTGCAACCGAAACTTGAGAATGTTCGGGCGTTTCTCGACCACTACAGAGCCTCGGGGCGAACCCCCATCTTTGTCCGGACGATTCACCACGACTACACCGTCTCAGACGAGTGGAATCGACGGTACGACCGCCCTCGGGGGATGGTCTGTCGCGCTGGAACGGAAGGAGCCGACTTCGTCCCTGAACTCGACGTGCGAGCCACCGACCCAGTCGTCACGAAACACCGGTACAGCGGCTTTTTCCAGACCGACCTCGACCTCTATCTCTCGACCAACAACGTCTCCCACGTCCTCCTCGCGGGGGCGAGCACGAACGTCTGCGTCGCAAGCACCATGCACGGGGCATACAACCGCGACTATCGGGTGACACTGCTCTCAGATTGCTGTCTGTCGCTCGAGTCAGAGCTTCACGAGGCGGCGCTAAAGACCGCACAGCAATACTTCGGCGACGTTCGAGAGAGCAGCGACATCGCGTTACCTCCGCTCACACCGCCCGAAACCGTGTGAAACAACCGATAGCAAATATATCTCCCCGGTGCGTCATAGTATAACATGGTTCGAATCATCCCTGAGGAAGCCATTCGCGAGCATCTCAGACTCGCCGACAGCATCGCCGCGCTGGAGACGCTGCACGAGGAGTTCGCCGCGGGGCGAGCGGCGACGACGTTCATGGAAACCATCGAGAGCGCACCCGCGAATCCACCGGCTGAAGCCACCAAACCGGCGCTCCACCAGCTCACGACGATGGCTGGCGTCACCGAGGCGTTCGGGGTTGGTGCGGTCCGTATCAACTCAGACATCAGCCACTGGCCGATTCGAAAGGGCGGCCGCGTGAAAGAGCGGATTTCGGACGCTGACGGACAGTACAACGGCGTCATCGCGCTGTTCAGCACGAACACCAGTGACCTCCTCGCGTTGTTCCCCTTCGCCGTCGTCTCGGCACACCGCGTCGCGGGAAGCAGCGTGCTCGGGTCGAAATACTTTGCAAACGAGGATGCACGGACGCTCGCTGTCCTCGGCTCGGGGTGGCAGGCGACGTGGCATGTCCAGGCCTACGACGCGCTGTTCGACCTCGATGTCATCAAGGTGTTCTCACCGACACACGACCATCGCACGGACTTCGTTGCCCGGCTTGATGAGCGCGTCTCGGCAGACGTGGTCGTCGTCGACACCCCACAGGAGGCCATGGCCGGAGCCGACATCGTACAGTGTGCGACCAACTCCTCGGGGCCCGTCTTCGAGTTGGACTGGCTCGAACCCGGCATGCATGTGAGCATCATCAGCCACCAAGAGGCCCCGAAGGGATTTTTCACCTCGGACGCGCTCGACGCATTCGGGACGAACTTCCCCGGCGTCGTCCAACACCGCCTCCACGGAACCGAATACAGCCAACAGGAGTTCTACCAGAACACGTGGAACACCTACGTCACCGAGACCGCCCACCCCGTCCCCCGCCTCGAATACTACCGCAAGGCAAGCGAACCGGCCGACTGGGGGAAATCTGCCGTGACGCTCGCGCAGTTGGTTGGCGGGGAAACGGTCGCCCGAACGAACGCCGACGACATCACCGGCTTTTTCGTCGCGGGCGTCCCGGCCGACCTGTCTGCGGTCGGGTCGGTGCTCTATGATATCGCCGAAGAACTCGACCTCGGCGTGACGCTCGATTCCAGCCTGCTGAAACAACAGAACCGCTGACCAGAGAGGTGGTCGATGCGATGTCCGGTCAGCACTCTTTAAGAAACATCTATGTGGATTGCTATACAATACCATACGTTAGGACATGAGTTTGAGGGACATCGCCGGGCTTCCAGAGCGTTCGATAAGCAGACAGGATGTGAAACATCTGCCCATGGCCATCACGCTCTTGGTATTCATCGCGATTATCGTCCTCTTTGCGTCGATTTTCATCGGGACGCTGTTCTTCTCGTTCAACAACGACCAAGCCGTGAACATAGAGACGTTCGAGCGCGTGTTCCTCAACCCCGAAACCTACCAACTTCTCTGGACGACACTGCTTATTGGCGTGCTCGGCGGCACTGTCTCGGTGGTCGTTGGCGGAACGTTCGCGTGGCTTGTGGTGCGAACGAACGTCCTCGGGAAACGATGGCTCAGAGCCGGAATTCTCCTCTCGATAACCGTCCCCGGCGTCGTGCGGGCAATCGGGTGGATTCTCGCGTTCTCTCCCCGAATCGGTTTCGTCAACATCTACAGTCAGAAACTCCTCGGATTCACGTTTTTCAACATCTATTCGTTCTGGGGCATCGTCTTCGCCATTGGCTTCGGTGGCGTCCCGTTGGCATACATCATTTTAGAGCCCGCCCTCAAACACATCGGTGCTGAACTCGAAGAGGCGTCACGAATCTCGGGTTACGGCCCGCTCACTACGTTTCGGAAAGTCACCATCCGTTTGATGGCTCCGGGACTCATCTCCGTGTTCCTCCTCATCACCCTCTACGGCTTTGGCAACTTCGAGTACCCATTACTGTTCGGGTCGGTACAGGGCGGGCTCCAGACCCTCGCAACGCGGATTTACTTTCTGATTACGCGACGGGCGGTTCCACAGTACGACGAAGCGAGCGTCATCGCACTTATCTACCTCGTGGTCGCGCTCGTCATCATCGCCATCTACCACTATGTCACCCAACGCACCTACCGGTTCGAAACCGTCGGCGGGAGCGGCGTGACCCACGCCCCAATCGACCTCGGCCGGTACAAGTACCTCGCCACGTCGTTTTGCTTTTTCATCTGGTTCGTCGAGTTCGTGATTCCGATTCTCACGGTGTTACTCATGTCGCTGTCGCCGAATCTGAGCATCATCCCCGGGCTGACCGGCCCGCTCACCGCCGTCACGTTCCGGAACTACGTCGAGATATTGGGGACGAGCACGCTCGGGAGAATCGCCATGAACACGTTGTTCGTGGCGACGGTCAGCGCACTCGGCACGACGCTGCTTTCGGTGTTCATCTCCTACGCCATCCTCAAGACGGGCTACTCGTTCTCTCGAATCGGTGATTACATCGCCACGCTCTCGCTCGGAATTCCGCCAATCGTCTACGGGCTTGCCATCTTCTGGATGGTGTTCATCGTCCCCGGTTTCTCCACCATCTACGGGACGATTTACCCGCTCGTCATCGCCATCGTGTTCCTCAAGATTCCACACGCCGTCCGCATTATCTCGACGAGCCTCATCCAGATTTCCGACGAACTCGAAGAGGCCGCCCAGATCGTTGGCTGGGGCTGGCTTGCGAGATTCCGCAGAATCACCTTGCCGCTGCTGGCAGAAGGGATCGTCAACTCGATGCTGTTCATCTTCGTTGAGTCAGCAAAGGAACTCAGCGCCATCATCTTGCTCCTGACCGCCGGGAACTACGTCCTTTCGGCGCACATCCTGTTACTGTACGAGCGGGGTGCGAGCTTCCTGCCACAGATTTCGGCAATCTCGATGCTGTTCATCATCGTACTCACCATCTTCATCCTCCTGTCGCGGTGGGTTGGGAGCTCTCGCAGCTACTGAGTGCCACCCACCGCAGACGACCTCCGAGTGCTGGCGAACCCACTGGGAGCGAGACGAGTCTATTTACCCGTTCGCGGCGATTTTTACCTATGACTGTCGAGCTGACGATGGCCACTGGGGAATCAGACCGGATTCGCCCCATCCACACGGGAGCGGTAACGCCCAAAGGAATCGACCTTTCGCCGGTCACGCGCCCGCTGCCCGTCCTCTTCAGGGAGACCGTGAAATCGGCTACGTACGACATCGTGGAGATGAGCTTTGCGACCTACATCATCTGGGCGACGCGCGGGGACTGTCCGTACGTCGGCCTTCCCGTGTTTCCGTCACGCATGTTCCGTCACTCAGCGATTTACGTGAATGAGGACGCAGCGATTGGAGACCCCGCAGCCCTCGTGGGGAAGACCGTCGGAATTCCCGCAGAGTATCAGACCACGGCCGCGGTCGTGGTTCGTGGCTTGCTCGCCCACGAATACGACGTTCACCCGAAAGACATCGACTGGGTGACCGCGAGAGAAGAACGCCTGCCCATTTCCCTCCCTCCGGGCGTCGAAAAACGCGTCGCCCCCGAGGGCGCTGACTTTGCGGCGATGGTCGCACGCGGCGACCTCGACGCGCTCGTGTCACCGCTCACCCCGGAGACGCTGGGGCGCGGCGTCGAACGGTTGTTTCCGAATTTCAAAGCAGTGGAAGCGGCGTACTACCGACGAACCGGCCTCTTTCCCATCATGCACGCGTTGTTGCTCCGCCGCGAGGTGTACGAAGAAAACCCGTGGATTGCCACCAGCGTCTACACCGCGATGGAGGAAGCCAAAGCCCTCGCAATCGAGCGCCTTGACACGTCTGCGGCGCTCCCGGTGACGCTTCCGTGGCTCATCGACCACCTACAAGAGACGCGAGCCATACTGGGAGAGAACTTCTGGCCGTACGGGTTCGTCCCGAACCGCGCCGACATCGAGATGATGTGCCAATATATGGACGAACAGGGGTTGACGCCGCGGAAAGTAGCTCCAGCCGACCTGTTCGTCGACGAGTTGCGTGAGACGGGCGACAGGCCACCTGCGAGCGGCTGACACAGAAGTGGCTACGAAGCGTCCCGGTCGCTCCAGTAGTCGATGAACGCCGTCACGACACTGTTGAACTCGGTCGGGTGTTCACGATACGGGAAGTGGCCACAGTGGCTCATGAGGTGAAACCTGACCGGCGACCCGGTTGCCGACAGCATATCGAACAGCCGAATCCCCGCGGACATGCGCACGGTAAGGTCGTTTCTCCCCCACACGATGAGCGTTGGAAACTGGTACACACCTTCATTGATGCGACGGTGGGTCTCCGCCATGTGTTCGCTGACCGAGTGCATCCACGTGTCCGCAAAGCCGTGGAGCGCGAAGAGGTCTGGGTCGGTGCTGAGCTGTTCCATGACCGCGTGGCGCGCTGCTGCCTTTGGCTGGCGCATCATGTACGCAGCCGCGTTCACGTACTCGTCGGTGATGTGGTCGGTGTTGTACGAGTACATCTCGGCAATGTAGCGGAACGTGTCCTCGTGGAACGTGGGCGAGGTTTCATCGGTGGGCAGCCCTCGTTTCAGCCGGTGGCGACGGAAGTTCACATCACCGGGGCCTCTCGGCGAGAGCGTGGCGCTGTTCGCGCTGATAATCGTTTTGACGCGGTCAGGGGTTTCGACTGCGATTCGCCCGGCAAGGCCGCCACCGCGAGACGACCCGATGAGGTGGTATTCGTCGAGTCCAAGGTGGTCGATGAACGCGAGAATATGGTCGAGTTCGGTCTGATAGGTGTACGCTGCGGGCGTCGCTGGGTTGTCGGTCATTCCGGAGGCGATTCGGTCCGGGGCGATAACGTGAAACCGTTCGGCGAGCGGTTCGATGTTCAGCGACCAATCGTTCGCGCTGAAGTGTGGGTCCCAACTCCCGCCGTGCAGGAGGACGATGGGCTCTCCCTCGCCGTATTCGTAAAATCGCGTCCGAATCCCGTTCACCTCGACAAATTGGTCTGCTAATCCCGCGACGGACGCGCTCTCGGCGCGTGGCCCACGGCTGGAGGGACGCCTCGCTGTCATCCTAGCACATAGTTGGACGGGAAATAGCAAAAAGATTGGCGCGAGCGAAGACGACTCATCGGTCGTGGAACTCGGCTGCAAACAGGTCTTCGGGCGCGACTGGCTTTGCCGCGAGTCCCTGCTCATGTGAGTATTCGACGAACGCTTTGAGCGACGGATAGTTCGCGGCCAGCCCGTACGGCCAGTAATCCTCGCCGAGGGCAGCCTGCGTTTCGGCGACGTGGTCGTCAAGCCACGGGAGCATCACGGGCGGGAGGGTCATCGAGGTCAAGCGCTCTTGGGCCACCGACTTCGCTTCCGTGAAGGCGTCGAACAGCGCGGTCACGACCCACGGGTGGCGCTCATAGACGCTCCGTTTGCAGACAAGCAACCGGATTACCGGGAAAATCCCGGTTTGTTCGTAGTACGCCTTTGCCGCGACTTTCGGAGACGGGAACAGCCGACTGATGCCATCACCGAGTTTCTCGGGCGTGAACGGTGTGATGAGCGCGTCTAGCTCCCCGGCTGCGAGCAATGTTTCGAGGTTCGTTTCTGGTGGTGCGACGTGCAGTTCGACCCCGTTTGAGGGGTCGATAGGGAGTTTCTCCGCACGAGCCGTGACCCACGAAAGCTCCTCGGGCGGGAGGTCGTACTCGTGGGTAAGCAAGCCACGGACCATCGTCGCGGTCGTGATTTGGTACTCGGGAAACACGCCAACGGTTCCGCCGCGGAGGGCTGCGGGCTCCTCGATTCCATCGGCGACAAAAATCGACGACTGGGGGAACGCACGAGCGGTGAACACGGGAAGGCCGACGTACGGACAGTCCCCGCGGGCGACCCAGTTCGTGTACGTTGAGGCGCTCATCTCTGCGACATCGTACGTCGCCTCCTCGACGGTTCGACGGAACAACACCAACGGCGAGACGGTTTCGATAGCCGCCTCGAACCCGTCAAATTTCACGGTCCCGTCTTTCAGAGGGGCGACGCGGTCTGAGTTGCCGAGCGCCATGGATACCCGGAGCACGATGCTAGAACCACGCACAGCGACAGCATAAATTCTACCGACAAACCCTGTGAAGGCGGTTTTCGCCGACGTGGAGTTGGGGAGGTGAATCGCCTCTTGGTTTGCCCACCAACACGTGTTGAGCTGCCGCGAGTATGTCCGTGACAAGCGTTATCGTGTACCTTCACCAAAGGGAGAGCATGGTAGTCTCGGAAGCCGAAGGAGTGTTTCTCGGTGCGATTATCCTCGGCATCATCCACGGCATTGAACCGGGACACGGCTGGCCAATTGCTGCGAGCTATGCACTCGACAAATCGCAGAAGTGGCTGCATGGATTCGCCGCCAGCTTCCTGCTTGGATTTGGTCACCTCGTAAGTAGCATTGCGATGGTCTTGGTGTTCTTCTGGGCGAAAGACTTCTTCGGACTCACGCAACTCGGGTGGATGAACTACGTCGCGGGGGTGCTCCTCATCGCCCTCGGAATTCGTGAATACCGCCATGGCAGAGCAGAAAGAGCAGACGAGGGCGAGCAGACGCACGACCACAGTCACACGCATACCACCGAATTGGATGGGGATAGCGGTTCAGACCAATTAGCCCGCTCGCTCAAGTTCCAGATAGACCCCACAGTCTCTCACAGCCACGAAACCCACCACTCCCATGACGGCGGTCATACGCATTCACACGGAGGCAGCAGCATTTTCGGTCGAATCCTGTCCGTGCTTCCGTTCGTCAATCGGTACGCAAAAACTCACGACCACCCCGACGAACACGAAGCAGTCGATAGAGGGTTGCTTGGAATTGCCGGGTTCGCGTTCGCGCTCGGATTCGCCCACGAAGAGGAGTTCGAGATTATCGCCCTCTGTGCGGGCTCTGATTACTGTCTCGAACTCATGACGGTGTACGCATTGACTGTCATCATCAGCATCATCGCGCTGACGATGGTGCTCATCGCTGGCTACACCCACTACGAGGAGCGGGTAGAACGATACGCGAAGTACCTCCCGACGTTCTCGGCTGTCGTCTTGATTGTCATGGGGATTGGTTTCCTCGTGGGTGTCTTCTAATTCGACTCTCAGAGCCGTTTTGAAAACGACGGTCGCTCGGTTCACAAATTCGGTCTCAACGGCATTTCTGGACACCAGTTACCAAAATCCGTTAAAATTTTCTACTCAGTATTTGAATATATGCATCATGGAACATCTGGACGATATCTCGATTGAAGAACTGCAGCAGGCGCTCGATAACGTGGAGGGAAAAAGCCAACCAAGCGGCTGTTGGCCGCAATCGCGTATAAAAACGGCGTGACACAGACCGAACTCGCCGACTGGTACGGCGTCGAGCGGCGCACTATCTACGCGTGGCTAAAACGCTTCGAGGACCGGCCACTCGCGGCAGCCGTCACCGACGAGCAACGAAGCGGTCGCCCCCGAAAACTCACAGCCGATCAGCGACCACGTTGCAGCAGGCATTACAGAAGTCACCGACAACGCTGGGCGACGAGGAGGGCGAGTGGACGCCCCCACTCGTCCAACAGTTCATCGAAAATTCGTTCAATGTTGCATACTCGCTTCCGAGCTGTCGTCGGTTTATCAGGGAAGCACAAGACAAATCGCAGTAGTGGCGACATCACTGTAGGTTCGCGCTTAGATGCGAATTGATAACGCGAAATCACGCATGGAGCGCGAAACCAAACGGTTCTGCGTGGTGCGCTTCATCCCACAGTTATTGGCGCGCGTGCCGGTGGTAAACTAAATCCAGAGTTTTGATATGTTAGATGGTGAACGTGCAATTAATTCTGATTGACACGCTTGCGGTACTGAGTCAATTGTGTGAACAGAGTCACCGATGACCTCGCGGACAGCAGCCTGTTGCACGGGTTGACTGCACGCAGTCGCCTGACTGAGAGTCATTACAAGACCCAACCACGAAAATAACAATCGGTACCCCAAATCCAAGCCGCTCACACCACAGTTCGCGCCCACGTGTTGGAAAGAGCGACTCAACGAGAGTACCGGGAATGCAGATGCTTCAACGGCATGCATTCCGATGCCGATGATAGGGTTGAGCTGTTATTTTCCGGTTCCAACCTTTTCTGTCACACGGAACGTCGACGGCGGGTGAAGAATCCCGACGATCGTTCCCATCGAGTGGACGAGGCTGATGAGCGGTACAAGCGGGAGTGCGACCAGCCACTTGAACTCAGATACGCCGTAATAGAGGAGGCCCCGGACGAACCAGAACGCGGTGAAGATGGCAAGCGCGAGCGACGCAAGCAGGAATAACCCTGCGTAGACCACGCTCACGCCAACGAACGCGAGTGGCAGTGCGACGACCGTGACGATTGGCGAAAGCGCCCACGCGAAGTTTCGGATGCGGGTCAAGGCACGGTACGGCCGCGGCAGGAGTGCGGTCGCTTCGATGTTGCCCGCCGCCCAGCGCCGTCGCTGCTGGAGGATTTCACCGAGCGACGGTGGGGCTTCGTTCGAACACGTGCTCGTTGCGAGCGCGAAATCGATGTCGTTCTGTTGGGCTGCCGCCCAGACGAATGCGGTGTCCTCGACGAGCGTCTCGCGGTCCCACGTGACCTCGTTCTCGAGTTCGGTTCGCACCGCGATACCGCCGCCCCACGCAAAAAGTGGGATTTGCAAGCGAGCGAACGCGCGCTGTTCGATTTGGACGCCCATGCGATACACGTCTGCGAGATACGAGAGTACGGAGCCAGTTCGACGAGGCCGCTCGCGCAGTTGCACGACGTCGGCGTCCGGGAGTCCATCGAAGTGCTCGACAATGCTGTCTTCGTCGAGATAGAGGACGAACTCGCAGTCGCACGAAAGCGTCTGGCGTGCCCACTCGATTGCACGGCCCTTTTTCACGGCTGTACAGTCGAATTCGTCGGGAACGACGTGTACCTCCGCGCCGTCTATCTCGATGGGTTCTTCGGCGATGACGTGTCTGTCCGTGAGTTCGTCGGGCAGCGAATCGACCGTCGCCTGTACGACTTCCGCGGCGTCGATGGTCAGGATACGCACCTGAATATCGTCGCCGCCGTATTCGGACGCTGGTGGTTCGTAGCCCGCGCCGAGGACGTAGCTGAATGCCACCCAGAGCAGCGCGGAGGCGAAAAACAGCCCCGTCGTGCCCCAGAGGACGAATTCCAGCAGGTGTTCGTACGGAATCGGAAGCCCAGCGAGCCGCCCTGGGAGCGCGAGGAGGGCGACGCCGACGAGCAACACACCCCCGATGAGGACGGTTGCGATGCGTTCGAATTGTACCATACCCGGAGATAGAACGAATATCACAAAAGTACGAAATATCGTTCTGCATGCTCCGAATCGTTCAGACCGTTCAAAACGGCTTAGGCAGGGTGAAAACCGGAGTCAGCGTGTGACGCGAGCAAGAAGAACCATCCAAATTCGTGATGATTCCCTACAGTTTTCGCTGTCCTATCGAGAACTCGACGGGGCGACTATCTGATTTTGCAAGTCCTCGCCCGCGTCGAGCCGTCCGACGTTTTCGGCCACAATATCGGCGAGTCGTTCCCAGTGTTTTGGCGTGTGGCCTCCCGTGTGTGGCGTGATGAGGCAGTTTTCGAGCGTCCAGAGCGGATGGTTTTCAGGCAACGGTTCGGGGTCGGTCACGTCGAGTGCCGCACCGCCGAGTGCGTTCGAGCGGAGCGCGGAGACAAGCGCGTCGGTCTCGACGAGTGGCCCGCGGGCGGTGTTGATGAGCACGGCGTGCGGTGGCATCGTGGCCAGTTCCGCCTCGCCAATGAGCCCGCGCGTTTCGTCGGTGAGCGGGCAGGCGATGACGACGAAATCGCTCTGCGAGAGCGCGTCGTGGATGGCGTCTTCGTCGAACCCGTGTACCTCGTCGGTCGGGCCGCCTTTCTCCGGTGTGTAGCGAATGCCGATGGTGTGTACCTCAAAGCCCTCCAAGCGCTGGACGAGCGCCTGACCAATCGAGCCGAGGCCGATAATCGTGACCGTGCTTCCCGTGAGTTCGCCCGACTGAAAGTGCCGCCACTCGGCGCGTTGCTTCTGCCGCCAGCCTTCGTGTAGCCGGCGGGTGAACACCAGCATGTTCCCGAGCGCCTGTTCTGCGATACCCGGCGCGTGGATGCCGCCTGCGTTGGTGACGGCGACCCCGTTGGCAGCGAGTTCGTTCACTGGGACGTGGTCTGTCCCTGCGAACGTACACGCGAACAGGTCAAGGTTCGACGCCCGCGCGAGCAATGATTTTTCGAGGGTGATGCCCGTGACGATTCGGGCGTGTTCGACCAATTCTCGTTCCTCTTTTGGCGTTCGCGCGAGCGCGACGGTTCGGTCGGGGAGACGTTTTCTGAGTTCCGCAGCGTACGGTTCCATCGAGAGCCCTTCTGTCCCCTCGCGGAGAACGACGATGTCTGGTGTGGAAGTCATAGAGATGGGTGAATTGTGTGTACGAAGGCGGAGGCTCACCGTAATACTGTTGTGCCAACGGCGAGGCCGGTCGCGAGGCCGATGCTGGTTCCGATAGCAATACCCAGCGCGATATTATCAAAGACGACCCCGAACACGACGCCGAGTCCGGCTCCGAGAGAAAGCCCAAGGGCGACACCGAGGGCGATGCTCTCCTCGGTTTCTTCGCTCGTGTCATCAACCGAAGGTTGGCTCATTGGGTGGAGCAACACAGGTGAGCTGGATAAATCCCTGCGCTCGTCTCTGAAACCCCGGACTGTACGACAGATTGTACCACGCGAAGCTCGTTCCACGGTGACTCTCCTGAGAGAACCCACCAGCGATGAGATGAGTCGCTGGCACGGGTCGCTCAACGCATTTGAGTTTGTGCTTCCTGCGCTGCTCGTATTTCGACTTATAAAGTGAGTTGCCGACAATTACCGGAGCCTTCGAATCTATGTGCTCTCCGCGTACATTCAGGTCGTCCGACGTCGAGCGCTCGGGGCTCGCCGACTGGTCCAGTGGTACTGTCGTAGATGTTCCCAGATTGGTGGTGGCATTTTCAGGATGGCTGGTCAAATCAAGGCTGAAATCCCGTTGTTCAGGGTGAGAGGCTGCCAATGGTGGTAGGAGGAGATTCGGGGTAACCTCGAAGACACTTCTATCTATATCGCGCTAGCTACCATCATTATTAATGATGAGCTATGTCCATCACACTCGTACCAGAACGAACTGTATTGCTGATTACCGACCCACAGGTTGACTTCCTGAAGCCCGAAAGTGTCGTCTGGGATCACATCGGAGAGACGGTTGAAGAGAACAATGTCGTCGAAAATCTGGTTCAGCTTCGAAGCGCTGCCAGTGAGGGTGGTATCAAGGTCTTCTATTCGCCACACTACTACGAGCAAGACGAGTACGAAAGCTGGCAACACCTGAACACGATCGACGAGATGATGTTCGACACCCGGATGTTCGACCGGGCTGGTTCAGGGAGCAACTTCATCCCCGAACTCGAACCCGACGAGAACACCTTCGTGTGCGCACCCCACAAGCAGCTCAGTGGTTTCTGGAGCAACGACATCAACACGCAGCTCCGGCAACGCGGAATCGACACGATCGTGCTTGCTGGAATGAGTGCGAATCTGTGCGTCGAATCACACCTGCGTGACGCCGTCGAAGCCGGGTTCGAGGTCGTTGTCGTCACTGATGCAACCGCCGCCGCCGGGAAAGCAGCACTCGATGCCGCCTACACGAACTACGGCTTCATCGCCCACGAAACGACCACGACCGAGGAGATAACCCCTCGTCTCGCGCAACGAGGAATGGCCCCGGCTGACGATTAAACTCAGAACCGTCGGCCCCCGGTATTTTTTCGAAGAAACCCACGTGAGCGGTCGGGTTACTCGAAGGTTCGCCAAAGCCTACGAATCTATGTGCCCTCCGTGTGTCCCATTCCTCAATGGGCGACGACATCGAGAACACCACCGACACCATCCGCTATCAGGGCAAAGCGGTCTCCGACCCCGAGTGGATTCCCACATTTCTAGCAACCCAAAAATCGGGCGTCATCGGGCTAATTGACGACGATACACCGCACCTCCTTACGCAACTGTTCGTCTACGACGACGCGGAGCGCGCGATTTTCCTGCACGGTGCACAGGGTGGTCGCGCCCACGACCTCGTGGAAGCAGGCGAGAAGCCACGGGCATCCTTTACGACCCACGAGATGGGGCGATTCATCCCCGCAGACGAACCCGTGAACTTCACCGTCGAGTATTCGAGCGTGGTCGCCTACGGAACCATCTCGTTCGTCTCTGGGGAAGCCGAAAAACGCCGCGTGCTCGAACTGTTCATGGACAAGTACGCTCCCCAACTCACCCCGGGCGAGGATTACGAGTTCATGAGCGAGGACTCCATCGACCGGACGGCAGTCTATCGGTTCGCCGTCGAATCGTGGAGCGGAAAAGAGGGCTGGAAGGAGTCCGACCATCCGGGTGCGTACGACTTGGACGAGGAACGGGAGTCGGAGTAAGGACAGACGCCACCCGTTATTGACAATAGAACTATCTGATGTAGGATTGAAACGTTTTCCAGATGGTTTCCGCTCGACGGCTCTTCTCGCTCTGGAATGACCTCATCCCCCCAGTGTGGATTGGTGTTTACAGTCTCGCCCGTGCAGTCGTCCACTCTACAAACTCGCTGTTCCTTGAAACAGCGCTGATTTCGGCCGGGAGTAGCCTTCTTGGGGCATATCTGTTGCTCCGACGGTATCCAGACATACAGTCGAGACGTGTCTGGGGGTTCAATGGAATCGTAATCGCAGTCTTTGTCGCTGGAAACGCGGTGGTGTCGAACGGCATCTATGCCTCACAAGACGACGGCTCTCCACTCGTCATCGGCACACTATGGATAATATCGCTCACAATCGCCTACGTCGTGGTGTACGCGGGCGGCTACTCGTGGGCAAAACGCCAGTTGTTCGCACGCAACAGTGACTGAATAGCCCGCCGTCGCGCTCGGCCAGCCAGTTCTGAGACAGTGCTTTGTGGCTTCTCATCGATAGATTCGTATGGAGCGGACGTTCTCCGATGACGAGCTGAGACGGCTCCGTCTGCGTTCTCAGCTACTCGACACCGGTACGAGCGCCACAGACGTTCCGGCTGTACTTTCTCGTGTCTGTGGCCTCCAAGCCCAGGATGCCAGCGCAGCGACGCTCGGTATCAGAACACGGAGTTCGGATGTGACCGCCGCCGATGTTGACGCCGCCCTGTTCGAGAGTCGGCGCGTCGTTCGAACCTGGTGCATGCGAGGCACCCTTCATCTCGTCGCCACCGAAGACGTACCATGGTTGCTGTCGGTGTTCGGCCCCGTGTTCGTTGCCCGGAGTCGGAAACGACTCAGCGACCTTGGGTTCGACGACGATGCAAGCGCGAACGCAGTCGAGACGATTCACGACGCAATCGACGACCACGGGCCGCTCACCCGAGCGGAGATTGCGGAGTTGCTCCAGCGTGCCGGATTTGCGTTCGACGCTCGTGGTCAGGCCCCGTTTCACCTCATCCGCCGTGCGGCGTTGCAGGGACTCGTCTGCAAGGTCGCACCTGTAGACGGGGGAGAGGCGTACGGACTGCTCAACGAGTGGGTGAAGCCACAGAAATCCACGGAGAGAGAAGCAGGGTTGCGAACACTCGCCCGGCGTTACCTTTCGGCGTATCAGCCCGCCTCGCTCGATGACTTTGCCTCGTGGTCGAAATTGCCGATGGCCGATGTTCGAGCCGCGTGGGCGGCAATCGAGGACGAACGAACTGTCGTCAGGGACGGTGCAGATAGAATCGAGATGCTCGCCAACGAGATTCCTCGTCAAGGCAACATCGAGGAGTCACCACTTCGATTGCTCCCCCGTTACGACACCTATCTCCTCGGGTACGCAAGTCGAGAATTCGCTGTTTCGCCAGCAGAAGAACGCAACATCTGGCCGGGTGGGGGTGTGATCCGACCCACCGTCATCCACGATGGCCGCGCGATCGCAACGTGGAAACTCGACCGCTCAAAGCGTGAGACCGTCGTCGTTGTCGTACCGTTCGACGAGTTTCCCACACACTGCCACGCAGCGTTAGACGCGGAAGTGGCGGATATTGGACGATTCCTCGATATGGACGTCGGGTATCGAATCGAAGAGACCTGACGCCGAATGAACTCTAGGTTGACCTCACACTATTGCTCGACAGCTGCTCCTCGGTGTTGGGACAGCCCACAGACCCACTATCACACACACAAATATATGCTTATAAGTAATAATCCGATAAGCTAATATTACTTCCAGTTGTACACAGAGCCATGTCTCCGGCTGGCACAGACACTGACTCCTGCCACTTCCCACAGATTCCGTACGACGAGGTGCGCTCAGCGCGCATCAGAGAAGCAATTCGACGGGGAGACTTCGAAGACATCGCCCACCGAAGGTTCGTAAACGACCTCGTTTACGTCGAGTGGTACACGCGAATCGGGATTGCGCCGACGCTCAGAGCAACCACGGCCAACGGAATTCGCGCAAATGTGTGGCGACTTGCGATGAAATACCCGACCGTGTTCGACACCATCAGACGGGAACTGGGAGCCACGACGCGCGAAGAAGCGTTCAATCAAGAGGATTTCAGCAGGTGGGACTGGAACGGGGAGGAAGACCCACTCTCCCGGCGTATCTGGGCGACCCGCCACGGGTGGGAGTGGAACCGTGTGTGCGATGAAAACGCGAAAATCAGGCAAGGCACTGCAGACCGCGTCCAACTCAGTGTCCGACCGGCATTTGCCCCGTTTCGGTTTCCGGAGCTCCATTACGACGACCTCAGGTCAGATTTCATCATTGAGGAGATTCGACGCGGGTCGTTCGACGATTTGGAGTATCGACAGTACGTGAACAAACTGGTGTATATCGAGACATGGACGCGCGAGCCAACCCGCATCGCATTCCACGCAGTTCCACACTACAAACCGTGGCTCGTCTGCGCCCAGTTCCCCGAGGAATACGACATCATCCGCCGCGAGTTGGGCGCACCGACGCGCGCAGATTTCGAACGCAACCCACCACCCATACCCGCCGCCGAAGTCGAATCGAGAGCGCGTCAACACAAACGTGAGTGGCTCGCAGTACAGGAGCACCAAAGCCCTCCTGAATCGAGCCTGTTTGGAACGCGGCGGTGAGCACCATGCGCATCGAAGTCCCAGAGGGTGGCTTTTCAGACGAGATTACAGAACGCCTCATCGACGCCATCATAGATGGTGCGGACGAACTCGCCGTCGGTGTGGCCCGCAATCTCGTTCAAGAAGACCGCTGTGACGTGTGTTGCGACACGAGATTCGACTACACCGAAGACGGCCCGCTCTGTACGATAACACACGTCGAACACATCGCCTACGAAACGGTCACACTCATCGGGTTGGTCGAACACGGCACCGTGACCTTCGACCCGATGGCGTACGACTGGGTGTGTGTCGGCATCGAAACGACATTGCTGGCCGCATTTTTTGGCCGCTGTCCGCCACCAGAGAGGTGCGCCCTATGTAGAGACAGGAGCATCAAGGAGTGTGGCCATTGGCGGTCGGGAAGCGAGTGTCCGTATCGAGGCGAGGCACCGTAGCCGGTGGGTGGGGTCTCAGGAGTCGTCCGACATCGCGCTCGCCACTTTCAACGAAAATGCGAGTGGTTCACCTCACCTCGCTCACTCCCACCCGTAAATGTCGTCAAACTCGGCTTTCCGGGCTTCGAATGCCTCGAACATGCGGTCGTTCACTGCAGCCGCAGATGAATAGCCATCGACTCGTTTGGCGACGATTTGACTCACCATCGCTCGCGTGAAATTCTCCCACGGCTTCGAGGGCGAGTTGATACTCGCAATCTGTTCGTCACCCTCGATGATATCGACGTAACAGAGGTGATTCCCGCCGTCTGGATGGTCCGGGCCCGTACGGACGCGGAGCGTCAGTGCGTCACCGAGTTCGACTTCGAGTGGTTGGGTTGAATCAGTCATGAGTCTGTGTGAATTTACAGAGTTACCGCGTCGTCGCAGGCAATTTCGCCGGATTCGACGACTCGCGCATCGAGGCCGCCACGGTGTTTTAGCGCATCCGCGACCTTTCCCTTCCCGACGAGTCCTTGCATGTACCCACAGGGCTCACAGAGATTCAGCCCCTCACAGACGGCGTCACCGACCTGAAACCGCTTGCCGACGAGATGGTTGAGCGGCACGTCGCGCGTCACGACGTTCCTTCGAGCGTCACCGAAGTCGAGGTCGATGTCGTAGTCCTCGCGGACGGCCTCGATGGCCTCCAGTTCGATGAACGTGATATCGCTCGCCTCGTTGTTCGGATTGTCTTCCCACTCGTTCCAGATGCCCTTGCCCTTGTAATAGCGGTCGCCCTCGATACCTCGATTTTCAACCGCGTTCACCGACTCGTGTTCGACCATGTCGTCTCCCGTATCCGGGGCGGTGAACAGGCGAACGACCACGCCGTTTTGGCTCATGTCTGTGGTGACATGGCACACCACTATTAATCTAGAGACTTGTTAGTCAGCTGGAAAGTCGTGGCGACTCCATTGCCAGTATGACTGGCTCGTTACTGTGAGTCGTTCGTTACCCACGCAAGCACGTCGCCTGCGTGTTCGTCTGGCGGAAAAATCGGATAGAAGACGTGTTCGATCTGTCCGTCAGACACAACCAATGTCAGTCGCTTCAGATAATCGGCTCCGTCAATGGTGAACGTGGGCAAATCGAGTTCCTTTGTTAACTCCCACTCGGCATCGCTGAGCATCTCGAAGGGGAGGTGCAGCCGGTCACGGGCTTCACGTTGGTACTCGCTCGACTGCGTAGATAGTCCGAAAACCGCCCCCACTCCATTCTCTCGGAGTGCATCATAATGACTGCGAAAGCCGAGCGACTCGGGGGTACAACCACGGGCACCCGGAACGTCTTCCCAGCCGTCTGGAATCACGTCCGCGTCTGGCTGCCCAGTCAGCGGATAGACATAGATGACGGTTCGCGGAGGGAGGTCTTTGAGGGCAACGGTGGTGCCGTCGGTTGCTGGGAGTGACAGCTCAGGCAGCTCCATCCCACGGAGATGGTCGGCCGCTCCATCGTCTTCCGGTACTGGGAGGTTGTCCGGCAATGGAAAGTCTTCTGACATACACCAGTCAACCACCCACACAAAGATAAAACCCTACTATCTGCAAGATAATTGGACAACAGTCAAAAAAAGAGTTTTTTTAGGGACTGTGTTCGATTTTTAGGTGGGAATTGGCATTTGTAGATTACAGCGTCAGTTCGCTGCCGACGCTTTCGGTCACTGCTCGGTCGTAGATGTGACCAGCCACCGCCGCGTCCATGACCGCAGACCCGACGCTTTCGACGACGATGCGTTCCTCAGCAGTCTCTCTCATCGCGTTGCCAGTGAGCAGGTCAGAAAAAGGAATCAGGTCGTCCTCACTGAGAGAACTCTCCAAAATATCGCCAATCTCTGCCACCTCTTCTGGAACGTCCGCGAACACCTTGCTTGCTCCCTCGATGGTCTGGGCGTCGAGTTCCTGCATTTCCCCCGTGTATGCGCCGATTCCAACGACGGTCGTTCCCGGCGCGAGGTGGTCACCCGAGAACACCGGCTCGGTGCTCGTCGTGGCCGTGATAACCAGCGTCGCCCCCGAAATTGCGTCTTCGGGTGATTCTGCCGTCTCGATGGGAACGTCGAGTTCCGCATCGAGTTCTCGAACCGCCTCCGCAAGCATCGGTGGATTGTGGTCGTACAGGGTGACGGATTCAACGTTTGCTGCCGTCGTCACCGCGCGAATCTGCCAGCGTGATTGTGTTCCTGCGCCGATGACGGCAAGCGAAATCGGTTCATTACAGAGTTCCCGTGCGGCCAACCCACCGATGCAACTCGTCCGCGCGGCCGTGATGGTCGAGCCGTCCATGTACGCGACCGGAAGCCCGGTTTCAGCTTCGTTGACCGCGATTTGGGCGTGTATCGTTGGCAGCCCACGGCGCTTGTTCTCGGGGTGGACGCTCACGAGTTTCGTCGCGAAATACTCGCTCCCGTGGATGTACGCGGGCATGACGAGTCCCGTCCCAAGCGGTTTATCCGGATTGGTTGCATCGAGTTGCTGTCCCACCGGAAAATGCGGCCGCTCCGGACGTTCGACCTCACCGCGACCCTGTTTGAGCAAGGCATCTTCAACAACGGAGAGCACGTCTGCTAACTCGAGGAGGTCGCGCACGTCCGCACCCGAGATAATGCGAGTCATTTGTTACCACAGAAGAGACAGAGCCGTCGTGTAATTCTTTCCGTCAACGGGGGCTATCGTACTCTGCACAGTCTGGTAGAATCACGCCGGTTCATTCGTGGAAATTCGGCTGAGAGGGTCTGTTGAACCCCTCAGCAGTTGATACGAATGTGTGCTGAACTCAGAGCGTAAGTCAGTCACACTGGCTCTCTCGTCTGGCTAAGAGAGACAGGGAATTACATCAACTGGGCGGCTCCCCACGACAGTCTACACGCCTATCGAGGCACCCGTGTGGAGGGTTGAAACAGCTCCCTTCTCGTCAAGGGTCGCCACCAGTCGATCCCCGTCAACCTCGAGGACGATCTCCAGTTCGAACGGATCCTCGGAGAGGACAGTCTGGCGTTGGACCAATTCCAGTTCGATCAGGAGCCAGTCGTACCAGGGGTCGTAGCCATGATCGTCGAGGAACACGAGCACTCGCGGCTCGGTGAGCAGACACCGGTTGCTTGGAACGGTGTACATCAGTCGACAGACGTCACACACGATGTCGTACTGAACCTCAAAGATGGTGTCACACGACTCACAGCGACGGCCCGATTCCACGTGGTGGTCCCGACAGACCTGGGGCGTCGTGCTCGTGGTTCCGGTACAGTCGGGACAGACCCCCTCCACTGCGGACATGATTTGGTGTTTCACCATGACATCCAGTGCCCGGTAGAACTCCTCCGGATCCCGGCTGCGCGTGCCGACCCGCGAGAGCGATTCAGTCAGGCTCAATGCCCCATCGAAGCCGGTGCCACCGAACGCTCCCTCGCACTCGGTGCACCTGATCGCAAAGTATCCACGGGTCAGGTCGGTGTTGCACTCGAAGACGGTCTGGCCCCCACAGATTTCGCACGGCTTGTCGTTCGGAACTGTGTCGAACACGACCTCGTCGGTGAACGCCCCGGCGAGGATCGCGCTGACCACGCGTTCACCCTCCCGTCGGAGGATGTACCCATCCGCTGATTGGTGAACGAACCGACCCAGAAGGGGCTTGAGGTGGTAGTTGAACTGCGAGCCGTCGCGCATCCCGAGGGACTTTCGCAACTCTGAGAACGCCATCGGATGCTGTGGAACGTGTTCATCGGGACGGCGTTGTTTCCAGAGTTCGAACAGGATTGCGAGTCGCGTCTTGTGGCCGAGTACAGCGAAGGCCCGATCCGGCGTGAGTTCGTGTTCCTGCTCTTCGTCGGAAGTCATAGGATACACCACTAGGTGCCGGTGAATCATAACAATTATCAACAAAACTATGTTTTCCGGTCGATTACCTCGGCCAGTTCATGCCGTCCGGTGGAGTGGCTATGTGCAGTCCACCGGTGGAACGAACACCGTCGCCGGCGCGCCGTCGGGCACACCGAGGAACGTCGCGTATGCCACGGCAATGTCGCTCTGGCTCGGATTCGACGCGATGTGGACGTTTCCCTGCCCGGGGTCGATGAAGGCCTCGCCCGCCGAGTAGGATCGAACGATGCAGTCTCGCTCGTTGACGAGTTCGAGTTCGCCTTCGACGACGCTGACGATTACCGGTCCAGGGTGGGTGTGCCATCCGGAGGTCCCCTTTGGATCCCACGTCACTTTGGCGACGACGGTCGTCGACGCGTCCCGTGGCAAATTGGAAACGACGGTTCTGTCTTCACCGTCGTACTTCATCCGGAACTTCGCGGCGACCTCGTCGGGGAAGGTCGAGTGTCCGGCGAGGACTTCGACGTAGAATCCCACGGGGCTGTCGACCGCGCGGTCGTCTCCCGGTTCGCCGTCGTGATCCATCGGATCGGCGGCAACGGGGACACTTGTCACGAGTGCTGCGACGGTCAGGGCACTGGCCTTCAACACGGTACGGCGCAACACACCGCCGGGCTGTTGGGTCTCGCTTCTTCGGTCGGCTGTTTCGGTTCTGGTCATCTCTCCTCGTCGTTATCGACGCTCCGGTGGGGAATAAATGTAAGCTGAATTATATTTCTATCCGAAAGCGGACTGAAATTCGTTGTCCTGAATCTCCTGACATGATCGCCATGAGCGGGATACTCCGGGACCCTCTGCGATTGAAATCCCTGTGACGCCCTCAACTCTCTGTGGTTCGGTTGCTGTTTCTCGAACCTCGAACATCTCGTCGAGTGTCATCCGCAATTCTTCGGTATCGAGTCCAGGTCGATGCCGTGGTCACATGGGTGAGGAGTCGGCGGACGCCGTGCTGCATACAGTCTCTCTATTCAGCAGGCCGGCCGAATTCTATCACTACGTGGCGGATTCAACAGGACTGGCTGAGAACTCCATTTATTTTCACACAGTTCTTAAAGATAGAAAGGCATAAATAGGGAGGTTCGATTTGTGTTCGTCACGTAATACCATGACAGGAGAACTGTCCCGCGTCCTCTCGAAGCGCGACATCTTCGTGCTCGCGTTCGGCGCAATGATTGGGTGGGGTTGGATCGTCCAGACCGGCTACTTCATCGACCAGAGTGGCGTCTCCGGGGCGATTGCGGCGTTCATCCTCGGCGGGTTCATGGTGAGCGTCGTCTCGCTCATCTACGGCGAACTCGCCTCCGCGATGCCCTTCGTCGGCGGCGAACACAGCTATAGTCTCAAGGCACTCGGGCCGATTGGCTCGTTCGCGTGTACGTGGGCGCTCATCTTCGGTTACGTGAGCGTCGTCGCGTTCGAGGCAATCGCCCTTCCGAGCGCGCTCGCCTACATCGTCCCCGGCTTCAACGTCTTCGAACTGTGGACGGTCGCCGGCAACCCGGTGTACGGCTCGTGGGTCGCCACCGGCGTCATCGGCTCCGTCGTCATCACCTACCTGAACTACCGCGGCGTGCGCCCCGCCGCACAGTTCCAGGCCATCCTTGCGCTCGTTATCACGCTCGCCGGAGCGACACTCCTCGCGGGCGCGCTGTTCAACGGCACCTCGCCCGCGGACCCACCGTTCGCTGGTGCGGGCATCGGCGGCGTGTTCACCGTCGCCATCATGACACCGTTCATGTTCGTCGGTTTCGACGTGATTCCCCAAGCCGCAGGCGAGGCAGACATCTCGCCGAAGCTCCTCGGCGGCCTCATCGGAATCTCGGTCGTCTGTGCGGCCGCGTTCTACATCATGGTCATCTGGGCGGCGGGACACGTCGCCTCGGGGGCGGTGCTCGTAGACAGCGCGCTTCCCGCGGCCAAAGCGATGGAAATCGCGTTCGACAGCCAGACCATCGGGCGCATCATGGCGCTCGCCGGACTCGCGGGCATTCTCACGAGTTGGAACGGGTTCGTCCTCGGCGCGAGCCGCGCGATTTACGCCCTCGCCAACTCAGAGATGCTCCCCGACTCGCTCGCCACGCTCCACCCAGAACACAACACGCCGTCGAACGCCATCGTCCTCGTCGGCGCGCTTGCGGCGCTCGCGCCGCTGTTTGGCAAGCAGATGCTCATCTGGATCGTGAACGCAGGCGGCCTCGGACTGGTCACCGCGTGGTTCCTCGTCGTCATCTCGTTTTTCGTCCTGCGCTACCGCGACCCCGCGATGGAACGCCCGTTCAAACTCCCCGGCGGCTACGCCATCGGCGCGCTCGCCCTCGTGTTGACCGTCTTCTTCATCGGGCTCTACATGCCCGGGTCGCCGTCGGCGCTCGTTACCTACGAGTGGGCCATCATCCTCGCGTGGTGTGTCCTCGGTGCCGTTCTCCTCGGGCTGGCCGGTGGGTTCCCAAGCAAAAGCGAAGCGCGGTCGCATCTTCGCCAGCAGCGGTTGAACGACTGAACACAGCACTCGAGTCGCCCAATTTTCTCTGCCAACTACGCAGTCGGTGGATTATTCGAGCGACTGTACTCCGTCTCTGTGTGCCGCTTCAAACGCCTCGTACTCGGAAGCACCAAGATAGTCGGTCAACCGATTCAGGGGCAGCATCTCGATATCGCGGTTATCGCGCTGTTCGCCCATCACATCGAGATACCGCTGCATGTGATGGACCGCCACCTGAAGCAATGCCGTCACGTCTGAGACGAGCGACACGCCTGCTTCCTCATACGCCGAAATCGGATGGGCAGGTGGGAATTTCTCGTGGTCCATCCGAACCATGAGGGCGTATACGGGAAGGTCGACAGCCGAACATATCGTTGCTAAATCCGTGAGGGGGACGACTTCGCCAAGGAACAGCGCATCAGCGCCCGCCTCGTGATATTGCCCAGCCCGGTCGATGACGGCATCGATGCCGTGGTCTGCGTACGAGTCGGTTCTGGCCATGATAACGAAATTTTCGTCACGCCGACTATCACAGGCGGCACTGACTTTTGCAGCCATCTCACCCGGAGCGACGAGTTGTTTCCCCGCCATGAGTCCGCACTTCTTCGGCGTGGCTTGGTCCTCGATGAACAGCCCGGCTGCTCTCGTATTTTCGAGTTCGCTCACTGTTCGCGTGAGGTTTGCAATCCCACCAAATCCCGTGTCTGCATCGACAACGACCGGGGTCTCACCCGCGACCCGAACCATGTTTCTGACGGTTGCGACCGTCTCAGTGAGTGACGTGAAATCGAGGTCGGGGAGGCCAAGCAAGCTAGCCGCCGTGCCGTAGCCTGAGTGTTGGAGTCCCTCAACGGTCGGGTGGTCAGCAGCGAGTTTGGCGCTCAGCGCGTCGTGGACGCCCGGAAAGAACCCTATCTCCTCACGCGTGAGAATCGAGCGGAGCGTCTGTCTGCGTGTCATAGTCTAGCAAATTCGGATGGCGCACTAATCTCTTTCCGTCGAATAAGCTTCTCAACGCAGGCCTCGGTTTTCACGTTCCGTAGTCAGCTGCGTAGGCACGGTCTCAGTACCACTACCAGCAGTCCGCTCAGTCGCCGCCGAGAGCTGCCAATTTATTTATTCAAATTTGCGAAAATTTAAGTTACAAACATATTCTATTTCACGACATGTCTCCAGACGTAGAATGTTCAACTGCGGATTTCTTTTCAGTGCCGCCGCCGTGTCCGCCGGACAGTTCTGAAGCGTGGTACGCTCCAAGAATCAGAGCACAGTACACGCTCACAACCGATGTTGTCGCAACAATCACCGAGCGACGAGACGGCTTTCACTACACGATTCGAGAACCAGTTCTGTCAGCAACTGAAACGGTTGCGTTCGAGACGATTCAGGACTACTTCGAGGGCGCACGTCTCGAACGGCCGCTCACCAGAGAAGGGGCGCGCGAACGCCTCGCGGCAGGATTCGAGCCGAAGTACGAACGAGCCATCGACCGCCTCACCAATCTATCTCCTGCGGGCCGCCGCCGAGTGAGCTACCACGCGCTGTGTCAGGTGCGGTGTCTTTCTGACCTCACCGCCTTCGCGCTTGACGAGCACATCGAGGTTGCAGATACGGCCGACGACCGACTGCTCGTTCACACGACAGACTTTGCGCCAGCCACTACTGACCTGTCGCCGAACCCCGACTATCTCTCTCGGTTTGCGAGCGAGCGCCTTGGCCAGCACACCGTCACGTTTCACGACTTCGAGGTGCCGGTCGTCATCTACAGAGAACACGTCCTCGGGACCGACCCGTTCACCACGAAGTACGCGGTCATCGAACCGGACCTCCTGCCGGGCGACGAGCAACTCATCGCAGAGTGCAAAGAGCGCATCTGGGAGGCGAACGTCGATGGCGTGGTCGAAGACCGTGCTGGGTTCGTGTACGACCGAGCGCGAACTTTCCTCTCGCGACGGTTGACGGCGCGAAACACCCGCGCGTGGCTCGACGCGACCCGCTATCGGATGCAATCGGCGCTCGCAGAATACGGCTTTGCAGTACCTCCGGTTGACGAGCGGTACGCCGCAGACCGGCTCTCTGACCTCGTCTACTACGTGATGCGCGATTATGTGGGCTACGGGAAACTGACCGTACCCATCCGCGATCCGATGCTCGAAGACATCGAAGCGAATCGCGTTGGCGAGCGTATCAAGGTGGTTCCGCGGGGGCTTGGCGACCATGCCGGGCGGATGCCTGCAAACCTCACGTTCACCTCAGAACGGAGTTTCGTGAACGTCGTCACGCAGTTGGCTGCAGCCGACGGGACTGAATTGAATGCGAGCACGCCGAGTGCGAAAGTGAACTTACAGCCCGCGGACCTCGACGACGAGACGATTCGGTGTGCGGTTGCGCTTCCGACCATCTCCGAAGATGGCCCCCACATCTCGATTCGAAAGCAGGCTCCGGACACGCTCACACCCGTTGACCTCATCACCGGCAACAGCCTCTCGACTGAACTCGTCACCCTCCTCTGGATGCTGTACGAACACCACGGAGTCGTGCTCTTTTCCGGCCCAACTGGCGTCGGAAAGACGACGCTGATGAACGCTCACATGCCGTTCATCCCGTATTGCGACCGTCCTATCAGCATCGACGAAGGGTCGCGCGAGGTGCACCTTCCCCACGAAACCGGCGTCTCGCTCACCACCCGTGACCACGAAAACGAGTTCAAACGCGTGACGATGGCCGACCTCATGACCGAGTGTAACTACCTGAATCCGGACGTAGAGGTCATCGCAGAAATCAACACGCCTGCGAGTTTCAGAACCTTCGCAGAGTCGATGAACACCGGCCACGGCTTGCTCGGGACGCTCCACGCAGAGGACGTCCACAAGCTCGTAAATCGCATCATCGAACGCGGGATTCCAGCCTATTTGCTTCAGGAAATCGACCTCGTCGTCTTCCCGCGGAACGTTGACGGGGAGCGGTACGTCTCGTCGGTGGTCGAGTTCGTCGATGCGGAAACATACGCCACACTTGCTCACGACCGGTGTGGAACCATCGAAAAAGATGGGACGACGATTTACTGGAACACCGTCGCGTGGCGCGACCACAGCGGCGAGTTTGGGTTTAACTACTGTCACCCACAACTGGGTGACGAGACACGCGACCTCTCGCTCGATGCGTTTTCGTCTCTTGCCCAACGCACCGACCGACCCGTGCGCGCGGTCGAAGACGAGTTCCACCGCAAACACCGGTACGTCAAGTATCTCGTCCAAGAGAATTTGACCGACATGGACGAACTGTTCTCGTTCCTCGCAAACCTCCGGACGAACGAGGCAGCGACCGTCGAACGGGTCGTCAGTCAGAAACAGCCACAGGAGGTGCACATCGATGGCAGTGGCGACTGATGAACCACGCGGGCGGTCACTTTCGGTGTTCGACCGCGGGCTGTACGCACTGTTTTCCAGACACGCAGACCACTCTCGACACGAACGCGACCGCAAACGCTACCGTGGAACCGACCTCCGAACCAGCTTCGACGTGTACCTCGCCCGCGTGTACGGCCTGTCGTGGGTCGTATTCGGCGCACTCGTGCTCTGGACGAGCGTCGTGCTCCTCGCGGTTCCCGACGCACTGCTCACCAGTATCGGGAGCTTCGTCCATCAGGGACTCCCGGTGCTCAATCGTGTCACTGTTCCCCCGATTCCTCGCCAGTACATCGCACTCGGTGTTGGGGTGCTCGTTGGCGGACTCGGAAAGCGCTCGACGGTCATCTTCGGTGGCCTCTACCTCCACTGGGCGGCGAGCGCCCGACGAACCAACATCGAGCAGACGCTTCCCGGTGCAGTCCGGTATCTGCGGGCACTCTCCTCGGGGAGCGATGGCGGGCGGATGATGCTCCACAAGGTGGCAAATCAGGACGCCTACGGCGAAACGTCGGTTGCGTTCAGGAAGGCACTGAACAAAGCCTCACTCACTGGTAGTCTCGACGAAGGACTGGCGATGGTTGCGAGAGACACGCCGTCTCGCGACCTGCTCTCACCCTTCTTGGTCAAATTTCGCGAACACGCCGCACAGGGGACGGACGCACTCCAAGGCTATCTTCGCTTGGAGAGTCGGATGCTCTCGCATCGGCAGGCCCGTGCCCGCGAACGGGCGAGCGGCTTTCTCGAACTCCTCGCAGAGATGTTCATTGTCCTGCTCGTCATCCCGGCGCTGTTCGTCATCATCCTCACCGTAATGAGCGTGCTCGCGCCAGGATTCTCACAGCCAACGAACACGCCGATTGGGCTAGTGTCACCTCGTGCGCTGTTCATCTACGGGAGTGCGGCCTTCGTCCTCGTCGTTGGGGCAGGGGCTGCAGTGTTGGTAAACAGCATTCGACCGCCCGGCCAATCGACGACGTACGAACGGCCACCCACCATCGGCTCCATGTTAAAAACCGCGACGACAAACCCGGCGAGCGCGTCGCTCGTCTGGTTTCCCGTTGCACTAGTCGTGACCGGTGGCCTCTGGTCGCTCGGCTACGCGCCAGAAAACGTCGTGCTCCTCGGATACGTCGCCTACAGCCTTCCGGTCGGTGGTGTGGCGCTTCGCAGAGCGCGACTGGACGATGCCAAAGACCGCGAAATCAAAGACTTTATCCACGCCGTGTCCGGTCACGTCGGGCTTGGCAGACCGTTTCCAGCGGCAATCGACCGCGTGAGCAGAGATCTCGACCTCGGCGCGCTTCAAGCGGACGTAGAAGATCTTGCGTTCAACATCAACCTCACCACCCGTGGCATTAGTGAGGCAGAAGAAACCCAGGAAGGCGACCTCCAGCGGGCAGCCCTCGACCGCTTTGTTGAGCGAGTGGGAACGCCGCTCGCAGACCAAACCATCGGCCTCGTTACGGGTGCACTCGGCGTCGGCAGCGACACCGAAGACGTGTTCGAGACACTGCAGACAGAAATCGGTCGACTCTACCATGAGAAACGCGCGCTCCGTTCGGCACTCATGGTATATGTGGCCGTTGGCTGGACGACTGCGCTTCTCGTCATCGGCATCATGGTCGCGGTGAACGGCTACGTTCTCGACGGCTTCGCCCAGTTGTCTTCCGTTTCTGGAACTCAAGGTATCGCACTCGACCCAAACGCGGTGCAACCGGCGCGTGACCGACGACGATTCTACATCGTGACGCAGGCGACGATGCTCGCGTCCGGGTGGTTCGCGGGAACCGCCAACCGAGATTTCTACGATGCGCTGCTCCAGTCGGGCGCACTCGTTGCAATCTGTTACTTCGTCTTCGCAGGAGCGCAGATGATATGAGCGGGAGCGACCGCGGTCAGTCGGCCGTTGTCGGCGTGGCGCTCTTACTCGGCATCACCGTTGTCTCGCTCGGCGTCCTCACTGCAAGCATCGGAGCGGTCATCGACGGCAACGCTGCACACGCCGATGCAACCCGCGTCGCAGCTGAGATGGACGACTCACTCCGGCCTATCGAAACGACCGGCGCACACCGGGGACACCTGTCGTTCAGCGACGGCACACTCGGGCCAGCGACGAGAGAACTTCGCGTACTGAACGAATCAGGCGTCATCGCACAGGTACCCGTGGATGCACTCGTCTTTGAAACCGAAGATAAACGCGTTGCCTTCCTCGCTGGAGCCATCGTGCAAGGCACTCGGGGGAACGCGAATCTGTACCGGCCACCGCCGCTCACGGCGTCTGAAAACGGTGGTGTGCTCGTTGTGGGCGCGCCGAAGTTGAACGGGTCTGCACGCTCAATTGGTGCGAGTGGCGGGGCGCGCGTCACTGTCGAAACCACCGTTTCGCACAATCGGATGGCGCTCGGAAACGGGACCTACCGCGTCGCAATCGAGACCGCTACGCCCGGTGCGTGGGAGCGGTATTTCACCGAACAGAACGCGACTGTGTCACGAACCGATTTCGATGGCGATGGCACAGAGAGCGTCGTCGCGGAGTTCCCCGGACGCAGAACTGCCTATCTCATCGTCCACGACATGCGTCTTGAGGTGGACAATGGATAGTCGGGCGGTGACGCCCGTCGTGGGCAAGGTGTTCGAAGTCGGGTTGGTGGCGCTCTACATCGGCCTGCTGACAACCACGCTCTATGCAGGGGCAGTGCCCGAGTATCGAACCGCGGCCGGAGCAGAAGTGGGCGAACGCGTCCTCGCAAGCGCAACTCAGCGCGTTGAGCAATCGATTCCACCGGCCGCAACGACCGTACAACATCGCCAAACTGTCTCAATTCCCCAGACGATTCGTGGCGAGCAGTACGAGATTCGGGCCGCAAACGAATCCCTTGTCTTGCTGCATCCGAACGAAAACATCGACGGGAAAGCACGCCTTGCCCTTCCCGACCGCGTCGTCTCGGTGTCTGGTACGTGGCGAAGTACGGACGAGACAGCTCTCGTCGTCGAAGACGCACCCGGCGGGCTTCGCGTTCGGTTGACGGAGGTGTTACCATGACCACGAGGGGACAGGCGAACCTGCCCGCACTCGCCGTTGCCCTCATCGCGTTGACCGCAACTGCTGGGCTCAGTTTCACGCTCGCAGACGGCGCATTTGCCAGTGCAGACCGCGACGCAGCCGAGCGACGACTCGCCGTTTCACTCTCAGAACGGCTCGTAGACGATGCGTCGATGCTCACGACCCGCGAGAATGTGATTAATCGCACGAGCAGTGGGGAACTCACTCCTGAAATCCTGCAGGAGGAATATCCTGTGACGCAGGGGCACGCCATCCGAATACAACTGGACGGCGAAACGCTCGTTGAGCACGGTGACCCAACTGGCGGAGAAACGATTCGACGTATCGTGCTTATAGAGCAAACCCAGTCGGTGACGGTGACGCCTGATTTGACGCGGTCGAATCAAGTGACACTTCCCCGTCGAACTGGCGAGGTGACCATCCACTTGACGCCACCGCCTGCGACGAACATCACTGTAGTTCGGGTCAACGACCGGGTCGTGCTCGCAAACGAAACTGGGTTGACGGGGACGATGACGGTCACTACCTCTCGGTTCGAAACGACGACACTCCAATTTGAAGCGACTGGTCAGCTTCCGCCGGGGAGTGTCGAAGTGACTTCGTACCCGACCCAAACCACGAAGGCGCAATTGGTGGTGACTGTCGATGCGTGAGCCGACCCGCGGTCAGTTGTCGCTCTCGGCGGTGGAAGCTGGCATCGGCGTGGTGCTCGTCCTTGCCGTCTCCATGGGGTTCGTACTGGACGTCCCCCAGCCAGCCGCTCGTGAGACACAACTCGATCTGTATGCAGAAGACGCAACGACTGTCCTCGCGGGCGAAGCACCCCGCCATCAGGGAACGACACGTCTCGCAGAAGTCGTGGCCTCGGCTGGGTCGTTCGGCCGCGAGCGCAACGCGCTCGAACGGCGTGTCGAACGCATTCTTCCGGATAATCTGATGTATCGAGTGGAGACGCCACACGGCGCAGTTGGGTATCGGAAACCTGCAGGCGTCGCTGTCGGGGAGGCAACCGTTACGACGGCAAACGGCGACGTGACGATGTGGGTGTGGTACGTATGACTCGACGCGGGCAGATGGTGCTCGCCGCCGCTGCACTCCTCGCCGTAGCGCTTGTTCCCGTGGTGTTTGCCTACCTCCAACTTGGCTACCATCCCGACGTCGCGGCGAGCAATGATTACGACGCACCGACCGAAAACGCAGAACACGTCCTCTCCCGTGCGGTGGCAACCGCACGCGAGGACATTCCACAGCGCTACGATTGGCAGTCGCGCGAAGCGGCGGTCGAAACCATCCACGACCGACTCAGGCCGACCCGCAGAACCCTCGAAGCGTCCCGCGTCGAGAAAGGCACGGCCTACGAAATCTCCACGAACCAGACCGTCGCTACGTCGTGGGCAGCAGCGAACTGTCCGGGCGGGCCGAACCGACAGTTCGGGTCGTGTGAGGCACGTCGTGGTGTTGTGGTTCAGCAGCGAGCAGGTGAAACGCACCTCGTCGCTGTGGCCTTCGACGTGACGGTGACGACAGCGCGAGGGGTGACAGACGTGACGATTGTGGTATCGGAAGCGTAGGTTGGTCGGCCATCGCCCAACCGGTCACGCTGGCGGTGCAATTCCCGGTGAACTCTATAGAGAGGTGTGTGAAAACGGCAGCTTTGCAGCGAGCAGGGGGTTTCGAGCAGACATCACAATTAGGCAACCAGATTAATACAGTTTCAATGACAAACAGCGGATATGACTCGCAATGGGGATGGGGACGCGGATACCCGAGTGTCTGAGGAGCACTCGGTTGTCGAATATGCGCTCAAAGCCACGGAGACCGTCGTCTGGGATTGGAACATCCCTGAAGATGAAATAACCCTCTATCCGCAGTCACAGTCGATATTTGAGGAGATTACCGAGGTCGACGAGTTCATCAGCCAGGTGCACCCGGCAGACCAAGCTGCGGTTGCAAACGACTTCGAGACCGCGCTCCAAGAGACGGGCGAATACAGAACCGAGTTTCGCTTAGCAACTGACGCAACGCGCTGGATTGCGGCCCAAGGAATCGTCGAATTTGATGCGGCGGATGGCCCACAGCGACTGACGGGGGTTGGACAAGACGTTTCAGAACGAAAACGCCGGTACCGAGAGTTCAAGCGGCTCGGCGATTATATCGCTGAGACGGAGATCCTCTCCGAGATTGGTGGGTGGGAACTGGAGACCGGGACCGACGACCTTCGGTGGACGGCGGGAACCAAACGGATACACGAGGTCGAATCCGATTACGAACCGGTACTCGATGAAGCCATCGAGTTCTACCATCCCGACGACAGGCCGCTCGTCGAAAACGTGGTAAACCGGTGTCTTGACTCTGGCGAACCGTACAGTATCGAAGTCCGTTTAATCACCGAAAAAGGCCGTGAGAGATGGGTGCATACGCAAGGAGAAATAAGACAACGTGGTGACAGCGAAGTGTTGCGGGGCGTCATTCGCGATATCACCGACCAAAAGATCCGAAATCAACGGCTCATGGTGTTGAACCGGGTGCTCAGGCACAACATTCGAAATTCACTCGGTGTGGTGATGGGCTATGCAGAGTTGCTTCGAGACGACCTCAGCGCGCTCGAACCACTCGAAGACCGACTCGCCGATACGGCGTCGTTCTCGCTCGAAGACGCCCAAGAGTCACTCGGAGAGATACACAAGCATACAGAAGCACTGTTTGACATGTCAGAGAATGCTAGAAGAGTGAGTCACGCCCTCCAACGTGGCCCGCCGATGGACGACGTGGAAGTCGCCCCGATTGTGAACGCCCTCGTCGCGACGTTCTCAGAGCAGTATCCAGCGGCGTCGATCACCGTCAATGCCACCGCGGATGGTGTGCAAGGAAATGAACAAGCCCTCGAAATGGCGCTCAGAGAACTGCTCGAAAACGCGCTCGTGCATACGACTGCTGGGGCGCCACGTGTCGAGGTCAGTATCTCGAAAGCCGACGCCGATCGGGTTCACATTCGAGTTGCCGACGATGGCCCGGGGATTCCCACGATGGAACGAGAAGTGCTCAAGCGGGGCGTCGAAGAACCGTTATTGCACGGCCACGGACTGGGGTTGTGGATGGTCAATTGGCTGGTCACCAAGGTGGGAGGCAGTGTCTCGATAGAAGCGAACGACCCGACCGGAACCATCGTGACACTCACGCTGCCGGCTGCAAACAGTGAGTAGACCGTTTGGCTCCCACTGCTGTGTGTGAGTCGTCGTTTGCTCGTGTCGTTGCCTACGCCTCTCAAATCGGCGTGGTGGACTTAATGCTCGAGTTGTCTGCGCATACGTCGTCCACCACATCGATGACGTGGTTGTAGTTTGTTCGAGTGAGGTTGAAGAAAGGCGACAGACACGTCTCATGCCACCGTCTGGAATGGTAAACAGTCAAATACGGGTTATTTAGTTTCGTGAAAATTGACAATATTCATATCTAAAATTCTGGTTGGGAATCACAGGTGGTGTTGAGGAGATAAAAACACATTCTCGTACCGCGAAGATTCACAATTACTCTGGAAAAGGCAGAAATTTGGCCTGAGTTCCGCCAGCTAAATTAATAAAATTAACTGTCTAGAATATGATTTATTTTCCCATTTTCGGGCGAATGTTGTCAATAAACTTTATTTTAATTTGTTGATTTGTAAGAAAAACCGCAATTATTATTCGTGTCTGTGAATAGAACATTTTGTGAATCGACGCCACTACCTCACAGCCGTTGGAATCGGCCTTGGAACAATTTCCGGGTGTCTCGGCCCGATAAATTCAGCGGAGACGCTTCCCCGAGAGTTTGAAGAAGCAACGCCGATTTCCGTTCCAGGGAAAAGCACGAATACAACTACCACAGCAGAACCAACCACCGACAGACAGTCGATGGATCTTAGCAAACACGAACCCACATTTTACCACGAATTGCTGGATTCAGACGTCCACGTTACGGGATTAGAGCACACAGACGGAACTGTCCTTCTTCGCTATGTCCCAGAAAACACCTCGGTAGAAGATGACTCACTCGATACAGGCCCAATAGGCGCTGCGTTTGCGGCTTCGATCAATGAACGATGGGATGTTGATCGTCTTGAGGTAACCGCTGTAACTGCAGCAGACGAACCACTGGCGCGGTTTTACATTCTCGCAAGGTGGGCGAGTAACTACTCGTCGTTAGAGAGCGAGCCAAACCAGTATTGGCGCCGGATACAAGCCACGGTTACAGTCGTTGAATAGGCAATCCGTCTCTCAAAAGCAACCACGAAGGGTAGGTAGTGGCGTGGTGCGCAGCTTGCGACTTCCACCGTAGGAAATGTTGGATGACAGCTCTTAGGTGGTCACCACATAGCCCGCCGTGGCACTTTCACCCATGAGTTTCTAATCGGTCATGGGTATTTGTGAATTAGTTAGTATATGTTATTATGAGTGTTCAATCCAGCAATATTAGCATATTTTTGTTATTTACAAATTCTAAGAAGATTCAACAATATGCGAAATAGGTTGGTATACGACTGTGGAAGAGAAAAATTTAGCTAGACGTTGGACAACACACAAATGTTAGAATAGTATGGTTATTGTGAGATTTTCAGAGTTTCTCGAAGGTGACAGCACAAACATGTGATTGGGAATGTATATTGGCGAGGAATCATGCATAAAATGTCAAAATTAGTTATAATTATTGTGCAGTAAGTGACAAAAGAATTGAGGGATATTGTCAGTGTGCAAGATAGCATCACCGAGAGAGTCAGTGTCATTCATGACGTCGGCTCTGCGTATTCCATTGTTGGTTCACAGGGTTTACGTCTCCCCTATCCACACCTCACTCAAAGGCATCTTTTCATATCGTGTAATCAGAACCCTCCTTCACAAAAACCGTGCAACCTGACGATTATCGACGCTCACCCCCTCCAGCAACATTCCAACACGTTTTCACTGGTCGGATTCGCAAAGACCGTCAGATTCAGGGTACGTGTTTTCCGGTCGCCTGTCGTGGACAGCAAATAAATATGCAGAAATGAACTCACCACCTGCGGATTCAACTGCGTTAGGGACGTATCCACGCGAGACATTGGAGAGTTCATGATCAAATCGCTGATCGAGTACCGCATAGGTAATCGCTTGTTGTCTTTGCGTTGGGAGATCGTCGAACGCATCGAACTCAACTGGTGGTCGATCATCCCACGGAATGTATTTCACAACGCTATTTTGCTCGGTTACCACACCACCGGCGAGAGATTGTGGTTCGCGTGGCTGCTCCGCGGTGAGGACATCGAACGCAGAGAGCGTGTAGAAAAGTACCAATCCAGAAATTAGGAGTATCCCCGCGCCAAAGAGATCAATCGCAACCGCCGTATTCCACGGACCTACAAGTACACCAACGCCGGAAAATACACCCAACACGGCAACGATTTTCACTTTTCGATTCGGTGAGTTCAACGCTTCTCCGCGGGGAAAGTGAGTTGTGTCTGATGGCTCCGTCTGTGGAGGGTGAGCGACATTACCGATGGGCTCAAGCTGGTGAATGAAATCTGCTGATTGCAGTTCATTCGTGAGGTTCACAAGAAAGCGACCATTCACCAATCTTACGCCATTTTCATTCGCCCAGTCTATCGAGGCTGGAGTGAATGACTTGGGCGTGATAACTACAATCTCATTGAATGTTGCATCTGCTTGTTTCAGTTCGTAATACTGCTGAATGAGTTCCAGTTCAATCTGGTCCCCGTGGCCAGGTTGTTTCGGCCAAATTGCTATTTTTTTCGGAGGAACCCCATCCGGCTTTTTTGCGATGATTTCTCTACCGTTGTTGTTTTCGAGCGGTGAGAGTTCAGTCTGCCATCCTCGTGCGTTCCAAAGCTCAGCAATATACTCCTCAAACCGATCTTGGCTACAGTTCTGTATTTGTGTACAGAGTTCATCAGACCTGGCCTCTGCGCCCATACACAGTAACATGGTAGAGAGTTGATTTGTAACTATTGTATAATATACAAAAAATTGACTGTTGAATTAAGAATTGTGCCAAACTATCTTTCCGTCAACGAAGCCGATACACCGCGGCCGGCGCCTTCGACGTGGCAGTGACGTCAGAACGTGGGATGACGGCCGTGACGAATGTGGTGTCGTGAGCGTGGATTGGTCTGTCACTGACTAACGACTAGCCGTGTCTCATGACACGTTCACTGTCGAAGCCGGTTATAGAGCTAGGAAAAGGCATATCCACCAACCAGTCTATCAACGAAGGCCCACACGGCACCTGCGAACAATCCCGAAGCGGTTTCGTCGTACCTCGGTAGACGGTAGCGAGCAGTCGTTGCCACCGTCTCCCCCAGCCAAATCGGGCAGTGATTCCAAGTATCACGACAGCTCCCGGCCAGAGGAGCGCACACGCCAGTCCGAACGCGTAACTGTCATGTGAACAACAGCGAGCCGATGTTAGCTCGTGTCGTTGTCGTACATTTTCAGGCCCGCACAGCCGTTGTCTTTGACACCGCGTTCGATGTCGCTGTAGCGAATCGTCACGTCTGAACTCTGGTCGTTCAGCTTGATGGCTTCGTAGCCCTCGACCGACTGGGCGTTCAGTCCCTCAAGCATGATATCCGAGCCGTTGACAACGAACGGGTAAGCAGCCGCTGTCTGTTGTCCGCCGGAGACGCGCGAGCCAACGCCGTCTAGCCACATCGCCTTCCGGCCGCGGTCGCCTGTCTGATTGTAGTTGACGTTGTGGAACACACAGTTGTTGCGTGTACTGCGAATCGCAGTTGGCCACACGTACCCCTGTGCGTCGCCAGTGATATCCAAGTGCTTGCAGATGACCGCGCCTGCGTCAGAGCCGTTGATTTGGATGGCGTTGCCGCCGCGCTGTAAGTCGAGATCAGAGCGGACGATTTTCGTCGGTCCTGCACTGGATTGGACGACGATGCCGTGATTGACCTCGTCGCCAACCTGCACGTCGAGACGGCTCAGCCATGCGTTTTCGACATCGTTCATGACGGTGAGCGCGTGGCCGTTCGGTTTCTCTAGGCGAATCGTGGTGTCATCAATCCGCAAATCAGAGCCCGCATCGAGTCGGATACCGCGCTGGTTCTGGTTTTCGTCGTGTTGCTGGTCGACAACGACTTCTGCACCGGTGATGAGACAGTCGTGGCCGCTCATTCGAATGCTCGCGGACTCGCTGTTGGCGAAGCGCCCACCGTTGACGATGACTCGGCCCTCCGAAGGAGTGTAGAGGCCGTTGTCCGGCCAGTCGTCGAGTTCGCAGTCTTTGAACTCGAGTTGCCCAACGTGCTTCGGTGAGGTCATCAACCCGGAGGGACCACGCCAGATGTCACCGGGTGCGTTCTCAGAGAACGCGCCGCCGTCGTTCGCTCGGAAGCGCTTGACCATCCCCTTTCCGTCTGCCGAGAGGATATTGAACAGGCCGGGACCGTAGGTGCCGGTGTCGTGGCGACCAACGACCGTGATGTCGTCGACGAACAACCCGTCTGTGACCTGCGCTTCGATGACGCGGATACCCGTATCGTCTGCACGAAGGTCAACGGCGAAGCCTTGGACACGGAGGTCGCGGCCGGGGTCGTAATCGACGCCCAACCGGAACAAGCGATACTGGGGGCCGTCGAAGTTGTGGTAGTTTGCCGGAACGAGCGTGGCGTCGTCGCCGACCATCCCGAAGTTGGTGAATCCAGTAAATCGGAACTGTGAGTCCATGTAGTAGCGCCCGGGTGGGAATTTGAGCAGCGTATCGTTCCCTGCATATTCCTCTAAGATAGGCGTGATGGACTCGTCGCCCGAGTTGTCCGCGCCGGCGTCGTCGACCATGTCGATGACGCGGTCGTACTGGTCTTCGTGTGAGGGTGACGCTGCTGCCGTTCCGGACGTGAGGAGCGACGCGCCCGCCGCGGTTGCTCCAAGTGCACCCAAAAAAGTACGTCGCCCGAGCATGGAGGCGGTGTTTGAGTCGTGGTTCGAGTCTGTCGAGGGAGTCGTGTCGCGCATGGTTATGATAGCCCGTAGGTCGCTGATTGCAAACTGCGAGTCTGCGAAGATGGTGAACAGCCATTGGCCCAATCACATCAGCCAACAGCACAATACAATTTTTCTGACAGTAGTTCTCGTGAGAGTTACCGACCAGACAGACACAGTCGCCAACACCACAAAGCACTTATGGTGTAGGTATTCCCCCGGAGATAGACAGTTCAACCGACGAGTTTACTGACAGTTCCACCCCTGCTCAAAATAGACGAGAATAATATCTTTTCCCATTAATACAAAGATTATGATAAGTCTAGTAATGAATGTCGTCGTTGAACAATCCACTGTGTGATGGGGAATTCACTCATTTCACGCGACTCGGGAGGTTGCCAGCATCCCATATCAGAAGAGCAGTTTGGCTGGCAGAACTGTTGGCGAATCTACAGTTATCAGTTCCAGGGGACGTTGGCCTGCAAACTAGTTCGCGACCCGGAACCCCAATCTCAACAGCCATCGTGAAATCGGCGAATCAGGCACCGGGAACGAGGCGTGACGAGACAGAACTGAGGTGAATTGTCAATTTAGTACTATTTTGTGTGGGTGTAATTTGCTGGGATGCACACCCGACACTCGCCAGTTCGAGTCGGTGGACGTTGCGGCGACCGAACGGCCTTCATCGGCATTTCGGAATCTGCTGAAGCAGTTGCTGCGGCCAAGTACTGCAATACAACCGCTGAGCTAGCAAAATCAATTCGCTCCACACACCCACGGTAGATAATATGAGTATATATTTCCCTAATACAATACTATCAGTATCGCAACAAGAGTTTTAGCAGTTGACTGGCTTGCGTTCGGTAATGGCAACTTCACAGCAGCCAATTGTCGAAACGTACCACTGTCCAGACTGTAACAGGAACATCGTGATAGACGACACCTCGTGGGGGTGTGCGCACGTATCCGGACATCCGGCAGATTGAAAGGGAGGTATTGAATTATCGATATCAGATGAAGAACGTAACGCGATAGCAATAATTGTCAGTTGACTGGTTTTTCAATGCTAACCGACGAGTCTGCTGGACCGTCTTCAAGGTCGCTTCTTGAAAAATACAGCTAAGAAGTATGGGAAACATTGTTGTATTCTTCATACGCGATAGATACCATGACTGCTCATCTACTGGGCAATTGGCGACGTTGGGCAATCGCCTTTCTTGGTTTCCTCCTCGTTTGGATGAATCTCTTGGCCTACTGGGCCAGCCCAGACCCGCTCCTCACAAGAACAATAGAATCTATCATCCCGCTCGTGCTCGCAGGTGGACTCACCGGGTACGGCGTCTGGCTGGCCCGGTCGCCGCCGCCAAAAATTCAACTGGATTCTCTCGTCAAGTGGAGTGTTGCCGGGACGGCTATCATTGGATTGCTCGGCTCGTGGGAGATGAGCATTCACCTGCTCAAGGGTGAAACACTGGCACAAACCATCAACGAAGTGTCGAGGACAGCGACGGTCGGCGCAGTCGTCGGAGTAATCATTGGGCTGTACGATGGACGGGGGAACGAAGAACACCGTGAGGCAACACGCTCCCAGCAAGCCATCGCTGCTGCGATGGATGGAATCGCCGTCCTCAACGAAAACGGCGAATACGAGACGATGAATCAGGCGCACGCTGAGGTGTACGGCTACGACGACCCGGACGAGTTCATTGGTGAGACGTGGCACATGTGCTACACAGCGGCCGAAGCGAAGCGTATCGAACAGGAGGTCATGCCAGAGCTGGCCGCAGCGGGGTCGTGGCGCGGCCAACTCGTCGGAATACGAAAGGACGGGCGTGAGTTTCCACAGGATATTACGCTCTCAGCGCGGTCAGAGGGTGGGCTCGTCTGCATCGTTCGCGACATCACAGCCCGTGTCGAGTACGAAACCAAACTCGAAGCGCTGCACAACGTCACTCAAACGTTTCTGACGGCAGAGTCGGTCGACGCGATAGCAGAGCAGTTGGTTGCGACTGCGAACGATATTCTCGGCTACTCCCTCGCAGTCATGTGGACGTACGACGCCGCAAATGACCAACTCGTCCCACACACCGTAAGCGACCGCGCGCGAGAATATATCGACCATATAGGGGTCGACGAGTTCCCCACGCTCGAATCGGGGTCGGCTGAGGTCGCACAGTTCAAACAAGGGACGTCAGCATACATACCGCAGTACGAAACACTCGATAATCGCCAGAACGAGGACATCCCGCTTGGAGCCGTGTTGATGGTTCCACTCGGTGAGTACGGCATGTTCAGTATCGGAACTGAAGAACTCGATGGCATTTCTCCGTCTGACCAGCTCCTCGCGGAAATCCTCGGGTCGAGTGCGCAAACGGCAATCGAAAAGCTCGACCGAGAACAGACGCTCGTAAACCGCGAGCACCGCCTCAGCACTATCGTAGAGAACATGCCGGTCATCCTGTTCGCCTTCGATAGCGAGCAGACCATGACTCTCCAAGTGGGGAGTGCCCTTGACCGCATTGGCTTAGAGCAAAATCAGATGGTGGGAATGGACGTTGAAGATGCCGTCGGCGATTCGCCGGCCGTAACCGCGGCAATAGAGCAAAGTCTTAACGGGGAGTTCGTCGATACCACAATCGACCTGTGGGGACAAACGTACCACGTCTGGTATCAACCGCTCAGAGAAGACGGCGAGGATGGAGCGGTCACGAGCGTCCTCGGCGTCGCCATGGACGTGACCGAACGCGCAAAGCGCGAGCTCGGAATCAGGCTGCTGCACGAATCGACTCGGAACATGATTCGGGAGACGGACCCCGTAAAAATCTGCCAAATCGCAGTCGAGACCGCACGGAACGCACTGGAGTTGCCAGTGTCGGGTATCTGGATCAAGACAGACGACCAACTGCAGCTCGAACCAGTTGCGTGGAGCGAGGAGGCCGAATCGATGTTCGACGAGCTACCCGCGTGTAAACCGGGCAATAGCCTCGTGTGGCAAGCGTATGAAGACGGCGAACTCCTCCACTTCGACGATGTGAGCAACGCATCGAAGCGATTCAATTCAGAGACGAAAGTGCGCAGTGAACTCAACGTTCCAATCGGAAAGTATGGGGTCATAAATATCGGGTCGCTCGAACCACATGCATTCGATGAGACGGATATTACGCTCGTGGAACTCCTCGTCTCAAACACCCTCGCTGCGCTCGAACGCGCCGACCGCGAGCGGGCACTGCAACAGCAAAAAGAGCAGATGGAGTTTTTCAACTCGATTCTCCGCCACGACGTACTCAACGGGATGATGGTGATTCGAAGTCGGGGTGAATTCCTCACAGAAGAACTCACTGAAGACCAGTTGCGGTTCGCAGAGACAATCGTGAGTTGGAGCGACGACGTCATCGACATCGTCAAGCGAGTTCGAACAGTGTTGAACACACTCACTGGCGACGAAGGAGTGGGCTTCGACACCGTTGACCTCTCTGTGGCGCTCGAAACGGAAATTGAGCGCGTCCAGAACACCTACCCCACGGTTCAGTTCGAGACGGATATTCCAGAAGGACTCAGTGTACGAGCAAACGAGTTGCTCGGTGACGTGTTCGGGAACGTCATCACGAACGCCGTTGCCCACAACGAGACAGATGGGCTCTGTATCACGGTGACAGCAGAGAAACACGCACAGACCGTGTCCGTTCGTATCGCCGACAATGGCCGTGGCATCCCCGACGAACAGAAAGATACGATTTTCCGACGTGGCGAATCCGGACGAACGCACGCGACGAATGCTGGCTTTGGCCTCTACTTCGTCGGTTCGATGGTCGAGTCGTACGACGGCAACGTCTGGATTGAAGACAACACGCCACAGGGCGCAGTGTTCGTCATCGAACTTCCAATCCCAGTCACAGAACGCACGCTGCGAGACCACGAACAGTGAGTGTATTTCGACACACACTGCGATTCTGCCTGTAACAGCTTCACTGCCCATCAAATTGTGTGCGACATACCCTCTGGAACGAGTTCCACACAGTATCACCGCGCCGTCGGACGCGCCGCCCGACTGAAACTGTCGAACCCAAGCTGCTACTTCTTGCGTCGGGTATCCAAGCGATCTCGAACCCGCAAGAATGCGCCAAACGCGAGCGGCGAGAGGAGGGCAGCACCCAACGCACCGAACACGCTGAGGTGGGCCGGAGTGACTTCGTAGAGACCGTCGAAGACGTCACCGACGACGATTGCGCCTTTCATTCCGTGCTGTCCGTGGGGTCTGCAAGCGTACTTGCTGATGCCAACACCATCGAACGCGTATCCCCACTCGCCAGTCGACTGAAGAGCACTTGCGTACGTACCATCTTCGGCCACGAACTCGTGTGGGCCATCCTCACCAACCCACTCCCAGTGGACACGAGTACCGGGGTCGATGTGAATGGCTGGTGGGGAAATCGCGAACCCGCCGCCGTTCCCCTCTGCACCGATGTACACGCGCACGTCTGGTTGGCCGCGCATATCGACGGTTCCCTCGAAGTTGTCGACGTCGGCGAACCAGTCGCCGTAGTCGGGTTCGCGGGTGACGTACGTGTACTCGGGTTTCGGCGCCGATGCGGTGACTTCGATGTCGCCAACGATGACCGCACCCTTCATTCCCATTGGCTTGTGCGGCCCACAGGAGTAGGGTGAAACCTCCTCACTGTCGAACGTGTGTTCGAACGTACTCTCTGCAGCCTCGAGCAGCTCACTTTCGTAAGCGTCGTCCTCGGCGACGACGTTGTGCAGCCCGCCTTCACCCGTCCACGTCCAGACGATGGTCGTGCCCGGATCGACGCGGACTGCTGGCGGGTCAAACGCGAATCCACCGCCGTTTCCCTCGGCTCCGACAATAACGTCAACGCGCCCATTGCCGCGCTTATCGACGATGCCACGATAGTTAGAAACGTTCGCAAACCACTCGGTAAGCGTACTGTCATCCTGTGCAGCAACCGGGCGTGCAGTTCCAAGAGCTGCCCCGCTGACTGTGAGCACGGTCGCCGTCTTCAGAAACCCACGTCTGCTAATGGGTGGTGTCGTGAAAGATGTATCCATACATAACCATTCCAGACAAGTATGAATAATTCCAAAACACGAGTCTCAGATGTTGGGAAGAGGATATTCACTATATGGTGTATCTATTCCAATAGGTGAATAGAGAGAGGAGATACTCATGGGATTCAACACAACTCGGCGGCAGGTATTGCAAGCGGCTGGGCTCGGTGGTGCGATGGCACTGGCCGGCTGTACGGTTGGTACCCCACCCAGCAACGATATCAAAACGAGCCCGCTGCAACTCCAGACGGAGGTCGAACTTGGGGCGGCGAAGCCAGTTGATGTCGAGCGAATCGCGGCAGACCCACGCGACATCCCCGCCCCGATTACTCGAACGGAGCCAGCAACGGTCGAGGTCGAACTGGAGACGCTCGAGCTGGTTGCAGAGGTCGAATCGGGCGTCACGTTCACGTACATGACGTTCAACGGGCAGGTTCCGGGGCCGTTCATCCGCACTCGGGTTGGCGACACGGTTGATCTCACCATCAGAAACCACGAGGATAACGCGATGGTTCACAACGTAGACTTCCACGCCGCACGCGGACCGGGCGGCGGTGCCGAGGCGACCGTCGTCGCTCCGGGCGAAGAAAAGCGCCTGCGATTCAAGGTAACCTATCCCGGCGCGTTCATCTACCACTGTGCGGTCGCAAACGTCGACTACCACATTAGCGCCGGAATGTTCGGCATCATCCTCGTCGAACCCGAGGAAGGGCTTCCAGCAGTCGATCATGAGTTCTACCTCGGCCAGCACGAACTCTACACGAACGGCAAGACGGGCCAGAAAGGCCACCACGAGTTCGACTTCGTGCGGATGGCGATGGAAGATCCGACCTACGTCCTGATGAACGGCGAGAAGTACGCGATTACGCCAAACAAATACGCCGAGATGAACGTGAAGACGGGTGAAACTGCTCGTATCTTCTTCGGCGTCGGCGGACCAAACCTGTTCAGCAGCTTCCACCCAATCGGCAGCGTGTGGGATGAAGTCTGGGAACAGGGTGCACTGGCGAGCGAGCCGATGCGGTACGTCCAGACGACCCCCGTCCTTCCCGGCAGTTCGTGTGTCGCAACGATGTCATTCCCGGTTCCTGGGGATTTCAAGCTCGTCGATCACGCACTCTCACGAGTCGCTCGCAAAGGGGCGCTCGCTGTCGTCACCGCTGAAGGGCCTGCGAATCCCGACGTGTTCGAACCAGTCGAATAAAATCCACGAAAATGACCATCTCTCACACCGACGAACACGGCGCAGTCGAACCAGTTACAGATCGCATCCACGATACCTCGTGGTCAGCGAATCTCGAAAAACCACAGCACGCTGCCGACATCGCCCTCGTCATTGCGCAGGCAATCAATGCGGTCGAACACACGGCACCGGGAAAGCACGTCAACCTCGTCACACATGGTGCCCACGACCACCCCGAATCGTATCTCTTCGAGGCGCTCGAAGAAGCGTTCGAAAACGCCGATGTCAACTGGGAATATATCAAGCAGTGTGGCTGTGGTGGTCACGTCACCCGCGTCCACGTCGAGTGAACTTCCCACTTGTATCGCATTCTACAGACCGGAGAGTACTAACGCTGCTACCAGGCAGGTTCTATCATTTAGACAATACGTTCGGAAGGGGCTTATGTATCGCTCTCCTCTTTCAGATAATGAACTTCGACGAGCGTTTTGGGGACCTATTCGAACGAGGCGAGCGAGAGCAAGCGAGAGAGCTTGCAAAAGCTGTGCTCCGAAACGAGCCAGTAAACAGCATCGAGGTCACCGACACCGTAGTCCACGTCCAGACGCCCTCGTTTTACGGAACCCATCAGGTGACGACCGACCGCGACGGAGTCATCGATATTCAACGCCAAGGCACGTACCGCTACAAGAGTGAGGCAATCGACCTGTCGTTTACCACGAAAACGATGACGGACGCGGCGTATGACCAGGCGCGGGCGCGTCTCAGAGACCAATACGAAAGTGCGTCCGACACCGTCGAATAGGTGTGGAAATCGCGTCACTCCCCAGATACGCGAACGACCACGCCTCGCCGCGGTGATTATTACCACCACCGACGAATAGTCACACGAATTATACGAATGAGGGTGAGGCGAAGTCTGCTGTTTGCGGGGCTCACGATACTCGGAGCTATGCTGTTCGCCCAGCCCGCGGCGGCCCACGTCGGCAGCCTCGGCGGGTTGATGGCGCCCGTGGCGGTTCCGACGTGGCTCACGATTCTCACTGGCGGCATCATCGTTGGCGTCTCGTTCATGTTCACAAGTCTGCTCACCGACCACGCCGCCATTCGCGCGATAAACGGGTGGCGGCTGTTGCTCTCACCACCCGCCGCCGTTCGCCGGGTGCTTCGCATCACGGTACAGGGACTCAGCGTTGGCGTCCTACTCGTCGTCATCGCTTCCGGATTCCTCGGCCCACAGTCGTCAACGTCGAACTTTGCGATTCTCTTCGTGTGGGCAGGCTGGTGGGCGGGCTACACGATGAGCGTCTACCTCGTGGGAAACACGTGGGGCTGGTGCAACCCGTGGCAGGCGCTCGCCTCGCTCGCTCCGCGCACCGGTTTCAGAATCTACCCTGCACGACTGGGCGCGTGGCCAAGCGTCGTCGCGCTTCTCGGCCTCGTTTGGCTCGAAGTCATCAGTCCAGTCGCAAGCGACCCGCAACTGCTCGCGGCCGTCATCGTCGGGTACTCCGTGCTCACGCTCGCCGGGGCGGTGGTGTACGGAGCCGACACGTGGTTCGAGCACGTCGACCCAATCGCGCGAGTGTTTCGGTGTTACGGGCGAATCGCGCCGCTTCAGCGAACCGAGTCGGGCGTGGCGTTCAAACTTCCAACCGCCGCGCTCGCCGCGCAGGCGGGCGATTTGAAGCCCGACGACACCGCGTTCATCATCGCATTGCTGTGGGTGACCACCTACGACGGCTTCATCTCGACGCCGCTATGGGGCGACCTGCTCCGACCGCTCGTCGCCGCAGGCGTGCCCCCACTTGCGGTCTACTTTGCGACCATCGTCGCCGGATTCGCACTCTTTCTGTCGGTGTTTCGCTTCGCGGCGCGCCGGGCTCGACGTTCCGGGCGAACCTACATCACCCCGCGATTCATCGAGGGCTGGTTTGCGCCGGCGTTGTTGCCGATTGCCGCAGGATATCATCTCGCCCATTTTCTTGGGTTTTACATCACGCTCTCACCCGCGCTCCAGACGGCCGCACTCCAGCCCTTCAGTCAACCGACCGACGTGCTGGTGTTGATACTGCCATCGTGGTTCTCGCTCGTGCAACTCGGCTTCGTCCTGGTCGGGCACCTGCTCGCTGTCTGGACTGCCCACGCGCTTGCCTTCGACCTCTTTCCCGGGAAACTCAAACCCATCCGGAGTCAGTACCCGTTCGTCGTCGTCATGATTTTCTACACGATGACGAGCCTGTGGATACTCACCCAACCGTTCACCACGCCACCATTCGTATGACCGAACGCATTCCAGAAACCGCCGTCCACGACACAGACCCACCGGCGACGTACTGTCGCTACTGCGACCAGCCGTTCGATTCAGCGCAAACCCGCGCGCTTCACGTCGGAGAGACCCACACCGACGAATGGACGACAGACGACCAGACGGCCTACGACGAGGCGCTCACCGCAGAGGACGACGAACTCTGGGTGTACCACATGAAAGTCGTCGTCGGCCTCGCCGTAACTTACGCCATCGTCGTTGTCGTCTACATGATTGTTCTCGGGTAGCGAACGCAGAAAATCGAGCCGTTATTTGAGCCGAACCGCCGTCCCGTACGCGATGACTTCTGCACCGCCGTTTGTAATCTGCGACGTCTCTAACCGAATGTTGATGACTGCGTCTGCACCCATCGCGGTCGCGTCCGCTTCCATACGCGAGAGCGCCTCGTCGCGCGCTTTCGAGAGCAATTTCGAGTAGGCTTTGAGTTCGCCCCCAACGATGTTGCGAAGCCCCTGTGTGATGTCGCGGCCGACGTTTCGTGCCTCAACCGTGTTCCCGCGGGCAATGCCAATCGCTTCGACAATCTCCGCGCCGGGAATCATCTCTGTGGTGACCAGTTGCATCGGCTACCATACGGGCCGACATGTGAAAAAACGACCCTGTTGAGATCCTCCGTGACTGATAGAAGGCGTCAGAAAATGCACAACCTTCGACTCTCGTAGGCGGTGGCCGCACTCGGCGGTCTGTTGCACGTCCCGCTCAAAAATCGAACGCTATCTGCGAGTCAGCGCATCTCTTCGAGAGACGTTGCGGTGTCCGACATTATCCACGCCGTCTCGCTGTCTGACTCCTCGATACAGATCGCAAAAAACGACTCTCGACCCTCATCGACGGTGATGCGAAATCCGCGACTTGTCAGTTCCGGGAGTTGTTTGGGTGGAGATTCGGAAGTATTCACACCTCCGTTCAGACCCACCAGTACATAACGGGCACGGTTTGGTCCGTGGACGGACCTGACAGGCCGTACACCCGCTTACTCTCCGTGTTTCTCCGAGACGGTTGTCTAGAATAATTGCTTTCACAACACGTTCTGGAAACGAAATTCCAGCGACACAAGCAGCGTATTTGTCAGATTTTAATGAGTATCGCATCTGCGTGGCAACATATAGCAGAGTGGGCAGAAGGGTGGGGTTACTGAACGCGGCTAAAGCCGAGCAGGCGGCACAATTTATCTCGCGTTACGCACCGTCCCATTCCTCGCGGAGCAGGCCGTATTGTACCATGTCGCGGTGTGCGCCGTCAACGAACATGTACTGGCGTTTTCGTCCCTCTTCGGTGAAACCAAGCGATTCTAAGAGGCCGCGCGACGCCTCGTTGAAGTCGAAGGCTTGCGCGCCAATCGCCGGGGTGTTGTACGACCGAAAGACGTAGTCGATGACGAGCGAGACGGACTCGTTGCCGTAGCCCTCGCCGTGAACCTCCGGGACGAGCCAGTAGCCGAGTTCGGGGCGTTTGTAGTGGCCGTCCATGACCGCGATTTGCCCGATTCGAGTGACGCCGTCTGCGCCATCCGCTGGCTCCTCATTTTCGAGACAGACGATGAGTATATCCGGGCCGGTTCGATTGGCCGAGATTTCGTACTGGCCCTGATTTTTCACTTTGTGGCCAAGCGAATACCGCAGTTCGGGGTTGGCACCTGCGCGCTGGAGAAATGGGATGTCTTCGGCTTCGGCCGTCCGAAGTGTGACCCGTTCGCCGCTTGCGACGCGTGCACCTGGCATGCCTACAGCGAGCGGTGGGGCAGGTATACGCTTTGTGCCTGATTCGCACGGCGCGGGCATTACAACCAGCCCGTTCTCCCGCCAGTTCGACAGTAGCTGTGAGGGTCCGGCCAGAACGGTTTGGAGACGATGTGCGCGACAGCCAGTCGGAGACTAGTTTGTACAAGATCCCTGGTCGTGGAGATTCCAGCAGTAAACCGTTAATTCGAACAAAATAGTCATACATTGTTACAGAAATGATGGCGCAGTTTTTTATCTCGGAAGTGTGAGGAAGTAGTAACCGGCTCGACCACGATGTCACCCGATTTACACGTACTGATTGTCACGGAACGGCCCCAAGAGAGGGCAGACAATCACGCACTCTCGGACCTCGCCACGGATGACATCCGGGTTGCGGTCACCGACCCAGACCAGTGTCGAAACCAACTCGCAAACGAAACGGTGCACGCTCTCATCACCGATTTCGACAGCTACGACGCCGTCTGTGCGGTCGCCAGCGGCCACCCAATCATCGTCTACGACGACCCACCATCGCCAGACGCCATCGCTGCGGCATACGACGCCGGGGTGGCAACCGTCATTCAGCGAACACCCGAGAGTGTCCACATTCTCAGAGAAACCCTACGACAGATGAGGACCCCCAAATCAAGCGCTTCACGCCTTGAGACGGGAGACAACGCATATCTCGCGGCAATCGTTGAATCCGCTGCAGACTGCATCATCACCATCGACGCGGACAGCATCATCCAATTCGCAAACTCCGCCGTACAAACGCTGTTTGGCTACGAGCCAGCAGAACTCATTGGCGAGCCGCTCACGATACTGATGAGCGACGACCTCGCCGCCCAGCACCGCGCGGCTGTCGCCCGCTATCTTGAAACGAACGAACGGCGCTTCGATTGGAGTTACGCAGAACTCCCCGGCGTGCACAAAGACGGCAGTGACGTGCCGTTTGGCGTCTCGTTCGCTGAGTTCACGCAGGGTGGAACCCAGTATTTCACGGGCGTGATTCGAGACATTGCAGACCGAAAACAAGCAGAGCAGTTGCGGCGAAAGCGAAAGCGCCAGTTCGACGCGGTGTTCAACGACCCGTTTACCTTCTTTGCGCTACTCGGGCCGGACGGCACGGTGTACAACGTGAACCAGCCCGCACTCGACATCGCGAACGTGTCGGTAGAAGATGTGGTTGGCAAGCAGTTCTGGGAGTGCCCATGGTGGTCGCATTCTCCAGCCCTCCAAGCGCAGTTGAAAGCCGAACTCGAACGCGTTGCAGACGGCGAGTACAGCAAGTTCGAAGTCACGTACGAACGGTCTGACGGCACGACTGTCACCGTCGATTTCCAAGCGCGGCCGGTGTTCGTTGGCGAGACCGTGACCGGCATCGTTGCAGAGGGCCTCGACATCAGCGAAGAAAAACGCCTCCAAGACGAGTTGCGGACCCAGCGCAACCTCAACCAACAAGTCATCGACACTGCGCCGGTTGGCATCATCATTCTCGATGAAGCCGGGACAATTGAACACATCAACGACCGTGCGGTGGAGATAGCGGGCGTCTCCCGCGAGCGACTACAAAACTCCCCGCCTGACTTTTCGTTCACCGACGGTGATGGCGACCCGCTGGCTGTCGAAGAACTCCCGTTTACGAAGGTGCTCGAATCCGGAGCCACCGTCTACGACTTCGAGTTGGGCGTCACGCGTCCCGACGGGAGCTGGGTCTGGCTGTCGATAAACGGCTCGCGGGCGCGCGTCGAAGACGGCGATGCGATACGCGGCATCTTCACGCTCGAAGACATCACCGAGACGAAACGCCGCGAAACGCGCTTCGAGGCGTTAAACGAGAAAGCCCAGCAGTTACCGGAAGCGAAGACCGCATCGGAGGTCTGTTCAATCGTGGTCGAAGCGGCGACGGACGTCCTTGAGTTACCCTACACCTACATCCTCCAGTACGACGAGGCGGAGGGTGACCTCGCGCCCGCGGCCCAGACGAACGGGGCGGCCGCGCTCGTTGACTCGCCGTTGCTCGGCGAAGTTGGCGACAGCCCAGTCTGGGAGGTGTTCATCCGCGACGAAGCGACCGTGTTGTCCGAGTTTGCCGCACCCACCGAAGAGAATGCGCGCGTACAGAGCGTGGGCATCTTCCCACTCGGTGAGTTCGGCGTGTTCGTGACGTGCTCCCCCGAAAAAGCGGCGTTCCGCGAGACAGACCTGTTGCTCGCCGGAATGCTCTGTTCGAACGCGCGCTCGTCGCTGAATCGCGCCGCCAGAGAGGCAGACCTGCGCAACCAGCGCGACCGACTCGAACAGAAAAACAAGCGGCTCAACCGGGTAAACCGCATCAATCGCGCCATCCGCGACATCACGAAGGTGCTCATTCAAGCGGACACCCAAGAGGAAATCGAAGACCTCGTCTGTGAGCGACTGGCGGACATCGACCCGTTTGCGTTCGTTTGGATTGGCGACGCGAACCCGACCACCGGGCTGATAACGCCGGTCAGTTCTGCGGGAGCGGGCGACGGCTATCTCGACCATATCACGGTCACGACCGACGGTACGGAGACGAGTCGCGGGCCAGCCGGGCTCGCCGTCGAGACGCGAGAGCCACAGGTCCAGAACAACATCCTGACCGACGCCACGTTCGAGCCGTGGCGCGAAGAGGCGCTGTCGCGTGGCTTCCGGGCAAGTGCGGCCGTCCCGATTCTGTACCGTGACACGGTGTACGGCGTGTTGAACCTGTACTCGACGAAGCCGCTCGTCTTCGAGGAGATGGAGCTCTCGGTGCTCGGAGAACTCGGCCAATCCATTGGCTACGCGATGAACGCGCTCGAACGCAAGCGCGCGCTCGTAAGCGAGAGTTCGGTCGAACTCGAATTCGTGATTTCGGCGCTCAAAACGCCGATTCTCGGCTTCATCGACGGCTCAGAAGGTGAGTTTACGCTGAAAAACGCCGTGCGACGCCTCGACGGAAAGATGCACCTGTTTTTCAACGTGCGCGGGATTGCACCGGACGTGATTCGAGCGCACGCAGCGGCGGCTGCGGACGTGAGTCAGTTCACGCTGATTGGAGAAACGGACGACGAGTGTCTCTGTGAGTGTACCATCGAAGATTCGACGTTTATCTCAACGCTCATCGAACGCGGCGCGAGCCTCAACCAAATGCGGGTCGAAGACGGCACCGCACGGCTCAAGGTTCGCATCCCACAGAGCACGGACGTGCGCCGGTTTGTCGCCTACCTTGATTCGACGTTCGGCCACGTGACACTCCAAGCGCGTCGCGAGTTCGACACCCCCGTCATGACCCAACAGGAGTTCGAAAACGAGGTGCGAAATCGGCTCACCAAGCGTCAAGAAGAGGTCATCAAAACGGCGTATTTCAGCGGCTTTTTCGAATGGCCACGGCGGAGCAATGGTCAAGAAGTCGCAGAAATACTCGGCGTGACACAACCCACCGTCAACCGGCATATTCGCGCCGGTGAGCGAACTTTATTCAACCTCCTCTTTGACAGAGACGAGCGTCAAACGCGCGAGTAAGGGCGTCAGACGGCAGATTTACTATGCTAAATCACCCGCGGCTCGCGTGTAACATACCAACGGTCAACATCTTAGGAAGTCTAAAACCCATGACTGTTCGAAGATGAACGAAACGCTTCGGATGAGCGAAAACGAGGGGACATTTGGGACGCACGTGAGCGAGGTGCTCGTAGACGCACTCGCAGACTGGCACGCGGTTGACTCACACGAACTGACCGTGTGCGTGTACGACTACGTTGATCCCGAAGCGCTCGACACACTCTTTTGTACGACTCGCGCTGGTCGCCGGCGAGAAGGAACGGTGATCGTGCCACTCGACGACGTCGTCGCCACAATCACCGTCACGGCCACAGACGCGGTCGATATTTCTCTCGAAGCAGCGCAACCAGCGGAGGCAACCAGCGCCTCCCCACCATACACCGAACTCAGCGGCTAACTCCCACGTGAACACACCAACATATCATAACATCATGGACTATAAACAGCCACAACCGACTGCAGACGCTGACCTCATATACACCGAATACGAAGACGAATTTCGCTCCGTCGCGGTCATCGAAGACCCGTCGATGACTGACGCATGGTTGCTTTCGACCAAATACATCCCACTCGAACAGTAACGAAGCCACGGTTTTGCGGTTGCTCAGTACTCGTAGTAGCTTTGGCCGTTATCGGTGGTCGTCGCTTCGGCCTCTCTGACCGGCGTTCCATCGGGTCTGAGCACCCACCAGATGTCGTTTACACCCTGTCCCTTTGCGTCACCGGGTGCTTCGTCGGGGGCGAAGTAGTAGAGCGGCCAGCCGCCCGCGGCCACCTGCGTCGAGCCGTCTTCTCGCTCGAAGGTGGTGAGTGCTGCTGCCACGTCAGCTGTTTTGGTCGGCGAGTCGCTCATCGTAAGTGGCGGCCACGTCGAGGCACACCCGCCGGTGCACGCGCTCATCGGGTCGCCTTCAGTGTCACGGTCGAACATGTAGAGAGTCAGGCCGTCTGGGCCAACGAGGATGTCACCGAGGTCGGGATGCGCGGCGACCTGCACCGTCGCACCGTCCATTCCGCCTTCGGTCGTCGTCATGGCATCGGTGGTCGGCTCGTCTGCTGTCGTTGGGTCCTCTGTTGTGGTCGTCGAGTCGCCACCAGACCCGCCGACGCAGCCAGCGAGGGTGGCAGTGCCGGTCACCGCGAGGAACTGGCGTCGTGAAATGGCCATGTCTAGACCGACGAAGCATCGTGCGATGAGCGTTGTCCGAACTTCATCCAAAATTCGTCCAAGCTTCACTCAAGGGTGATGCGCGCGAGATACGCAAGCGCGACGAGTTCGAGCCCACAGAGCAGGGTCATGCCGACTTGCACGTCGGTGCCGGCGTTCTCGAACCAGCCGATAAAGTCGGGGTGGAGGAGGTAGAAATAGAGCCACAGGAGGTTCTCGACGAGCAGGAAGGCGGCGAACACGAGCAGGCCTTTCGTGTGGCTGGCACCGTGGTCACGGACGTTTCGCAGCCAGACCGAGCCAAGTGCTACGAGCAAGAGCACGTTTACGGCGGCGGCAACGCGTGCTGCGTCGAGCAGACTACTCATCAGTTCCTCGTTGGTGTGTCGTTGCTATATGCGCTGTCCAAAATTCATCCGAACTCATGGCTCCTCCGTGTCAACGACCGCGAGCACCGCTTCGACGACGTCCCAGTTCGATTTGAGCTGGTCGGTGAACAGATACACCGCGGCGTAATCGTCGTCCGTGCGCCGCACGACGTTGTTCTTCATGAGCACATCGAGGTGGTGGCGAATCGTCGTGTAATCAAGTTCCAGCGTCGTCGCAAGCTGGTTTGCGTTCTGTGGGCGTCTCCGAAGTTCTTTGAGGATGCGGACCCGCGTCGGGCCACCTCGAGAGCTCGCAAGCACGTACCAGAGAACGCCCTCCATCTACATTGTGTTCTGCTGATTACTCCTTAAACCCGTGGGCGAGCATCGAGGTACCCGCGTACACACGGTCGCCCTTCTCGACCGCCAACATGTCTTCTTTTATCTCGGGTGGAAGAAGCACGTCGGCCCGGCTCCCAAACGAGATGTGACCGATGCGGTCGCCTTTCTCGACTTCGTCACCAGCTTCGACGTAGGGGTGGATACGGCGAGCGAACCACCCGGCGATAAGGACGACGGTGAAGTTTTCGAACTCGATGTGGAGTTGTTCGTTGTTGTCCGAGTCTTTCGAGAAAGCGAGTTTGTAGCCGCCGGGCTTGTGCGTGACCTTCTGCACCGTTCCCGCGAGCGGGGCGCGATTCACGTGCACGTCGCGGGCACTCATGTAGGTGCCAACGCGAAGCTGGTCGTCTTCACGACGGATAACAGAGACTTTGCCATCTGCGGGGGCGGCGACACCCTCGGTCGTGATTTCGCGGTCAGGGTCGCGGTAGAACAGCAACACAGACCCGGAGAGGAGCAGGCCGAACAGTGCGCCTATCGGGGAGAAAATCGTCGCCGCGAGGCCAGCCAGAAATGCGAGCACCGCGAATTTGAGGCCGTCTGGGGCGAGTCCGGTGGTCATAACCATCGCTTTTTCGGGCGTCATATCAAAGCCTTCTATCTCCGTTCTCACGAGAGGTCGAAATCGGGCACCTGCTTTCTGAACACCGTGTAAACGACCGACAGCGAGAGATTCACGACGAGCAGGTAGAACAGCGGGCCGTCGTAGAGGACGAACGCAGGCACTGAAAACGCCACCACGAGTGCGAGGTCTTCGGGCGAGCCGTCGTATCGAACGCCTCTATCCGGCGGCAGCCAGCGGTTCGTGAAATGGACGTACACCGCGTGTCTCGATTCGACTTCCCACGGCCGCGCTTCTGCGCCGCCCCCGAAAATATCGGACACCGAGTGTACCCACGCGAACAGCAGGAAGGTGAACAGCCCTATCGAAAGCGCCGAGGGCCACAGCGCGGCGAACACGGTCGCTGGGAGGGTGACGACGGCGTAGTACACCGGAAAATGGAGCGTCTTTCGGTGCTCGAACAGCACGTCGAGGTCGGGAAAGATGCTCGCAACGATGGCGACGCCGAGGACGACGGGCGTAAACGCGGGGAACAGCACCACCAGTCCGTAGGCGAGGGTCATGCCAACTGCGATGTGCGTAGTCGTCATCATCGACAGAGTCTATGCGGGGTACGGGAGCGAAGAAGAAAGCCGTTCGTCCGACAGGTTAGTTGTTCGAGTGCGAGCGGTTGGTTGCAGAAATTGTCTCTGCAACGTCAGAGCGGTGCACCTCAACCGTGCGCGTCTCACCTTCGGTCATGATTTCGACGGTCACCATGTCGCCGGGCGTGTTGCGGGTTTTGAACGTGGCAACGGCGACGAACACGTAGGCAAACGCGATGATTGCGCCGAGGAAGTACGTCCCGACGACGAGCAAGGTGAGGTCGGGATTGCCGGTCGTCGCGCCGCTCCACCAGAAGGGGTAGGCAAACTGGAAGATAGCGACGGCGACGAGTGCGAGGAGGCTTCCGCCGAGAACGCCGCGGAGGGCGGCTTTTTCGGTTGGCAAGGCAACAACGATGCCGAGTAAGATGGCCGGGATGGCGACGCCCGCGAGTACTCCGGCGAGCTTTCGTGCGCCGAACACACTCAGGCCGAGCGTCTCGAAGAGACCTGTCGTCGCCATCGCAATCGCGGAGACGAGGCCGACGGTACCGAGGACGAGAAACAGCCCACCAGCGAGCACCCGGCGCAGGTCACGTTCGGGGCGTTCTCGCTTGCTGTAGGCGTCTGCGATACTCTCCATGCTGTTCTCTTCCCGTGGAACGACAATAATGGCACGTCAGACGTGCGCATGACGCGATGGAGTGGCGCAGACACCCGCACTAGCGCGAGTCCTGTCAGCACGCGAGAGTTCGACAATTGTCGTAGAGCAGTTTTATTATCGTCGAAAATAGAGTTGATGCAATGACTGCGAAACGTGCTGTCGTTTCACAGAAACGACGCGCACTCCCCGTCGAGTTGGAATCGCCGAGTTCGAAGCTCGTCTACTACTACCTGCAAACGGAACACGGAGCCACTGTCGAAGAACTCCACGAGGAACTTTCTATGACCCACATCTCGTTGTATCCGGTGCTCAGGACGCTCGTTAGTCGCGGATTCGTCGTGCAAGACGGCGACCGGTATCACCTTCTCGACTGATTAGCGCCGCGTGACGCGCACCGAAATCCCATCTTTTGGCCGCAGCGTAATCGCCGGGTCGAGTTTTAATGGACGATTCGACACGGCTTCCATATCGAACTGTTGGAGAATCGTCGCCAGCACGAACTTCGCTTCGAGCATAGCGAAGCGGTCGCCGATGCACCTGCGCGGGCCGCCACCGAACGGGAAGTAGGCGAACGCTGGTAGTTGTTGTTCGAAGGCCGCCGTCCACCGGTCGGGGCGGAAGCTTCGTGGGTCGGGGAAAAAGCGCGGGTCGCGGTGGAGTACCCACTGGTGCATCCCGATGGTCGCCCCGGGCGGGATGGGGTAGCCGCCGATTTCGTCGGCCGCGATGGGTTCGCGCAGAAGGCCGTACACCGGCGGGTAGAGGCGCATCGACTCTTTCAACACCTGTTCGGTGAGTCCCATGTGAGGAAGGTCCGCCATCGTTGGCGGGTGGCGGTCCAGTTCATCGAGTTCGGCTTGGAGGGCAGCGAGCACGGCGGGGTGGCGCGTGAGCAAGTCGAATGAGTACGAGAGCGCGAGCGCCGTCGTCTCGTGGCCAGCGAGGACGAGCGTGAGCACCTCATCGCGGAGGTTGTCTGCTGGAACCCCGGCGTCGAGAAGCCGCGACACCACGTCGTCTGCACCCTCGCGCTCTCCAGCCTGTCGCTCGCGGATGATGTTCGCCACGACGGCGTCGAGCGCCCTCGCCGCGCGGTGAAACTCGAGGTTGCCGGGCGTTGGCACCCAGTCGGGGACTTCGACCGGGAGGCGCGACGAGCGACGGAACTGCGCCATCACTGTCTCTAAGGCATCGCCGATTTCGACCGACTCCTTTCGAATGTCCACCGAGAACAGCGCGTCCGCGACGATTTCTACGGTGAGCCGCATCATGTCGTCGTGGATGTCACGCACCTCGCCGTCTCGCCACTCGTCGGTGAGGCGGGTGGTGTACGCGGTCATGGTGTCCGCGAACGCCGCGACTCTCGTCGGGTGGAACGCAGGCTCAAGGCGGTGGCGTTGTTCGCGCCACCGCTCGCCTTCGCTGTTCAACAACCCCTGTCCAAGCAGCCGGAGTTGGTACTGGAACAAATCGCCTTTTACGTAATTTTGGTTGTTCTCGACGAGGACGTACCTGATGTCGTCGGGATGATTCAGCTGGTAGAACGGTCGCCTGCCGAACTCCAGATAGACGATGTCGCCGTAGGCACGCGCCGCGTGGGTCATGTAGCCGAGTGGGTCGCGGCCGAACTGCATCCCGTTGCCGACCATTGGAAAGCCAGTCGGGCCGGGCGGTCGCCTCGTGGGCGTTTCGACGAGAGACATGGCTCAGATACGCGAAGAAGCCGCATCACTCTTTCTCGGAGATGGTGGAGGTCCTTTCTGTGGGGGAAAATACCGGAGCGATTGCTGCGCGTCTCAGTCTCATGCCCCCAGCCTTGCTGACACACGCAGACGATGTGATTACCACAAAGTACTTTGTCCGAACCACTATCAGTAGGTTTGTTGATATGTTCCGTCGTAACAGCTGGGTGCTGCTGTTTCTGCTGGTGATTGGCGGCGGGCTTATCGTCGGAACGTGGAACCAGCAAGAAATCCAGACGTGCCACGACATGTACGATGATGACCCTACCGTAGCCGCTGACTGTGAGGATTCCTTCACGGACGTCGTGTACTATGGGTCGTTGTTCAGTGTCTCCATTGGCATTTTTGGCGTTCTCTGGAGTCTGCTGACCCGTGCGAAATGAAAATTCTATCCGCCCAAAATCCAGTCGTCACCCGGTAAAAACGTCTGACTCCTCGATGGTCTTGACCAGCGAAGGCAAGTTGTCTGTCAATTGTAGTCGGCTTTGAAATCGTTCTGTTCACTGAAATCCGATAACGCCGAGAAAACAGAATACACTCCGCTTCTCAGACCCGCCGCGTGAGCATGTCGAGGAGGTCGTGACGAACATCCCGAATGCGGTCTACCGTGTTCGCTCCGTCCGCGAGCACGGGATACGACACGTCTAACGACTGGTAGAGATAGTCGTGGAACTTGCCGCTGTCGGTACGGCGAATCCCGAACTGAATCCCTGACTGCATCTCCTGTTGGCGGTCGGTGAGCAACGTTTTTACGCGCGTTTCGAGGTTGCCAAGGCGTTCCCACGCCGCGTGAAGGTCTGCGTACGACCGCCGGTAGAGCGGCTCACTGGTCACGTCATCGAGTTCGCCTTCGACCGTGTCGAGCAGCGCGGTCGCTGCTTTGAGGTCTTCAAGCTCCGTATCGAGCGTGCCGAGCATCGCGTCGCGCTGGGTGCAGGCGTACTCAGTTTGTTGGATGAGCACCTGTTTGAGCTGTGGAGTGAGCTGTGTGCCGTGGCTCACCGCCCGAGCGAGTTCGTCGCCGAACTCGATTGACATGTGGACTTCGAGCGACTCGTCGTACTCCTCTGTGAAGTGAGGGACGGCCATCACCGTCTGTTCAAACGCTTCTCTGACATCCTTTAGCGACTGGTCTGCAGTCTGCACGTTTGCAACCGTCATCCCGCCGGTTTGCACCTGCGTCATCATTTGTGAGGCACTGATGCCCGTCAGCCGACGAAGGAAGCGCGCGTAGGCATCGCGCTCTGTGCGAGTCCGTGAGACTTCGGTATCACAAATACGCCGTGCTTGCCCGAGATAGAGGACGGTGGCGACCAGCGCGAGTGTGAACAGTCCAACGCCGACGTAGAGATATAACTCGCTCAACTGCGCCGCGCCAGCACACTCGAATGCCTGACACCAATCTGCCCCCTCCATCTGCGGACTGCGTGTGTAGACCGCGCTTGCGGTCGCCCCCATTGAAACCATGTTGATGTATGTCACGGTCTAAGAGTGCATAATGATTATGTCAGCGGCGTCTCTTGTCGGTGTGGCCACCTGCACCCGGTTCGCACCGAGCCTGTCACTCTGTGTGGTCGGAAAATCCCCACTCTTCTGCGCGCGCAGCAGCCTCTGCTCGCGCCTGCTGTTGGATGGCCGCAATTTTCTCCTCGTCGGCCAGAAACGCCTCGACTGCGCCCGGCTCGTCTGCCGCATCCGGCGATGACGCAGTGAGGCGGGCTGTTGGCGCGGCCGCTCTCGTCCGCGCCGCAAGGGCTGCGTCGCCGGCGACGCGCTCTGCGGGCATGCCCGGCGGGACAGCCAAGTCGTCGTTTTCGTGGACGGCGGCGAGGACGTCAGCACTGAGCGAGAACAGCGAGACGCTGTACGGGCCCGGGACGGCGAGGTCGGCAAGCGCCGCCGGGCCACCGCGATTTGTCCCTGTGTGGTAGGCGAGCAGTGGAATGCCCGCTTCGAAGGTCACCACGCCACGGCCGTCTTCATCGAGCAACAGCGAGTCTTGAGGAACGAGCACGGCGTAGCCGGTGAGTTCGCGTTCGAGTGCCGTCTCGAACGTGGCTCCGGGGCTCGGGACGACCCGCGATTTTTCGAGCGTGCCTCGGGGCAGTTTCATGGCGACTTTGGAATCACCGCGCTGCGAAAGCGGTCTGCCACCGCGCCCGATTCGCCCGCCTGTACGTCGATGCGAGATGCGGCGGTACGGTAGGCGTCGGCGGCCGCCGAGTCAGGCGCGTGTGCGAGTAGCGGTTTTCCGGCGCGGCGTGCGGCGCGTGCGTGTTCGCTTGCAGGAACGGTGGCGAGCGTCGGTCCGTCGAAGTAACGGGCAGCCTGTTCGGTGATGCGGTCGATGCCCGCCTCGTCGCGCACTTTGTTGAACAGCACGCCCGCTGTTCCCGTGCTGTACGACCGGGCGTACTCCTGTACTTTGAGCGCGTCAGAGAGCGCCGGAATCGTCGGTTCGAGCACGACGATGATGCGGTCTGCGAGCACGATTGGGAGGACGGCGCTCCTGCTGTCGAGGGCGGCGGGCGAGTCGAGCAAGAGCACGTCCGTGTCAGCAGCGAGTTCCGCGACAACGTGTGTGAGCCGCGCTGGCTCTGCGGCCTTGAAATCTGCGAGGCTCGTCCCGCAGGGCACGACCTTCATCCCGAACTGCTCGTAGACGGCTGCGGAGACGGGCGCGGGGTCGTCACTCAACAGCACATCGTGAAGCGTGGTTTCGACATCAGCGAGTCCGGCATGGAACAAGAGGTTCGCCATCCCCGTATCCGCGTCAACAACGGTAACGTCGTATTCCGCGGCAAGCGCCATCCCGAGCGCCAGCGTACTCGTTGTCTTTCCCGTCCCGCCTTTTCCGCTTGCGACGGCAAACGCCTCGACCATTATCCGTACTTGTGGCTGTATGGTGAATAAAAGTTCGCAGTTTACGGACAGGTCAGCCTGCCAGATAAAACGGGCCGCGCAACTGGCGTGGCGTTCTCGCGTAGCTCACCGAAGCAACTGCTTGAGCGGTGGGATGCCGCTTCGATTGACCGCTTGGAGCCGCTCTCGCGCAGACGAGCGTGCTTCCTGAAGTTTGCGCGAGGACACCTCGTTGCCCTTTGCGCGCGCCCGGCACAGCGTGTAGAGTTCGTCTACAGCGTGTTGGTAGTCGATAACGCGCTCTGCACAGGTGAGGGCAGACCGGACAGCTTCTGGGTCTGCTGGCTGAGAAAGGACGGCGCAGAAATCATCGCGTGCCGTGTCGTCGTCGGCAATCGCGATGAGGGGAATGTCCACCGTGGCTGCAAACGCAGCGACACCCGGAACCGAAAGTGAAACGAAAAACAGATCCGGGGGAGCCACGGTGCTGGTTGCCTCGACTGACGAGACGGTCTGGACGGTGTGGTCTGAGAGCGCCGCAGCTACGGCATCACTGACCGAAGCTTCAGCAAGAACGACCACGTTCACACCGCTACCTCTCTCTGAAGTATCATAGATGTTTTGGGAACGGTATTTGAGTTATAACAACAAGAACCGATTACTGAGATAAGCCAACTGCAGGGCGGTTTTTGCCACGTGACCGTGGCGAATCATGCTACAAGAGGCGCGTGAGTTTGGCGCGACCTCCAGACAAATAAACCACATGGCACGATAGCAAATGCACAGCAGTGGCCTCGCACGCTGGACACAGAAGCATGCGGAGCTCTGTACTGTACAGTTGACCAGAACATTTTTACGGCCAGACATAATTGATTAATTATAGAATTTTTCTGAGGTGAAAGAACATCTATGGGTTCCATCTGCGACGCGAACGCTGGCGCAATCGGCCACCTCGACGGCCGAAATGAGTGTTCGAACCCGACACCTTTCGCAACCAAGCCGACACCCCTCCGCTAACCATGACGCAAAATTCAGACCCCGGCCCGCAGAAGAACCGCGAGCAACCACCGGAACGCATTTCGACCGGCGTAGAGCGCCTCGATGACATTCTCAACGGCGGGCTCATCACAGAGCGTAGCTATCTCGTCCGCGGTGACCCGGGAACGGGGAAAACAATTCTTGGCCTACACTATCTCACTAAGGGCGTCGAAAACGACGAAACCGCGCTGTTCATCAATTTAGAGGAAACGACCGAAGACATCGCCCAGAACGCAGCCGGGCTTGGCTTCGATGTTGACGGCATCAATTTCCTCGATTTAAGCCCCAACTCAGAGTTCTTCGCAGACGACCAGGGCTACGATATCTTCGAGTCGAGCGAAGTTGAGCGAGATCCGATGGTCAAGGCGATTACAGACCGCGTCGAAGAACTCGACCCAGACCGCGTGTTCGTTGACCCGATTACACAACTTCGCTACCTCTCGACCGACGAGTACCAGTTCCGAAAGCAGGCGCTGTCGTTCATGCGCCTCCTCAGTGAGTACGGTGCAACCGTGCTGTTTACGACACAAGCAACGGAGAACGCACCCGACGAAGACCTCCAGTTCATGAGCGACGGAACCATCGAACTCGGATACACTTCGACCGGACGCAAAATTAGCGTCCCGAAGTTTCGCGGGTCGTCCGTCGAAAATGGGAATCACTCGTTGAAACTGAATGCAGACGGACTCACCGTCTTTCCAGAAATTAGGCCGGATAAGCACAACAAATCGTTCGTCGAAGAGAAGGTTTCGGCAGGAATTCCCGAGGTGGACGAACTGCTCTGTGGCGGGTTGAATCGTGGCACAGTCACCGTGATTAGTGGCCCGACGGGCGTCGGGAAAACAACGACAGGCACACAGTTCATGAAAGAAGCCGCAGGCCGCGGCGAACGGTCGGTCATCTACCTCTTTGAGGAATCAGAAGCCACGTTCAAACAGCGCTCTGAGGCCATTAACACACCCGTCACGAAGATGTGTGAGCGGGGGTCGCTCAAAGTCGAAGAGATAGAGCCACTCAAAGTCTCTCCACAGGAGTTCGCAGAACGCGTCCGCCACGAAGTTGAGGTCGAAGGCACGGACATCGTCATGATCGACGGGGTGGCTGGCTACAAACTCAGCCTCCGGGGCGAAGAAGATGAACTCATCACGCATCTGCACTCGCTCAACAAGTATCTGAAAAATATGGGCGTGACTGTCATCCTCATCGATGAAGTGGCGAACGTCACCGGAGAGTTCCAGGCAACGAACGTCGGCATCAGCTATCTCGCAGATAACATCGTCTTCTTCCGACACCTCGAGTTCAAAGGCGAGATGCGGAAGGTCATCGGCGTGTTGAAAATGCGGACCAGTAACTTCGAGCGGACGCTTCGCGAATTCGAGATTACGAAATACGGAATCACCGTTGGCGACCCACTCACAAACCTGCAGGGGATCCTCAGCGGATCTCCGGAATGGGACACCAGCCCGGGTCACCGGAGCAATGACTGAACAACGAGTGGCGTCTGCAGCCCCCGACGGCATCTCGACGCCGACGCTGTTGTTGCTCGTAGAGAGCGACCGGAATCGAGAACTCCTCACGAACCAGTTTTCAGACGTTGCCGTACAAACGCACGCAGACGACCCGTTCTCCGAGCCGACGTTCGACCTCTGTCTGCTCGACATCCAGTCGTTTCAGCGGTACCGCGAGCAACTCGAAGCAGAAAAAGAGGCGGCTGAGCCGACTTTCCTCCCGTACTTACTGCTCACCGGCACACACTCACCGGACGACCTCTCGTCTGCAATCACGGACACTGTAGACGAGGTGATACAGCGACCAGTAAGCAAAACCGCACTCAACGTTCGTGTCGAAAATCTCCTCGAACGACGCGCGCTTTCGCTCGAACTCACGCGGCAGAAAGATCAGAGCGAACAGCGGTTCAAAACGTTGTTCCACGCCTCACCAGACCCCGTACTCGTCGGCACCGCCGATGGAATCGTGACGGAGGTGAACAGCGCGTTTACCACCACCTTCGATGTCGATGCGTCAACGGTTACCGGCGCGTCGATCTCGACGCTCCAACTCTCTCCCAGTACGGCTGTCGAACAGTTCCACCGGCAGATGACTGGCGATGCGTCAGATACGACGATGGTCGAGTGGGAACTCGAAAACGACACTCGGCTCGTAACGGAGTTGCGCACCGCCAGTATCACCGACCGAGACACGGACGCAGAGCGAATCGGTATCTTCAGAGATATCACCGAGCGAATCGAGAAACAGGAAAATCTCGAACGACAGAACGAGCGGCTCGAAACGTTCGCCGACACGATTGCCCACGACCTGCGAAACCCACTCGCCATCGCCATAGGGCAACTCTCACTCTCCCGGGAGGGTGACACGGCGGAGCATCTCGATTCGGTCGAGCGCGCACACGAGCGAATCAAGCAGTTGATAGACGAGCTTCTCACGCTCGCCAAACAGGGGCGAACCGTACTCGACCCGGACGTGGTAGCGCTTCGACAGGCTGTCGAAACGTCGTGGTCGCACGTCGATTCACACGAGGCGACGCTCACCGTGGATATTGACCCCGTAACGACGGTCTTGGCGGATGAGGGGCGGTTGTATGAGCTGTTCGAGAATCTCTTTCGAAACGCCATCGAACACGGTGGTGAAACGGTGGCAGTCCACGTCGGCACGCTCACGGATGACCGGGGCTTCTACGTCGAAGACGACGGGCCTGGAATCCCACCAGAACGCCGAGCCGAAGTGTTCGAAGCCGGATTCACCGACGCACCAGAAGGTACCGGACTCGGGTTATCAATCGTACAGCAGATTGTTGAGGGGCATGACTGGAATATCTCGATTCGAGAGGGGGCTTCTGCGGGCGCTCGATTCGAAGTCACGGGCATTCAGTCTGCGTAATTTCGCAGCGTCGATACTGCACCATCAGTCGAGTCAGATAGTTGGGAGGATACCTGTCAATGGGACACGTATTCGGCCATTAGGGATAAGAAGGGGTACGTGATACTGTGTGGTAATGCACGACCTGACTGGTTTCCAGCGTGACCTGTTGTACGTGATTGCAGGCAAAGACGAACCGCATGGCCTCGCCATCAAAGAAGAACTCGAATCCTACTACGAAAAGGAGATTCACCACGGGCGACTCTACCCGAACCTCGACACCCTCGTCGACAAGGGCCTCGTCGAAAAGGGCGAACTCGACCGCCGGACGAACTTCTACACCCTCACGCGCCGCGGCCGCCGCGAAATCGAAGCGCGCAAAGAATGGGAACAGCAGTACTTAGACGACGTCCTCAAGGCAACGGCGTAACACCACCTACTTTCCACCCGTTTTTCGGCCGATTGTACCACCGAGCCACAGCTTTTTCAGTTGTATATTAGACTTGATTAAATAATCGAACTTATAGAATAATATATGTTATCATGTGTGAAAGTAAGCCTGTATGGTAAACAATTCTCGTCGTTGTTTTCTCAAAGCGAGTGGCCTTCTCGTGGGTGGGATTGCCGCCAGTCCAATCGTCTCAGCAACTGAAGCAACGGAACGGTACATCGTCGAAACAAAACACCTGAGCGACCAGCAACTCACCGCATCGGCGCTGAGCGTCGTCCACGACCTAGACGACGTTGGCTACGCGGTTGTCTCGGGGACGAAGTCGGCGGTCTCTGCCCTCGGCGTCTCCTTTGCACCTGACCTCATCTACGAACTCGACATTCCTGCGAGCGCTGCCGAAACTTCGGACGAACCCGGCTACGCGATGCAGTGGGACAAACAGGTACAGAACATCCCCGCCGTCCACGACGTGACCCGCGGTGAAGGCACGCGGGTTGCGGTCATTGACTCCGGTGTCTCTGCGACTCACCCCGACCTCCAGCACGCAGTCAACACCGACCTCTCGCGGAACTTCACCGGCGACGGCTACGGCGCAGGCCGTGCGGTCGGTGGCGGCCACGGCACACACGTCGCGGGCATCATCGCCGCGAGCGACCAGAACGACGAAGGCGTGACCGGGAGCGCACCGGCCACCGAAATCATCGACTGTCGCGTGTTCTCGACCGGCCCCTCCGCGAACTTCGGTGACATCCTCGCCGCGCTCGTGTACGCGGGACAGATTGGGTGTGACGCAGCGAACATGAGTCTCGGCGCGTACCCAGTTTCTCGAAGTGCAAACGGGCAGTTCTACGGCAAGGTACTCAATCGAACCACCGCCTACGTGAGCACTCAACTCGACACGCTCATCGTGGCGTCGTCGGGCAACGACGGCGCAGCCCTCCAACACGACGGCAACGCCATCAGCCTGCCAAACGAGGCGGCGCACGTCATGAGCATCAGCGCGACCGGCCCCGTTGGCTACCAGTGGGGTGACGATGGCCTGCGAGAATCGTTTGATTCGCCTGCGTTCTACACCAACTACGGCACGAACGCGGTGGACCTCGGCGCACCCGGCGGCGACGCGGACGTAGACGCCATCGACACCGGTGTTCCGTGGTTTTACGACCTCGTGTACAACACCTACGCCATCCCGACATACGACGAAGCCACGGACTCCTTTCGCTTCGAAAACACCTACTCGTGGCTCGCCGGGACGAGCATGGCCGCCCCGCAGGTCGCCGCGGCCGCCGCACTCGTCAAAAGCGTGAATCCAGACTACTCCGCGAACAAGGTTCGAACCGTGCTCGAACGAACCTCGAGTGTTCCGGAGGGCCACGATAAAGAGTATTATGGTGCGGGCTTCCTCGACCCGCTTGCTGCGGTACTGGACTGAGCAAAAGCCACTCCCCGTTTTTCCCCGTCGTTACGAGATGTCTCTCACGTATCTCGGTCTGTTGGTCGCAGGAGCAGGGTGTCTGCTGGGGATTCAACGGTAGCTGGAATTCGTACTCCCCGATTTGAAAAAGGAGCGACCGCAGGGAGGCTTCAAATCACCCGGGTGCACTTTTCACTGCTCACGTTGTTCGCAGGAAAAGTCCGCTCTCCCCGATTTGAACGGGGGACCAGTCGATCTACAGTCGACTGCTCTACCAGGCTGAGCTAAGAGCGGATACAATACAACGTAGGACGATTGCCCGACTTAAGAATTATTATTCGCACCCGGCAGACGGATGCCGGGCAGACGACAGGCGTCAGACTGGTAGGAAAGTTAATATGCGTGGGAGACAAGCCGTAAGACGATTGGCGAGATGAGCAAAATCACGTTTCGGGCCAACGACGACCTCGTTCGACGCTTAGAGGAGTTCGACTCCTCAAAAAGTGAGGTCATGCGTGAGGCGCTCAGGCAGTACCTCGACGCGAGTCCGCCGCCCGAACCCGAGGCATCGGCCGACAGCCTCGATACACTCGTTGCAGAACGAGTGGATGCGCTCATCTCAAAGCGACTAGATACGCTCATCGACGCCCGCCTTGGCGCGCACAGCCAGCGCGCACAGGACGTAAACGTCACCATCTCGCTCGAAGGCGACGGGGTACGCGCCCGCGAAGAAGTACGTAAGACATCCGAGTCAGCACCCCGTGAGCAGTCCGAAGACGCGTGTGTCCAGTGTGGAGAATCGCTCGATGGCGACCACGTGTACTGTCCAAACTGCGGCGAGAAGGGAACCCATCGCGTGTTCTGTGAGTGCGGCGATGAGGTCCGTTCTGACTGGGCGTTCTGCCCGGGCTGTGGGCGTCGGACGCCGGCGGCTGACGTACTCGACCGGTCGTAAACGAAGACACGCAGAATTTTTGGCAGCGTCTTACAATCGCCAAAACATTTATAACCCTTCAATTTGTGTATACTTCTGCGTAAGACGGTTGTCTTACAGACCGCCGAAATAGGGGTGGAACGGTGCGACCTCTATCGGTTTTGGTGTGTAAGACAAGTATGCGGGTGACCCGCATACGCACATCTTACAAAGGGGATATACCATGGAGCGTGTGACATTACGGATTCCAAAGCAGCAGATCGAGGAAGTTGAGCGAATGGTCGAAACGGGAGAGTTCCCGAATCGCAGTGAAGCCATTCGGTCGGCAGTCCGCGAGATGCTCAACGAACAGACAGAGGGCCGCGAGCCCACGAGCAAAAAGCGCAACTGGGCGAGGGTCTAACAATGCAAGACATCGTTCAGTCGGCACTTGAAAACTCGGAAGCAGAACAGCAAAAGAGAGCCGACGCCTCCTCTACCGGCGACGAATTTGGCGACCCACGAATCGTCATCGTCGGTGCTGGTGGTGCCGGGAACAATACCATCAATCGGCTCTACAACATCGGTGTCGAGGGCGCAGACACAATCGCCATCAACACCGACAAACAACACCTCAAGATGATTGAGGCGGACACCAAAATCCTCGTCGGCAAGTCGCTGACTCAGGGGCTTGGTGCCGGTGGCGACCCATCGATGGGCGAACGCGCAACCGAGATGGCCCAGGGGACCATCAAGGAAGTGCTCGGCGAGGCAGACCTCGTGTTCGTCACGGCAGGCATGGGTGGCGGGACGGGGACCGGTGCGGCACCCGTCGTCGCCAAAATCGCAAAAGAGCAAGGCGCAATCGTCGTCGGCATGGTCTCGACACCGTTCAACGTCGAGCGTGCCCGCACGGTGAAAGCAGAAGAAGGCCTTGAGAAGCTCCGCAACGCCGCGGACTCCATCATCGTCCTCGACAACAACCGCCTGCTCGACTACGTCCCGAACCTCCCAATCGGCAAGGCGTTCTCGGTCATGGACCAGATCATCGCCGAAACCGTGAAGGGCATCTCGGAGACGATTACCCAGCCGTCGCTCATCAACCTTGACTACGCGGACATGACCGCCATCATGAACCAAGGTGGCGTTGCCGTGATGCTCGTTGGTGAGACCCAAGACAAGAACAAAACCGAAGAAGTGGTGCGCGACGCGATGAACCACCCACTGCTCGACGTGGACTACCGCGGGGCGTCGGGTGGCCTCGTCCACATCACTGGCGGCCCAGACCTCACGCTCAAAGAGGCAGAGGGCATCGCCCAGAACATCACCGAGCGCCTCGACGCCTCGGCAAACGTCATCTGGGGCGCGCGCATCCAAGAGGAGTACAAGGGTAAGGTTCGCGTCATGGCCATCATGACCGGCGTCCAGAGTGCGCAGATTCTCGGCCCATCGACGCAGAAACAGGCCAACCGCTCGCGCGCGAAGCTGAACGAAGTTGGTGACGACAACGACGACAACGGCATCAAAACGTTCGGTGCCCAGTCAGACGGCGGGCAGAACGAAGTCGAAAACAACAACGGACTCGACGTCATCCGGTAGACGTCAAATCTCATTCCAAGAACTCCGGTTTTCATTTTCTTTTTTACCACATCCGAGAGCGACCCGCAACGTGACTCTGTTAGAGGGAATTCTCGCGTCGTTTCACCACGAGCAGCGCCGCTGTGACGACGGACACGACGCTTCCGACCAGGAGCGGCCACAGTGGAATCAGCGGGCCAGCTCGAGGTGCCTCCCCGGGAGCGTATGCGTTATTTTTGTACAGCGTAAGCCCCGGTGAAGCGACCGCAACGGAGAAATCCTCGTGGTCTGTGAGCACGTCGTACCGTCGGTAGTCCACCTCGTGGGCGAGGATAACGTACTCGACCCCAACCGCCGCAAGCCGCTCGCCAAGGTCGTCGTCAGGATGTTCGAGGATTGCCGCGACTTCCTCATGGGTTGGGTCGGTCGCCCGCGATCGAACGTCGCCGACTTCGAGATTCTCGGAAGCAATCACCGGTGTTTCGAAGAACAACGGTGCAGGATTTGCGATGCGACGGTCAGTCCACGAAAAGTCCATGTACTGGTGCCACGGGAGAAAGAGCGTCCGCGAACCGTCGGACGCGCCGACGAGATAGTCGTTGGTGGTGTGCCACGATTCAGGGTACGTCGTGGTCTCGACTTGCCCCGAAAAGCCGCCGAACATCGGCGCGGCGTACGCGAGCGGTGTGGCGAGCACCAAACAGATGCACACCACTCGAAGAACGCTGCGACGAGACGGGAGCGTCCAGCGCCGGTGTGAGACATCGGTTTCGTCGTGGCTTCGCCCGCCACCCTCCGAAACGAGTTGTGAGACACCCCGCCCGCCGAGGAATGCGTAGGCGAAACAGAGCAGCCCCACAAATTTTTGGGAATCACGCATGCCGCGAAACAACGGAAGCACGTCAGCGAGCGTCCGAAACAGTGGGTCTGAAAACGACGTGCTCACGCCGAGGCTCAGCACGAAGGCACCGACGCCACAGAGGGCGACCCCGGCCACGAGTGGTTCGTCGCTGGCCGTGACAGCACCGCGAACCGCGAGGTACAGCAACCCACAGAACAGGCCGAACACGAGCCACGACGGCAGCAGTTCGAACGCCGTCAGGTAGCCGCCGCGCCAGAAGCCATAAAGCATCGACACGGAGAGGGGAACGTTTCCGGCAATCGTTCCCCCGGCACTGAAGACGGTGAGGTCGGCCCCCGAGATAGCCGTGAGACGAGTCCCACCAGTCACTCCCGCGGCGAGCGCCGGGAGGAGCCAGTAGGCGTTTACGAGGAATGCACCCGCAGAAAACGTTGCAAATCGTCGGATGGAAGCGAGTATTTCTGCATGACGCCGCCACTCACTCGCGGCGTGCGTGACGAACAGACAGCCGCCAGCCACAGCAACCAGTACGGTTGCGTGTGGGTCGAACACGCTCACGAGCGTTGTCCACCAAACCGCACCGACGAGCGACCGTGGCTGCCCCTCGTCGAGATACTGGGCGAACGAGACGATGGCGAGTGGGACGAACGCGTAGCCGAGCAAGAAGTACCAGTGCCCGGCGAGCAGTCTGACGTACACGTACGGATTGAAGGCGTAGAGCGTCCCCGCGAACAGCGCGGCCACGCGGGGCTGTCCCCGACACGCGCGAACCATGCTCCACCCACACCACACCGGGAGACAGACGAGTATTACCTTCTGGATGAGCCAGTCGGGTGCGACCAGCGCCGCGGCATCGAGCACCGCGAGAAACGGCAGTCGGCCGTAGTACAGCGGCCCCTTGGTCGTCAGACCGAACTGCAAGTAGTCAGCCGTGGGCGCGAAAATCATATCGAGCGTGAGTATGTAACCGGAATCCAACAGCGGGTAGAATACGAGCAGGCTCAACAGGAGAAAATAGCCCACCGCGAGGATGTCGTGGGACACGACGGACGCCAGTCGGACACGGAGAGCCCGGGTATTCGTCTCGCTCATAGACCCAGTCGGTCACCGTTTTCACGCGCGAGCCACCGCTTTCTAAGCGCGTTCGAGACGAGCAGGGACACCACGACGATCCACGCACCGGCCCAAATGCGGACGACCCACGTTCTGAGTTCCCCACCCGTCCAGCGAATTTCGTCGGGCTCTGCGTTCAGGTAGCCGTTTGCCCAGCCATAGGCGCGGAAGTGGTCTGCGTCCGCAGGGCCAACCCACCGTTCGTCGTAGGAGGTGGCCAGCACGGTGACCGAGCGGGTGTCGAACGTGCCAAACATCCAGTAGTCGAGGACGACGCCGTCGGGATGGTCGTACGTGACCGCCGTTGCGCCGTCTGGAACCACGGTTTCTACATCGTCTTCTGAGAGAAGGACGCCCGCGCCTTGACGATACGATTCGTTGTAAACGAGTTGCTCGTCGAGAATCGTCTCTGCGTCTCGAATGACCACATCGGCACCGACAGCGTCGGCTTCTGACTTGTTCAGGTTGACGGCGACGGCTGTGCCGAGCGTTTGATTGTCGTCGTAGCCATCAACGACGACGCCGGGGATGTCCCCGCCGTTCGTCGTAAACCCGGTTTGTCGCGGGTAGCTCGCGCGTTCGAGCGAGACGGAGTCGATACGCACGCGCGACGAGTCGGGACGAATGCGTACCGAGAGGGTGTCACCCTGTGCGAGCACGGTCGTCGCGGATTCATTGAGCAGGTGGCTCTCGCGGGCGACGAGGTTGTCCTGTGACTTACTGCCGTTGTACCAGTAGAGGAAAACCGTCGCGTTCCCGGCTCCGGAGACGGCGAGTTCGTAGGGCTGGTCGGCTTCCACCGTGGTCGATTGGGCGAGCGGGTAGGCATCGCCCGACTCGGTCACCATCTCGACTGCGTGGTCGCCCTCGTCAGTTTCGATGACGCGCGACTGCGTGCCGTTCTCCCCAGACCACACCCACCAGCCGTCGAGGTCGTCGTCGAACCCGCCGTTTGTGATGCGGTTTTCGCCGTACGTTTCGACGGTTCCACGCGAATTCGGGTAGTAGAGGCGGTGGAGGCCGTCGTACTCCTCGAAGCGCGACACATCGCGCGCGCCTTCGACGCGGTACACGGTGTAGTCGCCCGTCTCGAAGGCCTCCTCGTAGCCGTCGCTTTCTGCGAGTCGGTCATCGTAGTTCTCACTGCTCCCCCAGAGCCACGGCGCACCCCAGCGTTCGACGACGCGCGGCTGGCCGTTGTCGATGTCGCCCGGCGGGTCGGACTCGACGACGACGTACTTCACGCCCTGTTTGGCGAGCTGTGGACGGACGGCTTCGGGGTCACGGGCGAACTTCTCGAATAGCGTTGTGACGTATCCGGCGTTCTGAATCCCCTGTGCGATGCCGCCGCTTTTGAGGCCGACGTGGGCGGGGTACGTGTGGCGCAGGCGAAGTTGTGAGGTGTAGCCGTAGGGCACCCACATCACGGTTCCGTCGAGTCTGTCTGCGAGTTCGGCCTGTTCGTCGGGGACGTAGTAATCGTCGCCGCGAACGTCTTGGAGGCCGAGCGCGCCCGCAGCGGGTGCGGCGTAGGCGACCAGCGAAAGTAAGACGATGCCGAGGACGACGGCGTTCGCCCGCGAAGGCGTCCCGCCGTCGGTGAGCACAGGTCGCGTCGATTTTGAGGGGGTTGCGAGCGGATGTGGTTCCGCGCGTGGGCCGACGAGCACCGTGTCCAAGCCAGCGCCGAACAGGAGGCTCATGCAGATGGTGAGCGGGTACTGGAGTTTCACAGGATTTCTGAGCGACCACATCGGTGGGAACACCTCGAACAGCGGCGTCGTGACGCCGTACTTCGTGAGCACCATGAACGAGACGATGAGCGACGCGATGGCGTAATACACCGTCAGTCGGCGCTGGCGGATGGCGAGCAGCGCGATACCGGGGATGACCAACCCAATCAACATCGCGGGGTCGTCGTTGTAGCCGAGTTGGTTCATCGCCATCACGCCGTGATTCCCCGCGAGGCGGACAACGGCGAGGACGCTCGCCTCGGTGTAGTTCCACATGAACGTGCTTTCGAGGACGCTTTGGCCGGAGTCGAAGCCGAGCGCGCGCTGGAGCATGTGGTGGACGCTCGGGAGCGAGAGAATCACGCCGAGTGCGCCGGACATGCAGAGTTTGAGAAGAGTGCGCGGCGACCACCGTGCGCGGTAAACCAGATACGTCGCGAACGGTGCAACCATCCAGAAACCGAGCCACGGGCTGACCGTCGTCGCGCCGAACACCGCGCCCGCTTTGAGCGTCGCATCCCACGAGTCGGTGTCCACGATGGCGTACAGGTAGTACAACAACAGCGGAAGGAACGCGAAACCGATGAGCGCGGCGACCCCGCCGTTTACGAACTCACCGATGGTGAGTGGGTTGATTGCGTAAACGAACGCGGCGAGGTGCAGGGCGGGAATCGACTCGACGAACCGTTTCCCGAAGACGAGGAACGTGAGGTAACCCACCGGAATGAACGCGAGAAACAGCAGGTTCTGTGCGAGGACGCCACCGACGGCGGTTATCGCCCCGAGATACGCGGGCAGGACGTGGTAGATGTACGAGTAACCAAGCCCCTGATTGACCCAGACAGTGGTGAACTTAGTGAGTCCGTCCGTGCCGTAGAACGGCGCGAAATCCCCGAACGTGTACAGGTTCCCGATGGTGATGCCACGGAGGAGCAGTCCGTAGATGACGAGGAAACCGAGGAAACACAGGGCGTGTTGTAGTCGGCTGTCATCGAGGCTGCGCGGGAGTGAAATCGGGCTGTCGGGCGTCATCTACAGATATCCGAGGTCTTTGAGTTTCTGCTCTACGTGGGCATCGTGTTCGACCACCCGCTCGACGTTACGATCGACCGGAACGTCCCGCCGTTGGGCGTTATTCCCGAGCAAGCCGAGACTCTCACCGCGCATCCCTGTGGGGATGTCGATGCCGAAGCCGTCGAGAATCGTCGGGGCGATGTCGTAGAGCCGCGGCGAGTCGAACGACACGTCTTCGACGTCCGGCCCGCGTGCGGTGAGGATACCATTACGGCGGTGGTGGGCCGTCTTGTGATGTCGCCAGTTGCCGTCGTACTCGAACAGCACGCCCGGTTTCACGATGTCGCTGATGCCGTAGTCGGTGTGTTTGATGACGAGGTCGGGCACGCGCACGTCCGCATCGGGGTAGATGTTTTCACCGTAATACACTTCCTCGATGACGCGCTCGCCGTCTCTGTCGGTGACTTCGAGCAACTTACTCCGGATTTCGTCTGCAATCTGCTTGTTGCGCGTGTAGATGAGTGGCGCGAGGGCAACGGCGTCTGCCTCCCAGTCGATTTTATCCTGTAACCCCTCCAGCTTGCGGTTGCCGGGCATCTGCCGGGCGACTTTCCGCAGGAAGCTCTCGGGGAGTACGTCAAGAACGAACCCGGAGAGGCGAAGCTTTTGCATGAGCGCGAGCGCGCGGTCGTAATCGAGTCCGACCACGCCAAAGAGGTCGCCGAGGTCGAAGCCCGAGTCGTCGATGTGGATGTAGCCCTGTTCTTCGAGCCACGTGTTGAGGTAAAAACGCCCCTTGGTGTAGCCAAACCCGTGGTCCGACATGAGTACCACGTTCCACTCCTCGTCGAGTTGGTCGAGGAACCACGCAAGTTTCGCGTCCACTTCCTCCCAGAACGCCTTTGCGACGGGCGAGTCCCACTCCGTGTGCTGGACCGTGTCGGTCAGGTACAGCGTCGTGTGGATGAAGTCAGTTTTTTCGGTGAAGCCAAGTGCCGTCTGAAGCTTTTTCTCGACCGACGCGACCGCCCCGTCGATGTCGTCGGGGTCGCGCGAGAGATAGTACTCGGGAAGAATCGTGTACTCGTTGCGATTCAGCGTGCGTTCGAGAGTGGCTGGCTGGGTGTACTCTTCCTGTTTCCCCGAGAATGGGCCGCTTATCATCCAGCCGTCTACGTCCCGCGGTGGGTACGTCGTTGGCATGTTGATGACGGCGCTCTGGTGGCCGTGTTCACCGAGGTAATCCCAAATTTCGCGCGTCGTGAACGACTCGTTCGTGACCGTCTTGAACTGCTGGTCTTCGAAGTCGGGTTCGACGAAGGTGAACACGCCGAGGTCGCCCGGATTCATCCCCGTGGAGTACACCTTCCACGCGGGCATCGACAGCGGTGGGATACAGCTGTCGAGTTCCGTCCGTCGCTCGTCTGCGAACGATTTGATGGTCGGCAGGTCGTCAAGCCACGGGTCGAGGAGGTCCCACGTGGCTCCGTCAAGCCCGATGACGCAGACCTTCATGGCGTTACCCCGACGGTGGTGACTGCGCTTTCTTGCGATGCTAAGTCGGTGGTAGTGTCGATGAGAGTCATTGGAATCAACTGCAGTGGAGGAGCGAGGACAGCGGTTGCTGTCTGCGCGGACGAATCACGGGAGGAGAGGCTGGGTTGGAACGCAATTGGAGTATCTCGGATTTCGCGGTCAGACATACCCGAGGTCCTCCAAACGCTGTTGGGCCATTCCTGAGACGCGAACGTCGGCGTGTTCGCCGTTTGGCCACGCAGGGAGTGCCTCGGTAAGCCGACGCTCGACGGCTTCGGGGAGCGTCGTTGGCTCCGCTGCTGGCAGGTCGAAGCCGACCGACTGGTCGTCGCCTTTCGAGACGACGAGTTTCCAGCCGTCGAAGTAGGCCGCCTTCTTTTCGTGACCGTATCGCGCGCTTTCGACGAGCGTGACGCGGTCTGTCGGGACGCCAGAAACGAGCGATGTACCGGTCGGTTCGAGGGCGTCGCCCAACCCCACACTGTCGAGCAACGAGGGCGCGAGGTCGATGAGCGACGGCGTCCCGCCGTCGGCAGGCGCGAGATCAAGTCCATCGACCGCGAGGGGGACGCGCGTCAGCGACTCGTAGGGCGTGCCGCCGTGGTCGACGCAGTAGGCGGGCCGCGAGTCGGCGAAGTGAGCCGCGTCGAATTCGGTGTGTTCCCAGAACGCCTCGCCGTGGTCGCCGGTGACGACGAGCGCAACGTCGCCATCGAGACGCTCGTTCAGGTTGTAGGAGAGTCGGCCGAGTTCGTCATCGACGAAGGCGAGGGCGGCGCGGTAGAGCTGTTTCCGATTTGCTCTGTAGCGCCGACCGTCGGGGCCAACATCGGCCGCCTCGGTGTAGTCCCACGTCTTGATGTCTGGAATCGACGCATCGACTTCGTAGCGCCCCCAGTAAGGTGCGGGTGGGTCGACCGGTTCGTGAAGGTCTGCGAGGTGGAGGTACGAAAATGTCTTCCCAGTTTGAGCGTCAGCCCAGTCGAGATAATCGTCTACGAGCGTGTCGGCGGGCGCGTCGTCGTAGAGCGAGTGGGTGGCGAATCGCCCGCCGATGGCGAAAAACGGCATGTGAAACGCGAAGCCACCGTAGGTTTCGTAGCCTGCACTCCCGAACACGTCGGGGAGCGTCTCGCGGTCGGCGGGGAGTTTCGGCGGGATGACGAGGTCGGTTGCGCCGGTGTCCGACTCGTCGGACTGGCGAACCGACCCGTGTTCGTGGGGATACTCGCCAGTTACGAGCGAGGTGACCGCGGGAAACGTCCACGGAGCGGGCGTGACGAGGTCACCCCACAACCGCTCTGCGAGAAACGCGCTATCCTCTGCGGTCACGGCGTCAGCTCGGAGTGCATCTACCACGACGCAGACAATGTGGTCTGGGGCGTCGTCGCTGGGCGACCGTGTGGGAAGCGCCTGCTGTCGTGTTCTGTACGCCCGATTTCCCTTCGCTTTCAGCATGCGGTTGTACGGGCCGACGAGTCGCCGTTTGAGAGCATCGGGCATCGACTCCATGAGCCGTCGTTTTGCCGCATCCACGCCACTCGAAATGAGGGGTGCGTCCTCGCCCGTCATTCTCCATCTCCGAAGATACACACCGCCGGGGTGGCGCAGTCGTCACAGACGACGGCGTCGTACCCCTTGTACGTCGAGTGGTCAAGGGAGCCGTCGCACGCGGGGTGGGGACACGGTTCCGTGTCGAGTTCCGTGAGGACGGAAGTCTGTTCGATGGACTCAGTTGTCATCTGCTGGTCGTCCGCCGTGGTCTGGTCAACGGTGAGTTCTGTCATGGCAGCACACGCTCCTCGATGATTTCGACCATCCGGTCTGCGGTATCACCGATGGTGTAGGCGTTTGCGGCCTCCGCGTTCTGTTGGGCCATCTCGTGGAGACGGTCAGGATTGGTCCACAGCGAACGGAGTTTCCCAGCCAACGCTGAGGCGTCACCTGGCGGGACGAACTCTGCGGCTCCACCGGTTTCGACGGTCGAGGTGCGCATCCCGCCAACGTCGTAGCTCACGACCGGCGTACCGTAGGTTTTGGCGAGTTGGAACACGCCACTCACGCCCGTACACGTCCGATACGGCATGATGACGACCGACGACTGCTGCCAGACGGCGTCCATCTCGTCGTCCTCGACATAGCCATGGAAGTGGACGCCCGGCCGGTCGCCGTACGCGTTTTCGAGGTCTTGGCGGTGGGTGGGGAAACCGGGATGTGAGTCACCCGCGATGTAGAGTTCTGCGTCCGGGATAGCCGCACGAACGTCCTCGAACGCCTCGACCACCGTCTCGATGTCTTTCGTCGGACTGAGGTGGCCAAACACCATGATACGGAACGGGTCGGGTATCTGTTGGACACCACCGTCCGCGCACGCGAACGTGCCGTGAGGGACGTGGAAAACGTCTTTCGAGTAGTAGCGGTCGGTGAGGATGTCGAGGTACTCTTTCGAGGTGACGGTCGATGCGTCCCCGAGCAAGAGCAGTTGGGTCGCTGCCCGCGCACCGACCTGTTCTACGAGGCCGATGTTCTCGTCTATCATCTCCTCTTCGACGACTTCGAGTAGGTCGTGCATCGTCGTGATGACGTTCATGCCGTAGACGCGGCTGAGCAACGGCGGCAACACGAGACCGATGAACCGGTGGACGTTCTCGTTGCCGAAGTAGGTCATGTGGATGTTGAAGTGCACCACGTCGTAGTCGCCCGCGACGAGTTCTTCGAGCAACGCACTCGCGCCGTCGAACGAGTCGCGATCCCAAACCCGACGTACTTCGTAGCCCCGGCGGAACTCGACGGGAGGTGCGGTGTCCATTCGCCGGGCGAGTACCGTCACGTCGAGGTCGTCGCGCTGGCCGTACGCTCTCGCAAGTTCCTCACCGTACTCAGCGAGGTGGCCGCGATTCGGCGGATGCGACGTGATGAGCGCGACCGACAGTTTGTCGTCGCGGTCGGCGGTGGGAATCGGCCCGCGAAGTGAGCGGCGAATCCGGAACAACGACCGGAGCATATCGGGGGCGTCGCGGGTGGGTGAGACGCTACTGTCGCCGGGGTCGTCCCACTCGATTGCGACCTCACTCACCTCGTAGCCGTGACGGTGGACGCGGGCGACGAATTCGGTGTCGAAAGCGAAGCCCTCCTCGTTCATCCGCGGCGAAACCTGCTCCCAGACCTCCGCGCGGAACGCTTTCGCGCCACACTGGAGGTCTTCTATTTGCACCCGCGTCATGTGGCGTGCGAGCGAGCGGTAGCCCTTTGCGAGCCACTGGCGGGCGGGTGTCTGTGAGAGACGACAGCTCCCTTCGAGGTCGCGTGAACCGACCGTCACCGCGGCAGTGTGTGATTCGACCACCGAGTAGAGCCGGTCGAGTTCAGCGACGGGAATCGCGCGGTCTGCATCAACGTATCCGAGGACGTCGCCCGTAGCGACGTCGAGTCCGTCGCTGAGTGCGCCCCCTTTTCCACGGCGAGCGTCGCTCAGCGAGACGGCGGTTCTGCCGTCCTCTGCGAGCGTCGAGAGTCGTGCTTCGAGGTTAGGTGTCGGGTCGTCTGCACAGACGACGACCTCGTCCCATCCGGCGTCGTACAGGTCAGAGACGAGCGCAGACACCGTCTCCGGGTGTTCGCCGTAGACGGGAACGACGACCGAGCGGGTTTGGTTTGCGGACGATGCTGGGGTTCTGGAAGTGGAATCGGTTTTACTCATGAGTACACCTCAAACAGGCCGAGTGCGAACAGGCCCACATTCACGACAAAGAGAATCTGGACGAACTGGAGCAACGAGCCGTGAAACACCCACATCAGGGCGATTTCCACGAGCGAGCCAGCCGTAAACAGGTAGACAAACCGGTTCTGGTCGAGCGCGAGTTGGAAGTTAAGCGTCACACTCGACAGCGAGAATGCAAAGACTGCAACCCCGTACCACGGGAGTACAGCGGCTGCATCGGCGTAGGGCATCCCGTAGAACGCGGTCAGTACGAAGTGGGGAAACAGCGCAAACAGCGCGGCTCCGGCCCCCGCGATGACGGCCGTGTAAAACAACGCGCGCGTGAGGAGGGCCCGGCGCTCGCCGCTCGTCTGCTGGCCCGACACTTTGGGGAACAGCGCCGTGCTGATGCCCATCGGGAGGAAGATGAGGATTTTCCCGAGCACCGAGGCGGCGGCGTACAATCCGGCGGTATGGCTCGGGAAGAAGTGCTTGACGAGGATGACGTCGACCGTGGTCGGCACGGTCAGGCAGAATCCGGCGAGCACGGCCGGAAGGGTGTATTTGTAGGCCCGAGTGTACTCGAACTCGAATGACGTTCTCTCGTTGCCGAGGGTTCTGAAAACGTGCGCCGTAGAGAGCCCGAACAGGAGAACAGAGGAGATGACGAGCGCACCGAACGCGCCGGACACGCCGTAGCCGAGGGTGACGAGGCCGACGCCGAAGGCGAGTTTCACCCCGGCGAGCAGTACCTTGTAGCCGCCGAGCGTCGGAAACCACTGGAGTCCCTGGAAGGTTCCGAAGTTCGCCGTGAGCGCGAGGCCAAACGGCGCGGTTCCCGCGATGGCGATGAGCAACAGCGGCGTCGAGACGCCGAGGAAGTCACCGAGTAGCGGTGTGCTCAGGGCGAGCACCACGAAGACGACGCAACTGAACATCAGCGATTTGCGGAGAAACCCACGGTGGAACGCACCGAGCGCCGCCCGGTCTGTTGAGAGTTCGGCGCTAAAGCGCGTCGCGCTGAAGCGGATGCCTCGTCCGAGGACGTTCACGAGATAGAACAGCGCGAACAGCGCGCCGAACACGCCGTACTGTTCGGGGCCGAGTGCCCGGCCCATAAACACCTGATAGGCGTAATTGAGCGCCCCACTCGCAGCGGTTGCGACGGCCATCACGCTGCCGTGGTGGAGTAAGTCATCGCTAAGGACGTACTGTCTGAGGGTGGCGACCGGCTCGGTTGCGAACTGTCGAGCCGTGAAACTGTTGTCTGGGCCCATGAGCTACGGGATAACCACTCCGAACGAACCGAGGAAGCTCGCAATCAATGCCCGGAAGAAGTTCCCAATTACGGCGACCCACGAGCCAACGTCACCCGGAGACCGGTGGTCGCTGTCTCGACCCTTGTCTTTATCTTTACCCTTGTTTTTCTCTCCGTCTCCCGCACCATCGGCGTCCTCGTCCTCGCTTGGAATCGTCACGTCGAAGTCGAATACGTTCGACTCGTCGGTTTTCCCGCCGTCGGCGGAAACGACGAGTTGACTCTCGTAGGATCCTTGCTTGAAGGCGTTTGCGTCCATCGAAATCTCGTATTCATACGCAAGCTCCGTATCGTAGCCATAGCCGTACCCATAGCCGTAGCCGTACCCGAAGCCCGGTTCGGGGCGCTTGATGGGTGTGATTTCGAGTGTGTTCGCAACTCGTCTGACGTGGATGCGGTTGTCAACCGTTCCGCGCTCTGGGGAGATGTCGAGGACGGTACCGTTTGGAGCGAACGTCACCGTGACCGTTTTTTCTGGACTCTCTGTCGGCCAAATCGTATAGGTGAACTCGTTTGGCGAGAACTCGTCGCTCGGGCGGATATCGACGTCAGCCTTGACGGTGAGACGTTCGTTGGTGTCAACCTCATTCGGGCCGTGAAGAACGGTGTTGAGGGCTCCCGCTGGTGTGGCCGCTACCACGAGCGAGACGAGCAAGCCTGCGGTGATGACAAGCGCCAGCACTTCACGTCTGTTCGCAGACACTACCCGAGAGAGGAGGGCTATGCGTGACATACGGCCTCCTCACTGCGCCGTCTCCGAAGGCGAGTGGGATTGGCGGCTACCCACTGATGAAACGTGCCTGTACGCTGGATTTCTGCGGACGGTGTGACCGGAAAAATCGTACTGCTGGGCGTGGCTGAGTTTAATTTCATAGCATGTAAGTTGTGATAGCATAAGTGTAGACATCCATATTATTATCTAGAGAAAAATTTTAAATTAACTGAGGAGTGTTGCAAGAAATGTGCCGATGTTCACGTAAAGAACGCCTGTTCACAAACTGAACACGAGGCGCAGGAGTTATTCAGCGGAGACCGATGGTTCGCGTGCCCGTTCGCGGTAGGCGTCGTACAGCTCATTGCCCCACTCAATGGCGTCGACTTGGTTGTTTTGGACGACGCCGCGGAGCGAGCCATCGTCGTAGACGACGAGACAGAGTTGGGGGGTCGGCTCGTCGATGAGGATGAGCCCGTACGGGAGCGTTTCGTCGGTCACAAACACGGTGAGGCCCATCGAAAGCGCCTCATTGAGTTGCTCTGGCCACGTTTCGGCAAGGTAGTCGAACACGTTCGGTGAAATGATGAGTTCTGCATCCAGCAGGTCTTCGGTCACCTTCTCGTGAAAGAGCGAGACGTACCGGCCGACGACGACGGGGGAGAAGCCTCGAATTTTGGTCGCGTCCTTGACAATAGATTCGATTTCGGCGATTGGCTTTTCCGGCGCGAACGACACGGCCCTCGTAAACGTCGCGTCCTGAAACACGCGTCCAGAGAGGTGAGATGGGTCGTCGAGGGAGGGAATCAGATCCCGGTTTTCGTGGAGAGCGTCCGTTTCTGCGATGTACGACTGGTACTGGTCGAAAAAAAGGCTCCCGTAACTCGTAAGCACATATCCACGTGGAGTCTCTGTGACGACTTCGTGCTCAATCAGTTGTTTCAAACAGCGATGGACGGTCGGACGGGAAACTGAAACAGTATCCGTCAGCGTCCGTATATCGACTGGCCCAGCCCGTATTGCCGCGACCACATCGTCTCGCCGAAGAAGAAGGCGTAACAACTCCTTCATTTTAGTCATAGTATCTGATATTCATATTACCCAAAGTAGTTATCGGAAATAATTGATTTGTTATAATAAATTTCGAGAACAGTTCAAAGTCTTTCATAATACTGGGTGAAATAACATATTTGCTAGATTTGTCAGACGAGCGCGTGACGGTGGTATGACTTTCCGACACCCATACAATTATATACCTATAATTTTCGAGAGTATGAGTATGGAAAACAAGCGCGTGCTCGTGACGGGCGGGGCCGGGTTCATCGGCTCGAACCTCGCAAACTATCTTGCAACTGACAATGAAGTCGTCGCGGTCGATGACTGTTATCTGGGCACCCCGGAGAACCTCGATTCGTCGGTTGAATTCGTCGAAGCCAGTGCTCTCGACGACGATTTACCGACCGACGTGGACGCCGTGTTCCACCTCGCCGCCTTGTCGTCGTACACGATGCACGAGGGGGATCCGGTAGCGGGTGCACGCGTGAACGTTGAAGGATTCGTCAACGTAGTAAACCAAGCGCGTCTCGACGGGTGTGACACGGTGGTGTACGCTTCGACGTCCTCGATTTACGGCAACCGAACCGAACCCTCCCCCGAGTCGATGAGTGTGTCCGCTCGCACTGGGTACGAAGCGTCGAAACTTGCCCGTGAACGCTACGGTGAGTACTTCTCCCACCACTATGGGATGACGCTCGCAAGCATGCGGTTTTTCTCGGTGTATCAGGGTTACGGCGGGGCAGAAGAGCACAAAGGCGAGTATGCCAACCTAATCGCCCAGTTCGCAGACGATATTGCGAATGGTGAGGCCCCGGTCATTTACGGTGACGGCACCCAAACTCGGGACTTCACCCACGTCTCTGACATTGTCCGCGGCCTCGAACTCGCCGCAGACCACGAACTTGACGGCATCTACAACCTCGGCACGGGCGAGAGCTACACCACCAACACCCTCGTCGAGAAACTAAATCAGACGCTTGGGACGAGCGTCGAACCCGAGTACATCGAGAATCCCATCTCCGAGGACGTGTACGTCCACGACACGATGGCAGACAGCTCGAAGATGAAGGCAGAAACCGGCTGGGAACCAGCCATCACCTTCGAAAAGGGGCTGGGTCTCGTCTGTGCGCAGTACCAGTAATCAGACAGCGTTCACGGCTTCAACGAGCTTGCACTTGCGACACACCGTCCGGGTCGTCGCCGCACCACAGCGTTCGCATTCGACTAAATTCGTCTGTTCGTCACCCTCGCCATCCTCGCGGTACTCGTTTGCGGCGATGGCGGCGAGTTCTTCGTAACCAGCCATAATCGAGTGGCGCGTGCCGGGGTGGTTGGACTCTAAGTTGAGGAGGAGTTGTTGAATTTCGCCGCGGAACGCTTCCGAGGAGTGGGGACATTCGGTGATGTGGGCGGGGAGGTTTTTGACGTGCGCGTAGAGGGCGACTTCCTTTTCGGGGATGTCGCGCAGCGGCTTTGCGCGCGGGATAAAGTGGTCTGAGTCCCCGCGTTCGTCGAAGCTACCGAGACTCGCATCGAAGTGTTTTGCGACCTGTCGCACGTCGCCTTCTAAGATGTTCATGAGCGCGGTCTGGGCTTCGTCGTCGAGGTTGTGCCCAGTCAGGAGTTTGGTCGCACCGTATTCTTCTGCGTACTTAGAGAGCAGGTCGCGGCGAAACACCCCACAGTAGGCACACGCGGCCATGTTCTCGGGGTCTTTCTCGACCACGTCGTCCATTTTGAGGTCGAACTCGTCTTCGTAGGTGACGACCTCGTGGCGCAAGTCGAGGTCTTCTGCGAGTTCAACACAGGCGTCGAGGCTGGCGTCGCGGTAGCCCTCGATTCCTTCGTGAATCGTGAGCGCAATCATCTCGATGCGCGGGTCGTTGTTGAACGTCTCATCGAGAATTGAGGTGAGCACGACGCTGTCTTTCCCACCGGAAAGCCCGATAACCCACGTCTCTGGGTTCTCTGGCGTGGCCGAGCGCGGAACGAGCGAATCCTCCCGAATCCGGCGACGGACCCGCTTTTCGACCGACTGGCAGAAGTGGTCTTCACAGAGGTGCCCCCCGGAGTACGCCGCGTGCATGACGGCATCACGGTCGCACTTGTCGCATTCCATTGAGCGAGGATTACGGAGCGGAGCGTATCACCGTTTCGTCTCGAACAGACTCAGCGCTCTGCAGTCGCCACGAGCGGGAGTGTAATACAGAAGAGTGCGCCGGTTGGCTCGCGGTCTTTGACGACGACCGAACCGCCGTACTGCGTGACCATCGTGTCGATGAAAAACAGGCCAAAGCCTGTGCCGGACGTTTTCGCGTGGCCGGTCACACCGCGCCGGAAGATGCTCTCTTTGTGGGCGTCTGGAACGCCCGGGCCGTTGTCGCCGATGTGGACGGTCACCTCGTCATCTGCTGGGTTTGGCGCTACGAACACCTCGACGAACGGATTCTCGCCATAGTTGTGCTCGATGGCGTTCGTGAGGACGTTGCCGAACACCTCCGAGAGAAAATGATTCGCCTCGACGGTCACATCGGCGGGGATGTCAACCGAGAACTGCACTTCAGGGTACGTCATGCGTATTCGGTCGAGTTCGGCTTCGAGTACGGCAGAGAGATTCACGTCCTCGCTAGTTTCGAGGTCGTCGCCGGTCAGGACGCTGAGTACGCCTCGGACGTGCGTGACGAGGTCCGTGATGTCGGTACACCAGCGAACAATCGTCTCTGCGTGGCGCTGCTGGTCGCCGGAAAGCTCAGTCGAGAGCGTGTCAGCACGACTGTTTATCACCATCATCCCGTTCAGGATGTCGTGGCGCAGCAGGCTGTTCAGGAATTCGAGCTGGTCGTTTTTGATGGTGAGTGCGTGCTCGCGGTCTGCCCGTTCGAGGGCAACTTCTGCGTTCGCGGCGAGCAGGCGGGCGATGCGCTCGTCTATCTCGTCGAAGGCGTTGGTGCGCATCGAACCGATGTTGAGCACGCCGAAGGTTCCGAGTGGCACGATCATCTCGCTTCGAATCTTGGTGTTCGGATTGGCACGCGCCTGCTCTGTCCCGAGGTCTTCGATGATGCGAAGCTCTTGGCGCTTGAATGCGTCCCACGAGAGGCTTGGGTCGTCTGCGCTGTAGGACGGAAGGGTTTCGATTATAATGTCTGAGACATCGGTTTTCGCTTCGGGTTCGAGGCGGTCTGTTTTGGCATCATACAGCCAAATCGCAGACAGTGGCATCGAAAGCACGTTGTGTGACGCATCGACCACCAGCGTACAAACCTCGTGAATCGTTTCTGCTTGCATCATCTCGCGAGTCACCGCGTGGAGTTCCTCTACACTGTGTTCGTATCGGAGGTGGTCTGAAACGTCGCGAATGGCGGCGATGTGTCTGCCATCAGAGAGCCGATTGAGGGCGACTTCCTGTGGAAACTCCGTTCCGTCTGCTCGCTGTGCGGGCACTGTCCCGAACCAAGTACCCGACTGTTCGAGCGTCGGCACGACTTCGTCGTAGATGTACTGTTCAGTCTCGTCGTCATAGAGCATTGTCCAGTGTTCGGAGATGAGTTCGGCTTCGTCATAGCCGAGGATATCAGTGTACGACGGGTTTACGAAGATGTAATTGCCGTCTTCATCGAGCAGTGAAATGCCGTCCATCACCGAGTCGATGATGCGGGTTGCGAGGTTTGCTTCGTCGCGCTTGACGCGGCCAATAACGTTGTAGTAGCCCGCAATACTTCCGCCAAAGCCACCGAACGATGTGCTTGCGACCAACAGAAAACCCGCGCTGTTGGGGTCGAGCCCAGCCGTGGTGACGAGATAGTACGCCCAAAGACCGAGCAGTCCAAAGAGACTCATCGACCCAAGACACCACAGGACGATGCTGGTTTGATAGCGCGATTCGAGGTCGCTTTGGGTGAGCCACCCGCCAAAGAATATCAACCCACCCGAAAGCAAGAGCGGCATCACGTACGACGAGAAATTTGAGACAGTCGGCCCGAGCGACGTGAAGATACTAAAGAGGGTGAGAGCGACGAAGAAACATCCAAGGAAGATAATGAGTAGCGGCTGCCAGCGGCGACGGGATACAGTAGCGGACATTCGACTAGCGGACAGAACATCAGCGTGGAGATGTGATTAACTTTGTTGTTGATATGTCTGGATGGTTGAACTACCGGTGAACACGAGCTTCGAATTGACAACCGGTGGAGAGTTAGACGTTCGGCGAACCGGTTGCGAGCGGGAACGTGATGACGAACACAGCACCGGTCGGGTGGTTGTCTTCGACGTGGACAGAACCACCGTACTGAGAAACCATCGTATCCACGAAAAACAGGCCAAAACCGCTCCCTGCTGACTTGACGTGGCCCGTCGTGTCGCGCCGGAAGATGGCTTCTTTTTGCGCATCCGGCACGCCCGGGCCGTTGTCTGCCACGCGAACCATCGCCGTCTGGTCGTCCGTGGTAACTGAAACGGCGATGTATGGGTCGTCGCTAGCGTTGTGTTCGACGGCGTTCGAGACGACGTTTCCGAGTACCTCAGAGAGCAGGTCGTTTGCCCTAACGATGACACCGTCCGGGACGGAGACGGAAAATTCGATGTCAGGGTACGTAGACCGGACGCGGTCTACTTCACTCACGAGCACCTGAGAGAGGTTGATCGATTGCAGTTCGATGGGCGCAGACCCGGCGAACACATCGAGCATCGCGCGGACGTGTTGGACGAGGTCGATAATAGTGACACACCAGCGGTCGATGGTGTCTGCGTGGCGTTTTTCGTCGTCCGAAAGCCGCTCGGAGAGCAGTTGTGCCCGCGATTGAATCACGACCATGCCGTTCAAGATGTCGTGGCGCAGCAGGCTGTTCAAGAACTCAAGCCGGTCGTTTTGTTGTTCGAGTTCGGCTTCGTGTTTGGCACGGCCAAGCGCCGTTTCCGTGTTGGCTGCGAGGATTCGGGCGAGTGAGACGTCGGTTTCGTCGAACGCGGCTGGCTCGAACGAGGCGATGTTGAGCACGCCGTACTCACCGAGCGGGATGATGAGTTCGCTTCGCATTTTTGTGTCCGGATTGTAGCACGCAGTTTCCGTGCGCACGTCGTCAAACGCATACCAAGTGCCGGTCTCGTAAGCCTCCCACGAGAGACTCTGGCCGTCTGCGGTGAACGTGGGCTGGCCGGGAACGAACGCGTCGACAGCAGAGAGCCACGCGGCCGGTTCGAGTTTCGTTCTGGTCTCGTCTGCGAGCCACACCCCACACAGCGGGAAGTCGAGCACGTTCTGTGCGGTCGCGATGGCCGCCTCCGCGACTGCCTGCTCGTTGGTGGTCGCAACCATCGTCCGCATCTCGCGCTGGAGTTTCTCGATTGCCTGCTCGTGCGTGATGCGGTCGAACACGGTTCGCATACTGCGCGTGAGAATGTCCACGAGATAGCGGTTCGTCTGTGAAAGCTGCTCGCGGGTTTCGGACGCAATTCCGAGGAGGCCGTAGTCACCAATCGGGGCGTACAACACACTCCCGAGTTGGAGTGGGAGCCGGTGTTCTGCGGGAATCGTTTGGTAATCTTCGATGAGTTCGATTTCGCCGCCTTTGAACACCCGATGTTGGAACATGCCTTCGTTGATGGTGGCTTGGTCGAGCGAGAGCCCGTTTCGGTTGAGCATGGCGTAGGTCGTGTCAGAGCCGTGGGTGGGGACGAGACGGTCTTCGTCCTCGTCGTACGACCAATAAATCGCCATCGGATAGTCGATAATCGACTGGCTGATGTCCACAACCGACTCGATGATGGCATCTTTGTCGCGTTCGGTGCCGAACGAGAGCGTCGCCTCTTGGAGCAGCTTCACTCGGCGTTCTGCGTCTTTGCGCTCGCTTATGTCTCTGACGACGCACACGAATTCGCCGTTTTCGAGCGCATTGAGCGAGAGTTCTTGGTCGAACCGAGAGCCATCGCGTCGCAAGCCAACGGCTTCTCCTTGCCACTGGCCCGTCTCGGACAGCGTTGGGATGGCGTCTTCGTACAAGCGTTCGAGTTCGGCGGTGCTGTACAGCGCCTCCCACGACATTCCGAGCAGGTCGTCAGGGTTGTCGTAGCCGTAAAGGGCTGCGTGAGCGTGGTTCAGATAGACGAACGTGCCGTCTTCGTCGACGACGGCCATCCCATCAAGCGCGTTGTCCATCGCCGTGGCTTGGACGTCCAGTTGCCGTTCGCGCTCTTTTCGCTCCGAATTATCCGAAATCGCGCCGATGAACTGGCGGTCCTCGACGTAATCGTCGAAGGCGACGCTGAGCGGGACTTCGTGGCCGTCGCGGTGGAGGCCGGGAAGTTCGACGTGCGTCTGCTCGAAGTTGTGGTCATCGGATTCGAGGTAGCGTTTAATACCAGAGAAGTGGGCTTCTTGGTGCCTGTCAGGAATCAACATCGTCAGCGACTCGCCAACGATTTCATCGACCTCGTAGCCGAGCGTTTCTGCGAACTGGTCGTTCGAGTACTGAATGACGCTGTGTTCGTCAATCGTGATGACCCCGATGGGTGCGTTTTCGGTGAGCGCTCTGAACTGGGCACGCTCTGCTTGCAACGCCTCTCGATATGCAGTGTGTTCTGAGATGTCGCGTGCCACAGCCACGGTGTCACCGTTGTCCGTTCGGTTGAGCGAGAGTTCGATGGGAAATGCCGTCCCGTCTTGTCGCCGCCCTTCGATTTCTCCGTGCCATTTGCCCGTTTCCATCAGCGACTCACTGATGCGGTTGTCGGACAACATCGAATCCGCTGTGAGCTGGGGCGAGTTCCACTCGTTTCCGAGCAGCGTCGACTCGTCTTCAAGTCCAAACATGCCGAGGAATGACTGATTAGCCGACACGTACCGCCCCGACGCGTCGAACACTGCAACGCCGTCCATCGTCGCATCGACCGCCTGTTCGATGCGGTTGGCCAACTCGCGGTGTTCTTCTTTGCGGACGTCGAAAAAGCCAACCGCTGCGCCCGAAACGCCACCAACGGCGAGTTGGACGAGACTTTGCTCAAGCGCTTCCGTGAGTGGGATGCCTTCGGCGACGCTGTGATACGTCGTCCACGCGCTCACGAGCGCGAGAAGGACGATTCCCGCGAGCGACCAGAGCGCAACCCGCGCAGTTTGCGAAGGTGCTAATGGGCCGTGCCAAAGCCAGATACCAAAGCCAATGAGACAACTGGCGAGAAACAGTGGGAGCAGAAGCTCAATCGGCCGCGTGAAGGTGTTTGCAAACCCCAAAAGTCCGAACGAGAGTCCAACGAGAAGCGCACCAACGAGTGACACGCTCCAGTTTTTGCCCCCTCGCCACACCGCAGACCCAATCATACTAACATATTATCAATTGATGATAAGAAAGTATACCCGCTCACCAGAAGCAATCGTTTTGCGCCCGCGCCTGCAAGACGGGACATGGAATTAGACCGCACAACAGCGGTTTCCCGCGTCGAACGCCTCGTCGAAACGGTCGAGTCGGAGACGATGCCGGTTCCCGTGCGCGAAATCTGGGTGTACGGCGACCTCGCTCTCGGCCTCGACCCCGTAGAGCGCCTCGACATCTATCTCAAAAAAGACCTGCTCTTTCACGGTGACGACAGCCGCGAAGCCGAGTTCCGGCGCGAATACGGCGTCAAAGGCGTTGGCCAAACCGTGAGTCTCGACTGGGCAGAAACGTATCCAGAACACATCCGCGCGAACGATAACGGCCACGTCGCCCCCGAGAAGTGTCTCGCTGCCCACCTCGTCGACGCAGACGAGCCAATCCATCTCGAAGTGTGCAACTCCGGGTTCGAGAACAACGTCACCCAACGCCTGCGCGGGGCGATGGCCCGCGAGGCCTACGAGCAGATTTTAGACCCGCGCGGGGCGGCGCTCTGGATTGACGGCAACCGGGCTACGGATGCCTTCGACAAGCTGCGAAACGGCGAGTACGTCTTCCCGACGCTCGCGGGTGCACTCGAAATGCTCGGGATGGACGACGGAGAAGCAGAAACCGCCGCAGACGTCGTGCGGGACTATCGTGCCAGCCAGCAAGGGGCATCGGTACGCGGTGACGTGGTCTGACGGCCGCAACACGTTTTAGGTTCGTCTCCCGTTTTCTTTCACAATGACTGACCTGACTCGCCGCAGATTGGTACAGCTCACGGGAGCTGGCCTGACCCTCTCACTCGCAGGCTGTACGTCTGGCAGCAGCGGAGACGACGAGACGACCACGAGCACGACCACGCAATCTGGCGATGAGACGACCACGGCAGAAACCACGACCAAAGCGCCAACTCCGGAAGACCCGACCGAGCCACAGTCGAGTGCGACCGTCGAGATGTGGACCGAAGGCGACTCGACCGGTTACCGGCCGGACATCATCTGGGTCGAAAAGGGCGCAACCGTGAAATGGAAGCAGGTGAGCGGCGTCCACTCGACGACCGCCTACCACGTAGAGTACGACCAGCCAACCCGCATCCCAGACGAGGCAGAACCGTGGGACAGCGAAGTGCTCACGGACGAAGGGATGGAGTTCGAACACACCTTCGAGGTCGAAGGGGTTTACGACTACTTCTGTACGCCCCACGAGAAGGTGGGGATGCTTGGAACCGTCATCGTCGGTACTCCGTCGCCGGAGGGACAGCCCGGTCTCGAACCGCCACAGGACATGCTCCCCGAAGCGGCGGTAGAGAAAATCAAAGCACTGAACGAGCGCACCAAGGCGATTCTCAACGGCTGATTCAGACGCGCCCGACAGTGACGTAAAACGGCACCGTCTCGCTTTTTCCGTACGTTTCCGTCTGCATCTGTGTGATAGCGTCGCGGCCCATCTCGCGCCACGCCTCGCGGAGGGCTTCAAACGCCTCGGCCGAGAGGTCACCGGCGAGCAGCTCCTCGCGGTTTTTCGAGAGTCCCGAGCCGAGCGCTTTGCGCTTTGCGTCCTCTAATTCGTGGGGTTCGTAGGGTGGCGACACCGTCCGAACGTGGTCGTACTGCACGGTCGAAACGTCGGTGAAACCAGCCGCTTCGAACAGGTTTGCTGCGCCCGCGCCGAGTGTCACGTCCGTGTTTACGCCCGCCAAATAGTGCTTACGCGCAGTTGTGGCCAGTTTCGCCTCTGACTCGACAGTTGACTCAATGGTCACCGCCCCGTTGTCCGGTTCGATGGCGGCGACGAGGTCGCTCGACACCCGGCCGAACTCACGAACCGCCGCGGCCGGGTCGGGGAGGTTGATGAGCAGGGCTTGACAGACGACGAGGTCGAAGGTATTGTCTGCAAACGGCAGCGAAAGCGCATCGCCGCGGACGGCTGGGCCAGAGAGATGGGCAAGCAGGTCGGGGTCGCGGTCGACGCCGACGACCTCGCCGGGCGACGTCGCTTCGAGTACTGTCGTCAACTCACCCGTGCCACAACCGACGTCTAAGATGCGCCTGCGGTTCGGGAGCTCGAGTCCCGCAAGTGCAGTCGTGTCGTCCCACATGCCGCGGCGCGTCTCGCGGAGGTACTCGGCCCCGAAGCGCCGCATCTAGTTGCGGAGTTCTTTGACGCGATTGATGTTCCACTCGAAGCCCTTGCCGTCTTCGGTCGGGGTTTCGAGCACGAGCGGCACGTCCGCGAGGTCGGGGTGGTTGATGAACGCGCGCATGCCGTCTTCGCCAATCAGCCCCTCACCGATGAGTGCGTGTTCGTCCTTGTTCGTCCCGCAGGCGTGTTTCGAGTCGTTCAGGTGGACGCATTTGAGGTGTTCTAAGCCAACAATCTCGTCGAGTTCTTCGATGGTTTCGTAGACGCCTTCCTCGGTCGAGAGGTCGTAGCCCGCCGCGAAGGCGTGAGCCGTGTCGAGGCAGATGTCGAGGTTCTGGTCTGAGTGTTCGAGGACGTAGGCGAGGTGTTCGAAATCGCCGCCGAGTTTCGTCCCGCTGCCCGCGTCGCTCTCGATGAGGACGGTAACGCTCTCTGGAATGTCGAGTTCCGAGAGCGCGGAGACAGCGTTTTCGAGGCCGCCTTCGACGCCCGCACCGGTGTGTGCACCGAGATGGACGTTTACGTACTCGATGTCGAGTTGCGCGGCCGCATCGACTTCCTCCTGCATGCTGTCTACGGATTTCTGGCGAAGGCCGTCTTTCGGGGTACAGAGGTTCACGAGATACGAGGAGTGGATGACCCACGGTCCGGACAGCTCGGAGTCGGTCTGTTCTTTGAACAGCGCGGCTTCCTCGTCGCTAATATCTGGGTTTTGCCAGACCTGTGGGGAGTGGGTGAAAATCTGTCCGCAGTTGCCGCCGAAGGCAACCTGCCTGAAAACGGCGTTCGCGATGTTGTCGTGTGGCGGTTTTTCCGGGTCACTCGACACTTTCGAACTCGACATAGAAACGTGTGCTCCGACTCGCATACCCGTCTTTTTTCGTAGAAGAGCAAAGGAGCTTCGAACCCTGCGGCGACCCAAGTGTATACATACATTCAGACCTATCAAAATTCATGACTGGAGAACGAGGGTTGGCTGTGGGGGCTCGGGCACCGGAATTCACCGCCCCATTGGTCACCGCAGACGGCTCAATAGAACCGACTGAACTCGCGACGTTACTCGAAGACCGACCCGTCTTGCTCGCGTTCTACACCAACGACTTCACGCCGGACTGTATCAGCGAGTGGTGTGCCTTCCGCGATTACGACTGGTTTGCAAGCGGCGAGCGGGTGCAGGTCGTCGGCGTGAGCAAATCTCGACCAGCGACCCACCGACGGTTCATCGACAAACTCGGCCTCTCGTTTCCGCTGTACTCCGATGCAGACCTCTCGATTGCAGAAGCCTACGACGTGAAATACCGCACGTTCAAAGTGATTCCGCGCGCCCACCGGTCGTGTTTCCTCATCGACCAAGACGGCATCATCCGCTACCGGTGGATTGCGGAGAACGCCATCGACCCGACGCTCGATACGCCGCCGCTCGCAGAACTTCACGAGGCGGTCGCAGAACACGTTGGCGAACTCGAAAACGAGACGTTTGGCTTCTAATTCGAAAGCAGGTCGATTCGGTTTCTATTTCGACAGCGGATCCGTTCGGTTTCTGTTCCACGCCTCCGAGGCGAACTTCTCGTCCGCTCGCTCGCGTGCACGGTCAATTTCGTCTTGGGTCCACGTTCCTTCTTCAGCCTGTGTCCACGCGCCGAGGGCGTCTTCGAGTGCAGTGACGGCGTCCGTGCGCGAAAGGCCCGTCAGTTCGTGAATCGACGTGATACGTCGTTGTACGTCTCCGGGTGTCAAGTCAGGGTCTGCAAACACCCCGAGATGGGTCTTTGCGTCGAGGTCGTACTTGAGCGAGCCGTGTTGGATGATGGCATCGCGGCGACGGTACTGCGCATTCCCACTAATTTTTCGCCCTTCGGCAACCACGTCGTGGGCCGGGTGGAGGTCACGCAGGTAACACGATGGCTTGTAGAGCGAAGGCTGAGGTTCGTCTGCGAAGTGTGCAGAGACGCCCATCTCTGTGAAGGCGGAGAACACCGGCGTACAGAGTAGCTCGTAGGTCTCCATCAAGTCGCCCGGTAGTTCTGCGGCTGGAGCAGTAATCGAGTACGAGATGTCGGTGTATTCACCGTGGTAGATGCCGCCGCCACCAGTTGGTCTGCGGGTGACCGAGATGCCTTCGCGTTCACAAAACGCCCAATTCACGGAGTCGGAGTCTTGTCTGTAGCCGAGCGAGAGCGTACTCGGCTTCCACTGATAGACGCGTACCGTTCGCGGCCCGCCCGCGGCTGCCGTCTCCGCGGCGATTTCGTCGAGTGCCATGTTCATCGGGCCGTCCCACGCTTCTTCCCGGATGAGCCGCCACTCCCGGTCTGCGAGGTCAGTCATAGTCGAGATGGGCAGGCCGGAGAGAAAGGCGTTGCGTCGCTCGGAGAACGTGGCGAAGGTAATGGCTGAAAGCCGTGTGGAAGACGGCTTTCGCTCGGGCCCCGAAAACCCACCGTCTCAGGCGACCCGTATCGAACCCACGTGTGTCACTCAGTAACAACTGGTGCATGAATGCTCATGCAGTATTTACACACGAGAAGTCACGAGCGCGAGGGTCGTTGTTGGTCAACACCCCGATTCGATATCTCAGCATACGATTTATCGACTCGTTTCGGTCACTCGCCGAACTTTTAGCCACCGACCCGCTAGCACCCGGTAATGGTCAGAAACGTCGCGCCAGAGATGGCGAGCCTCGAACCCGAGGACTTCTATCTCCTCTCGGGTATCGAACACGGGATGCGCTTTAGCAAGTGGGTCAACCGGGAGAAGCTTCCCGAGTTTTCAAACCTCACCGAAAAGGAGGTTGACTACCGAATCGACCGGTGTCACGACCGCGAGTTGATAGAGCGAAAGACCCAGCAGTACGAAGGCTACCGACTGACGTTCGAAGGGTACGATGCGCTCGCGCTTCGCACCTTTTCAGAGCGCGATACCATCCGTGGCTTTGGCGCACCCTTGGGGGTTGGAAAGGAAAGTGACGTCTATGAAGTGCAGTCGTACAAACCACTCGCGCTCAAATATCACCGTGAGGGCTTTACGAATTTTCGCGAGGTGCAAAAAGAACGCGACTACACCGCCGACAACCAGCACGTTTCGTGGCAGTACACCGCGCGCAAGGCTGCAGAACGCGAATACGACGTGCTCTCCACCCTGTACCCAGACGTGCGCGTCCCCCGCCCCATCGACCACAACCGCCACGCCATCATCATGGACAAAATCGACGGGGTCGAACTCTCACGGGCCGCCCTCGAACCCGAACAGGTGGTCCCCGTCCTCGACCTCATCGTAGGAGAAATGCAGGGAGCCTACGAACGGGGGTACGTCCACTCAGATATGAGCGCGTACAACGTGTTCGTCGGCAAAGAGGGGATCACGATTTTCGACTGGCCACAGGCGGTGGCGACCGACCACGACAACGCCCCCGAGTTGCTCGCGCGCGACGTGAAGAATATCGTCCAGCACTTCCAGCAGAAGTACCCCCAGCAGGTACGCCGCGAGCTGGACGTACAGGCGATTGTCGACGCGGTAGTCGCCGGTGAGTTCGAGACGGTCGAAGCGGCAGCCTGAGCACAGCCTATTTTTGAATTTGCCGATAGATTGCGTTTCAGCCCGTGAGCGACGCGAATCTGCGTGAGAATTACCGAACGGATAAACCATATTCTGCAATAGGAAATTGGAGTGGCTGCTTGCGAGTGCAGGCAGAAGTCTCGTCTACCGCGCCTCGAAACAGCGGGGCGGGGATCGGGGAGTTGCCACACGACAGGTGACGCGCTTGTCTGGCGAGACGGGTTGCAAAGTGCGTTTTGAGAGGGGCACTTGCGTCCGCGACCGAGGGGGCGCGTACCACCTCTCGCTGGATTGTCCGTCGAGTAACGGCTGTGTTTTGACGATGAGCGTGACACGCTCGCGAAGAACGCTCAGTTACGTGTATGGCCGAAAAAACAAAACGGCCGTCACAGGATGAGCGCGATGATGGCGAGAATAATGAAAATCGCAATGAAGATTTTTGCGATTTCCATGGTAATCCCCGCAATACCGCGCGCGCCTACGACGGACGCGATAATCGCCAACACGAAGAACAGCAGGGCATACTGGAGGAACTGGCCGGAGAACGCCTGTATCGGCGTGAATAACTCCAACATGTTAGTTCACCTCAGCGTGACCGAGCTGGTGTGCGGGCAAGTCGCCATCTGCGCCGAGTAGTTCTGGCACCATGGCACTTGCATCTCTGCTGTCGATGGCCTTTGTTAAGCGGGTGCAAAGCACGCCAAAAAACTGACCTTACGTCCGACGTAAGCCGTGAAACGGTCTGCAACGAACGGCGAAGTCGAAGGCCTTAAGCGGTAAAAGGGCAGAACTCGCAAACGAACTCGCTGGACGACACGGGCACCAGCGGGCACCTGTGAACTCAGGTCGGAATGTGGCCTGCGAGACGCACAGTCTCGAACTGCACGGCATCACGCCGTCGAGATGGCTGAACCACGCAACGCCCGTGGAGCAAACCCATGGCAAAAAGCTTCTACTCTCACATCCGAGACGCATGGAAAACCCCTGGGGACGGCAAACTCGCCGACCTGCAGTGGGAACGAAAACAAGACTGGCGCAAACAGGGCGCAATCGAGCGCATCGACCGCCCAACCCGCCTCGACAAAGCCCGCAACCTCGGCTACAAGGCAAAGCAGGGCATTGTCGTCGTGCGCATCAGCGTCCGCAAAGGCAGCGCCCGCAAACAGCGCCACAAAGCGGGTCGCCGCTCGAAGCGCCAGGGCGTAAACCGCATCACGCGCAAGAAGTCCATCCAGCGCATCGCAGAGGAACGCGCATCGACGAAGTACCGCAACATGCGCGTGCTCAACTCCTACTGGGTCGGGGAAGACGGCCGCCAGAAATGGTTCGAAGCAATCCTCGTTGACCCGGCACACCCAGCCATCCAGAACGACGACGACTTGAACTGGATCTGCGACGACAACCACAAAGGACGCGCCTACCGCGGACTCACCGGCGCAGGGAAGTCCAACCGTGGCCTCGGCAAGCGCGGCAAGGGTACGGAACACACCCGTCCGTCCATCCGCGCTGGCCAGAAGCGCGACTAAACCAACTCGGCAGTTTTTCGATTTTTCACTCCTCGGTGACTGGCGAGCCCGTCGAACGAGACGCGTGTGTGCCAAATTCAGGATGCGTCTCGCGCATCCAGAAGCTGGCAACACCACCCGAGAGGAACATCGCACCGGCGACCATCACGAAGGCCGTCTGCAGGCCAAACGCGTCTGCGGTGACGCCGATAAGGATTGCACCAAAAGCGTAGCCCGCGTCGCGCCACATCCGGTAGACGCCGAGTCCCGTAGCGCGCCACGTCGGGTGGGCAGCGTCGCCGACGACGGTGATGAGGGTGGGGTAGAGCAGCGCCATCCCGACCCCTGTGACGCCAGCGGTGACAATCCACGGCCAGTACCCCGTGACGAACGCCGTGGCGAGGACGCCACCGCCCGCGACGAACATACCGGCGATGACCGGAATCCGACGCCCGATGTCGTCTGCGAGTTTGCCGGTGTACAGTTGGAGGACGCCCCAGACGCCGCCGTAAACGCCGACGACGACCCCAACCTGTGCAACGCTGAGGCCGTTTGCGGTGAGATACAGCGGGTAGGCAATCCACACGAGGGCGTCCACGAACTTCTCGACGCTGCCGGCTTGGGCGGCCGCAAACAGCGTGCGGTCGCCCCACGTCGCGCGTTTTAACACCGCTCTGAACGGGAGGTGTTCGCCCGCGTCACTCGCGTCGGCTTCTGCTTGCGCGTAGGGTAAGGTCTCCTCGACGAAGAGAATCGCCACAAGCAACGCGAGGACGATGACACCTGCGAGGAAATAAAACGGCGCGGGCTGCAGTCCGTACTCGGCGGCGATGACGCCGGTAATCCACGCACCGAGGGCAACCCCAGTGTAGCCAAACGCCTCGTCTAAGCCAACGGCGGTGCCGCGGGCGTTCGCTCCTGCGAGGTCGATTTTTGCGTTCACGCTCATGCTCCACGCGAGCCCCTGGTTGACCCCGAGGAGAACGTTTCCGAGCGTTATCCACCACCAGTTTGGGGCGTAGATGAGGATGAGCGGGATGGGGAGGGCAACCAGCCACCCGGCGATGAGAATTGGGCGACGGCCGTACGTCTCAGACCACTTTCCGCCGTAGAGGTTGAGGAGTGCTTTGACGAAGCCAAAGCTCACGACAAACGAGCCGATAATGGCGAGCGATTCAACCCCGAACACGTCACGGCCGAGGAGGGGAACGACGTTCCGTTCTGCACCAATCGTGAGACCAACGGCGAACACCGTCAATAACTGGAGGGCAAACTGCCCTCGATTTTCGCGGATACCGTGGATGAGCGCCATTTAGTTCGACGCGCAGTTGTTCGGGCCGAGTTCTAAGTCTGCCGCTTGCTGAGTGAGCGGCTCTTTGCCCGTGTTGATGGCCTTGATTTGGTTGTAGTTGTTCGGCGTGTCGGGCAGGTCTGCAAGGATGGTTTCGACGAACTCGGCTTTGTCTGCGACACCGAACAGGTCGTTTCGCGCGCGAATCGCCGCGATGGTGTCTGCGACCGGGCGGATGGTTTCGTTGCTGAAGTGACCCGGGTACACCATCGTGTCGTCAGGGAGTGCGTTGAGCCGGTCGAGGCTATCAAACAGGAGGTTCGCGCCCTCTTTGGCCTCGTCTGCGCCGCCTTCTAAGTCGGGACGGCCCACGCTGCGGACGAACAGCGTATCGCCTGCGAGGATAGCGCCATCGAGGCGGAGCACCACACTGCCGCGGGTGTGGCCGGGCGTCTCCCAGACTTCGAGGTCGCTGTTGCCAACGGCGATGGTGTCGCCTTCCGCGACCGGGGTGTACCCCGAGAGGTCGTGGGCGTCGGTCTCAGCGAGGTAGTAGGGTACTTCGAGATACTCGCTAAAGCGCGGCCCGCTGCTGATGTGGTCAGCGTGGGCATGGGTGTCGAGGACGCCGACGATGTCGAGGTCGTGGTTGTCTGCGAACTGCTGGTAAATCTCGGCGTGGAGGGCGGGGTCTACGACGAGTGCCTCGCCGTCGTCTGCATACACGTACGAGAGACACCCCGTTCCCGGGCGAACGATTTGGGTGAGTCCGGCCACGTCGGTGTCGTAGGGTTCGTACACGGTTCCCCACCCGCGCATGCCGCCTTCCATCGACTTTGCGTCGTAGCCTTCATCGCGCAAGACCGCAGCGGCCTTCTGGGAGACGATGCCCGCGATACAGACGGTGGCGATTTCTGTACCCTCTGGGATCTCGTTGAGGCGGCTTCGCAGTGCCTCAGTTTGCCCGGCGCTCAGCGAGTTGTACACCGGGATGTTGTGGCTCCCTTCGATGTGCCACTCCTCGTACTCGTCCCGATTTCGAATGTCGAGGACGTGCAGGCTGTCGCCCCCGTCACGGAGTCGTGCGCTGACTTCCGACGGCGTGATATTGGACATTGTGTACACAACTATTCCCCGAAGCGCAATAACGTGTTGGGCGACCACGAGCACAGGTATCTATTGCCATGCGAGACGAACTGGTGGTGATGGCGGACTATCCGTTGAAACAACGCTTCGTGCTCGACACGTCTACGTTCATCACCGAGGAGATACGCGACGACGACGAAGAGTTAGAGCAGGCGGTCGATAGACTGTTAGACCTCATCGCTGAAGCGAAGCTCAAACTCCACATCTCGTGTTACATTCCTCCCTCTGTTTACGACGAACTCTCGCGGATGCTCGAGGACAGAGGCGTCTCAGATGAGGTACTCTCGAAGCTCAACACGTGGCTCATCAAGAAGAATCCAGACCGATATACGGTGATGATTCCAGCAGAAATCGTCTACGAGTTCATCGAAGAGATGAGCAATCGCGTAGACAGAGGGCTGCGCGTCTCTGAAAAAGCCGTGCGAAAAGCAGAGGAGTCGAGAGATGCAGAGAGTACCGACCAGCTGAGCGAGGTCGACAAAGTCATCTCAGACCTGCGTTCTGAGTATCGCTCGACGCTGCGCCGGGGGATTCTTGATTCGCGCGAGGACTTCGATTTGCTCATTCTCGCGCGGGAACTCGAAGCGGGCGTCGTGACCGAAGATACGGGCATTATCCACTGGGCAGAAGGGTTTGGACTCAGGTATCTGAAAGGGCGGGATTTTCCGTCACTGCTGACCGAGTATTTGGCAGCAAGCGAAACGTGAGTGTGGTCTCAGAGATGAAACTCAGAGGAGTGATAGCAACCGAGAGCCGCAATTAGGACCCGAACGGGAAACGTTTTCCATACCCCTCTACGGCTCTTCTGGTTTCCCAGTTTCACGAATGATGCTTACGCCCCATCCGTTACATGGCCTTCATAACGCGCCTTCCGGAAGGCAACGTTTGTGGGTTATTTCGGTTCTCCTTCGGAGCGTTGACTTCGTTCTCCTTTCACAGAGACTCAGTTGTTGCCCCTAACCTCTTCCGTACTGTCTGAAATCAGATTTTCTGGAACAGATCGTTCGGTGTATCCTTGCGGTTCCCGATACAACATATGGTACGCCACATCATACCATAAAGCTGCGTGCGTTTGCTCAGACACGTTCGTACAGCAGAAAAAGACAGTAGAGAGTTCAGCCGTGAGTTAGGCGTCCGGCCACCGCTCGATGAAGATGGTCTTGTCCGTGTAGAACTGAATCATGTCTTCGCCCTGTGCGTGGAGGTCGCCGAACGCAGAGGCCTTCCGGCCACCGAAGTGGAAGAAGGCCATCGGCGCGCTCGTCCCGACGTTGACGCCGAGGTTGCCCGCTTGGGCTTCGTTGCGGAAGCGTCGGGCGTCTGCGCCCTCGCGGGTGAACAGGCTCGCGGCGTTCCCGAACTCGCTCTGATTCAGAGTGTCGATCGCTTCGGTCATGTCGCTCACGCGGACGAGGCCGAATACGGGGCCGAAAATCTCCTCGCGCGCGATGGTCATGTCCGGGGTCACGTCGCCGAAGATGGTTGGGCCGATGAACTCGCCGTCGTAGCCCTCGACTTCGACGTCGCGGCCATCGCGCAGGAGCGTCGCGCCTTCGTCGACGCCACTCTGGATGTGCCCGCGCACGCGCTCTGCGTGGGGCGCAGAAATCATCGCGCCGATGTCCGTGTCCTCGTCGAGTCCGTAGCCAACGACCTGTTGGTCTGCGAGTTCGACGACGAGGTCTGCGAACTCATCGTACACCGACTCGTGGACGAGCACGACGTCGTTTGCGAGACAGCGCTCGCCTGCACACGCGCACGCAGAGGAGACGGTCTGCTCTGCGGCGTGGCGGAGGTCTGCGGATTCCGCGACGATGATGTGGTTTTTCGCCCCACCCTGTGCTTGGACGCGCTTGCCCGTGGCGGCGGATTCTTTGTAGACGTGGCGTGCGACCGGCGTACTCCCGACGAAGGAGACGCCTGCGATGCCCTCGTGTTGGATGAGCGCGTTCACGGTGTCTTTGCCACCGTTTACGAGCTGGACAACGCCGTCCGGGAAGCCCGCTTCGTCAATCAGTTCGAAGATGCGCTGGGCGACGAGTGGGTCTTGTTCGGATGGCTTGAGGATGAACGAGTTGCCCGTCGCAACCGCGTACGGAAGGAACCAGAGCGGAATCATGCCCGGGAAGTTAAACGGCGTGATGGCGGTGAAGACGCCGAGTGGCTGGCGGACGGCGGCCTCGTCGATTCCGGGGGCGGCGTTTTCGAGGAAGCCCGCCTGCATCATCGACGGGATGCCACACGAGACTTCGACGTTCTCGATGCCACGACGCAGTTCGCCCATCGCCTCGTCGAACGTCTTGCCGTGTTCTTGGACGAGAATCTCTGCGAGCTCTTCTTGGTGTTCGTCGAGCAGCGCCTTCAGCCGGAACAGTGGCTGAATTCGCTCGACAACTGGGGTGTTGCGCCACGTCTCGAACGCTTCCTGTCCGGTGGCGATTGCTTCGTCTAGTTGGTCGGTTCCGGTGAACGGCACGTAGGCGAGTTCGTCTCCCGTCGCGGGGTTGATGACGGCCTGCCCGTCATCGCTCTCGACTGCGGTCCAGTTCCCACCGACGTAGTTGCGTACCTCTCCCGTCTGTGAGAGGGCGTCAAGTGAAACCATGTGCGTGAACGGTTCTCAGCCATCACCATAAATCTTGGTCGGTCAAACGTCTAGTCGAATTCAGATTTTTTCGAACACTGTTCAATTGTTTTGGGAAACTACACGAAACAGTTGTCTGATTCGACTGTTGAGCAAAAGATTAACCACACATGAGAGTCGATGTCAAGCCACATGACGAGCGACGAGGCTGAAACTGGGATGAACGAACTCGAACAACTGGACAAAAAACACGTCTTCGGCACGTGGTCGTATCAGAAAGAAGTCAGACCGACGCAGGTCGTCGGCGCATCTGGTAACCGCATCGAGACGGCAGACGGGAAGTCGTACCTCGACCTCTCTGGCCAACTCATGTGCTCGAACCTCGGCCACTCGGCCGACGCCGTTGCAGAGGCAATGGCAGAGCAGGCAAAGACCGCGGCGTACGTCGCGCCGGGCTACACCACCGAAGCGCGCGCGAAACTCGGCGAGAAGCTAGCAGAAGTTACCCCTGGAAACCTCTCGAAGACGTTCTTCTCGACGAGCGGCACCGAAGCCATCGAAGCGGCCATCAAAATCGCTCGCTTCGTCACGGGCAAGCAGAAAATCGTCTCGCGCTACCGGTCGTATCACGGTTCGACCTACGGCTCGATTAGCGTCACCGGCGACCCACGGCGGCTGATGGCAGAACCCGGCATTCCAGGCACCATCAAAGCGCCCGACCCCTACGCGTACGGTTCGACGCTCGAACCGATGGAGAGTCTCGAGTACATCGACGAGATGCTGATGCTCGAAGGCGACACCGTCGCCGCGATTCTGGTCGAACCAATCGTTGGCTCGAACGGGATTCTCGTCCCGCCACCTGAGTACCTCCCCCGCCTGAAAGAGATCGCCCACGACCACGGCGCGCTGCTCATCGTGGACGAAGTGATGGCCGGGTTTGGCCGCACTGGCGAGTGGTTCGGCTGTGACCTGTTCGACGTGACGCCCGACATCATGACGATGGCAAAGGGCCTCACCGGGGCGTACGCACCGCTCGGCGCGACCATCGTCACCGACGAAGTCGCCGCGCACTTCGAGGACAACATGTTCTGCCACGGCCACACCTACTCGGGCCACCCGGTCGCCGTGGCTGCGGGGCTCGCCGCGGTCGAAACCTACCAGCGCGACGGCCTCATCGAGCAGGCCAAAGAACGCGGCGAGTACCTCGGCGCGAAGCTCGACGAACTCGCGGAGAAGCATCCGAGCGTGGGCGAATCGCGCGGTGTGGGCCTGTTCCGCGGCCTCGAACTCACCAAGAGCACCGAAGGGCGCGTGCCGTTTGGCCAGCGCGTGGACAAGATTTCGACCGGAAAAACGGTCGTTGACAAAGTCTCCGGAGCCGCGAGCGAACAGGGCGTCTACGTCGCAAACATGATTAACACGCTCATCATCGCGCCGCCACTCACCATCACCGAAGACGAAATCGACGAGGCGGTCGCCGCCCTCGACACCGCGCTCGAAGTCTCCGACGCGGCGATGGAGGAGTGATGGAAGGCGTCGCCGCCGTGACGCTCGATGAGACCGACTTCGCGTTGCTCTCTGCGGTCGAGCGCGACTTCGACGTGAGCTTAGAGACGCTCGCGGACGAACTCGGACTGTCGAAATCCGCCGTCCATTACCGGCTCTCGAAGCTCAAAGAAAAGGGCGTGATTTCGGGTGTCACCGCGGACATCGACCCGCACGCCCTCGGGCTTTCGACGGTGATGATTACGGAGGTATCGGTGACCCACGAGCGCGGCTATGCAGACGAGATTGGCTCACGGCTCACCGAGATTGGCGGCGTCCAGCACGTCTACTACACCATGGGAGACGTGGACTTCATTGTCATCGCCCGCGTTGCCTCGCGCGAGCAGATGAACGACCTCGTAGACGACATCGTCGCCGTAGAGGGCGTCGATGAGACATCCTCACACTACGTGATGAAAGAACTCCCCGTCGCAGGCAATCGACTGCTCAACCTCTCTGAGGCGCAAGCAGACGCGTTGCTCTCCGTAGACAATGACTGACGAACTCACCGAACTCATCCAAGACCTCGTTCGCATCGAGACCGAGAATCCACCCGGCAACGAAGCCGCCGCAGCCGAGTACATCCACGACTGGTTCACAGAGCAGGGCATCGACTCGTGGCTGGTCGAAGAGCCGTACCCAGACCGCCCGCAGGTCGCCGCCCGGGTCGGTGACGGTGACCCGACCATCGTCCTCAATGGGCACATCGACGTGGTTCCCGCGGGCGACCCAGAGCAGTGGGACTACGACGCCTACGGCGCAGAAATTGACGACGGGAAACTCTACGGCCGCGGCAGCGTGGATATGAAGGCGCAGGTTGCGATTGGCATGCTGCTGGCGCGAGACCTCGGGCCCGAACTCGAATCCGGCGACCTACCCGGGTCGGTCGTCGTCCACGCCGCGATTGGCGAGGAAACCGGCGAACCCGGCACGAAGGCGCTGCTCGAAGCAGGCTACGATGGCGATTACGGCGTCGTTCTTGAACCGACAAAGATGCGCACCGCGACAAGCGAGAAGGGCCTCGCGTGGTACGAAATTGCCGTCGAAGGCGCACCCTCGCACGCCAGTCGCCCCGACCAAGGCAAAAATGCGATTATGCATGCCCGCCCGCTGCTCGACGCTATCGAGGCGTACGACGCAGAACTCCGCACCCGAACCGACCCGCTCGTCGAACAGGCCTATGCGACGGTGACGAAGTTCGAAGCCGGAACCAAAGAAAACGTCGTCCCAGAGCGAGCCACAATCACGATTGACCGCCGGATTCTGCCGGGCGAAGCGGTCGAAGGCGTGGACGCAGAAATCGACGACATCGTGTCTGAGTTCGCACAGGAACACGACGCAGACGCGTCGTGGGAACGGATTCGTACCTACGAAGCCGCAGAAATCGACGTGGACAGCCCGCTCGCTGAGGTGTTCAGAAAGCACTCAGAAGACGTGGGCGGCGTCGCCCCCGAGCCGTGGGGGATTCAGGCCTCGACCGACGTGCGAAACTTCGTCAACGACGCCAGCGTCGAGGCGATTACGTGGGGGCCGGGCGACCTCTCGCGTGCCCACTCGTTCAACGAGTACATCGAACTCGCAGAAATCGAGGCGGGCTACGACGTGTTAGACCGCGCGGTACGCGAGTTGCTCACGAACGAGTCCTAACGACGTCCCGGCGGCCCTAACTGACCGTGTGCCGTCTGGCGGGGCATGGTAGACCTCGCCGGGCACGTCGGCTTTGCGCTCGCACTCTCCGTGCCCGTCTGGCTCAAATTCGGTCGCAAGGAGAGTTTGCTGTTTCTTGCACTCGCAGCCCCGACCGCGCTGCTCCCCGATGCTGACCTCTTTCTCAGAGCCGGGTTTCCGGTCGAACACCACGGCATCACCCACACCGTCCGGTTCGCGGCGACGCTCGCGCTGGTGTTGGGTGGCCTCACAGCAACCGTCGTCGCCCCTCTGCTTCGTAGGCGTATCGACCGCTACCTTGGCGCACAGCCGGAGACCGGACAGGTGTTTGCCTTCTCCGCGCTCGCCGTCTTCACCGGGGCGTCGACCCACCTCGTCGCGGACAGCTTCTCAGTGCCGGACATCGCCCCGCCGGTCAAGCCGTTTCTCCCAGTTTCCGACACACCCGTCATCATCGATGTCATCTGCTACGACGCGGTTTTCTGAAACTTCGGCCTGCTCGGCGTGATGTTGCTCATCCACGGTACCACCTTCTTGTACGGGAGGCGAACCGCCCGTGCGAATTTGTTTTAGGGCGGCCGAAAGATAGGAACGTTTTTACTCGTTTAGGCACGCCTAAACTTCATGGGCGGCGAGTGTGGCCGCCGACGCGGGGGTCACCCCTCACCGAACGCGGGGGTGGCGGTCATCGTCAAAGCCGACCAGTTGGGCCGTGGCCGAACTGCAGCAGACTGCTGAGCGTCGCACGGGCCGCCACCCTCACCTCACGAAATTCCGACTCATGAAAAGCGAGAATACGACACAAACGAACCGGGCAGGGAGTAACCGAGAGAGCCGTCTTGGGTGGGTTACGAGCGAACTGCTCATCGTCATGCTCGGGAGTACGGCCATCGTCGTCGCCGCCGGACTGATTCAGATGAGCTTCGGGTCGTACTCGATGACGGTGACCCAGACGTGGGAGGCGTTTTTCGACCCGCTCGTCTGGACGAACCCGCAGGTGCTCCTTCAGTTCCTCCTCGGCGAAGATCTGATGAAAACCGTGCTCGGCACGCTCGGGATGTCAACGGCGGAAATCGACCTTTCGAACGAGACGCTTATTGTCTGGAACATTCGCCTGCCGCGCGTGCTCGTCGCCGCCCTCGTCGGGATGAACCTCGCTGTCTCGGGAGCCATCTTCCAAGCCGTGACGCGAAACGAACTTGCGAGTCCGTTCATCCTCGGCGTGAGTTCCGGGGCTGGCCTCTCGATTCTCCTCACGCTCGTCGTGTTCTCGGGGCTGTCTGCGTTCTTGCCACTCATCGCCTCGGTGGGCGGTGCGGTCGCGTTCTTCATCGTCTACGCAATCGCGTGGAAAAACGGGACGAGTCCGGTGCGGCTCGTGCTCGCGGGCGTCATCGTCTCGACGATTTTCGGCTCGCTCCAGACGGCGCTGTTTTTCTTCGCAGACGACATCGGCGTCGTCCAGACGGCCATCGCGTGGACGACGGGGTCGCTCACGGGCGTTGACTGGGAGCAAGTCCGAATGGTGCTCCCGTGGACGATCGTCTCGATGGGCCTCGCCTTCATCGCCTCCCGGCAGTTGAACGTGCTGTTGCTTGGCGAGAAAACCGCAAAGTCGCTCGGCATGTCCGTCGAGAAGGTTCGCTTTGCCCTCTCGGGGATTGCGATTCTCGCGGCGTCTGCGAGCATCGCGGCGGCCGGGATTGTCGGCTTCGTTGGCCTCATCGTCCCACACATGGTGCGCAACCTCGTCGGCAGCGACTACAAACGGCTCATCGTTGGCTGTATTTTCATCGGCCCAGCGCTGATGGTGAGCGCCGACATCGGCGCGCGCCTCGCGCTCAATCCGGTGCAAATTCCAGTCGGCATCGTCACCGGACTCGTTGGCGGGCCGTACTTCCTCTACCTGATGCGCAAAAAGCAACAACTGGGTGAAATCTGATGGGAACTCACACGAACACAGACGGTGGCGTTTCGCTGTACGACGAGCCGGAATCCGACGAGATACCGGCCGCGAGCAACCTCGTCGGCGAAGACCTCGCCATTGGCTATCCGACGACGAAACAACCGATTGTCGAGTGTGAGAAGGTCGTCATTCCCGCGGGCGAGGTCACGGCGCTCGTCGGGCCGAACGGCTCCGGCAAGAGTACGCTGTTGAAAGGAATGGCAAAACAGCTCTCGCTCGACCGCGGGCACATCCTCTTAGACGGCGCGGACGTGCACTCACTCGGCTCGAAGGCGGTAGCCAAAAAGCTCGGCCTACTCTCACAGGAACACGACTCGCCGGGCAGCCTGACGGTTGAAGACCTCGTGTACCACGGCCGCTACCCGCATCGTGGCTTCTTCGAGACCGTCACCGAGGACGACCACGCGGCGGTCGAACGAGCCATCGACCTCGCGGGCGTCACTGAGATTCGAGACGAGGAGTTGGGGAGTTTGAGTGGCGGCCAAAAACAACTCGCGTGGATTGCGATGGTGCTCGCCCAAGACACGGACGTGTTGTTGTTAGACGAGCCAACGACGTACCTCGATTTACACCACCAGTTGCGCGTGATGGAGGTCATCCGGACGCTCAAAACAGAGCGCGACGTGACCATCGCCGTCGTGCTCCACGACATCGGGATGGCCGCGCGCTTTGCGGACAACCTGATTGCGATGAAAGACGGCGCGCTCTATGACTGGGGACCGCCGCGAGACGTCGTGACGAAAGACCTGCTCGCGGACGTGTTTCACGTCGATGCGGACGTCGATGCAGCGAGCGAGACTGGCCCGCACATCGCGCCCCATCGAGCGCTCGAAAAGTAGGTTCAGTCGTTACGCGACGAGGTTCGCGACGAGTTCCCGGACGGCGTCGATTTCGTCTTCGTTTACGGTGTGACCCATGCTCCGATAGATACGCTCATCCACGTCCGCGCCGAGGTCGGTGAGGATTTTCGTCGTCTCTTCGACGCGGTCGAGCGGGATGTGTGGGTCTGAGTCGCTGCACCCGAGGAACACGGGCGTCTCTTCGAGGTCGCCTTCGTAGTCCCACGGCGTGCCGCGTGGCCCGATGAGGCCTGCGCTCAGGCCAGCCAGTCCGCCGTAGCGTTTGGGGTTGCGGGCCATGTATTCACAGGCGAGACAGCCGCCCTGCGAGAAGCCAATGAGCGCCGTGTTCTCTGGTGGGATACCAGCGTCTGCAATCTTTGTGAGCAACTCATCGACGAGTTGGAGTGCAGAGGTGAGGTGTGGCTCGTTGGTCGAGATGTGGTTCATGAACGAATAAGGATACCACGTATTGTTCGCGGCCTGTGGCGCGAGATAGGCCACGTTGTCGATGGCGAGCTGGCCACCGAGTTCGAGGATGCCAGTCGCCATGGCTCCGCGGCCGTGGAGTAAGATGACGGCGGCGTCTGCCTCTTCGAGTGGTGTTCCTGCAGTCGATACTGGCTGTCCTTGGTGTGGGTGGGTGTCGGTTTCGCTCATTGGTCTGCCTCCATCGTTGCTGGACTGGAGATGTCGAGTGGGGTGAGTTTCGACTCGATTTCGCTGCGGCGGCCTTCGAGCCACTCGGGGAGGACGAGGTGCGTGCCGAGGGCGTCGAGTTCTTCGTCTACGGTGTATCCGGGGTTCTCAGTCGCAATCTCAAACAGGATACCGCCGGGTTCGCGGAAGTAAATCGAATGGAACCACTTGCGGTCGATAACGTCCGTGACGTTGAGATTGCGCGCGACGAGCGCCTTGCGCCACTGTTCGTGCACCTCGTCGTCCGGGACGCGGAAGGCGACGTGGTGGACGGTGCCCGCACCGGGGACGCCGCGGCCGCGCTGTTCGTCTGCGACGATATCAACGACAAAGCCGAGGTCGCCGTCTGCCCGGAATCGGGTGCGCGCTGCGTCAACGTCGCCAACGCGCGCATAGCCCATCGCTTCGAGTAAGTCGGTCGTCGGGCCCGCGGTGTGAAGCGCGAGTGTCACGCCGAAAAAGCCACGAATCTGGTGGGCTTCGGGGACGGGACTGTGTTCCCATGGGTTGCCCGCCGGGGCGTCAGGGTGGGCAACGAGTTCGAGTTGCAGGCCGTCGGGGTCGCGGAACGGAATGACCGTCTCGTCTGCCCGGGGTTCTGGTTCTGCGTAATCGACGCCGAGTGCCGAAAAGCGCTCGACCCAGAACTCGACTGCGTCCGGGTCGATGAGAAAGGATGTCGTCTGTACTTGCCCAGAGCCAACGCGCCCCTGTCGGGCGTGTTCGATGGGGAAAAAGGTCATTGACGTGCCGGTCGAGCCGTTGCCATCGCCGTAGAACAGGTGGTAGGTGTGAACTTCGTCTTGATTCACACTCTGCTTTACGAGACGCAGCCCGAGCGTCTCGGTATAGAAATCGACGTTTCGCTGCGGGTCGCTCGCGAGCGCCGTGACGTGGTGAATGCCGCCCGTCGGTTCGAAATCTGAAGTCACGTTGCTACCATCTACGGAATGGGTACGAAAATACCTTCGCAGACGCCCGGGCCAGTCAGTATCACATGTCTCCGCGCGAATACGAACTCAAATGTGGGTGACAACTGCTGAAACGGCCGGACTGAACTAGTCGTGCTCACGTAACGCCGCCTTGTCGCGGGTCGAACTGCGCGTACGCTTCGTCTGTCACCACCGTGCGAAGGTGCGAACAGACGTGCCACACGTCTTCGAACGTCGAATAGAGCGGCGCGGGACACACCCGAACGACGTTCGGCGGCCTGAAATCGACGATGACGCCGCGAGCTTTGAGCGCGAGCGAGATGCGGTAGGCTTCGTCGTGTTCGAGGGCAATATGCCCGCCGCGTTGGGCGTGGTCGCGGGGTGTGCCGACCGCGTAGCCACAGTCGCTGAGTTCTGCGTCAGCCAGTGCGACGAGATAGTCCGTAAGCGCGAGCGATTTTTCTCGGATTGCCTCAATCGAAGTCTCCTCGAAGATGTCGAGCGCGCCGGAAAGTGGTGCGGCGCTCAGAATCGGGATGGTTCCGATTTGCCACGCGCCCGCAGTATCTGCGGGTGTGAAGTCGTGGCGCATCTCGAACTGCGTGGCCTTGTCGTGACCCCACCACCCCGCGAGCGCGGGCGTTTTGCCGAAGTGTTTTTTGTTGACGTAGAGGCCCGCGATGGCTCCCGGCCCGGCGTTCAGGTACTTGTAGGTACACCAGACGGCGAAGTCCACGTCCCACGCCGCGAGGTCGTGAGGGAGTGCGCCCACGGAGTGCGCGAGGTCGAACCCGGCGAACGCACCGTGGTCGTGGGCCGTTTGCGTGATTCGCTCGATGTCGAGCAACTGCCCGCTCCGGTAGAGCACCGAGGGCATGAACACGATGGCTGTATCGTCGTCTACGGCCGCCTTGATGTCGGCTTCGTCGATGGTGCGCCCGTCACGGCTTTCGACCACCCTGAGATGGTCGTCGGGGTCGAGTCCTCGCAGGCGAAGCTGCGACTGGATGGCGTAGTGGTCGGTCGGGAAGTCGAGGTCGTTTACGACGACCGTGCCCGGATTGTCGGCGAGGAAGGTGCCGATGAGCGTGTGGATGTTGACCGTCGTGGAGTTGGCGACGACGACTTCCTCGGGTGTCGCGCCGACGAGCGGGGCGAGGCGCGCGCCCAACTGCTCGCCGTAGTGAAACCAGTCTGGATCTGCGTCCGTCCAGCCGCGGATGGCGAGGTCGCGCCAGTCGTCGACAGCACGAGAGAGGGTGCGTTCTGCGTCGGTCGAGGCGAGGCCGAGCGAGTTGCCGTCCATATAGAACTCGTCTTCGCGCGTGTGAAACCGCTCGCGCAGGTGGGTGAGTTCGTCGGCCGCGTCGCGCTCGCGGGCGGCGGAAAGCGAGGTGTCCATACGCGACCCACGGTCTGCGCCGAGAAAGCGTTTGATTACGCAGCGTCGGGACCTTTTCGACCCGTTACGTCCGCGATTCTGAGCACGGCCCGACGAATCGTCGTCACCACGTCACTGCCGGGAAACAGGTTCGGATACCACGCGTTGTCGTCCATGAGCGCGTCCATGTCGCCGTATTCGCCGTCTTCGACGTGGTCGAGCGGGCCGGTCGCGACGACGCTTCGCCACCGCTGGGGCGACTCGATGGCGAAGGTGACAAAACACGCCTCCTCGGTGCCGTCCGCGAAGTCGAGCTTTTTGCTTGCATCTCCAAACTGGATGAGTTCGAAAAACAGGCGGTCGGTGCCATCGAACGTAAACGAGACGGGGACGGCGTAGGCACGCCGGTCTGCGGCGAGCGAGAGCGTCCCGACGCCCTGTTCGTAGAGGAATTCGACTATCTCTGCGCGGTTCATCTCGCGTCCCTGCCCCACGTCGGGAACTGCATCGCTCATGATTCGTCACACGGACGTAGGCGGGGAGCGACGATAATTGTCACCCAGATTTAGAGACATTCGCCGACGAAGCCAGTGGCCAGCCACGATTCGGCGCGCTGGAGGCGGTACTGCAGCGTCGATTGGGGCACGCCAATCTCGTCTGCGAGTTCCGCGAGCGTCGTCTTGCGGGGGGTTTCGTAGTACCCGTGAGAGACGGCGAGTTCGAGCACTTGACGCTGTTCGAACGGGAGTTCGCAGGCGGTGATGGCTTCGTCCGTCCAGTGGGTCGGATTCGAGAGGTGGGAGAGATTCACGTTGACACCGTCTGGAAGCTCGGCTTGGACGGCGTCGTACAACTCGCCCACACTCCCGTCAGAGCGCATGAGGATGCGCCACTCGTAGGAATCGCCGCGGCGTTGGGTTTCATAGAGCAGGCCCGGCCCAAGGTGTTCGTGGGCAAGCGACGGCAGGGTGCGACACTCTTCGATGCCCTGTCGGTAGGTGTAGATGGTTGCGCTCGTCGTGTCCGCGGCGAGCAGTTCGTGTTCGCGGTAGGAGTCACAGGTCGGGTCATTCAGACACTCGTTGCATCGAGAGGCGTCGGTGAGCAAGTCAGTGAGTTCGGACACCGCCGCTTCCGGCCCGGTGATGCGGTCGAGTCGCCACATGTTGTTTCCGGCAACCGCACAGTCGAGGGATTTTGAGAGGGCGGCCGGATAGTCGATAAACACGTCAGCGACGGGGTCAACGCCGGGTTCGTAGGTGAGGCTGAAGACGAACTCTCTCATTAGTTCTCTTTGGTACACACCAACCTAAGAGCGTATCGGTGCCGGAACCGCCCCGCCACGCGACAAAATGCGCTAATTCGCCCGCCACGTGCCGAATGTATACGATATTCGAGCACTGAGTCACGTCGCGGTAAGCAGGTGACATCGATGTTATTTGGTGTATACCAAGCGAGAATATAACCCGAAACAGTCCTGAGCATAGCATGTATTGACACGCCCACCAACCCCCCATTTCCCATTCCCGTGCAACAAGTAACCTCATACAATCAGTCAGAACAGACGAAGCGCACGCCACCTCGCAGCACCGAAAAAGAGGTGACCTGCCCAGAGTGTGGAAGTCTGCTCAAGACTGACCACGAACACGGCGAGCGCCACTGTGAGTCGTGTGGGCTCGTCGTCGAGGAAGCAGAACTCGACCACGGCCCCGAGTGGCGCGCGTTCGACTCGGCAGAGCGCAACCAGAAGTCCCGCGTCGGCGCGCCGATGACGAAGATGATGCACGACAAGGGCCTCTCGACCACCATCGACTGGCAGGACAAGGACGCCCGCGGGAACACGCTGAGCGCGCGAAAGCGAAAGCAACTCGGCCGCCTACGGATGTGGGACCGCCGGACGAAAACTCGCAACGCCCGCGACCGTAACCTCCGGCAAGCCCTCGGCGAAATCGACCGCATGGCCTCCGCGCTTGGCCTCCCGAAAGCCATCCGCGAGACGGCCTCCGTCATCTACCGTCGGGCCCTCGAAGAAGACCTGCTCCCCGGCCGGTCGATCGAAGGCATGGCGACCGGATCGCTCCACGCCGCCGCCAGGCAGGCGGGCAATCCCCGCACCGTAGACGAAATGGCCGCCGTCACGCGCGTCGATGAGATGGAGTTCCAGCGCGCCTACCGCTACATCGTCCGCGAACTCGACTTGCAGATTGCGCCACCAGACCCCGTCAGCTACGTCGGCCGCTTTGCCTCCGGCCTCGACGTGAGCGACGAGACCGAACGGCGCGCCCGCGAACTGCTCGAAACCGCAAAGCGCGAGGGCATCCTGAGCGGCAAGTCGCCGGTCGGCCTCGCTGCCGCTTCGATTTACGCCGCTGGCCTGCTCACGAACGCGGAGATTACGCAGGCGGAAGTGAGCGAGGTCGCAGATATCAGCGAAGTCACCATCCGCAACCGCTACCGCGAACTCCTGAAAATCGAACAGGAAGCCGCGACAGCCTAAGAAGCAATCAGCACGATATCGGTGGTTGCTTTCGAGAATGTGTTTTCGATGTCTCCGACTGAAACAGCAGTCGAGCACAGATAGTTTCAATATGTAACCTGGTTCCAATCAGAACTGCTATAGTGGCTGGGATCGCAAAAGAGAACAGAGAACCTACATGCCAAGTCACGATGCAGAATCAGACAAGTATTCGGAGGACGCGTGTGTCGTCATCGACTCCCTCCAGCAGATTGGCTCCCAGTGGCGGCTCATCGTGCTCCACGACCTCCAGGAGGGCGAAAAGCGGTTTAACGAACTCAAACGCTCGACCGATGCGAGTTCGCGCACCCTCTCTCGCGTTCTCGATGACCTCCAAGAGACCGGCTTTGTAAACCGGCGGCTCGAAGAGGATGCACCCGTAGCAACCTACTACAGTCTCACCGAGAAGGGTGCGTCGCTGTTTCCCGTGTTCGAAGAAATCGAGAACTGGGCCAACGAGTGGCTCGACGCCTCGATTATCGAACCGGCCGACGACTGAACGAATTTTCACGATTTACTCGACGTGACTAGCGACGCCATATCACGCTCAATGGCCTCGAGCGCCCCGCTACCGCGCGAAATCGAAAGTCTTTGTACCCACCCATCCTGAGCCTCGCTCAGAGGCACTCTCTCGATGCAGCGTCAGAACCCCCCAACCACCTCCGTTGCATCCCGCGTGAAAGCGTGGCTTTCCCCCTCGCTCAACGCTGCACCGGACAGCACCGAGCAGCCCACGACGCGCGGTGATGGCGACACCGAATCGACCACAGAACCACCCCTAATCGACTACGCCATCGACTGGGACGCAGACACCCAAGGCCGGATTCACGTCACCCTCCCACAGTGGCGACAGTACGGCTCCTCCCTCGAATTTCACATCTTCGAGTGGGGCGACGACGTGAACGGGCACGTCCAAATCAGCTACGTGAAAAGCATCCACCGAAACGGACAAAGTACGCGCATTTTCCGCGATGCAGATGTCGTTGCCGCCCTCCAAGGGCGACGAGACGTCATCGTGACCTGGTGAGAAGAAACTCCTACTCACCAGATTCACTAAATAGCGCCAGCCCGAACACAGGACAGTGACGACAGACGTTCCAACCGAAAAACCGCCACGACCCGTCCGCCTCGAACGCGCCGCAGACCTCGACGCGCTCGTCTCCGCACACGACCTCGTCCTGGTGGATTTCTACACCAAGGGCTGTACGCTCTGTCAGAGCATCGAGCCGGTGCTTGGCTCAGTCCACCGCGCCAGCGACGCCGTCGTCGCGCTCATCAATCCCGTCACGGACATCCAGCTGGTCGAACAGTACAACGTGCGAAGCGTGCCGACGCTCCTGCTGTTCAAAGACGGCGACGTGGTGGGACGCCTCGCAGAAGGGTTTCAGGGTGCAGAGCAGATTATCGAGTTCGTCGAATCGGCCTAAGTTTTTTATCCGAACACGAGGCCAGCAAGCTTTGCAATGGTCTCCGCCCATCCCAGCCCCCGTCTCGATTCAAAAACACCCCACAACGCGAGGTGGTGAGCCGTGGGACACCGCGCCCTCGTCGCCTACGAACAGCCTGATGGCACCTATACCCTCCATTACTCGCAGTGGGGGGCCCTCGGCTTTCGGCTGGTCGATGCGCTCACCGAATCGACGCCGTTTGGTCCGCAAGAAGCCGTCGAACCCACGCCACGTAAAACCGGTCTCTCGCTCAAAACCATCCTCACGAAGCACCTCGATTTCCTCGCCCACGAAGCGTTCTACGTCGTCAGCCCTGATTTCGAGGTGACTGCCTACTTGCCAGTCTGGTTCGGCCTCGACCCCGCAGACGGCATGGTCGGAAACGGCGCGCTCGTTCCCGTCGTTTTTCGAGACGATGCACCCGTAGACGTGCCCTACGTCGAGGGCTGGGTTGATGGCGCGAAAGCCTGCCTGCGAGCACACCGCGAGGCGTGTGGATTCACCCCCGAAACCACCCGTACATTCTTCGAAACTGCGCTTCCAGAATGGTTTGGCGACGACATCCTCACACAAGAACGAGGGTGACCGCAACAGGCGGTTTTTATGCCACGCGCGGCAATCCACCCGCAGTGACGACGACAGACGAGGATGCCACCCCCCGCACGCTCACCGCACCAGCCGCCAGTGCGGCCCGCGACTTCCTTGATACTGCCATCGAGCGCGGCGAGTTGCTGACTGTCTTTGGACGGTGTACGATCGAGTACGACGGGCGCGCGTCGAGCTCTCTCGGCCCCGGCGACCGCCACGTCATGCTCAAGCCTGATGGCTCGTTGCTCGTCCACACTGCAGCCGGCCAAAAACCCGTCAACTGGCAGCCGCCGGGCTGTACGCACGAACTAAGCCTCTGCGACGACTCGTTGCAGATTCGAAGCGTCCGCTCTTCGCCCGCAGAAGAACTCTATGTTACTTTCGAGACAATCGAACAGGTGTCCGCGTTCAGCCTCAGCGACGAAAGTGACCTCAACGTTTCGGGCACGGAAGCCGACTTGAAACAGCGCATCTTAGACGACCCGACACTCATCGAACCGGGCTTCCAACCGCTCGCCACAGAAAGAGAAACCCCAGCAGGGGCAGTGGACATCTTCGGCAGCGACGCCGACGGAACGACCGTCGTCGTGGAGTTGAAGCGACGGCGTGTCGGCCCGGATGCGGTCGGCCAGTTGGCTCGCTACGTCGATGCGCTCCGGCGCGATTTACACACGGAGGCGACGATTCGCGGAATTCTCGTCGCCCCGTCGGTGACCGACCGGGCGCGTGACTTACTCGACGAGAATGGGTTAGAATTCGTCTCGCTCGAACCCGATGAGTAACCTACTCACGTTCGTTTTTGAGCGCGTGGAGGACGTTCATCGCCTCGAGCGGCGTCGTGTTTGCGAGGTCAACGTCGCTGAGCAGGGCTTCCAGATTGTCGTTTGCGTCGGTTGCGGGGGATTTCGGTTGCGCAGGTTGCTCAGCTGAGTCTGCGAGGAGTTCACGCGAGCGTTCGACAACCGATTCAGGCAACCCCGCCGCCGTTGCCACCTCAACGCCGTAAGAGGCGGTCGCCGCACCCGGCGAGAGGTTGTGCTGGAACACGACTTCGCCGTCCACGTTGGTAGCCCCAAAGTGGAGGTTGTGCACCCCAGAAAAGTCCGCAGCGAGCGCCGTCAGGTCGTGGTGGTGAGTGGCGAACAGCGTTCGCGCACCGATTTCGTCGTGGAGATGCTCCGTCACAGCTTGTGCGATGGCGAGGCCGTCGGTCGTACTCGTCCCACGTCCCACCTCGTCTAAGAGCACGAGCGACGAGTCGGTCGCTTCGCTGAGAATATCGGCGACTTCGGTCATCTCGACCATGAACGTCGAACGCCCGCCCGCGATGTCGTCGGATGCGCCGACGCGCGTGAAGATGCGGTCTACGAGTTCGAGTTCGGCACCCACGGCGGGGACGAAACTCCCGATTTGTGTGAGGATGGTGATGAGGGCGACCTGTCGCATATACGTCGATTTCCCGCTCATGTTCGGGCCAGTGAGGATGGCAAACCGATTGTCGGCGTCGAGGTGGGTGTCGTTCGGGACGAACGACGGCTTCGTACGCTCGACCACGGGATGGCGCCCGTCCTCGATGTGGATGCCGTCCGTTCCGAGGTCTGGGCGCGTGTAGCCGTGTTTTGCCGCCACGTCCGCAAGTGAAACGAGCACGTCGAGGGTGGCAAGCGTGTCCGCAACCGCCTGAATCCGCGCCGATTCGGTGGCGATGTCGGTACGAATCTCGCGGAACAGTTCGTGTTCGAGGTCGTCTGCGCGCTGTTCAGCGCGGAGAATCTCGTCTTCGCGCTCCTTCAGGTCGGGCGTGTAGAAGCGCTCTGAGTTTTTGAGCGTCTGACGGCGCTGGTAGTCGTCTGGCACCTTTTCGAGGTTCGGATTCGTCACCTCGATGTAGTAGCCGTGTACCTGATTGAAGCCGACTTTGAGCGAGCCAATGCCGGTGCGGTCGCGTTCTTTTGCTTCGAGCGCGTTTATCCACTCCTTGCCCGAACGTTCGGTGTCTCTGAGCGCGTCTAAGTCGTCGTCGTAGCCGGGTTTGATGACGCGTCCTTCGGTGATTTCGACAGGCGGGTCTTCGCGGATGGCCCGCTCTACGAGGTTGCGAATCTCGGGCAGGTCATCGAGGCCGTCTCTGAGCGACTGGAGTTTGTCGGCCTCACAGTCGCGCAAAAGGTCGCGCAGGTGGGGAACCACATCGAGGGTCTGTTTGAGCGAGCGAAGGTCGCGGGCGTTCGCGCGGCCGCGAGCGATGCGGCCGATGAGTCGCTCGATGTCGTACACGTCGCGGAGGTGGTCGTGGGCGGCTTCCCGCGTCTGGAGCGCCGTCGTCAATTCAGCCACCGCGTCCAATCGGGCTTCGATTCGTTCCGGGTCAACGAGCGGGCGACGGAGCCATGCCTTCAGTTTCCGACTGCCGAGTGCGCAGGCGGTTTCATCGAGGATGCCGACGAGCGTTGCGTCGCGCGCGGCGTGGACCGCCCGTGGCTCGAACAGTTCGAGACTGCGCAGGGCAACGGGGTCGAGCAGGAGGTATTCGCGCGGGTCATAGCGCGTGAGGTGGTTGAGGTAGTCCAGGTGGCCGTCCTCGCCCCCGCGGGTGTATTCGGCGTAGGCGAGCAACGCGCCACACGCCTGAATTTCGGCGCTCCCCGCGAGCAAGGCGTCTGGCGGGCCGAAGTACGCTGCCACGCGCTCGCGGGCGGCGTCTGTCTCGAAAATATCGTCAGAAACCGGTGTCACCATGCAGTTTGCGTCGAACAGATCTTCATCGACGCCGGGGCCGACGATGGCCTCTGCGGGCGCGAACCGGCCGAGTTCGTCGCGGATGGCGTCTATCGACCGTGCGCTCGTGGCGAGGAACTCGCCGGTCGAAACGTCGAGCAGCGCGAGGCCGTAGCCCGCAGTCAGACAGGCGACGTAGTTGTTGTCATCGGTTCGCAGCAATTCGTCTTCGGTGAGCGTCCCCGGTGTGATGATGCGCGTGACCGCGCGGTCGACGATGCCGGAGGTCTCAGCGGGGTCTTGGACTTGGTCTGCGATGGCGACACGAAAGCCTGCATCGAGCAGTTTCACGACGTATGAAGCCGCGCTGTCGATGGGAACGCCAGCCATTGGATACCGACCGGTGCTGTCTTCGCGGGCGGTGAGCGTGATGTCGAGGAGGCGCGAGATGGTCTCTGCGGCGTCACAGAACGCTTCGTAAAAGTCGCCGACTTGGAACAGGAGAAGACAGTCGTCGTATTTGCCTGTTAGCTCGAAATACTGGGCCATCATCGGCGTCAGCTCGTCTTCGTTTGCGGCCATCTGCGCGGGTGGCCCAAGCGCCCCATCCATATACGAACGAGTGGTCCCGTGTGTCAAAAAGGCTCTCGGCTTAGAACTCGCGTGAGGAATGGTTCAGCCGCTCGTGGCCGTCCTCGGTGACCGCCACGAGGTCTTCGATGCGGATGCCGAACTCGCCGTCGAAATACACACCGGGTTCGACGCTGAACACCATGCCCGGTTCCAGTTTCGTGTCGTTGCCCGCGACGATGTAGGGGTCTTCGTGGACGTTGAGGCCGACGCCGTGGCCCGTCCGATGGATGAACTGCTCGCCGTAGCCCGCCTCGGTGAGGTGGTCGCGGGCAACCCGGTCGATTGACGCTGCGGTGACGCCGGGTTCCACCGCGTTGACGGCGGCTTCTTGAGCGGCTTTGACGGCGGTGAAAGCGGCTTCGAAGCCCTCCGGTGGCTCGCCTGCGAACACGACCGTTCGCGTCTGGTCGCTCGGGTAGTGGTCTGCGAATACGCCGAAGTCGAGGACGACGGGGTCGCCCGCCTGAATTTCGCGGTTGCTGTGGCGGTGGTGGGGCTTCGCGCCGTTCGGCCCGGAGCCGACGATGACGTCGAACGACAGCGCATCACCACCGGCGTCGATACACAGAGTCTCGATGTGGCGGGCGAGTTCGGCTTCGGTCATGCCAAGGGCGTCGTCGCCCATCGCTCTGACCTGTTCGCTCACGGTGTCTGCGAGTTCCCCGGCGTGGCGCATCGCGTCGAGTTCGGCCGCGTCTTTTCGCATTCTGCGCGGCGCAAGTATCGTGCTTGCGAGGCCGAACGTCGTCCCAGGGGCGGCCGCGCGGAGGTCTTGGGTAAAGCGCGCCCACATCTGGTCGTCGACGAGGATGTTTTCGCCAACAATGTCGAGGTCGATGAGGACGTTTTCGACGAGTTTGCGCGGGTCGTCACCGTCCGCCCACGTCCGCACGTCTGCGACCCACGAGGCATCTCGAATCTGGCCTTCGTACAGCTCCGGGGCGATGAAGATGGGGTCGTCCTCGCGCGCGAGAATGAAAAAGAGATGGCGCTCCATCGGTTCGTCGTGAAACCCGGAGAGGTAGTACATGTTCTCGCCGGGAAAACAGATGAGGGCATCCGCGTCCGCTGCGTCGAGTGCGTCCTGACAGGCGCGTGTGCGTCGCTCGAAAACGTTCATACGGGGAGTTCGCGGCGAGGGGCCAAAGTCGTACGGACTGTGCACGACCGACACACGGCGGTGCCCGGCGAGTGGTGGCCGAAATAAAACGTCGAACTAGTCTTGCGGTGCAATTTCGACGGCGACCTCGTTCGTCCGCATGAACGGCGGCGTCCACGGGTCGTTGTACTGAAGCAAGAACGGTTCGCCGCGAACTTCGACCTCGTGGGCGGCGAGCGTTTCGAGTAGCGTGCGTTTTTCGCGGGCCGTCCGTTTCTCGGTCGCGTACCACGAAAACGACCGCACAGCGAGGCTCCGAGGCACTTCAACGACGAGCGACACCGTCGGGTTCGTCGGCTTTGGAACGGCTGCGGGCGTGAACTCACGGGGCAGGTAGAATCCCATCGTCACCAACTCCTCGTCGGTAGCCGCGTGCGGCGGCGTGGTCATCGAGAGCGCGCTGGTGTGGGTTCTGACCGGCGTCGTCATCGAGAGTTGCGCCGCACCTTCGTTTTCGCCAGAGATGTATTCGAACAGCCGACGGAACGCGACGGTTTCGTTCGGTGCGCGGGTCTCTGCGAGGATGACTTCGGGGTACGCCCGGAGTTCGACGTCATCGACGATACGCTCGACAGTGTAGGTGATGCGGTCAGCCGACCGCTTGCTGTAGATGCCCCACGCCGCCCAGAGTGCGAGCACGCCAACTGCAGAAGCCGCCGCGAGTTTCGCCGTTCGGTTCACAACTGCTGTATGCGCGGGGAGGCGATAAGTGCAGATGCCGAGTTAGACGCCGTCGACGAGGCGGTCGAGTTGCTCCGGTGGCACCGCGCCGCGGGCGGCGTAGCCGTCGTAGGCAAACGTCGGCACGCCCGTCACGCCGTATTCGTGCGCTTCTGAGAATTTCGCAAACACCTGCTCGCGCAGCGTCTCATCATCGAGGGCGAGGTCGAGTTCCTCCGGGTCGATGCCAGTCTCTTCTGCGAGTTCGAAGAGGACATCGCGGTCGCCGATATCTTTGCCCTCGATCCAGAGTGCGGTGAAGATGGCTTCGTCAAAGTCGAGCCATTGCTCGGGATACTCCTGTTTGACGTAGAACGAGGCCATCTGCGCCGGCAGCGAGTCGATGTCCGTCGCGAGGTCGAGCGTCATCTCAACGTCGTATTTTTCCTGTAACTGACGCACGTTCTCCTTTGCCTGCGCGTAGTAGTCGTCGTCCTTGCCGTCATCGACCGAGAAATCAATCGAGCCGTCGGCGTTGCGCTTCTGGCTGCGCAGGTCGAACGGATGCCAGTCGATGTCGAGCGGTTCTTCGCGCGAGTCTTGATACTGGCTAAGCGAGTGGCGGCCCAGATAGCAAAACGGACAGACGTAGTCCGAAAAGACGGTGATGGATTCTCCTTGTTGCTGGCTCATCGTGTTCGTGGTCTAGGGGAGCACGCAAAAGAGCCTTGCCCGACTGTGCGCTGACACAATAGACTGAAACGAAGGTGATTAATCGGCGGCGTGGGCCATCTCCTGGCCGTCGCTCCCGACCGAGTCGCGGCTGTGCAACCAGTACAACACGATGAAGAACGCTGATGCGAGGACGTTCAACACCAACTTGTAGTTCATCTCGATTTTTACCTCGGCAACCTGTGCGTTCTGTGGGTCAGGGATGATGCCGAGTCCGAGGAACAGGAAGTGGATGACGACGCCCACGAGCACCGAGGTGAGGAAGATGAACCCCGAGAGAATCGCGGCGAATTTCGTGCCGTAGTACTCGCGGTAAGCGTCCATGATGGGTGGGACGATGAGGTCTGCGTAGATGTACGAGAGCACCGACCCGAACGGCAGGCCGTTCGTCCAGAGGACGGTGCCGAAGGGGACGTTCCCAACCGAGCAGACGAACGTTGCGACGCCGACGATGGCCCCGAGTGCGGCCGTCCAGACGATGAACACGGGTGCGCCGTTCGCCCCACCCGAGAAGATGCTCGTCCAGACGCTCTGGGGGATGAATCCGGCGATGAGTCCGGCGAAGATAAAGCCAATCGCAATCTCGTCCCAGAGCATCCCCCACTCTTTCCACTGCTTGTCAGCGAGGGCTTTCCAGCCCGCGAGCGAGGTGGCTTGCTCTCGAATCGTCGTATTCGCTTCTTCGGGGTCGAAGCTCTCCTTACACGACTGTGAACAGAAGTAGGAGGTCGTCCCGTCGTGATCTACGCTGTACTCCGTCTCTTCAGGGTTGACCTCCATCCCACAGACCGGGTCTTCGGCCGTCGGCTCGCCGTCTTGCTGAGCGTTCTCACGTGCCGTTTCGATGACCTCGTCTGGGACGAGATAGACGAACGCGAGTGCCATGAGACTGATGAGAAGGAAGCCGCCAAGGAAGTCTGCGACCAGAAACTCCCAACCGAGGAGAATCCAGATGACGGCACCGATTTCGATGACGAGGTTGGTGGAGGCGAACATGAACGCCCCGAGCGCGGCGGCCGCAGAGGCGCCTTTCTTGAACAGGTTTTTCGCGGTCGCGATGGCGCTGTAGGAACACGACGAGGAGACGAAGCCAAAGAACGTGCCAGCGCCGACTTCTCGCGCTCCGTGTCCGGCGAGCAGGGCTGCGATGTCGTCGGAATTGACCCACGCCTCGACGCCGCCTGCGATGGCGAAGCCGATGACGAGCGCCCACCACGTAATCCACGCCATCGCTACCGTCGTCGTCGCGGCTGTCGTCGCGCTTTCTATGAAGAACGTGTCTAAGGGTTGGTTCGTGGTGACGACACCGATTCCCACCACGGCCAATGCGATTGTGGTCAAGAGAGCGTATTCCCAGCGGTCCATGGTAGCGGTGTGTCCATATGTTGGGGAGACTGCCCTAATGCGATTGTGGCTTTGAAAATAAACTGGAGGAGGCGGTGTATGCTAGGTTCTAAATCCTCGACGTGGCTTAGCGACGGTCTGCTTCGAGTCGTCGTTTTCGCTCGTCGTACTCCTCGTCGGTCAGGTCGCCCCGGGCATAGGCAAGTCTGAGTTCATCGAGGGCACGGTCGCTTCCCTGCGTCCCAGTCACCGCTCGAACAAGTAGGTAGCCGCCGCCAATGATGGCGATGAAGAACAGGAGTTGCATGAGGAACCCTACGGCCATCATCCAGCCTGGAATCGTTCCGCTGTTCATACCAAAGCCCCCGCCCCAAAAGCCGCCCATCATGGGGCCGTAGCCCATCATTCCAAAGCCCATGAGGAGGGCCGGAAGGATGAGAAGCGCGGCGAGGATGGCGAGCGCCACCCAGAGCAGTTGTCGTTGTGTGGTTGTGGTCATAGGAATCACCAGTAACGTATGGTCTACACAAGTAGATACGCGCGGATATTTCAATAGGGTTACTCCTTCGATACAACAGGATTAGCTCCTGGAACTCTCAGGTTCTAAACTACAGTGCGTAAAAAGTAGAACAAATTGTGAGCGAGTGAGACGCTTACTCGCTCATGGCGTGCGTTCCAGACGCTTTCTCGGCCGCCTCTTCACGCGAGAAGTAGCTTGCGAGCGCCGGGCCGGTGACGTTGTGCCAGACGCTGAACAGCGCCGGGACGAGCGCTGCGGTCGGGCTGAAAAACGCCGTGGCGAGCGCGACGGCCAGTCCACTGTTCTGAAGCCCAACCTCGAACGTGCAGGTTCGCACGCGGTCTTCGTCCATGCCTGCGAGGCGGCCAACGCTGTAGCCCGCGCCGAGGCCGATGGCGTTGTGAGCGACGACGGCGACGAGGACGGCCGCACCAGCTGTCAGAATGTTCTCGACGTTCAGGCCGACGACGGCCGCGACGATGGCGACGATGGTGGCAACGCTCACGAGCGGGAAGATGTCGAGTCCGGCTTCTGCGACGGATGGAGCCGTCTTATCTAAGAGATAGCGCAGCGCGAATCCTGCGACGACGGGAATGAAGACGATTTGGACGATGCTCGTAAACAGGCTCATGAACGTCACGTCGAGCGATTCACCCGCGAGCAACACGACCCACGCGGGCATGATGAGCGGTGCGGCGAGCGTGGTCACCGTCGTAACTGCCACCGAGAGGGCAACGTCGCCCTTCCCGAGGTAGGCCATAACATTGGAGGCTGTGCCGCCGGGGGCCGCGCCAACGAGGATAACGCCGATGGCGAGTTCTGGGGGCAACGAGAGGGCGACGGTCAGTCCGTAGGCCGCGAGTGGCATCACAATCCACTGGGCGAGCGCGCCGATGGCAACATCGCGCGGTTCCTCAGCAAGGCGGCGGAAATCGACCGGGCGGAGAGTAAGGCCCATCCCGAGCATGATGAGGCCAAGCCCGGGGGCGATGAGGCCACGACTCGCAATCCACGTGAACAGCGAGGGTTCTGCGAGGGCAATTCCCGAAAAGAGGAGCACCCAGAGGACGAAGTAGTCGCTTGCAAGTTCGCTCACTCGTCGGATTGCACCGAGGGCGCTCATCGGCGCTCACCGCGGCCAGTTCGAGACATGGTATATCGTGACATACTCTTGTATCATTTCAGTGACTCGTTTAGGTGTATCGATTTGCCACCGAGAGCGTACAGTAGCACGCCTTTTACTCGCGCCGCCTCCACGTTCTCACATGACCGATCTCGGCAAGGTAGACCGTGCGTTTTTCGACGCCCACATCTACCCACATTTGGGTGCAACGCGCGAGGACGTGGCGCTCGGCCCGAAACACGGCATCGACTTCGGAGTGCTCTCCGTGGGTGAGAAAGCCGTCGTCATCGCCACCGACCCCGTCTCGATTCTCCCGCAACTCGGCTTCGAACAGGCCGCACGCTTCGCCCTGCACATCGTTCTCGCGGACGTTGCGGTTTCGGGGATTCCACCCACGCATCTCGCCATCTCGTTTTCGCTCCCACCCGAGATTACGGACGAGCAGTTTGCGACCATTTGGGAAACCATCGACGCAGAAGCAAAAGAACTCGGCGTGAGCGTCGTCACCGGCCACACCGCCCGATATGCGGGCATCGAGTTCCCGTGGGTCGGCGCGGCGACGGTGCTCGGCGTTGGCGACCCCGCAGACGTAATCCGACCCGACGGCGCACGGCCCGGCGACCGCCTGCTCATCACGAAAGGCCCGGCCGCAGAGGCGGTAGGTCTGCTCACGACGCTGTTTGGCGACCAGATGAGCCTCCCCGAGGACGTACTCGAACAGGCCCGGTCACGCATGGCGGATACGAGCGTCGTCAAAGATGCCCTCATCGCGGGAGCAACCGGCGGCGTCACCGCGATGCACGACGCCACCGAGGGCGGCGTCCACGGCGGCCTCATCGAACTCGCTCGTGGCGCGGGCGTTCGCATCGACTTCGACCCCGACGCCGTGCCGATGCTCCCCGGTGTCGAAGCCGCCTGCGACTACCTCAACATGAACCCGTGGGCCTCGACCAGCTGTGGGACCTTGTTGTTGACCGCCGAGGCGTCAGCCGCAGATGCAGTCATCGCCGCCCTCGAAGCCGAAGGCATCCTCGTCGCAGACGTAGGCGAAGTCAGTGAGGGCGAGGGCGTGTTCGCGGCAGGCGAGCGAATCGAACACCCCGAGGTTGACCCGTCGTGGGCGGTGTACGCGACCTACGCCGAGAAGACGTAACTTCACCACACCATTACTAACTAATAGTAGTTGGTTGTACTCCCACGTATGGCAGACTTGGGGAAAATTGACGGCGACTTTTTCGACGAGTACATCTACCCGAACTTGGGCGCAGACCGGGAAGACGAGACGCTCTCACCGCAACACGGCGTTGACTTCGGGGTCATCGACGTGGGCGGCAAAGCGGTCGCGCTCGCGACCGACCCGGTGTTCATCATGCCCTCGCTCGGCTTCGAGCGCGCGGCGTGGTTCGCCTTCCATATCCTGATGAGCGACGTGGCGGTGTCGGGCATGACGCCAACGCACCTCTCGATTGACTTCAATCTCCCGCCGGAGATTACCGACGAACAGTTCGCCACCATCTGGGAGACGTTCGACGCGGAGGCGAAAGAACTCGGCGTGAGCGTCGTGACCGGACACACCGCCCGCTACGCTGGGTGTAACTACCCGATGGTCGGCGGCGCGACGGCCATCGCGGTGGGCGAGTTCGACGACCTCGTCAAGCCGAACGGCGCGCAAGTCGGCGACAAGATCATCATCACGAAAGGGCCAGCGGTGGAAGCGACGGGCCTGCTCTCGATTCAGTTCGAACCGCTCATGGACGGAAAGATGGACGCAGACGCGCTCTCTGCGGCCAAAGACCGCTTCTACGACATGAGCCCGGTACAGGACGCGCTCGTCGCGGCTGCCGCCGGGCCGGTCACCGCGATGCACGACGCCACCGAGTGTGGTATCTACGGCGGCCTGTACGAAGTCGCACGCTCTGCGGGCGTCGGCATCGAACTCGAAACCGACGCCGTGCCCGTCCTGCCAGGCGTTGCGGAAACCTGCGACTTCTTCGACATCGAGATGTGGCACGCCATCAGCGAAGGGACGCTGCTTGCCACCGTCTTGCCAGAAGGCGTCGATGACGTGCTCGCCGCGCTCGACGCCGAAGGCATTCCGGCAGCAGAGGTCGGAGAAGTGGTCGAGGGTTCGGGTCTCGTCGTGGACGGTGAGCCGACCGACCACCCCGGCATCGACCCGTTCTGGGGCGCGTTCGAGGAGAACATGGGCAAGCTTGCAGAGACGCAATGACCCGAACCCCATCCCCCTACGCCCCACCTGTGTGTCTCACCATTGCGGGCAGCGATTCGGGCGGCGGCGCAGGGATTCAAGCCGACTTGAAGACGATGGAAGCTCACGACACCTTCGCCACGAGCGTCGTGACGAGCGTGACTTCACAGAACACCCAAGGGGTGACGGGCGCGTTTACGCTCCCCGTCGCGGAAATCCAGTCACAGTACGACGCCGTCCTCTCTGACTTCGACGTGCGAGCCGTGAAGACGGGAATGCTCGGAACCGCCGAGGTCATCGACGCCGTGACCGAACGCGTAGCCGACCTCGGCGCATCGCTCGTGGTTGACCCCGTCATGGTCGCCACCTCCGGTGACCGGCTTCTCGAAGCCGAAGGCGAAGCGGCCTATGAGAAACTGATTGCGGAGGCGACGCTCGTCACGCCGAACACAGACGAGGCGACTGTTCTCACCGGCGTCGAAATCGAGACGACCGAAGACGCCATCGACGCGGGCGAGCAGCTGGTCGAGATGGGGGCCAACGCCGCACTCGTGAAAGGTGGCCACCTCTCCGGCGACACCGTCGTGGACGTGCTCGTGACCGACGAGGTGACGCGCTTTACTCACCAGCGCGTCGAAACGGAGGCAACCCACGGCTCTGGCTGTACGCTGTCGAGTGCGATTGCCGCCCGCCTCGCACACGGCGACTCGCTCGCAGACGCCGTCAGCGCGGGTGTCTCCTTCATGACGCGCGCGGTGCGCTACCCGCTCGACGTGGGACAGGGACCGGGCGCGGTTCACCACCTCGTCTCCCTCCGAAACCAAGCCGCCCGCGAGGAGACTGCGGAAGCGGTCGAGGGAATCGTCCAGCAGTTCGTCGAAGCAGACGTGCGCGCGCTCGTTCCCGAAATCGGGATGAACGTCGTCGGCGCGACGCCGTTTGCCGAATCGGTCTCGGAAACGGCCGCGGTCGAGGGTCGTATCACCCGCACGCTCACGGGCGTGAAGCCGAATCGCGGCGTCCGCTTCGGCGCATCGAGCCACGTCGCCCGTTTCCTGCTCGGCGCGCGCGAGGCAGTTCCCGAACTCAGATTCGCCGTGAACTGCCGGTTCGATGAAGACGTGGAAGCCGCGCTCACTGAGTTAGAATGGTCGCTCGCCGAGTTCAACCGGAGTGTCGAACCTGAAGACCTGAAAACAGAAGAAGGCAACACGATGGGATGGGGTGCTCGCCGCGCGTTCAGCGGTGACGGTGACACGCCCGTTGCGGTTATCGACCGCGGCGAAGTCGGTAAAGAACCGATTGTGAAGTTGGTTGCAGAAGACCCAGACACGCTCGCGGCGCGAACGCTCGACCTGCTCTCTGTGCTCGAAGCGTAGAGAATGGGGCAGGGGTTTTTTACTGGTACTCAGTACGCTGAGAAGCTGACGTTGATGTGCGCCTCGTGAATTTCAACAACGAGGATACAATCACACATTGTGACTTCCCCAGAACCAATGGGAGTGCCTGCTCTCGTTGCAGAAACAGTGTATGTGGCATCGAGCTCTAAATCGGTTTCAAACACCTCCATTTGGTTTGGGTCGATCATCAGTTGTTTTTCAAAAACAGCAGCAGTTTCAGATGAATCGGCTTCGACTATTGAGAGTGTGACTGGCTCGTCAGTTTCAGATTTGTTCGTAACTTCCAGTCGTTTGTAAGCGTCAACGTCTGCTGATTCGAACATTGAGAGACATCCTGCCCCAGCTGAAAGCAAGCCTGTAGTAATCCCAAGGAGAGTGCGACGATGCATCGGTCGTGTCAACATATTATCACGACCTACAAAGCATTACGCCTACTCACGCGAGTTCGTCGAACAGTTCGACAACCAGCCGTTCGATATCGTCTCGAATCTCGCGGACTTCTTCTGGTGATTTTCCGTGCGGGTCGTCCAGCGCCCAGTCACGACTCTCGCCACCCCAGCCGAACGGACACACGTCGTCGGCAGAACAGCCCATCGTGATGACGTAATCAAATGTGGAGAGATTGTCGGGCGTGACCTCTCGCGGCTCGCGGTCTGCGATGTCGAGACCGATTTCGGCCATGACCTGCGCCACGGCCTCGTGGACGTGGGCGGCGGGGTTCGTCCCCCCGGTGAGCAGGTCGAGGTGGTCTGCGTTTCGGCGGTCGCGTTCGCGTTCTGCGAAGGCAAACGCCATTTGGCTGCGGCCTGCGTTCTGGACGCAGACGAAGGCGATTTTGGTTGTGTCAGTGGAACTCATTGGTGTGTTTGTGGTATCGAAAGGAGAGAAAGATGGCGTACGCAGCCCGCGATGCGGTTGGATGGATGATTTGGACGGCCGGTTTTGCGGTATCGAACGGTATGGCTGCAAACCGGCGGTTGACAGTAACTACCACCTGGATTGACTGGTCCGTGTGGGCTGTGTTGCTGATGTCTGTCTGTGTCGTACGCCATCCGCACAGTGTGTCATCGGGGTCAAATAACTCGCTATGAAAGCTACAGAGAGCTATTGTGTCCTGGTTACCACTCCCCGAAACGGGGCGTCCGGGCGAACCCACAGCGTTTTACCCTGCTTCGCAGAGAGTGCAAGGTATGACTGAGGCGACGGGCATCGTTGGCGAATTTTTCTCGCTCAAGGAGTCCACGGATGCCGATATTCTGGCGATGCAGTGCGGCGATTTCTACGAATTTTTCGCAGACGACGCGGAACTCGTCGGTGACGAACTCGATTTGAAAGTCTCACAGAAATCGAGCCACGGGTCGTCGTATCCGATGGCGGGCGTCCCGCTCAAAGAACTCACTCCGTACCTCAAGGCGCTCGTCGAACGCGGCTATCGCGTGGCCGTCGCAGACCAGTACGACACCGCAGACGGCGGCCTCGCCCGCGAAATCGTCCGCGTCGTCACGCCGGGGACGCTCCTCGAAACCACCTCCGCAGACGCCCAGTACCTCGCAGCTGTCGTCCACGGCGACGACTCGTTCGGCCTCGCCTTCGCCGACGTGACCACCGGCCAGTTCCACGCGACGGAAGTCGAAGACGAAGCCGCCGCCCTCACCGAACTCTACCGGTTTTCGCCCGCAGAAATCCTTCCTGGCCCGACGATTCGCGGAAACGAATCCTTCCTCGATTCGCTGCGCTCTCGAACCGATGCCTCGCTCTCGTTGCACGCCGCAGACGCCTTCGCGCCGGGTCGTGCCCGCCACACTGTGTCAGAACAGTTCGGCGATGAGGCGCTCGCAAGCGTCGGCCTCGCTGACGCAGACGCCGCGATTCAGGCCGCCGGAGCCGTCCTCTCGTACGTCGAAGAATCTGGCGTGGGCGTCCTCCAGTCGATGACGCGCCTCCATCCGTATCACGCGGACGACCATGTCGAACTCGACGCGACGACCCAGCGAAACCTCGAACTCGCCGAAACGATGGGGCTCGGCGGGCAGTCGCTGTTTGAAACGGTAGACCACACCGTCACGAGCCCCGGCAGCCGCCTGCTCAAGGCGTGGCTCCAGCGCCCGCGGCGCTCGACGCAGATTCTCGAAACCCGCCAACAGTGCATCGCCGCGCTCGCGGACGCCGCCCTCGCGCGCGAAGAACTCAGAGAGGTGCTCGGTGACGCATACGACGTCGAACGACTGGCGAGTCGCGCCACCTCAGGAAGCGCCGGAGCGAGTCAGTTGCTCCAGATTCGAGATACGGTCGCGCTGCTCCCGGACGTTGCCGACGCGATTGCGGCCGACCCGATTCTCAACGACGCGCCCCTTTCGGACATCGTCGGAGAGCCAGACCGGGAGGCCGCCGCTCGACTCCACGACCGTCTCGAAGACGCCCTTGCAGACGACCCGCCCGCGACGGTGACCCAAGGCGGCCTGTTTCGCTACGGCTACGACGAGGAGTTAGACGCACTCATCACGCGCCACGACGAGGCACTCGACTGGATTGAGGAACTTGCAAGCCGCGAGAAATCGAAGTACGATATCTCCCACCTCCAAGTAGACCGCAACCGGACGGACGGTTACTATATTCAGGTCGGCAAATCGCAGGTCGAGAACGTCCCCGAGGAGTATCGCGAGATAAAGACGCTCAAGAACTCGAAACGGTACACGATTCCCGAACTCGAGGAGACGGAGCGAGACATCCTCCAGGTCGAAGAACAGCGTGGCGAGTTGGAGTACGAGTTGTTTCAGGAGCTTCGCGCCGAAGTCGCCGCCGAAGCGCCGCTGTTGCAGGACGTTGGTCGCGCGCTTGCGAAACTCGACGTGCTCGGCAGTTTCGCCGCCCACGCCGCGAAGTTCCGGTGGGTGCGCCCGGAGTTGGCCGAGAGTGGTGCGGTCGAAATCGAGGCAGGCCGCCACCCTGTGGTCGAACAGACCACTGAGTTCGTCCCGAACGACGCGAGCCTCGATGACGACCGTGCGTTCCTCATCGTGACCGGCCCGAACATGAGCGGGAAATCCACCTACATGCGACAGGTCGCACTCATCGTCCTGCTTGCGCAGATTGGGAGTTTCGTGCCCGCGAAGGCGGCGCGAATCGGCCTCGTTGACGGCATCTTCACGCGCGTCGGCGCGCTCGACGAGTTGGCCCAAGGGCGTTCGACGTTCATGGTCGAGATGCAGGAGTTGGCGAACATCCTCCACTCGGCGTCCGAAGACTCACTCGTCATTCTGGACGAGGTGGGACGAGGCACGGCGACCTACGACGGCATCTCGATTGCGTGGGCCGCAACGGAGTATCTCGTAAACGAGATTCGGGCCAAAACGCTGTTCGCCACCCACTACCACGAACTCACGAGTCTCGCCGGTCGCTTGCCGACGGTACACAACGTCCACATGGGCGCAGACGAGCGCGATGGCGACGTGACCTTCCTCCGGACGATTCGAGACGGCCCGGCAGACCGCTCGTATGGGGTGCACGTCGCAGAGCTGGCTGGCGTGCCGCGCCCTGTCGTGACCCGCGCCGACGACGTGCTCGACCGCCTGCGAACGGACAAGGCCATCGACGTGCGCGGCGGGTCGGGCGGGACGAAACAGGTCGTGTTCGATTTGGGGTCTGGGCAGTTGCGCGGCGAGCCGGAGTCCGAGCCAGCAGAACCAGCACAAGCGCCGCGTGACCCCGAAACGGACGCGGTGCTCGATGAGTTGCAGGAAACGAACGTCAACGAGATTTCACCGATTGAGTTGATGGGGCTCGTCGAACGGTGGCAGTCGCGGTTGGGCGAATAGGCCGGGAAGTGGGATGTGAGGGTACAGAAAGAGAGTACGGGTGGGAGTTAGAAGTAGAGCGAGGCGATTTTGTCGGCCGTCCGCAGTGCGAGTGCCTGTCCCGTGTTCGTCGGGTTCGGCCCGCCAAGGCCGTTTGCGAGCGCGGAGTGGTCTGCGACGAACAGACGGTCTACGTTCTTTGCCTCGGCGTTCGCGTCAAGCACCTTCCCCATGCGCATCGACGACTGCATGTGGAGGAGCAACGGCGGCCAATCACACCGGTGGACGTGTTCGGCCCCGGCTTCCTTGTGGATGCGCGCGGCGATGCGACAGAGTTCGTCGCGTTTGGCGTCGTCGTCCGGGTGGGGCGACCACTTAATCTTCGGCACGGCACCGTGTTCGTCGGAGAAGGTGTTGTCGAGTGAGACGCCATTGTCCTGCCGTGGGAGGTCGTCAGTGAGGATGAGGAGCGCCTTCGTCTGCCGGTAATCCGACATCCGGCGTTTCAGTTCTTCGCCGACGACGTAGCCGCGAGTGTCCCACGGCTCGTCCGGGTCAACCGGCGTGTCGAAGCTGTAGCCGGCTTGGCTGAACAGGTAATCGGCGTAAGAAACGAGACCGGGCGACATCCCGATGTCTTCCATCCCGCCAACCCCCGGCTTGTCGAAGCGAACAGCGGAGTTCTGGCCAATGTACGGGTCCATGTGCTCGCCCTCTGGGTTGATTTCGGCAACCGTCTCGTCGTCGTAGACGCCGACAACCCAGTCGAACCAGTGGGTGGTGAGGCCCTTGCCGACCCAGCCGTCGTCGGGGAGGCCGGAGTTGAGCCAGAGGCGCGGTGACTCGATACAGCCGCCTGCGAGGACAACGGTGTCGGCCCCCACGGTCTGGGTCTGGCCGGACCAGCTATCGCGGAAGGTGACGCCGCTTGCTTCGATACTGCCCGGCCCGCCCGTCGTCTCGATATTGGTGACGTAGGCGTTTGGCCGGATGGCGACGTTCCCCATCGTTGGGTCGTTGTTCGTGTCGAGCGCAGGCGGGACGTAGCTCACGTTGCTCGACTTGCGTGCCTTGTCGCGGACGGGCGCGTCAACCGGCGTTGAGGAGCCTTGGAAGTGGTCACCGACGAGCGTGTCGCCGCGGAAGCCGTCGTCGTAGCTGAACGACCCTTCGTAGTCGGCGTCGAGCGGTTGGCCGTTCGAAGTTTCGCGGCCCGGCACTTCGACGGCGTTGGCCTGCGGCCGCCACCCCGTCTCGGTGACGTTCTTGCTCTCGATGAGCGGGTAGCCCGCGTTGGTCGCGCCTTCGATGAACACCTCTTCTTTGCCCGTCATGGGTGCCTGCTGCGTGCTCGTCATCTCCTCGTTTAGCTGGTAGTAAGGGACGAGTTCTTCGTAAGAGATGGGCCAGTGGTCTTGGGTGTCGATGGCGTAGGGGTACGCCCGCGGATGGTTTGCGAAGTAGTGGAGTGACGTGCCGCCAACGGCACTAATCTGCCAGATGAAGGCGTTCTGGTGGAGGTTGCGGAACCACGGGGCCCGAGAGTGGTCTGCGGGGCCGACTCTGAGATAGCCCCACGTCGGGTCGTTCGCATCGGCTTCGCGGTGGGTGAACTGCTCGTCTAAGAGTTTCCCGTCTAAATCGGCTGGGTCGGTGCTCACGGTGCCGCCCGCGTCGGCGTGCGGTTTTGGCCAGTTTTTGTTGCCGTGCCACGCGCCTGCTTCGAGGATGAGCACGTCTAAGCCGTGGTCGGTTGCGAGTTTCCACGCCGCTGCCGGGCCGTCGGCACCTGCGCCGACGACGATAACGTCTGGGTCGTTCATTAGTTGTCACCTCCGAGACCGTCGATGACGTCATCGCCAGCGAGGTCGTCGGGTAAGTTCAGATTCTTCGCTTTCGGGTCTTTGAACCCACCGGGCACCGCGTGTCGCCAGTTTGCGGCGTAGCCGGGTGCGGGGCCGGGGTAGTCGGTCTGTTGTCTGCTCTGTACCTCACCTTCGGACACCTCCATAACGCGGTCGTTCGGCGTGGCCGTTTTCGTACTGCCGTAGCCCGACCACTCGGTGTAGTAGCCAAAGCCGTGGAGGCCGTTTACCGCCATCACGACGAACTTCAGGATGCCAACGTCCGGAATCATCGGCGAGAGGAGATCGTCGAGCGCGTCGAGGACGCCGCCGTCGACAATTGTCCAGAGACAGCGCAGCCGATCCTGTGGCGCGAGTCGAGTGAACGTCCCACCGCCGGGGAACTTCTCGTTTGCCGCGGGCGGTTCGTGGTTCTGTCCCGTTGCGAGGAACTCCGCCGCGACGAGGTCGAACGCGAGGGTGAACACCGGCGCGTACGGGTAGTTCTGGAGCACTTGGTGGTACACTTCTCCGTCTGCTTCGACGGTGAGTTCGAACTCGGCAACGCCCTCGCGCTCCGTGTCGAGGTCGGCAAACGAAACGTCGAAGCTCTCGACTGCGCCGAAGGTGAGGTAGTCTTCGAGCGCGTCGGCGTCGAGGCCGAGATCGAGCAAGTCGAGCAACGAGAGGTCAGCGAGGTCGAGGACGGCGTCTAAGTCCGAGCTGAGGAGGCCGCCAGTATCGAGACTGAACTCGAACATCGCCCGGGGCATCCCGACGCCGGAACCGTCGAGTTTCTCGGTGACCATCTCAGAGCGGATCTCTTGGAAGTGGTTGAAGTCCCAGATGAGGAACTTTTCTAACTCAGCGTCCAGCCCACCAGGGACGTGTTCTGGCCCGAGTTCGGCTTCGAGCTGTGGGGTTCGGGGGATGATTGCGTCCACGATTGCCCGATACGTGTCTGCGGTGTGGGGGTCACTGGGGAGTGGGTCGGTCAGTGCGGCCTGTGCATCTGCGATGGTTGCGTTCGACATCGAAAGCGCGGCAATGCCGCCGATGCCTTTCATGACGGTTCTGCGCGTCACGGAGCTGTTTCTATCCATGGTTGTCACTGTAGAGGGTGATACCAACAACCGGCTGCCAACTGCTGGCGTATCCCGTATCAGCCAATACATGGGTGGTTAAATAAACCTTGGTATTGATTGATAAATTATAAATTCGAGCTAGTAAGTGCAGATTGTCCAGATCTCAATCCAGCCAAAAACTGTTCTAACACCAATCTACGACAAATTATCCATCTGCATGAGGTGGAAATATTTCACAGAAATAAATGCATAATTTCTGGTAGAATGGCGTTTTTGAGGGAGTCCGCGGGTGAGTTGAACCGAGGTTGTCCCACATTATCGAACAAAACTAAGTGCGAACGCTGCGATGGAGTGGCATGGACGACCCGGCAGTACCCATCAACTCGGTGAAGCGCTCGTACGCAATCGTCAACGAGATTCGCGACCGAGAGATTGCTGGTGTCACCGAGTTGGCCGCGGCGCTCTCGCTCCCGAAAAGCACCGTCCACAACCATCTTCAGACGCTCGAAACGCTTGGCTATCTCGTCAAACGGGAGGGCAGATACCGACTCACCACCCAGTTTTTACACCTCGGCCGGGAGTCTCGCAACAGCAACGAACTGTTCTTACACGGACGTCAGGCCGCGAAATCGCTCGCAGACCAGACGAACACCTACAGCCAACTCGTCATCGAGGAGAACGGTCGTGGGGCTATCTTGCTCGCAACCCGGTGGGACTACGAGAATCTCCCGCCCTCGGCCAGACACGTCTATCCGACCCACGAACACCTCCACACAAACGCGCCCGGGAAGGCGATTCTCGCGCAGTTCACAGAAAACCGAGTTCACGAAATTGTCACCCGCCACGGACTGCCAACACGCACAGACCGGACGGTTACGACCGAAGACGCCCTTACAGCGGAATTAGCAACCATTCGTGAGAGCGGCTACGCGGTCGATACCGGCGAGATGCTCCACGGCATCGTCGGCGTCGCAGCCCCCATCGCCACCGAGGACCGGGTGTACGGCGCAATCGCCGCCTACGGGCCGGGCAACGAGCTGCGGTCGTCACTCGATGGTGACCTTGCGACCATCGTCTGTGAGAAGGCAGACAGCATCCGAGAGGACATCGTCTTCGCCACGCTTTCCGACTGAAACACCCGCATGTCCCACATTATCGAACAGCTTTCGGCGGCGAGTGTCGGAGACGCGACGGATGCACCCGAACGCCACTGCGCCGACCTCGTTGTATCTCAATGTTGATAACAAACAATCGTGGGAAACACAGATGGGTCACGAGACGAATCGTCGCGCATGAACTTCGCAAACGTCGTTGACCGCGCCGCGGGGAACGCCCCGGTCAAACCGGCGGTGAGCGATACGGAGACCCTCCACACCTACGCGACGCTGGCAGACCGGACGAATGCGGCCGCGAACGCCTACGAAGCGCTCGGCGTCGCTCCCGGCGACCGCGTTGCCATCTGTCTGCGAAACAGCCTCGAACTGCTGACCGCGTACCTCGGCGCGATGAAGTGCGGCGCGATTCCCGTTCCCATCAACACCCAGTTCGGCCCCTCGAAGATTTGCCACATATTCGACGTGAGCGATGTTTCAGTGGTCGTCACCGACGAAGCGTTTGCAGATGTGGCCACGGACGTTGCCACACCGATTTCGGTTGGTGGGAGTGTTGGACACGCGTTTCACGACTTGCTTGCCGACGCGGATACCGAGTACGCAGTTCATCCCAGACGCAGCGACGAACTCGCAGAAGTGTTCTACACTTCGGGAACGACCGGCCAGCCAAAAGGCGTCCACCACACACACGGAAACCTGCTTTCGAACGCCCACGGCATCATCAACGCTCTCGGCTTGACGCGCCAGACTGTTGGCCTCACCGTCTGCCAGTGCTTCCACGTGACCGGCCTCAACGTCACGACGACGCCCCTGCTCCTCTCACAGGCCACGAACCACCTCTTGTCTGCATTCGACCCCGAACGGGTACTCGCCACCATCGAGAATTCGCGGGTGACCTACACCTTCCTGACGCCGAGTATGCTCATCGACCTCATCGACGACTCGCGCCTTTCTCACTACGACATCTCGTCGCTCGAACTCGTCGGCGTTGGCGGCGCACCGCTGCCGAAAGGCCGATTCACCGAGGCCGAGACGGCACTCGACTGCGCCGTGCTCGAAGGCTACGGCATGACCGAAACGACGCCGCTCGCCGCGTTCAACCGGCCAGACCCCCACGAACGAAAGCCGGGGAGCGTCGGCCCGCCAACCCGTGAAGTCGTCTCCCTGCGCATCGAGGATTTAGAGACGGGCGAGCGTGTTGGGCAGGGCGAGCGTGGTGAGTTGTTGTGGGCTGGCGACACCGTGACACCGGGCTACGAACGCCCACAAAATGACCGGAAAGCCTTCGTCGAACGCGACGGCACGCGCTGGCTGCGCTCGGGAGACATCGGCTGGCTGGACGACGACGGCCACCTGTTCATCGTTGACCGCCGCGAGGATATGTTCACGACGGGGTGTGCGAACATCTATCCACGGGAAATAGAAGACGTGCTCTACGACATCGAGGGCGTGGCCGCTGCCGCTATCATCGACGCGAGAGATGACCTTCGAGGAGCCGTCGTAACGGCCATTATCACTCGGTCTGGCGACCTTTCTCGTGAACGGATTCGGGAGGCCTGCGCGGCCGCACTGGACGAACACGAGGTTCCCCAGCGAATCGAGTTCGTAGACGAGATTCCACAGACCACGACGGGAAAAGTGAACCGCGTCGCTTTGCGCGAATCCTACGGAGGGTAGTCGAAAGGCGGCCCCGAATTAGAGCCAACCAGGAATCGGAACCCACCCGGCCCGCGGGAGGACGCCGACAATGGCGAGCACCGCGATGAAAAACGAGTTCACGACGATAGCCGCCGCGGGCGGGTCGAAGTGCGTGTCGCTGTGGGCGTAGAAGATGCGCTGGATGACCTCACCCGTGAGCGCCCCGCTCACGCCGAACAGCGCGCCCACCGCGAGCGCGGGTAGGATGGGGACGGACGCAGCGGCTTCGGGAACGATGACGAGCGCGGCCGTACTCGCCGGGAGCGCGATGTGGTGGGTGACCGGAATCTGTTCGATGCCAAGGGCGAGGAAGACGAGCGACGCCGCACTGATACCGAAGGCGAGGAAGAAACTCCCCGTTTTCACGGCGGTGTAGGCGGCGAGGAGGCCAACGACGAGGCCAATCATCGCCACGTTCGCCCATTCGTACTGGTGGGGCAGCCACGGCTCGACTTTGAACCGCCGCGTCGCGCCGCCGTCTGCAACCGGTTTACCGCCGTCAGCGACGACTTTCCCGCCCTCTGCGGTCTGGCGCATCTCTTCGCGCTCGAACGGTGACATGTCGAGGAGGCTTCTACCACGGGCGTTCCCGATGACCGGGAAGCCGAGGACGAGTCGGTGGAAAATCGCCGAGAGGACGACGCCCATAGCGATGGGGTCCCACGGGAGACCGAAGCCTGCTGAAAGCTGGCGAATGAACATCCCGAGGATGCCGAACGCGCCGCCGACGGCGAGCACGTCGGGTTTCGTGCCGAGCGCGTGGGCGATGTTTTTCGCCTCGAAGTAGTCGAACCCGGTGTCCATGTAGCCCCTGCGCGCGGCGTAGGCGGCCGCTGCGGCACCACCAGCGAAGGAGATGTGCGGGCCGAACACGGGGCCAAAGGCAATCGAGCCGGTGATGCCGACGGTGATGGCGTCGGCGGAGGCGACGCCCGCCGCACCGAGTTCGCTTTTCAGGATGTTCGCGCCCTCGCCGACGATGACCATGAAGCCGGTGAAGATGAACGCCGGGAGCGCCCCGAGCGCCGCGCCGAACGCGCCGCCCGCGAAGGCGGCGATGACGAGGACGAGCCACGCTTCGAGCGAGTTCCCGAGCAGTTCGACCGCCATCTAGTCGCCCCCATCGCGCGCCCAGTCGAGCGAGCGTTCGACCGCGTCGTGCCAGCGGTCGTACTGTTTGTCTGCGTCCGCCGGAGCCATCTCCGGGGTGAACTCGCGGTCTACGTGCCAGTTGTCCCTGAGTTCGTCTACCGTCTCCCAGTAACCAACCGCGAGTCCGGCGGCGTAGGCCGCCCCGAGTGCAGTCGTCTCGTCAACTTCTGGGCGGACGATGTCCGTCTGGATGATGTCCGACTGGAGTTGACAGAGGAAGTTGTTCTTCACCGCCCCGCCATCGACCCGGAGGTAGTTCATCTCGATGCCGGAATCGCTCTCCATCGCTTCTGCCACGTCGCGGGTCTGGTAGGCAATGGATTCGAGCGTCGCGCGCACGAGGTGTTCGCGCTTCGTCCCGCGGGTGATGCCGACGATGGTTCCCCGAGCGCGGCCGTCCCAGTGGGGCGCGCCGAGGCCGGTGAACGCGGGGACGACGTAGACATCGTCTGTGGAATCGACCGACCGCGCGAGTTCTGCGGTCTGTGCGGGGTCTGCGATGAGGTCGACGTCTTCGAGCCACTCGATTGCCGCGCCGGTGATGAAGATGGAGCCTTCGAGGGCGTACTGGACGGGTTCGCCCGCGCGCTGGAAGCCAATCGTCGTGAGCAGTCCGTGGTCGCTTGTGACCGCCTCTTCGCCGGTGTTCATCAGGAAGAACGACCCCGTGCCGTAGGTGTTCTTCGCGTCGCCTTCGTCGAAACACGTCTGGCCGAACAGCGCGGCTTGCTGGTCGCCAAGCGCCCCAGCCACGGGGATTCTCGCGCCGAGGAAGCCGTCGGCATCGGTGTAGCCGTAGTACTCGTCGTCGCTCGAGGGGCGCACGTCGGGCAGGAGACTGCGCGGGATGTCGAACTCGGCGAGGAGTTCTGCGTCCCACGTCAAATCCCGGATGTTGTAGAGCATCGTCCGGGAGGCGTTGGTCACGTCGGTGACGTGCTGGCCCGTGAGTTTGTAGATGAGCCACGTGTCCATCGTGCCCATGCGGAGTTCGCCCGCCTCGGCGCGGTCGCGCACGTCTTCGGGGCGGGTGCGCTGAATCTTGATGGGGTCTGCGTTGTCGAGCAGCCATTCGGCTTTCGTCGCAGAGAAGTAGGCGTCTGCTTCGAGGCCGGTTTTCTCACGAATCCACTCGACCTTGTCGTCGGCTTCGAGCCGTTCGACGCGGTCGGTCGTCCGGCGGTCTTGCCAGACCAACGCGTTGTGTATCGGCGTGCCCGTCTCTGCGTCCCAGATGACGGTCGTTTCGCGCTGGTTCGTGATGCCGAGGGCGGCGAGTTGGGTGGGTTCGATGTCGGCCTCGCGGAGCGCCCGTGAGACGACGAGTTTGGTGTTCTCCCAGATTTCGACCGGGTCGTGTTCGACCCAACCGGGTTGTGGGTAGTGCTGTTCGTGGGTCTCGTAGGCGTTCGAGACGACCTGTCCGGCGTGGTCGAAGACCATGAATCGCGTGCCGGTCGTTCCTTGGTCGATTGCACCGACGTAGGTGTGTGCTGTCATTGGTAGAGGGGAAACGACGAGCGGTGGGGAACTCGCCGGTTGTGGCCGAACAATCGTGACTGATTGGCCAGCCTATTGCCATACGCTGGTCACGAGCCAGCGATAAATCTTCGGGGCGAACCCCACCGATGTGACAGGTTCGAGCAAACATCCAACCAGAACGGCGAAAAACCTGAAGTCATCGCACTCGACAGGTGTACCATTGGATGGCCTCACAAACTGCGGTTCTCGTTATCGGCGGTGGCTCTACGGGCTGTGGCATCGCGCGCGACCTCGCCATGCGCGGGGTCGATGTCACCCTCGTCGAACAGGGCAACCTGACCCACGGCACGACCGGCCGGATGCACGGCCTGCTCCACAGCGGCGGGCGCTACGCCGTCTCAGACCAGAAATCCGCCCGCGAATGCATCGAGGAAAACCGCATCCTCCGCGACATCGCCGCCCACTGCGTCGAGGAGACGGGCGGGCTGTTCGTCAAACGACCCGAGGACACAGAAGAATATTTCCAAAAGAAACTCGACGGCTGTCGCGCCTGCGACATCCCTGCTGAAGTGCTCACCGCACAGGAGGCCCGCGAGGTCGAACCGTATCTCGCACCCGACATAGCGAAGGCGATTTGGGTTCCTGATGGCGCGGTTGACCCCTTCCGGCTGTGTGTCGCAAACGCCGCGAGCGCGGAGCAACACGGCGGGCGCGTCCTCACCCATGCGCCAGTCACCGACCTGTTGGTCGAAGCCGGTGAAGTCGTCGGCGCGAAAATCCGCCACGAACCCGGCCCGCGAAACGACTCGGCCGGGGAAATTGAGACCATCTACGCAGACCACGTCGTGAACGCCACGGGCGCGTGGGCCGGACGACTCGGCGACATGGCTGGCGTGGACATCGAAGTCCGCCCCTCGAAAGGCGTCATGACCATCATGAACGTCCGGCAGGTGGACACCGTTGTCAACCGCTGTCGGCCAAAAGGCGACGCGGACATCGTCGTGCCCCACGAGACGACGTGCATTCTCGGAACCACGGACGAGGAAGTGCGCGACCCCGAAAAGTACCCAGAAGAGCAGTGGGAGGTCGATTTGGTCATCGACGAACTCACGAAACTCGTCCCGATTCTCGGCGAGGCGCGAACCATTCGCTCGTTTTGGGGCGTGCGCCCACTGTACGAACCACCAGAAGTCGGCAGTGCCGACCCCACGGACATCACGCGTGACTTCTTCCTCTTAGACCACGCAGAGCGCGACGGCCTACCCGGCATGACGAGCATCGTCGGCGGGAAGTTCACGACCTACCGGATGATGGCCGAGTCCATCTCTGACCACGTCTGTGGGAAACTCGGCGTCCGCGCCTCCTGTGAGACAGCCCAAGTACCGCTTCCCGGAAGCGAGGACTTCTCCGTCCTCCACGACTACATGGACGAGTTCGGCCTTCGCTCACCGGTTGGCCGGCGCTCCGTACAACGTCTTGGCTCTCGGGCCGACGACGTGCTCAAAACCGACGCGCCGAATCCCGTGCTCTGTGAGTGCGAAGGCGTCACCCGTGCCGAAGTGCAGGATGCGCTCACCCACTCGGGAACCGACCTGAACGCCGTCCGCATCCGCACGCGGGCGTCGATGGGCAACTGCCAGGGTGGCTTTTGCTGTCAGCGACTTGCCAGCGAACTTCACCCAGACCACGACGAGGAGACGGCCCGCACCTCACTCGACGAACTCTATCAGGAACGCTGGAAAGGCGAGCGCCACGCGCTGTGGGGCGAACAACTCTCACAGGCCGCGCTGAATCACGCACTCCACGCGGCGACGCTGAACCGCGACGGCGACCCGGCGAAAGCGGGAACCCCAGACTGGAACGCCTTCGACGGGGGCGAACTGTGATAGAAAGCGACGTGCTCGTCATCGGCGGCGGTCTTGCCGGGGCGACCGCCGCCCTTTCTGCCGCCCGTGAAGGCGCTGATGTGCGCCTCGTCTCGCACAAAGAGTCCACGCTCCGCAATGCATCCGGACTCATCGACGTACTCGGCTACCACGACGGTGACCTGCTCGCTGACCCCTTCTCGACACTCGATAACTTGCCAGAGGGCCACCCCTACGAGCGCGTCGGCGCAGAAGCAGTCGAAGACGGACTCGCACTGTTCGACGAGGTGCTGGGCGACCTGTACGCGGGAAGCCACACCGAGAAAAACGCGCTCGTTCCGACCACCGGTGGAGCGGTAAAACCGACCGCGAGATATCCGAAGACGGTCGCGCCGGGACTCGCGAGCGACACCAACGAGATGCTCCTCGTCGGATTCGAGACGTTGACGGATTTCGACGCCCCGCTCGCTGCGGAGCATTTGGAGAATGCGGGCGTTCCATTCGAGGTTCGGGGCGTCACCGCGCGCTTCCCGATGCTCCGAGCAGACGCGAAGATTACGCGCTACGCAAAGGTCCTCGACACGAACGAGAAGGGCATCCGCAGTCAACTCGTCGAAGCAATCAAACCACATCTCGGTGATGCAGAGCGCGTCGGCTTCCCAGCGGTTCTCGGCCACGACCACCCCGAGAAGGTACGGGAGGCACTCGGCCGCGAACTCGGCGCTGAGGTGTTCGAGGTTCCGAGTGGACCGCCATCGCTCCCCGGAATGCGTCTCGAAAACACCCTGTTTGCGGCCCTTCGCGAGGCAGGTGTCACCATCGAGACTGGCAACCCAGTCGTCGATTTCGAGGACAGCAACGGACGCATCGACCACGTGAAAGTGAAGCGGACCCACCAGCACGTTCCGTACTTCGCAAACGAATTCGTGCTGGCGACCGGCGGCCTCGTCGGCAAAGGAATTACCTCCTCGCGCGAGGGTGTGCGGGAACCGGTTTTCGACCTCCACATTCCGCACCCTGAGAACCGTTACGACTGGTTCGAGGACGACGCGTTCGGCGACCACCCATTCGCCCGATTTGGCGTGGCCGTCGATACGGACCTCAGACCGCGTGACTCGGCAGGTGCGGTCGAATTCGAGAATCTCCGGGCGGCCGGGGGCGTCCTCGGTGGCGCAGACTTCGCAGCAGAAAAGTCGGGCAGCGGCATCTCGCTCGCAACCGGGCAATTCGCCGGGAAGCGAGCAGCACAGCAATCATGAGTGACTCTGAAAAATTCCCCATCGACGTGTTTCCCGAGGCAGAGGACATGGACCTCCGGCCCGGGGCGGACAGTTGCTACAAATGCTCGACCTGTGACACCTCGTGTCCGGTTGCCGAAGTTGACGACGACTTCCCCGGCCCGAAGTTCCAAGGCCCAGAGCAGTGGCGGCTGAAACGAAAGGAGGACGTGAGCGTTGACGAATCGGTGATGAAGTGTTCGAACTGCATGCGCTGTGACGGGGCGTGCCCCGCCGAAGTGCCCCTCTCGCAGATGCACAACACCGCCCGCGGCGAGTACGTCCGCGAGGAGATGTCGATGCTAAGCCGCGAGTACTGGCGCAATCGTATCCTCGCAAACTACGGGACGCTCGCCCGCGTCGGCTCGAAGGTGCCGCGACTCACCAACGCCATCATGGGCAACTCCGTGGTCCAACGGGTAAACGAGAAGTTCCTCGGCATCACCGCAGAACGCGAGTTCCCCGACTTTGCGACCGAGACCTTCGTGGAATGGTTCGAGGCACGAGGCGGCGCAAAGGTTCAGTCAGACGAAAAGCGCGTCGCCTACTTCCACGGCGATTACGCGAACTACAATACCCCAGAGGTGGCGAAGGCGCTCGTTCGCGTGTTCGAACACTACGGCTACGAAGTCGCCGTCCCCGACCAGCGGTGTTCTGGGACGCCGATGTTCGCAAACGGGATGCTGGACGACGCGCGCCGGGCGGCGAAGTTCAACGTCGAAATCTTCCACGACCTCGTGTCTGAGGGGTACGACATCGTCTGTTCGTGCACGTCGTGTTCGATGGCGCTGCGCCAAGAATATCCCGAACTGTTCAGCTTCGACGGAACCGCCGAAGTCGCTGCCCACACCTACGAGGCGCTCGAATATCTCCGCATCTACGAGGACGTCGAAGGCGACCTGAAGGGGGCGAACCCGGACGTCCCTGACCTCGCCTACCACGCGCCGTGTCACGCCCGCAATCAGGGCTTAGACGGGCAGGCAGTGAACCTCTTTGCCGACTTAGACGGCGTCTCCGTGACCGACGTTGGCGATTCGTGTTCGGGCATTTCGGGCACCTACGGCTGGAAGGAGGAGAACTACGACACGTCGATGAAAATCGGCGAAGAAATGTTCGAACACATGGACGACGCGCCGGGCGAAACCGGCCTCACCGAGTGTCCGACCTGTGCGATGCAGATGGGCCACGGTTCGGGCTACGAGATTCGCCATCCGCTCGAAGTCGTGGAATCGGCGCTCGTGGAGTGAGCGAAACCCGGTCTCAGAGGCCAGAGAAGAACTCTGCAAAGCTCAACACGAGCGTCATGATGACGGCGGCGAGCAGACTGATTCTGACGTGCCAGAGCCAGAGCATCGGGAAGCGCTTTTTTGTGCCACGACCGAGTTCGGCGATGGCATCGCGGCCGTACACCCACCCGACGTAGAGGGTGGCGAGGACCACGCCGAGTGGGAGGAGTACGGAGCTTGCGATGCTATCGTAGGTGCCGAGCGTGCCCGTGTTGAGCGCCGTTGGAATGCCAATGAGGAAGCTCGCGAGACCGAGACCCGCAGAGAGCATCCGCCGGTCTACGTCGTAGTTGTCCACGAAGTAGGAGACGACGACTTCGAGGAGGCTGATGGCCGAAGAGATGGCAGCGATGAGCACGACGGCGTAGAACAACGCGCCGAGCACGCCGCCTGCAGGCAGTGATTCGAAGGCGGTGGCGACGCTGATGAAGATTGCACCGGGGCCGGGGTCGCCGGGGTCAATCCCTTGGGCGAACAGGAGCGGGAACACGACGAGCCCGGCGAGGACGCCGATGAACGTGTTCACCGTGACGATTGCAAGGCCGTCGGTGACGAGACTTTCATCTCCGTCGATGTACGAGGAGTAGGTAATCATCGCACCCATCCCGAGCGAGAGGGTGAACAGCACTTCGCCAACCGCGGCGGGGACGATAGTTTGCCAGTTCGCGGCGAGGTGGCCGAAGTCAGGCTGGAGGAAGAACACGTACCCTGCGCCAGCCCCGGGGAGCGTGGCCGCCCAGATGGCAAGCCCAACCATCATCAACACGACCGAGGGAACCATAACGCGGTTCCCGACTTCGATACCGCGTTCGACGCCGAGCGCGACGATGCCGATGACGATGGCGAGGAATAGTCCGGCGAAGGCGAGCGCGTCGTAGCCCGCGGCCACCGCCGTGAAGTAGCCGGATGGGTCTGCGAAGTACGCCCCGGTCAGGCTGCCAACCAGATAGCGAATCACCCAGCCGCCGACGACCGAGTAGTAGGAGAGAATCCAAAATCCGGTGAACAAGGCGAGCGCGCCCGCGAGTTTCCACGCCTTGTGCCCGTCGAAGCCGTAGGCGTCGACCACGTTTTTGCGCGCCCGGCGGCCGATTGTGAACTCGACCAGAATTGCAGGAAGTCCTATTGCGAGGATGGCGATGATGTCCACAAGGAGGAAGGCCGCGCCGCCGTTTGCGGCCGCTTCGTAGGGGAATCGCCAGATGTTCCCAAGCCCGACCGCGCTACCGACGGCCGCGAGAATGAATCCGAGTCGTGACTTCCACTGCTCTCTTTCTGCCATTTCTGCTTGCTATTCGGCAAATATTGCTTATAATGATTTTGGCCATGGGATGGACAATCATGTTGAATGTCACGATGCACCATGGAAACCAGTCTACAACGTCGATACGACGAGCCCAGAGAATCGCTATGGCCCACGATTTTGACCGTTCGACTGCAGAGAACTACCAACTTTCAAAGTGTTAGCAGAGCCACAAGACTGTTACCCAATTATTCTGAACTCACATTCGAGAAACCCTCCAATGTCGAACCACAGCCGCCGCGATGTGCTCAAAGCCGCAGGAATCGCAACTGGAATCGGTCTTTCTGGATATGGACTTTCGACCGTTGAAAATGGAACCGTCACAGCCGCGGAAACCGGCACATCCGGAACATGGTCGATGGCTCGAAACAACGCACAGGCAACGGGATTCAACGACGGTGCAGTCAGCCCGGTGACGGAGTTAGAAACCGTCTGGACGTGGAACGGAAACGAGGAGGGGCTCGAAGCGCCACCGATTGATGACGACGACACGGTGTATGTCGTCGAAGTCGTAGATGACACGGTGGAAAAGACCTCTAGGTGCTCGAAGGCCCCGCGGCGGAGAACATGCATGCGATCCACATCGACAGTACACCCGACCTCGATTCGACGGACTTCGACGAGGGTGATTCGGTGACGCTCGACGCCTCCGAGTCGGTTGACCCGAACGGTGAAATTGTGAAGTTCGAGTGGGACACGACGGGCGATGGAAACTACAACAGAAGCGGCCCGGAAATTGAGATGGACCTGTCGTACTGTGGCTACCAAGACGTGACCCTCCGCACCACCGACAACGACGGTGACTCCTTTACGAAAACGATTCGCATCTCAACGAAGTGACCCGACGTTCCTGAAGCACCACCCTTTTTCGGCGGCTACACGGGATGGAGGGCAAAACAGCAGCCTTCGTGACTGAACAGTCAGTCAATGGTGGGCCGGAGTACGCACAACGTGTGCGGAACGCAGACGGCTGAGAGAACAGACCGGTTAGTCGAGTAGCAGCTGGCTGTCGATATACTCGTTCAGCGCGGTCATCGTGGCGTCTAAGGCGTCCTCGTCGCCGGTGACGCGCTGGGTCATCGTGCCAATGAACATCGTCTGGAGGAGGGCGGCCGTCTCGTTCGCATCCACGTCCTGAAACACACCTTGTTCGATACCGGAGCGGATGGTGTGGGCGATGTGCTTTCTGAAAAACTGGTCGCTTCGGGTGAAATGTTCGCGGTAGGCGTCGTCGTGGGCGGCCTGTGCGCGCAGTTCGACCATCGCCCGCGAGAACGCGCCGTGGCCATCTTCGTCTGTTGGAGCGAACATGCGTTCGACAATCGCCCGGAGGTGGTCGCTCGCGCCGTCGCTCTGGTGGACGGGAAGCTGTTCATCGAGGCTGTCGAGCATGAACGAGAGAAAGTCGAGCAACAGCTCGTCTTTGCTGTCGTAGTGGTGATAGAGCAGCGACTTGCTTTTCGAGAACTCGTTGCCGATGCGCTGAATGGTGAGGTCGGCGTAGCCGTGGGTACAGAGTGCGCGATACGTGGCGAGCATGATCGCTTCCCGGGTGTCCGCCGGGTCGATGGCGAACGGTGGCGTGTGGGTCATGGTTACTGAAGTCGATGGTGGGTAGTGATTCTTTCTTCGTGGAGTCGGTCAGTCGGCATCGCCGTGGGCAAACGCGCCCGAGCGTCGCCAGAGCGAGAGACAGGTCTGGCACCACTCACGGTGGGCAGGTGGGTAGACTGACAGCGGTTTTTCCGAAAAGTCGCCGGACATCGCACAGCGTGCCACGCCATCGACCGAGAGATGGAGTCGGCCACCGCTCTTTCCGACCAAGACGGTCAGTGTTTCATCCACCGAAGGAGTTTGACCCATAGCAGGAGAGTAGGCGTACCACCTAATAAACCTGATTGAACATTCAGTCAGTATTGGTGACGCAACACCGGATTGATAGGGTGGTGCCCCGTCGGTGTGGGCAATGACCGACTGTTGCAACACGCTCTCTCGAACAGTCACCACACGTGCGGAGGGACGATGAGCGACCGGCCCGAAATCCACCAACTCGATGCGACCACAATCGAGCGAATCGCGGCGGGAGAGGTCGTCGAACGCCCGGCATCCGTGGTGAAGGAACTGGTCGAGAACAGCATCGACGCGGACGCCACGCGCATCACCGTGGCAGTCGAGCGCGGCGGCAAAGACGGCATCAAAATCACCGACGATGGCGTCGGAATGAGCCGCGACGATGTAGCGCTGGCCGTCCAAAAACACACCACGAGCAAGATTCGTGACATCGAGGACTTAGAAGCCGGGATTGGCACGCTCGGCTTTCGCGGCGAAGCCCTCCACGTCATCGGCGCGGTTTCGCGGCTGACCATCCGCACGAAACCGCGCGGCGGCGACACCGGCACGGAACTTCACTACGAGGGTGGGAGCGTTTCACACGTCAAACCCGCCGGGTGTCCAGCCGGGACAACCATCGAAGTCGATGCCCTGTTTTTCAACACACCCGCTCGGAAGAAGTACCTCAAGCAAGACGGGACGGAGTTCGCCCACGTCAACACCGTCGTCACCCAGTACGCCCTCGCAAACCCCGACATTGCGGTGACGCTCATCCACAACGACCGCGAGGTGTTTTCGACCACCGGGCAGGGGTCGCTCGAAGCCACGATTCTCTCGGTGTACGGCCGCGAGGTGGCGAAATCCATGATGGCGGTCGAGCAGGTGCCACCCGGCCCCCTTGCTGACCTCTCTGGTGTCGTAAGCCACCCCGAGACCACCCGAAGCAGTTCGGAGTACGTCTCGACCTACGTCAACGGCCGCTACGTCACCTCGAAACCCGTCCGCGACGCGGTGGTCGAAGCCTACGGTTCGCAGATTGCCCCCGACCGGTACCCGTTCGCGGTGCTGTTTCTCGACGTGCCCGCAGAAACCGTGGACGTGAACGTCCATCCGCGCAAGATGGAGGTTCGCTTCGGTGACGACGCGGCGGTTCACGACCAAGTGAAACACGCCGTCGAAGGTGCACTCATGCGCGAAGGACTGGTCAGAACGTCGGCCCCACGCGGTCAGTCTGCGCCCGAACAGACCGAAATCGTGCCCGAGAGGAGTGGTGAGGAATCAGCCGACGAGACTTCGACCGACGCAACCACCGACCCGAACACGTCGATTTCGCATCCCGCAACCCGGAGACGCACGCGAAATCGAACAGGCTCACGCCCCGAGCGACGACGGCGGTCAAGACCTGCAGCGGCGTCACGGCCACCGACTGCGCAGCCGTCTGAAACAGACGAAAACGCGAACCAGCCACCGACCACGCCGGAGCCAGAACCGTCGAAACCGCACGCAAACGAACCGGAGCCAAGCCGTAAGTTCCGCGCCCAGCCAGAACAGCAAACGCTGACCGGCGAACCCACGAACGAGGAAACCGAGTACGACCGGTTGCCGTCGTTGCGAGTGCTCGGCCAGCTTTCTGACACCTACATCGTCGCGGAAACGTCGGACGGGATGGTGCTCGTAGACCAGCACGCCGCGGACGAACGCGTGAACTACGAACGATTGAAAACCCAGTTTTTGGGCGACGTACCCGCCCAAGAACTCGCCACGCCTGTCTCGCTCGAACTCACCGCGCGTGAAGCCGAATTGTTCGCAGCGTACCGAGATGCGCTTTCCGACCTTGGATTTGACGCCACGCTCAAAGCAGAGCGAGTGGTCGAGTTGACCGCGGTTCCAGCGGTGGTAGCGGGGGCCGCAGACCCGTCACTACTTCGGGACATCCTCTCTGAGTTCGTCTCCTCAGAGCGCCCCGCAGAGACGGTCGATGCCGTCCGCGACCACCTGCTCGGTGACTTGGCGTGCTATCCATCGGTTACGGGCAATACCTCGCTCACAGAGGGGTCGGTGGTCGACCTGCTCGCTGCGCTCGACGCCTGTGAGAATCCGTACGCCTGTCCCCACGGGCGGCCCGTCATCATCGAGTTTTCGCGCGAGGAAATCGAATCGCGCTTCGAGCGCGACTACCCGGGCCACGCGGGTCGGCGCACCGAATGACCGGGCCAAACGACTAACCACGTCGCTTGCCACAGGTAGGATATGACGCACGTCGCAATCATCGGCGCGTACGGGAGCGCCGGGGTCGCCGTTGCCCAGTCGCTCGCAGACGAGGACGTGGAACTCACGCTCATCGACGACGGCGAACCCGGCGGCGGCCTCTGCATTCTGCGCGGCTGTATGCCCTCGAAAGAAGTGCTATCTGCGGCGGCCCACCGCTTTCAAGCCCGCCACGACGACCGGCTTTCTGGCGTGCCCGAGGTAAACCTCGACCGGGTGGTCGAAACCAAAGACGAGCACATCTCGAACTTCGCCAAACACCGCCGGGCGGCCGTCAGTCGGCTTGCTGAGCGCGACACCGTCGAGTTCATCCACGACACCGCGACCCTCGTCGCAGACCGCGTCCTCGAAGTCGGCGACAGAACCATCGAACCCGACTATCTGGTCATCGCGACCGGTTCAACCGTCAACGTGCCCGACATCGACGGCATCGACGAAGTGGACTTCTGGACGAGCGACGACGTGCTCGATGCAACCTCGCTCCCCGACTCGGGCATCGTGATGGGCTTTGGCGTCATCGGCCTCGAACTCGCACCGTACCTGAGCGAGTGTGGCGTCTCCGTCACCGTCATCGAACACGACGCCCGCCCGCTCGACGCTGCGCCGAAAGAATACGGCGACTGGATTCTCGACCTGTATCGCGACCAGTTCGACATCGAAATTCTGACCCACACCCGCGAACAGGCGGTCGAACAGACGGATTCGGGCGTTCGGCTGACCGTCGAGCGCGACGGCGAGGAGGAAGTCATCGAAGCCGACGACCTGTTCGTGTTCACGGGGCGCCGTCCGAACGTGGACGGCCTCGGTCTCGAAAACACGCGTCTCACGGCCGAACGCGGCTGGGTGCGCGACACGATGCAGGCGGCCGCAGACGAGCGAACCTACGTCGTGGGCGATGTGAACGGCAAAGAGCCGCTGTTGCACGTCGCCAAAGAGCAGGGCTTCAAAGCCGCAGCCAACATTCTCGCGGACATCGCGGGCGAGTCGGTCGAACCCTACGAGAACTACCGCCATCTCGTTATCTTCTCGGGACTCGGCGTCTATCCGTACGCTCGGGTGGGCCACACCGAAGCATCGGCACGTGAGGCAGGTTTCGATCCGGTTTCGGTCACCCGCGAGGCGTCGAGCGACGGCGTGTTCAAGACGAAAAATCACCCGGAAGGAACCGCGACGCTCGTCTGCGCCCGTGATGGAACCGTCCTCGGATATCAGGGACTGCACTATCACGCGGATGTGATGGCGAAGACGATGCAGGTTGCCGTGGCGAACGAGATGGACGTACGGTCGCTCCCAGACCGGGCGTACCACCCGACGACGCCGGAAATCCTCGATGGGCTGTTCCGAGACGCAAAAGACGAGTTATAGTTGCGTCAGACACCTCTTTGCCCACAAACAGATGGCGAAAAAGCTACGTTTTCTACGGCGCTGTATAGGTCGAAATTCAGCCGACAGCACCCGTACAGTCTGAGGATGCGACAGTATAACAGAGATTTATATTCTTCGGACATGAAGGTAACCCTATGAGAATTCGTGCGTATATTATCGCCCTCGCCATGCTTTTTTCCGTTGTCGCAGGGCCAGTCGCCGCACAAGAAACCGTGACGCTCACCGTGAGTGTCGTCGATGCCTCGGGCAACCCAGTCGGTGACGCGGAGCTAACCGCGTCGTGGGACGGCGGAGAGACCACACGAACGACCGCCGGAAACGGCAAAGCGTTCCTCGACGTTCCCGAAGACGAAACCGTCACCATCACCGTGTCCCACCCTGATTATATTCGAAACCGGCCGTTCGTCATCGAAGATGTGAGCGCCCAGGAGGTCACCATCGACGTGGCCAAAAAGGGGTCTGCTGACATCAGCGTCGTCGACGAAAACGGCCCCATAGAAGGGGCACGCATCATCATGTCCCAAAACGGCCGTGAGGTCGTGCGTGCAAACACCGACAGCGACGGTATGGTCGAGACGGACACCATCGAACGCGGTGAGTACCGCATCAGTGTGTTCAAAGCGGGTTACTACACGGCAGCAGAACCGCTTTCGGTGACCGGTGACATCAACCGCGAGTACGAACTGGAACGCGGGTCAGTGACCATCCAGTTCGTCGTAGCAGACGACCATTTCGACCCCGCACGACCCGTCGAGGATGCGCGAGTGACGGTCGGTGGTTCGACGGTCACGACGCTCGGAAACGGCGAAGCGACGCTCCAGATTCCGGTGAACACCGCCATCAGCGCAACCGTTACCAAAGACGGCTACACCGAGCGCACGGTCGATGTGACCATCCCAGAGCGCTCGCGGACGTTCGACGTGAACATCAGACGCGAACCGTCGCTCCACGTCGAAGCCGCACAGAGCCGCGTTGTCGTCGGTGAAAACGTACGCCTTGAAGTCACTGACGAGTACGGCGACCTCGTCTCAGGGGCAACGATAACGCTCGATGGCGAGAACGTCGGGGAGACGAACGACCAAGGTGTCCTCGTGACGGCCATTGAAGGTGCTGGCGACCACGAACTCGTGGCAACGACCGACGGCCTCGAATCGGAGCCGATAACCGTCGAAGGCATCGAAGCCAGCGAGCAGACGACCACCACCGCGCAGACCACGACGACAGAACAAGCGGAGACCACAACCGACGAGCAGACGACGACGAACGTCGGCCTGCCGGGATTCACGGTGCTTACGGCCGTCCTCTCGCTGCTCGTGGTGTCGTTCCTGTTGTGGCGACGCGCCTGAACTGTCTCAGAAGCTAGCTTTAGGGCGTTTCAGCCCCTCTCTCTCGCATGGACCTGAGTCTCCTGGTCGTGGGGGCGTTTTTCGCCATTCTCGCCGTCCACCAGTGGCTTCGCTGGCGGTGGCGGGCGGCGTGGTTCGACCGCGTCTGGCTCGAAGTAGATGACGAGACAAAACGCCAGTAGCGTGAAAACCGCTATCGTGCTCGCGGCCTGACCTATCGTATGGCAGGCGACGGCGTCCGTGCGACGCTCCGGGAGGTTGCTGGCCTCGAACGAGACGTACTCGTACTTTCGATTGCGATGCTCGCGTTCAGCCTTTCGTACCAGATGACCGACCGCTACATCGCCGCCTACTTACAGGCGCTTGGCGCGGGTGCTGGCGTCATCGGCGTGTTCGGGAGTTTTAAACAGTTTATTGCTGCGGTCTATCCGTACCCGGGCGGAGCGATCTCTGACCGCATCGGGACGCGCCGCGCGCTCACCCTGTTCGGCGTGCTCTCAGTTGGTGGCTTCATCGTCTGGTTTCTCGCGCCCGGCCTCGGCGGCCCACTCCCGGCGTGGGCGTGGCTGTTCGTCGGCCTCGTACTCGTCCAGGCGTGGAATTCACTCGGTCTCGGGGCGACGTTCGCGCTCGTCAAACAGAGCGTCGATGCGACTCACCTCGCCCGTGGCTTTGCGGCCACCGAAGTCGTTCGACGCGTCGGGTTCCTGCTCGGCCCGCTGTTTGCGACGGCCATCTTCGCGGTCACCGTCGGCTTCATCGACGGCTTTCAGGCGGTGCTCGTCGTCGCCATCGGCTTCGCCGTGCTCGCCACGATTGCCCAACGCGTCCTCTACAACCCCGCCGGCGACACGGTTGGCACGGCATGGAGCGGCCTGAGTTCCGTCCGCGACGACCTCGCATCGCTTCCGAAACCGTTGCGTCCGCTCCTCGTTGGGGACACGCTCGTTCGATTTGCCAACGGCATGGTACACGTGTTTTTCGTCCTCGTCGTGGTTGACCAATTACAGGTGAGCGTAACCCTGCCGGTGATTGGTTTGCTGCGCCCGGAAGCCTTCTTCGGCGTCTTACTCGCCGTCGAGATGGCGGTTGCCCTGCTTGTGATGCTCCCGAGCGCGTGGGTGGCAGACCGTCGCGGGCTGAAACCGGTCGTTGCCACCGGGTTTTCGGTGTACGCGCTCACTCCGATTCTCCTGATTTCCGTGCCCGCAGACGCCGCACTCGTGGCACTCGTGTTCGCCTTTTCGGGGCTGCGGTTCGCTGGGCTTCCCGCGCACAAGGCGCTCATCGTCGGCCCGGCACAGAACGGGGCTGGCGGGCGAGTGACCGGAGCGTACTACTTGCTTAGAAACGCACTCACCGTGCCCGGCGCGGCGGTTGGCGGGCTGCTTTACAGCCAGTCACCGACGGTCGCGTTCACGATTGCGACCGTGATTGGTCTCCTCGGAACCGGCTACTTCGTCGTCTTCGGCGTCGAGCCGACAACATAATGTCGTGGCTCCCAAAGCAACGATATGCTCGAAATCGGTGACGAAGCTCCCGGGTTCACGCTGCAAAACCAAGACGGCGACGACGTTTCGCTCACAGACTACGCAGGCAAGCACGTCGTAGTTTACTTCTACCCGCGGGCGGACACGCCCGGTTGTACCACCGAAGCGTGCGGGTTTCGCGACGCGTGGGACGCCTACGAAGAACGGGACGTGGCGGTGCTCGCCATCAGCGACGACCCCGTTTCCGACCTGAAAAAGTTCGAAGCAAAGTACGACCTGCCCATTCAACTACTGAGCGACGAGGACGGTGAGGTGGCGCGGGCGTACGATTCCTACGGCGAGAAGAACATGTTCGGCAAGACATTCGACGGCGTGTTCCGCAACACGTACGTTGTCGGACCGGAGGGAACCATCGTTGACGCCTACGAGAAGGTGTCGCCGGAGGGACACGCAGACGAACTCCTCGCCGCGCTCGACTAGGCGTTTACGAGGGTGGCGTTTTCTCGGTAGCGTTCGAACTGCGCACGTCCCCACGAGACGGCCGCTGAGTCGTCGTTTGTGAGGAACGCTCGCATGTGTTTTTGTTCGTCGTAGAGGCTAACTGTGAGGAACTCACGCGGCGCTTCTACGACCATGAGTTCAAGGAGGAGGGGGTCGGTGGTCGCAAAGAATCTGAAGTTTTCGACGGCGAACACGTCCGTGAGCAACGCATCGTATTCGCTGAGCATGTACTCTACAACCTCGCTGGTGGTCACCAAATCCGCGTCCAGTGTGCCTGCAAGCAGTTCGTCTGAAAAGAGGTCGATATAGCGCGACCGTGGGATTGGCGAGAAGCCAATGAGTCGGTCTGCGTTTCGCACAACGCGCTCGAAGGCGGTGACGGGGCGGTCTGGGTCGTGGGCTGTGGCGTGGACGACTGCTGCGCCTGCGAGGACGTGCGTCGGGATGTCCACCTCACGCGGGAGCGCTGAAAGCGATGGCTGGAGGTCACAGAGCGTTTCTAAGTCGTCGGAAAACGAAAAATAGGACTCAGCGACCGCACGCCCAAACGTCGTGAGCGCATAGGAGCCGTCTACCTGTTCGATGAGTCTGAGCGCCTCAAGCTCGCGCGTCCCCCTGTAAACGGTGGAGCGAGAGGCACCGAGCGCGTCCACGAGGTCGCGCGTGTCGTGTGGTTCCGCTCTGAGACAAGAAACGATCCCACGCCGCTTTTCGACGGTAGTCATCGCCTCGCGTGGTTCCGGTGGACCCATTCCGAATTAGCCAACACTCGTCAGATGAATAAAGCGTTCGGATACCCGCTATTCAACTTCCAGTCTTGCGATTTCTGCTTCGCCACAATAGGGACATTCGCTAAACGCAGACTCGACGGTTGTTCCACACTCTCTGCACTCATAGACCACGGGGTCGTCGTTGACGGTGAACACGGTTTTTACTCGATTAAACACTGAAATCTCCCCTGACCGTTATTCAGCTATTACAGGCATACCACTATAATTATGCAGTCATTAGGCGCGACAATCAGCTGAAATGAACAGTCGCAAAACTTATCTATAATCAACTGAGAGCGCGTCGTCTGACGACGCTTTTGTGCGTGAATAGGAAGGTAGCGCGTGGCGAGCGACCGCAAACGCCTCAATGCGGATGACAAGTCGCCCACCCGGGAGTGTCGCGCGCAATACCGGCCCCGTACTGGTCACAATAACGTAGGGTGGTGCGGCGACTGGGGAAGCTTGCATCCGTTCACCACCGGCTTCGACGGCTTCGGCAAGCATCGTCGGGTAGCGCTCGAGTACGCCACGTTTGGTGAGCAAGGCGCGAAGCGGTTTTACGACCTGGGCGCGGTCGGTCACGGTTTCACCGTCCCACGCCTTGCTCACGGCATCCGCGCACTGAAGCGTCTCCGCGATGGTTTCGCCGTGGGTGTCGAGCAGGAAGCGTCGAACTGCCACCGTATCCATCGTCAGTCCTCTACGGTGTCCAGGACGTACTTCGAGAACCCGACTTCCGTGAGGTCTTCTGCGTCTAACGCTTCGAGCCAGCCTTTCTCCACGTGCCATGTCCCACGGAGTTCGCCGTCGGTGTCCGTGACGCGTGCCTCGATACGGCGTGGGTCATTGCTTTGTTCGCGGTAGACAGTGATGACCTGGCCAACGCTCTGTTGGGGGACGCCGGTTCCCGGCGCAACTGTCTCGTATTCGAGGACGAGGGTGTCTGCGGTGACCGTCGCGTCGGTGACGTACACGCCGAAACTCATCAGGTGCGTTTCGAGGGCGTCTGCGAGGGCATCGCTCATGGTCGGACGGAGTGCGGGCAGGTACATAATTTCCCTACTCTTCTGCGAGTTCCGCGAGGAGGGTTTCTAAGGTGTAGCTTTCGAGCGCGCGCTTGCTGTCGCGGAGCGTCGAGATGACGAACGTGGAGTTCGTGCGTTCGACTTCTTCTAACGACTCGAAATCCGTGATGAGCCGCTCGACCTTATCGGAATCAGAGAGCTGGGCGATGACGATGAAGTCGGTCTCACCCATCGTGAAGTACGCCTTCGTCACGCCCTCGATAGCGAGAATTTTCTCTTCGACGTCCTGATGTGGCCCGTGGTAGTCGGTGAGCACTTCGGCGAGCACGGTGACGCCAAGGCCGAGGGCCTCCAAATCGAGGTCGTAGAGGTCGTTCGTGATGACGCCGTTTTCCTTTAACTTGTTCAGCCGGTAGTGAATCGTCGAGACGGGGATGCCCGTTTCCTCGTGCAGTTTCTCTGGACTCCCGGTTTCTAAGTCAGCAATTGCCTTTAAGAGCGTAATATCGCGCTCGTCCATTGTCCACCTCGAGGGGAGCAAGCGGGTTGAATCTACCCCATCCCAGACGATGGCTCACACACCCAATTTATCAGGATTAATTACCCATAGAAATCAGTATTTTCGAGTTCTATCAAATTTTTCTCTAACTCAATTCCAATTGTTTGTAGAAGAGTTTAAGAACGACCAGCATTTTGCTAGAGCTATCATGAACAAACGCATCCTCGCAATGTTCGCCCTCTTGGCGACGTTCTGGGGCACCTCCTTCGTCGCCATTGAAGTGGGGCTCCACGCGTTTCCACCACTGCTGTTCGCCGCCCTGCGCTACGACGTCGCTGGGCTGATTATCCTCGGCTACGCGCTCTGGACCACCGACCAGTGGCTGCCACGGGCAAAAACCGAATGGCTCCTCGTCACAATCACGGGCGTCTTCATCATCGCCGCCTATCACGGCCTGCTCTATCTCGGTGAACAACACGTCCCTGGCGCGATTGCCGCGGTCATCATCAGCCTCTCGCCCATCCTGACCGCCGTGTTCGCAAGCGCACTGCTCCCGAACGAACGCCTGCGCCCGCTTGGGGTGGTTGGCCTGCTCGCGGGCCTCGTCGGTGTCGTCATCATCGCAGACCCGAACCCGAACAACCTGCTCTCTTCGGGCATGCTCGGCATCGTCCTCGTCTTCCTCGGCGGCGCGAGTTTCGCCCTCGGGTCGGTGCTCACCCGGCCGTTCAAAACCTCGCTCCCGCTCGCCACGCTCGAAGGATGGGCGATGCTCGTCGGGTCTGGTATCCTTCACGTTGTCAGTTTCGCCCGCGGTGAGTCGTTTGCCGCCATCGAGTGGACGCTTCCCGCCGTCACGTCGCTCGTCTACCTGACGCTCATTTCGGGGGTTGTCGCGTTCTTGCTCTACTTCGAACTGCTCGACATCCTCGGGCCAATCGAAATCAACCTGATTGGCTATTTAGAACCCGTCGTCGCCACCGTGATGAGTTTCGCCCTGCTTGGCCATGTCATCGGGACGACGACCCTGACGGGATTCGTCGCCATCTTCATCGGCTTTGGCCTCATCAAACGCGACGCCCTGCACGCGGTGCTCACGGTTGCATCGACGCGGGCGCGACAGACCGCACAGCGGTTCTAAAGGAAGGTGAAAATTACTTGAGCGACGCTTCTTCTTCGCCGTGTTCTGAGTAGGCGGCGTAGCGAAGCAGGTTCAGGCTCCACTCCTCGGGGAGGTCTTCGATGAGGGCGGTCACGTCCTGTGATTCGTAGTCGCCTGCGAGGATTTCTGCGACGAAGTCTGCGGCTTTGCCGTACGCAATGGACTTGCCGAGGGCTTCGCCCTCTTGCGCTTCTGTCCATTCGTCTGCGAACTCGATGGTTTCGAGTTTGTGCGCCCCCGAGAGAATGCGCAAACGGAGTCTGAGATTTTCGAGCGCCTTGCGGTCGGATGAATCTTGCATGGGTGTTGGCGTGTCGTAAGGCGTCCGGTGGTATAAAATCCGCTACCGCCGCGGGCAGTCGTAGGTGTCCCGAACCGTGTCCGCGAGCATCCCGCCCTTGTCGAGACAGAGGTAAACGATGACGAACTGTTCGACTTCGGGATTGAGCACGAACACCTCGTAGGGCGGAGCAGTCTGCTGTTCTAAGCGTTCTACGAGTGGTTCGAGCGGTGTGATGCCGTCGCGGAACTCCGAGAAGATGTCGCGTTCGCCCGCCTGTTTTGCGAAGGTGTAGACGACGCCGTTTGGCTCGTTGTCGGTGCTGTAGGTGACCGTCGAGTTCATTCCCTCGCCCATGGATTCGCCCTCCTGCCACGTGTCTTGGGCCGCCTCGAAGATGTTGGTCGCGCCGTCTACGAACTCGAACAGGGTCTCTGTGAGCACGGACACGTCCGTCACGCGGGGCGTCCCATCCTCCCATTCGACCGTCGCCTCGATGGTGTAGCCCGGTTTGAGGTCGGCGACGGTCGCGTCAACCGTCACGTAGGTCGGGTCGTAGGAGTCCACGTCGAGGAGGAGGAGTTCGCGCTCCTCGCGCGTACTTTCGAGGACGCGAAACGTGCCGTTCGTCGTCACCTGCATGCTCGGCGGTAAGCCGGGGAGCCTCTTGAACCGCCCGTCTCGGGGATGGTTTACAAGCGCGCACAGCAAAGGCGACTCATGCGCATCGTCTCGTTGCTCCCCGCAGCCACTGAACTCTGTTACGCTCTCGGCGCAGAACCCGTCGGCGTCAGCCACGAATGCGACTTTCCGCCCGCCGCGCGCGACCAACCGAGCGTCGTTCGTTCTCGTGTCGATGCAAGTGCAGACAGCGAAACCATCGACGCACAGGTACAGACCGCGCTCGAAGCCCACGGAAGCGTCTACGAACTCGACCGCGAGAAACTCCGTGAACTCGACCCCGACTACATCCTCACGCAGGGCGTCTGTGACGTGTGTGCCGTCGATACCGAACTCGTCGCAGCCACCGTCCGTGACCTCGAACTCGACGCCGAACTCGTGACGACGGACGTCCATTCGCTCGCAGATTTGTACCGCGACCTGCAGAATCTTGGCGAGACAATCGGCAAAGAACAGACGGCAGCCCGAGTCGTCGCAGACTTGAAAGCCCGTGTCGCGGCAGTCGAACGGCGGGCCAATGAGTGTCCAGCAACACCCTCAGTCGCCGTCCTCGACTGGCTCTCGCCGGTGATGGTCGCGGGCCACTGGATGCCAGAACTCGTCGACCTCGCTGGTGGGACGTACCCACTCGCAGCCCCCCGCGACCAATCGACGCCCCGCGAATGGCAGGAAATTCGCGCCTGCGACCCGGACGTGCTCGTCGCCGCACCGTGCGGATTTAGCTTAGCACAGGCACAGGAAGATGCACAAATCCTTCCGGAGAAGTCGGGTTGGTGCGACCTCACCGCCGTCTCCGGAAACCGTGCCTCCGTCATGGACGGCCACCATCTCGTGAACCGTCCCGGGCCGCGCCTCGTGGACACGCTCGAACAGCTTGCCTGCGTGCTCCATCCCGACGAATTTGGCGAGCCAGACCGCGCTTTCGTTGCGGGCCTTTCAGGCGCCATGCCAACCCAATGATACAGTTCACCCCCGAAAGCTACGACGCGCTCGTAAACCACGCGAAAACGGGTGCACCCGAAGAGATTTGCGGGCTTCTCGAAGGGAAACGAGAGGGCGGCCATGCGCAGGTAACGACGATACATCCCATCTCGAATGTCGCCACCCACCGCGAGACGTGCTACACGCTCGACCCGGAGCAACAACTCGCGGCGATGGACGCAATCGAAGAACGTGGCGCTGCAGTGGTTGGCTTCTACCACTCACACCCTGCTGGCCCACAGCAGCCGAGTGCGACCGACGAAGCGCAGGCGACGTGGGGAGGGTATTCCTACGTCATCGTCTCGCTTTCCGGCAAGCCCTTCGTCGGGTCATGGGAGTGGACGGGCGAGGGCTTCGTACAGGAAATCGTCTCAGTCGGCGGTAATTGAGCAGGTTTCTGCGTACTCGACGTCGTGGATGGACTCGATGGCCGGGTCGTCGCCGCAGACGGGGCAGCCGGGATTCTTCTGGATGGTGACCTCTTCGAAGGTCATGTCCATCGCATCGTAGAACAGCAGGCGACCGGAGAGCGTCTCGCCTTTGCCCATCAGGTGCTTGACCGTCTCAGTGGCTTGGATGCACCCGACAGTACCGGGGAGCACGCCGAGAACGCCCGTCGTCGCGCAGTCTGGAACCGTCCCGGCGGGTGGTGCTTCGGGGAAGATACACCGGTAACACGGCGAGTCGTCCGTACCTGAGAAGGTCGTCACTTGCCCTTCGAAGCGATAAATTGCACCGTGGGAGAACGGTTTGCCCGCGAGCGTACACGCGTCGTTCACGAGATAGCGCGTCTGGAAGTTATCAGAGCCATCGACGACGAAATCGTAGTCTGCGATGAGTTCCTCGACGTTTTCAGGTGAGACGCGCAGTTCGTGGGTTTCGACCGTGACGTCGGGGTTGAGGCGGGCAACGTACTCGGCGGCACTCTCTGCTTTTGGCTTCCCGATGTCTGCGTCCGCGTGGATGACTTGGCGCTGGAGGTTGCTCCGTTCGACCACGTCGTCGTCTGCGATGCCGAGTGTGCCAACGCCCGCGGCGGCGAGATACTGGATAATCGGCGCGCCGAGGCCGCCTGCGCCAATGACGAGGACGCGCGAGTCGAGCAGGCTCTGTTGGCCCTCCGGCCCGACTTCGTCCATGATGATGTGTCTGGAGTAACGGTCGAGTTGTGTGGTGTCGAGGTCCAATCCCATGGCTGTCGGTTGGTGCGGGTGAAGAATAAACGCCCGGGTGGGCACGCTTATTTTACGGTGGTGCAAACTGCCGACAATGATTCTCGTCCTCGAAAACGAGGTTGACCCGGCCTATCGCTACTTCGGCGAGGCACTCGTCTCCCACCTCCCCGACGAGGAAGTAACCGTGTACGATTACCCCGCACGCGGTGGAACACCGTCACTCGACGGCGTAGAGGCGGTCATCATCGGCGGCAGCACTGCCGGCGTTTACGAGGCCGACGACCATCCGTGGATGGACGCAGAAAAGGGATTTATCCGCGAACTCGTTGCCAAGAACATGCCGACGCTCGGCATCTGCTTTGGCCACCAAATTATCAACGAAGCGCTCGGGGGGCGCGTCGAACACCGCAGCACGCACAAGGAACTCGAACGCATCGACCTCGCAGACGACCCGCTGTTCGAGAGTGTGAACGACGTTATTCCGGCCGTCCACGGCGACTACGTCGTCGAACCCGGCGAGGGGATGGCGACCCTTGCCTCTGCTGATTACTACGAGCACTTCGGTACCCGCCACCGCGACGCACCCGTTTGGACGGTGCAGTTCCACCCAGAATTCACTGAGGAGTTGCTCTCGCCTATCAGGCGAGACTTCGGCTGGGACGACAACGAGCGGTCGTTTGCTGCCGTGAACGCGGTCAAGATGCTCGGGAACTTCCTTGCGCTGGCCACGAGCCGTCAGCTACGAAACTGACGCGTGCCCACTGCATCGAGAAATCGGTCGAACGCGCCGCTTTCTGCGTGAACGTGTGCGTACGTCCCGAGCGTCTGATACTCCGTCATTCCCTCGTTCCCATCGATGCCCGTGCCACGTTCGACGTCGAAGGCAAATCGGGCGTCGCCGGCGGGCGTGGCGGCCGAGTAGTGAAACTCGTGGCCGCGGAGCGTGTCCCCTCGGTTCGCCGTCAGCGTGTCTTTGGTCGCCCGTAACTCGACGTGGTCGAGCGCCTGATACCGCTCGTGCATCGTCACGGCTGCGGGGAGGATGCCCGCCATCTCGTGGGTGGTGCCGTCGGTCGTCGTGAGCGATTCGGTGAGCGCCATGAAGCCGCCACACTCACCGAAAATCGGAAGCCCCTCTGTGGCCCGTGCAGCGAGCGCAGAGAGCGTGTCACTCTCTGCGAGCGCAGCGGCGTGGCGCTCGGGATAGCCACCGGGCAGATAGACGCCGTCGCACGAAGGGAGCGGGTCGCCGTCCGTGGGAGAGAACGTGACCACGGTCGCCCGCTGGCGGAGGCGTTCGAGCGTCGCCGGGTAGATGAAACAAAACGACTGGTCGCGGGCGACTGCGACCGTTGGCGCGGCTTCTGACGGGTCTGGCGCTGGCGCTCGTTCGTCTGCCGTGTGTTCTGCTTCGTACCACGCTGGTTCGCGGGCTACCTCCGCCAGTGCGTCGACACGAATTCCGTCTGCAGCCGCCGAGAGCGCCTCCGCAGAAAGTGGCGCTTCCTCGCCAAGATACAGCCCGAGGTGGCGCTCGGGGATGGTGAGGTCGTCTCGCGGTGGGATGAAACCGAGAAACGCGAGGGAGTCGGGAAGCGCGTCTCGGATGCCCTCGACGTGGCGGCCGGGGTGGGCACGGGTTGCGAGAATGCCGACCACGTCAATCGACGTGCCAGCCTGTGCGGCGTACTCCTTGAACCCGAGAGCGGTGGCACCGACGCTCTGCATCCCAGCGCTCGCGTCTACCACGAGCACGACGGGCAAGACGAGGTCGGCTGCGACCCGCGCGGTCGAGGTGTCGCCGTCGTAAAGGCCCATCATGCCTTCGACGACGCAGATGTCACCCGTCCCGCGCACGTAGTTCCGGCGCATTCCTGAACGACCTTGTAACCAAGAATCGAGCGTCCGCGAGGAGACGCCAAGCGTGGCGTGGTGTGACGGGTCGATAAAGTCCGGCCCGGCTTTCGCCGGTTGGACGGCGTAGCCCGCCTGCGAAAGCGCCCGACACACCGCGAGGGTGGCGACCGTCTTCCCGACGCTCGACGCCGTTCCGGCGAGAACAACCCCGCGCATCAGCGCCGCCTCGGCTCGTGTGGGTATCCCTGTCGCCAATCGACACAGCTGTGGCTCATTGTAGACAAATTTAATTTCATTAGATAAAGTTTTATTGTATTGGCCACGACGGCGTACTCGATGAATGAACGATTAGCAACCACAGTTGCCCTCGCACTTCTCGTGACCGTGACGCTGGTTCCAGCCGGTGTTACCGGCCACTCACAGAGTTCGAGCGCAATGACCGCCGACGAATGTAGCTTTCCGGTGACGCTCACCGACGCGACCGGGACGGACGTGACGCTTTCTTCTGCGCCTGAGCGAGTTGTCACGCTCAGCCCGAGTGCCGCCCAGACGATGTGGGAGATTGGCGAACGCGAGAAAGTCGTTGGCCTCACCAAGTACGCGGCGAATCTCGACGGTGCAGAAACTCGCATGAACGTCTCGACCAGCGAGAGCATCGTCAACATCGAAACGGTTGTTGGCCTCGAACCCGACCTCGTACTCGCGCCGAACGCGACCTCGAAGGACACGATTCGCGCCCTGCGCGCAGCCGACGTGACGGTGTACCACATCCACCGCGCAGAAACGCTCGCTGACATCGAACAGAAGGTGACGAACGTGGGTCGGCTCGTCGGAGCCTGTGACGGCGCCGCGAACACGGTAGCGACGATGCAACAGAACCTCTCGGTCGTTGACGCGGCGACCGAAGGCGAAGACCGGCCAAAAGTACTCTACAGTTTCTACGGCTACACCGCTGGGAAGGACACCTTCATCAACACGATTATCGAACGCGCTGGCGGCAGAAACGTGGCCGCAGAAGCCGGAATCGAAGGCTATCAGGTGGCGAATCCGGAGTTCATCGTGGGTGCAAACCCGGACTGGATTATTCGGAATACGGACACCCCAGCCGTCCCGAAAACGGACGCCTACAACGAGACGACCGCGGTGAAAGAAGGCAACGTCGTGGTGATTCAACTCGAATACCTGAATCGGCCTGCGCCGCGAACCGTTCGAGCGGTGACGAAACTGGCTGAAACGCTGCACCCGGACGCCTACGCCAAAGCGGAGGCGAACGCGAGTGCTGAGGCGTCGGTGAACACGACCACGACCACTGCGGCTACGACTACTGCAACGACGACCACCGACGCCACGGAAACGACCGAAACCACCGGCCCCGGCTTTGGGTTCCTCAGCGCGTTCGCCGCGCTTGCGGTGCTCTCAGTGAGTGCACTGTTCCGACGGGGGCGCAGATGAGCGACGCGCTGTTTCCAGCTAATCCAACCGCTGAACCGCGCGTGGTCTCGACCTCACCGTCTGGAACCGAGATTTGCTACGCGCTCGGCATCGAACCGGTCGCCGTCTCCCACGCCTGCGATTTCCCCGAGGCAGTCGGGTCCGTGCCGGTCATCGACCGCTCGCGGGTGACCGGCGAATCGAGCGCCGCACGACACGACTCGGTTGCCACGGCACGACGCGAAGGCGGCGTATACGAGCTAGACGTGGAACTGCTCGAAGCCTGTACCCCAGACCTCATCCTCAGCCAGTCGGTGTGCGGCGTCTGCGCCGTCGATGAGGCGTTCGTCCGCGACACACTCGATGATTCTGTGGCCACCGTTCTCGGCCTCAGCGCGAGCACTCTGTCTGACGTGTTTGAGTGCGTGGCACAGGTCGGCGCAGCGACGGGAACCGAAGCGAGAGCAATCGAGGTCGTCGGCCAGTGTCAACGTCGGCTTGCAGAGATTGCAGCGTCAGCGCCCGACGACCGACCGCGCGTCGCGGTCATCGAGTGGATGGAACCACTTCACGTCGCGGCGAACTGGGTGCCAGAAATCGTGGAAGCTGCTGGCGGGACGTACGGTCTCGCAGACCCCGGCGACCGAAGTGTCACCGTCGACTGGGCGGAGATACGCGAGTACAACCCTGACGTGCTCATCGTCGCACCCTGTAGCTTCGAGCCAGCCGAAACTCGCGCTCGACTGTCAGAGCTGACGAGCCGACCCGGTTGGGAGTCGCTTTCGGCCGTCCAGGCAGACCGGGTTCACGTCATGGACGGCACGGTGCTCAACCGCTGGACGCCGCGGCTCGTTTCGCTCACGGAGGAGCTTCGAAGGCTCCTGCATCCCTCGTCGAACTAACCGAGTTGTCGCCCGGTCGACTGCAGCTGGGTGCGCGAGTGGGACGGCGACTACACCCGAAGCCACTCTTGGAGCGTGAAGTCGTCGTATTCGGTTTCACTTTTGAGGTCCCACTCGGTTTCGTCCCACTCCGGATAGTACGCATCGCCCTCGTACTCGCCGGGCACACGACTCAGCACCATCCGGTCGAGGTGGGGTTGAAATAATTCGTAGATTTTCCCGCCGCCGATGACGTACACCGTCTCGTCGCCAAGCGATGTTGCGATGTCGAGGGCTTCCGCGACGGTGCTCGCGTGGTGGGCCGTCTCGACGTCGAATTCGCGTTCGCTTCGGCTCAACACGATTTGCGCCGTGCCGGGCAAATCCTCGCGCATCGAGTCGAACGTCTTGCGCCCGAGGATGATGGGGTGGGCTGCGATGCGGGCGCGATACTGCTGTTTGTCTGCAGGAATGCTCTCCCACGGAATCTCTCCGTCCTTCCCGATGACGCGATTCTCTGCGAGGGCGGCGACCGAAACGAGTTCCATACGGGGAGTGGAACAGCAGGGCAAAAAAGCGTATGCGAAGGCCGCAGACGGTTTCTGACCGGACGAGAGGGTGTGTCATTCGCGTAAACAGGCTGCAGCATACCGAGATACCCCAGCGATGCAGTTCCTACTGGTATCCTGAGTTTTAAGTCCGCGAGTGGTAATCGGAGGAAATGGACGTCATCCACACAGCAATCTGGGTTTCTGACCTCGACGCAACACGAGCCTTCTTCGTAGACGCACTCGGACTTGAAGAGAACTGGTCGTTCACACTCGACGGCATCGAGAACGTCTATATTGGAGGTGAACACGGGGAACTCCAATTCCGCTATGACCCTGACCACGCCACGCCGTCCCCGGATCGCGAGACCATCGACCACGTCGCGGTTGCCGTCGACGACGTTGACGCCGAGACAGCGCGAATGGTAGCTGAAACCGGCTGTGCGGTCATCGACGGTCCCCTGACCGTGGACGTGGCAGACGCCCGCATCGCATTCATCGAAGGTCCCGACGGCTACGTTGTCGAACTCGTCGAAGACCTGAGCTAACCGGACAACTCGGGTTCTCGCCGGTGGCTCGTATCAAACCATACTCTCACGAACAGCCACTCGCAGTAGTGTGGTTCATCCGTAGCTTTATCGTCCGTCTGTGCCAGTCACTGGCATGGCAACTCCACCGTCACACGTGGCAATCATTGGTGCGGGCAACATGGGCGCTGGGCTCGCCGTTCAATTCGCTCGTCACGGGACGTCGACAACACTCATCGACCATCGGCAATCGAACCTCGACACGGCTTGCGAGTCAGTCACGGATGCACTCACCTTCCTAGAGAAAGAGGGCTTGTTGACGGGAGCCAAAGCAGCCATCCGCGAATCGATTGACTACACACTTGAGACAGCCGCTGGCGTTGCCGACGCAGACCTCGTGTTGGAGACGGTGTCCGAAAATCGCGAGGTCAAGCGTGAGGTGCTTGAAACCGTTGCGTCAGCCGCCCCCGACGATGCAATTCTCGCGTCCAACACGTCCGGGATTCCGATTACCGAACTCGGCGAGTTCGTTCCCACTCCCGAGCGACTTGTCGGCTGCCACTGGTGGAACCCACCCTACTTGCTCCCGCTCGTCGAGGTTGTTCGAGGCGAAAAGACATCCCGTGAAACCGTCGAGCGAACCGTGGAGTTCGTTGAGGCAGTCGGACGCGATCCGATCGTCGTCGAGCGTGACGTTCCCGGCTTCGTCTGGAACCGAATCCAGTTCGCGGTTATCCGAGAGTGCACCCATCTGGTCGCAGAAGGAGTCGCCTCGCTTGACGACGTAGAGCGTGCGGTGCGAGATGGCTACGCACTCAGAACCGCGGCTGTTGGGCCGTTCGAGACCGCCGATCTCTCTGGCGTGGACCTGTTCCGCGATATTGCCAATACCATTTACCCAGCGCTATCCACTGCCACTGAAGCCGGGCCCGTGTTCGAAGACCGCATTGCAACGGGCGATACCGGCGTCGCGTCTGGCGCTGGCTTCCACACGTACGAAGAATCCCTCGCCGAAGCAATCCAGCGCCGGGACGAACGCGTTGCAGCCATCCAGCGTGCACGCAACGAAACCAGCGGCCGTGAGGACTAAGTGACGAATGGGTGTGTACTGCAGGATTTGAACCTCGGTCGCTATCGCTCCCTGCTTCAAAACCTTCGGGATAGATGATTCTCCGCTCAGAGTATTCGCGGAAGAATCATGGGCCCTGCAGGATTTGAACCAGCGCTCACCCGGTTATGAGCCGGGCGCTTTAACCAGACTAAGCTAAGGGCCCTCTGTTGGCTCATTTTCTCGTAAGTGTATTTAGCCTATCGCTTGACGCGAGGCGTCCACTCCAGACGTCGATTCCTAGCCAGACCGCAGTAGTAAAAGTGTGCCAGATGGTGTTAGAATAGCAAGTCGCTTGATTTTTCTACCCCGCGTGTCGAGCCGGTGGTTCTGGTTTGTGGAGGAATAACAAGTCAGATTTTGCTTGCCAGAATCCAATGATTCAAATAACAACCAGTAAACTAGACAACAAGTATGGAAAGAAGAATGTTTTTGTATTCGACAGCTTCTTGCGCCAGTCTGGTCGCACTTGCGGGCTGCACGGGAAATGAGAGAGCGACCAACGCAATCCCGGATAGCGAAACTACTGACTCGTCTGCTGAAACTACTGCTGCGAGTTCGACGCCCGTTGAAACAGCCACCTCTGCGCCAACAGAATCTTCGGACAACGAAGCCGATGGAGAGCTACAATCCGGGACAAAAGTGGGCGGGTTGACCGAACTGCACGATGCCACGACGTTCACACTGTACTATGCCGATGCAGACAAACAAGCCCCAGCAGTCTTAGCCGACGTGCGGGTCCCTTCGTACACAGCAACAGAAAATGACCCGACCGAGTTCTACTACCACGAAACAAAATCTGCGGAGATGGTTCAGATGCATCAAGAGTACTTGATGAAAATCGCGTACGATGCAGCCTCGGATGGCATGGAAAAGCTGAGTCATCCAAGTGGCGAGAATCTCAGTATCGAACACACCGGGGAGACAACTGCGGACGGAACCGCGCTCGTCCACCTGAACTTCGATTGGGACGGCAGAGAGACACCGTGGGCTGAGTACATCGCTGGCTCCGGCTACGGTGTCCTCACAAACGAGAACTCGAGGTATGCAGACGCAATTCAAGCAGCGCAGGATTGGGCCCGAGAGAACGACGAAGGGTTGTGGAAGTACAACAACACAGACGACCACCCCCACGAGTAGCCGCGCAGCTTAATCAGCTACTGAGCGCCAGTGCCAGGGCTCGAATCCACTCGCTCGCGCTACTCGCTCGTTATTCGAGCCTGTCGAATTTCGCTGTGACTACTCTCGGACGTGTTCGGAACAGGAGTTCCTCACGGAGTGAGAGTAGTAAAAGCGCCGTCGCCAGGGCTCGAACCTGGGACCACCTCGTGTCTGCGGCCCACAGAAGAACTGCGAACCTTAACAGCGAGGTGCTCTACCATCTGAGCTACGACGGCTTACGACTGCGTTTTCTGGTAGTGGGAGTTGCATGATATGGCTTTCGTTTTTTCCCTCGCATCGACACGCTTTCACTACCCCGCTGTCAATCCATTTCAATGACCGAGCGAGACGAATACGAGCGGGTGTTCGACGGCGTCCGGGACTGGGTCGAGCCCGACGCGGACGAACAGGCCCGACTCACCGAGGCAGCCCGGGCACTCCTCGACCGCACGCAGGACGCCATCGACGACCTCGCAGTCGAGGCTGACACCGTCCTCGTCGGGAGCACCGCCCGTGGGACGTGGATCAGCGGCGACCGAGACATCGACGTGTTCGTCCGCTTCCCTACAGACCTCCCCCGCGAGAAGTTGGAACGATTGGGGCTTCAGATTGGCTCGCAGGTGCTCCCGGACGGACACGAAGAGTACGCAGAACACCCGTACACGAAAGGTGAGTTCGACGGCTTCAGCGTCGACCTCGTCCCGTGTTACGACGTGCCGACGGCCTCTGACATCAAGTCCGCCGTCGACCGCACGCCGTTTCACACCGCGTATCTCGACGACCACTTGACGCCCGAACTCGCGGGCGACGTGCGCCTCGCAAAGCAGTTCCTGAAGGGCATCGGCGTCTACGGGAGCGACCTCCGCACTGAGGGGTTTTCCGGCTATCTCACCGAACTCCTGATTCTCGAATACGGCAGTCTGCTCGCGTTGCTCGAAGCCGCCGCCGACTGGAAGCCACCAGTGAAATTCGACCCGGAGAGCCACGGTCAGCGCAGCTTCACAGACGCGCTCGTCGTCATCGACCCGACCGACCCACTCCGAAACGTCGCGGCGGCCGTCTCGCCCGACAACGTCGCCCGACTCCAGCACTACGCCCGTGTCTTCCTCGAAGAGCCAACTGAAGCGTTGTTCATCGCCACCACGCCCGACCCGCTCACCGAAGACCAAGTTCGAATGGCCATCGAACGCCGTGAAACCGTTCCAGTCGCCATCTGCTTCGAGACACCGGACATCGTCGACGACCAATTGTATCCACAGCTACGCAAGTCCGTAGACGGGATGGCAAGTGAGTTGAATCGCAGAGGGTTTGACGTGCTCCGAACAGCAACGTTCGCGGCCGACACCTCCGTGCTGTTCGCTGAACTCGATATCGCAACCCGACCGGCTGTCGAACGCCACGAAGGCCCACCCGTCCACGTCAAAACTCACGCAGCGGGCTTTTTCGAGAAGTACGCAGACAACCCTGCTGTGTTCGGACCGTTCATCGATGGCGACCGCTACGTCGTCGAACGCGACCGAGAGTTTACGACAGCCAGCGAATTTCTGGAAAGCGACGCGCTCTTCGACGTGGCGCTCGGTGCAACCGTCCAGCGGCAGATAGAACAAGCGTACGAGGTACTCGTTGGTGGGGACGTAGCCGTACTCGCGACGGATTTCGGCGAAGCGCTCGCGCGTTATTTCTCGCCGAGGCCGTGAGCCTCCGCGGCCCGGTCGATGATGAGTTGGGCGCGTTCTGAGGCGTCGCCGTCTGGTTCGACCGGTTCGCGCCCATCGAACACCTCGTGTACCATCGTGATGCTTTCTGCGAGCGTGTCGAGGCCGTAGCCGCCTTCGAGGACGAAGCCGAGCGAGGCGTCCACGTCGTCGGCGAGCGTGCGAACGCGGTCGGTGAGGACGCCGTATCCTTCGGTCGAGACGCGCATGCGAGAGATCGGGTCGTGTTCGTGGGCATCGAAGCCCGCACTCACGAGCAGTAAATCGGGTTCGAACTCCATGAGGGCAGGGATGAGCAACTCCTCGAACGCACCGACGTATTCTGCATCACCACTCCCAGAGGGAAGCGGGGCGTTAAGCGTCGTCCCCGTTCCGTCGCCCTCGCCAGTTTCTTCGACCTCGCCAGTGCCGGGGTACAGCCCGGCTTCGTGGAACGACGAATAGTGGACATCGCCGCGCTCGTAGAAGATGTCCTGGGTGCCGTTGCCGTGGTGGACGTCCCAGTCGAAAATGGCCACTCGAGAGGCATCACCGCTGTCGAGCGCGGACTGGGCGGCGACTGCGGCGTTGTTGATGAAACAAAAGCCCATGGCGTTGTCGTAGACGGCGTGGTGGCCCGGTGGACGACCAATCGAGAACGGGGTGTTCCGGCCGTCTTCGCCGTCGAGGGCGGCGCGTGCGGACCATTCTGCGAGACCGGCGCTCTTGAGGGCGGCGTCCCACGTCGCTTCGACGGCGATGGTGTCAGGGTCCCACTCGCCGCCGCCGTCGGCACAGAACTGCTTGACGCGGTCTATGTACTCGTCGTCGTGGACGGCGCGGACAGCGGCTTCAGTCGCGGGGTCAGCATCGATGTACGAAACGCCGTGTTGTTTGGCAAGCCCCCGACGAATCGCGCGCAGACGGTCTGGACTCTCGGGATGGCGAACCCCCGTGTCGTGGTCCAGACAGACCTCGCTGTAGCCAAATTTCATTCAAAGAGTTCGAAATAGGTCTGGATGTCTTCTGCCTTGATGGTACGGCGGTTCGCGTGGCGGGCAAGCGTCGCGGCGGCGAGCGCGATGTCCTCTGCATAGTCTTCGAGGATGTCAGCAAGCGCGATGCGCGCGTCCATCGCCACGCGATATTTGTTGTCGATGCGGAGGCGTGCAATGCGGTCTACGGGCGCAATCGGCAAGGTCAGCGAATCCTTGTCGATGGCCTGTTCGACACCGAAATCCTGCGCCATCAGGGTTTTTCGACCATCCGCCGTCGCGTGCTCTGCGGCGTCTATCGCGAGCGTCGCACCGTGGCCTTGAATCCGGCGCGCAAGCTCTTCTGCGGCGTCAGCACTCACGCGAAGGGAGCCAGCATTGCGGCGTATGATGGTGTCTACCGGGGCGAACGGTAGCTCTACACTCATACCACAGAAGGGGATTGAGTGCCCCATAAGAGTTTCCGTCGGTCGCGCTACAGGGCGTTTTGCTGCTTAAAAGATGTCTGTGGCGTCGAGGCGACCGTCGCGCAGCTGGCCACGAACCGTAATCTCTTGGCCGAGCTGGACGGTCTGGGACGTTTCGACACTCATCGTCTCTTTGCCGTCGTCGAGGACAACTGGATTGCCCGCTTGGACGACCGTCCCAGTGAACTCGACCGTCTCGCCGTCTGTGTCGGCAGACTCGCCGTCGTCGGTATCGGGCTTGTTGCCGTTTGCGAACGCAGAGAGGCCCGTGTCTTTGGCGTCATCCGTGGAGTCCGTTTCAACTTCGCGGTCGGTGTCTTGCGTGACTGAAATCGTCGTCTTCCAGCCAGCCGAGGCCTCCATGTCCTCTTGCCAGCCGTCTTTGATTTCCACGTCTGCGAGGTGGACTTCGTCGCCGGGACCGATTTCGTAATCTGCTTTGTCACCCCAGAGCGCGACGCGGATGTCGCCGGTCGAGTCTTGGACGCGGATGTTCCGAACCTGTCCCTCGGAGCCGTCGTCACGGTCGAAGGTGCGCTTTGGGTCCGCAGACCGGACGACGCCGCCGATATCCGCGTTCATGCCGATTTCTACCTCCGAAATTGGCGTGGATTCGGGGACGTACTCGATGTCCTCGTCGATTGCTTCGACCTTGCCGCGGCTGCCAACGTGGAGTTCTAAGTTGCCGTCGCGCTCGCGGACGTAGCCATCGACGATTTCGACCGACGTGCCAGCGGTGAGTTCTTCTGCGCGATTCGCCTGCTCGTCCCAGAGCGTGATTCGGATGCGACCGGTCGGGTCGCCGAGTGTGAGATTCGAGACGCGCCCCTCGGAGCCGTCGTCACGCGAGAACGTTCGAATCGTGCCGGTGTCGAGCACTTTGCCCTGCAGGTTCACATCAGACAGGCCGAGTGAGAGCTTCTCGATGGTGTGGGTGTCGAGCACCTCGACGTCGATGTCTACCTCGTCGTCGGGTTCTGCTTGGTCGACGCTGACTTCAACGCCGTTGAAGCCCTCTTTCGGACGGCCTTTGATGCGCAACACGGTGCCGACTTCGAGCTGGTCGCCTGCGATGGCCTCTGCTTGCTCGTCCCAGAAACTGATGCGAATGCTTCCGGTTTCGTCTGCGACTTCGACGTTGATGACGCGCCCGTCTTCGTCCTCGCCGTCGCGCTCGAAGGTGCGCAAGTCGCCAATTTTCATGACCTTCGCGAGGAACTTGACCTCGTCTTGGCCGGGCTTGATGTCCGCGATGCCCTCTACCTCACCGTCCGCGAGTTCGTGCGCGATGAGCATGGCTGCCGTTTCCTCGTCTGCAAGCCCGCCCATCTGTTCGACCTTTGCGGCCACCGCTTCTCGAAACTCCTCCTCTGAGACGTCGGCCTCAAGGTCCCCATAGATGTCCTCAATATCGCCCATAATCGTACACTTCACCAAGTTATGGCCGCGCTTAAGCGTTGTCGTTGGCCGAGTAGACGCCTCTCGTCTGCCGATTTCAACCGGTCAAAAGTTGGGTGCATGAGGGACACTTGCGCCGCCATCTGCCTTGAACCTACGCCGACTGCGAGGCGCGGGCGACTTCGTGGGCTTCGCCGTTCGTGGTGTGGGTCACGACCACCGTCTCGGGGAGGCCGTTTTCAAAGCCAATCGACGCTTCGTACTGAATCTCCTGGATGCACTGGGCGCACATCGCGTCCTCGTCCGGTTGCTCGGTGACGACGTGAACGCTGAGCGTATCGGATTCGCCGTCGTAGGTCGCCGATTCGAGGGTCCCCGTGTAACAGGCACTCGGGCCGAAGATGATGCCCGAAACCTGCACCTGCGACTGGTCTGGTTGGTGGGAAACGGACGCCTCGCTCACTTCGCTGCCACAGTCTTTCGACAGCACCGTAAACGACGTGTTCGTGAGCGTGGGCGACTGCTCCGTCGTCGGGTCATCGGTCGTGTTCTCGCCACCAGTCCCGGGATTCGTCGAGCTCACACAGCCTGCGACACCAGCAACGCCACCCGCGGCGACGGCCACGAGGAATTTTCGACGGTTCATACCATCAGGTGAGTGGGATGTAATAAAGGTCGTTTGGGAGGTTCAAACGGCTCTTTCACATATCGGTCGGCGGCGCCCGCGAGTGAGTGACACCCGTGAAACCGACGGACGGGAGAAGGGCGTGAATCGTAACCCCTTTAACTCCGCCACGGGTACGTGTAGATGAGTCCTGATAGGGTAGTGGACTATCCTCCTGGCTTGCGGAGCCAGGGACCGGAGTTCAAATCTCCGTCAGGACGCTTCATTTCATTTCGCGCCCTGACTTGCTCTACGAGAGCGAATGCTCTCGTAGAACTCCGTCAGGACGTTTCTGTCGCGCACAACACCGAGGAGCGGAGCGACGAGGCTGTGCTCGACTGACCGTCACATGCGGAGATTTGAGCAGGGAGCGCCAGCGACCGAGTTCAAATCTCCGTGAGAACGCAGTTCTCACGGGCCTCACACGAGAGTGTGAGACTCCGTCAGGACGCTTCATTTCATTTCGCGCCCTGACCTGCTCTACGAGAGCAAACGATCTCGTAGAACTCCGTCAGGACGTTTCTATCGCGCATAACATCGAGGAGCGAAGCGAGAAGTGTGAGAGTACCAAATCGTGTGCGTTTTCTTCAGCTTGAAACGGGTGAATCGCGCGTATAGATGAGGTACCCAAGTGCGACGAGCAGGAGCACTTGGACCACCTTGTCGAACACGCCAATCGTGAAGTTAGGTGTCCCGGCAAGTATCCAAAGTGCGATTTGTCCGGCAACGAAGGGAATCCCAATCGCGTAGAGCAGGCGGCGGTAGATGTTCAGGAACATCGCGATAATCGCGGCGAAATAGACGATGCCCGCGAACAGGAACGGGAGTGGAAAGTTCACTGTGTAGAGGTAGATATGGACGAGGCCGGTGACCGCGGCGAGGGCGGCGGTGACCCAGTGGAGCCACGTGAGCGAGTCCATTCTGAAGCCAAAGCCTTCCTGTGCGAGGGTGCGGGATGGTTGGGTTGCCATGAGTCGTCTCACGTAGATTGCGGTGCCCAACACATTGCTATAGTAGCGTTAATTGCGAACGCTCACGCTAATCGAACCCACCACTCAGCGTGCTGGTGGCGCAGGAAAACCGCCCGCAAAGAGGACGATGGCAATTATTACCGCAGCAGTGTTGCACAATCTGAATGTCTGTACAGGGGGCAAACAACTATTTGTGAGGGAGGTCCCTACTACCGGCCAAGGGGAAGGGGATATGAGCAACCAATCAGCGACTCGACTAGAGCTATACGTCCGCTCGCTCGCACCGAGTGTCGCACGCAAACAACAAGACCGCGTTATCGCACAGTTAAAGAGCCTCAAAGACGCCGCCGCTATCGATGAGTATACCATCGAAGTCTGGGGCAAGGAGGTGTGTGCCACCACCGAAGCCGCCCGCACCGACGCGGGCAAGCAGGTGCTTGAGAAAATAACCGAATTCGAGACGTGGGCAGAGCGAAACGGACGGTCACTCTCGTCGGTGTTCGAAGTCCACGAGATTGATTCTGCCATCACTGGCGACCAGTACACGAGCATCGTCCTACCGCTCATGGTGCTCGCAGAGTATCACGACGATGACCTCATCGGGGTTGCGCCGTGTGCTTACGAAGGCGTTCCTGTGACGATCGACGAGTATCTGGTGACGCTCGATGAACAAACAGACCGCCCCCTAATCGCAGCCGGGCAAGCCGGTCAGTAGCGACCCTTTTCCGTCTCGCTCGCATCTTTCGAGTATGGACGACAGCCTCAAAGCAGGCATCGCCATCTACAACGCGGGCGAGTTTCACGCCGCCCACGACGCGTGGGAGGACGAATGGCTCGAACTCGAACCCGGCAGTGACGACGAGCGCCTGCTCCACGGGCTGATTCAGTTCACCGCCGCCATCCACCACGCCACGCGTGAGAACTGGGAGGGAATGGCAGGGCTGGTCGGGAGCGCACACGAGTACCTCACAGGTCTCCCCGAAACCTACCGGCGCGTGAACGTCGGTGTGGTTCGCGCCTATCTTGCAGGTCTCGAAAACTCCCCAGAGAGCATCGACCTCGAAGCGCCGTTGGTACTAACCTACGACGGCACACCGTGCCAGCTCCATCACCTCGATTTCCCCGCGGCCGCCATCGCCGCGAGCGTGTTGGCCGAGGAGTTGGGTTATGATGACGAAGTCGTTGCACAAGCCGTCGCCTACGCGAGCGAAGCGGTCGAGAAAAACGAAACGAATCAGTTCATCACGCTGGTCATGGATTTCGCCGCAGACGCGACGAATCGTGCGCTCGTCTTCGAGCGACTCAGCCAGCACGTTGCCCGGCGAAACGCGAAGGTGCGCGACGTCGACGGCCTGTTCGACTGACTCAGTCGTCGAAGTGTGCGGAGTTGTCCTGTGGCTCGTAGCCGAGCACTTCTTTCGCGCGCTCGATGGAGTAGTATTTTCGGTCGTTGTCGGAGATGCCGTAGACGATTTCGTAGTCGTAGTCGGCCTGAATACAGCGGTCGAACAGGTGGGCACAATCACGATACGAGAGCCACATCGCCTGCCCGCGCTCGTAGTCGATTGGCGGGTGGTCTTTGGTGAGGTTGCCAATTCGCACGCACACCACGTCTAAGTCGTAGTGGTCGTGGTAGTACCGGCCAAGGGTTTCGCCAGCGGCTTTACTGACGCCGTAAAGGTTGCTCGGCCGGGGGAGTTCCGTCCCGTCGAGTCGGAACTCGTCGTGGGTGCGGTAGATGTCGGGTTTTCGCTCCTCGGTTTCGAACGCACCAACCGCATGATTCGAGGAGGCGAAGGCGAACTTCTCTACGCCTGCGTCCACGGCCGCGTCGAGAATTGTCTGTGTGCCGTCGATGTTGTTCTGTAAGACGCTGTCCCAGGGGGCCTCGGGGCGGGGGTCGCCCGCGAGGTGGATGATTGCGCCGACGCCCTCGACCGCCTCGCGGATGGCTTCCTCATCCGTGATGTCGGCGACGACGTACTCGTGGTCGACCTCGCCGGTTGGGGGTTCGCGGTCGAGGAGTCGCCACTCGTACGTGTCGGCAATGCCGCCCAAGATGGCCGTGCCGACGCGGCCCGCAGCGCCCGTGAGTAAGACCGGGTCGTCCATTCAGATGGTTCTCCGAGCGGCGACAGTAAGTAACGTGCGATTCAGAAAAGCTGTCCGCAGATTAGGCGAGCCGCGCGAACGCCAGCGTGCCGGAGATGTTTTCGATGTAGATGTTCACCACGTCACCCTCATGTGCGCCGGGAACGAAGATGGTGTACTTGCCCTTCTCAGCGACGCCGTCGCCCTTGCGGCCGGTGTCGGTGATTTTGACCTCGTACGTTTTGCCCTCTTCGAGGACTGCTCGGTTCTGCGTCGTAGAGGTTGCCGTACGTTTTGCGACCGGACGGAACGCACCACAGGCCTCACAGCGGAGCATCTGGGTGCGCCCTTCCATCGTCAAACGGGTGTCAGGGAGGCCACACTCAGAACAGGTGACGAACTCTTCCATGTAGCTCTCGATGGCGGCCTCGAAGTCAGAGGCCGAAAAGGACCCGTTGTAACGTGCCCAGTTCTCGTCGATTTGGCCGTTGGTACCGAACTCGCGCTGGATGGCGCTGTGGAGGTGCTCTGGCTTGCGGGAAAGAGCGTCTGCAATCGCGTTCAGGTTTGTTAGACGAGTGAACGCCCCGTCTTTCTGCGCCTGCGCGTCTGGCACGCGAAGTCGGTCTTCGCTGCCCCGGAAGTCGGGCACAGACTCCATGGCCCGATCTAAGCTGGCTTCGTAGTCCATGGTCGGAAAAAGAGTTCGGGGCGTAAAGGAGTTGCGTGATTGGTTATCGCGCAGTGCCACACGAAGAGGTAAACCAGTTGCCAGCAGAATCAAAGACATGGAACCGACCGACGCAGAGACCGCCTGTTTCGAGGCGGGCATCAAGTTCGGCACGCTATACCACCAGTTCGCGGGCACACCGGTAAGCCCCGGGAGCGCAGACAGCCTCGCACGCGCGATGGAGGAAGCCATCTTGAACCAACCACACTGCGAGGACGTGACGGTCGACATCCGCAAAGACGACCTCGCGGCGGCCATCGACCACGGCTACACCGAACTCACGGGCAAGTTCATGGACGTCGAAATGCGCGTCGCCTACGAAGGCGTCACCGTGCGCACGCGTATGGCGATGGAAGGCGGCTACCCGATGATGCGCGTCGTCGATGTCGAGAACGAACAGTAACACCGTTTAGACGTCGCCAATCCGAAGAACCGGTTTGATGACGCGACCGTCTGCAACGTCCTCAAATGCGCGGTTGATATCCGAAAAATCGTAGAAGGTGACGAATTCGTCGAACGGAAAGCGGTCTTGTTGGTAGAGTTCGATAAGTCGCGGGATGAACACGGCAGGAATTGAATCACCCTGTGAGATGCCGCGAACCCTCCGTCCCCGAAGTACGGGCAGCAGTTCGAACGTTGGTTCCGGTTCTTCAGGTGCCCCGCCGAGCAGTCCGCACGTTCCCGTTTCGCGGGTTGCGCGGACTGCCTGACGGATGCGTTCCGGTGCTGAGGTCGTATCTAACGAAAAGTCCACACCATCGCCGGTCAGTTCTCGAATCGTCTCCACGAAGTCTGTGGTCTCCGCAACGTGTATCGTGTGCGTCGCACCGAAGTTTTCCGCCATTTCGAGCCGACTTTGGAGGCGGTCAACGGCGATGATTTTCGTACAGCCCGCGACGACAGCCCCCAACACCGCACTCAGTCCGACAGCACCGACCCCGAACACCGCAATCGATGTGCCGGGGGCTGGGTCGAGCGAGTTGAGAACCGCCCCACTTCCCGTCTGGACGGAACACCCGAGCGGCCCGAGGAGTTCGAGGGGAACATCGGTTGGAACGGCGACCACCTGTCGCGCGCTGACAACCGAGTGCGTAGCGAACGACGATTGCCCGAAAAAGAGGCTGACAGGGTCACCGTCTCTCTGGAGTGGTGAGGTTCCAGTGTCTCCTCTGACGCCCGCGAAATTGTACGCGCTAAGGTTCGAGCAGTACGCCGGATTGCCGTCCCGACAGTTCCGACACGTCCGGTCGTGGTCGAAACTGAGTACCACGTGGTCGCCCGGTGCAACCGTCGTCACGTTCTCGCCAACGGCTTCGACGACGCCTGCGCCTTCGTGTCCGAGCACGGCGGGAAGCGGTGTCGAAAAGTGCTGCTTGCGCACCGCGGCGTCGGCAGGGCAGATGCCGGTTGCGACGATTCGCACGAGCACCTCGTCTGCGCGCGGCTCGGAAAGGGTGAGTTCCTCGATGTGGAAATCCCCCGACGGCTCCGTTACGACAGCCGCGTTCACCGTTCTCATATCGGATACTATCGGCTCGTTTCAGATTAGGTGTACCGCGTCTGTTCGGGCACAAACTGTCACGCAAAACGAATCATGGCCGAAGAGATGGAATCGTGCTGTGTTGAAACCCCCAGCCCGCACGCGATTTTCACTTTCAGTTTCGGGCAATAGTATAAAAGGGATGCCAACGAATACCAGGCCATGAGTCAAGCGACGCTCAACGACGACGAACTCTTCGGCGAAGCGGCAAGCGAAATGCGGGCCGACGTCGAGTCGCATCTCCAGCAAGCATACGAGTCGCTCCCCGCCGCAGACGACGTGTGGGACGTGGAAGCCGAGAACACCCTCGGCGTGCTCAACTCACTGCGCTCTGCGCTGAACCCCGGCGACGCAGAAGAACACCTGCGCAACGCCAAAAAGTGGTACACGATGGGCGTGCGCGCCGACGCCTTCGAGGACGCAGACGACTTAGAAGAACAGATCGAGGACCTCACCGAACTCATCGAGGAGATCGAAGAGGCCCACGAGAAGGTCGGCGGCCTCACCTCGACGATTCCAAAGCTCCGCAAATCGCTCGAGGAGATGGGCGAGGAAGCGGAAGACGTGGACGAAGACGAGGAAGAAGAGTAATTATCGGTGGGTGGGCCGTGACACGTCTCGCTCGTTGACTGCTGCTAACAGATTCGAGAGCGCCGTTCCGGCGTCCGCGAGCAGCGCCTCGCCGCGTTCTGCGTCGCCTGCACTCGGGTCGCCGACCACACCGTTTTCCGTAAACTCCGCTGAATCCACCGCGAGGTTTACGTGACTCGTCCAGTCACCCCACCGGTCTGCCGCGCCCTTTCGAGCTTCTTCGATGCGGTCTTCGTGGACGAGGTCGGGGTTCGTGTGGCGGAGCAAGGCGGTTTCGAGCGGTCCGCCGTGTCCCATCTCGCTGTTTCCGGTGAACCACGTGAAGGGGACGGCGAAGGCGTCATCGTGGCGGGTGATGGTCTGGCAGACTTCGGCGAGTGCGTCGATGTTCCCGCCGTGGCCGTTCACGATGACGACGCGCGTCCAGCCGTGAGAGGCGAGGCTCTGGACAGTTTCGCGGACGTATTGGCGGAAGGTGTCCGGAGAAACCCAGAGCGTGCCCGTGAAGTGACGGTGTTCTTCGGCGATGCCGACGGGGATGGTTGGCGCGACGATGAGGTCGCCGTCGTAGGCATCGTGCCCGGCGGCGGCGACGGCTTCTGCGGTGAGGATGTCCGTCCCGAGCGGGGCGTGTGGCCCGTGCTGTTCGGTGCTGCCAACGGGAAGCAATGCGAGAGTCGTGTCGAGGGCGTCTGCGTCCGTCCACGTCTCCTCGGCGAGGTACATGGCTGACCCATGTGCCTGCCTGACCTTAATGTGTCAGTCTGTGGATTCAGTTCGCGCCTGTCTGCGGGCGGCGCGTTCGACGAATTCTTGGGGGAGTGAGTCGATTTCCCCGGCTTGGACGCCCCAGAGGTGGGCGTAGAGCCCGTCCGCGGTGAGCAGGTCGTCGTGGGTGCCGCGTTCGACGATGTTGCCGGCTTCGAGCACCACGATTTGGTCTGCGTCTTTGATGGTTGAGAGGCGGTGGGCGATGGCGAACGTCGTCCGGTCTGCGGTGAGTTTGTCGAGGCTTCGCTGGATGAGCATCTCCGTCTCGGTGTCCACGTCGCTGGTCGCCTCGTCTAAGATGAGGATGTCCGGGTCGCGGAGGACGGCGCGGGCGATGGCGATGCGCTGGCGCTGGCCCCCAGACAGTTTCACGCCGCGTTCGCCCACCATCGTGTCGTAGCCGTCGGGGAGGTTCATGATGAACTCGTGGGCTTCTGCGGCTTTCGCGGCTTCGACGATTGCCTCGTCGTCCGCGTCGAACGTCCCGTAGGCGATGTTCTCCATGACCGTGCCGTAAAACAGGAACGTGTCCTGACTGACGTAGCCAATCGAGTTGCGGAGACTGGAGAGGGTCACGTCGCGGATGTCCGTGCCGTCCACCGTGATGGCCCCCTCGTCCACGTCGTACATCCGGAGAAGCAGTTTGAGGAAGGTGGATTTGCCTGCCCCTGTTGGGCCGACGAGCGCGAGGGTTTCGCCGCCCGCGACGTCTACGGACACGTCTTCTAAGATGCGGTCGTCTCCGTAGCCGAAGGTGACGTGTTCGTAGGCGACGCTGCCGTCTTCGACGTCGAGGTCGATTGCGTCGGGTGCCTGCTCAATGCGCGCGGGTTCATCCATCAGCCCGAAGATGCGGGCGCTCGAGGCGCGGGCGCGCTGGTACATGTTGATGATTTGCCCGAACTGTGCCATCGGCCAGATGAACCGCTGGGTGTAGATGATGAACGCGACGAACTGGCCTGCGCTCAGGGTGCCGGAGAGGGGTCCGGGCGGCCCGTTGAGCACCCACAGACCGCCGACGGTGAACGTGATGACGAACCCGATTCCGGCGAGGACGCGGAGGGCGGGGAAGAACTTGATGCGCGTCGTGATGGCGTCCCAGTTGGCGTCGAAGTAGGTCATCGACACGCCATCGACGCGATCTGATTCGTAGGATTCCGTGTTGCTCGCCTTGATGACTTGGATACCGCCAAGGTTGTTTTCGAGTCGGGAGTTCACCTTGCCGACCGACGAGCGCACGTCGGCGTACTTCGGCTGGATGATATTGACGAACTTGTAGGTGAAAAACGCGATTGCAGGAACTGGCACGAGCGCGATGACGGCGAGTTGCCAGTTCATCGCAAACAGGATGACGGCGATGCCGACGACCATCACCGAGAGCCGGAACGCGGAGTTCATCCCGTCGTTCAAGAATCGCTCTAAGCGGTTGACGTCGTTCGAGAGAATCGACATCATCTCGCCGGTCTGTTTGTCGGCGAAGAAGTCCATGTTCAGCCGCTGCATCTTGTCGTAGGTGTCGGTGCGAATGGCGTGCTGGATGTTCTGGGCGAAGTCGTTCCAGCCCCAGTTGCGGAGCCAGTGGAAGCCAGCCCCGCCGAAAAAGGCCGCGCCGATGATGCCCGCAGAGAGCCAGAGTTGGCCGGTGCGGGTGGTCGGGAGCCACGCCTCGGGGATGAGCAAGAGGCTAAACGACGCCGTCTGGAAGAAGATAGCGTCGATGGCGACGGCGAGGATGAGCGGGGGCAAGAGGTCTAAAACACGAGCGACAACACTTCCGAAAAGGCCGATGGCGAACGAGCGTTTGTTAGAACTGCCGTACTGCGTGAACAGGCGCAACATCGGGTTCTCGACTCGTTCGCGCTGGGCTTCGAAGGGGTCGTCCTCGTCTGCGGGGACGTCCATTGCCCTGAGTCATGGGAGGGAGACGGAAAAGGATATGCCCAGTTATGCGGTGACAGTGACCGTGTCACCGACTGAAACGTCGTGGTCTGTCGTCCAGCCGCGGTTCACTTCGAGGACGTACTGACCGGTGCCGGAATAGCGCGTGAGGTCGTTGCCAGTGGTTCCCTCAGGTGGGACGGGCGCGTGGTAGATTTCGGTAATCGTCCCGTTCGCACCGACGAAGATGATGTCGAGCGGGAAATCCATATTCCGCATGACGTAGGTGTGTTCACCCTCCGAGTCGTAGGTGAATAGCATCCCCTCGTTCTCGTCTAAAGAAGTGGTGTTCGAGAGACCCGTGTAGCGTTTGTCCGGCGTATCTGCGATACGAGCGGTGACGACGCCGAGCTGCTGGCCGCGTTCGTCGGTAATCGTCACCTCAGTCCAGTTGTACTCATCGTCTGCGGGTGGGGCGGGCGGGCCGATGAGCCCAAAATTGAACGCGAGAAGGGCGACAATCCCGATGATGAGAAACGGGATTGGGCCTTTGAGGAGGGTTCGAGCCGAAAGGTCCATGGCTGTGAGGAGGCGTGGCCCCCCGGTAAGGGTTCCGGACGAGAAAGTAACTGTTATTCTTGGGCAGTGGTTTGGTTGGGGTGCGGGCTCGTGGTCTAGTTGGTTATGACGTGGCCTTTACAAGGCCGAGGTCGGTGGTTCGAATCCGCCCGAGCCCATTTCTGTTGCGAACAATCTCGTGAGCAACAGCAATGTTTGTGAGAAGGATTCTGAACCCTGCAAGACGAACAGAGTGAGTCTTGCTTTGGTTCGAATCCGCCCGAGCCCACTACATTTTGCGACGAGCAATTCCGCGAGTCGCAACTGTGTGACGCGAGGGTGATTCAATCAGACCAGACGCACGCAGCGTGAGCGAGTACGTCTGGGCGTGGTTCGAATCCGCCCGAGCCCATCAGATTTTGTGACGAGCAATTCCGCGAGTCGCAACTGTGTGACGCGAGGGCGATTCGAAGTAGGGAGCAGCTTGTCTGCGACCGGGGTTCGAATCCGCCCGGGCCCACCGGCAAACGCAGGTCAGCTGCTTCTCTAAAATCCGGTACTGCACCCCGCCCACATATGTATGCTAAAAATTAGCTCTTACTTTCCTGAGAGTCAATATAAAAGATTATGTTGTCAGGGAAGTAATGGTAAAGTGGCCTAACTGGAGGGCCCCCAAAATCCAGTGTGGAGTCATTTGTAAGCGAATGGGTCCACTCCCCCAGGGTCGCTGATGCTCCCCCACATTGCATCAGCGGTCCCCCATCTGTTCAATACCAACGAGAAAAATCGCCAGACACTAAGAGAGTGTCATGGCGATGCATGGTGGTTTCACGGGCAGTCGAGGAGACGTTTTCAGTCAATTTTCGTTGTTTTATCGGCTTAGCGCGTTCATAATAAACACCCACAGACGTTGAGTTGTGCATACACCGCTATGTCAACACAGGCTGCAGTGTTTGGAACTTTACTCGTCCTCCTTTCTACAACAGCGGGTGGGGCCGTGATTGGGGGCGCACAGACCGAAGTCGTCGTGATTGACGCATGTCAAACGATTTCAGAGTCAGGGGAGTACCGGCTCGGACAGAACATCTCGAACCAGGGGCGCGAAGCGTGCCTAAACGTCACCGCGAGCGATGTGGCCATCGACGGAGCGGGGTACACGATTGACGGCCCGGCACAGGGTGCGGCGATCCTCGTCGAGGGTGCGGGAACGCTCACCGACGTGACAATCGAGAACCTCTCGGTGCAACGGCGTAGTGGCGGCATCCAGCTCCACGGCGTCGACGGTGGCGCGGTCCAGAACCTCGTGCTCAAACACGGTGATGTGACCGGGGCAATCTACCTCGATAACACGACGGACGTGACGGTTGCGAACAACGATATCTCCCACAGCATGTTCGGTATCGTGCTCGACCACGCAGACGGGAACACGGTGGTTGAAAACAACTTCCGCGAAAATCATCTCGCACAGGAAACGCTCATCATCGACGATTCCTCGGACAACGACATCACAAACAACCGCTTCGTGGAGGGGACGGTTGACGTGCGACCAGACGCACCCGGAAACACCATCGTCGGGAACACGTTCCAGACGGACGGCAGAACCTACCAGAGCACGGCGTTCCTCATCCGGAGCGATAACAACGTGATTGCAGAAAACCGCATCAAGAACGTCGAAACCGGGATTGCGGTCACTGGGTCGAACAACAACGTCCACGACAACCACATCACCGGCGCAACCGAGTTTGCCATCACGGCGAGGGCAACCGGCCAAACCATCGAGGAGAACACGCTCGTCGGAAGCGGCGAAGGCATCGATATGGCTGGTGGCGGCATCCAGCTCGACGGTGGCGACCACGTCGTGACGCGAAACATTCTCACCGATAACGTCCACGGCATCGAAGTGCGTGCGGTCAGTGACTCGATGACCATCGAACGAAACCGGTTTACCAGCAACAACATCGGCATCGAAATCCACGAGACGGCGCTCTGTGGCGCGGGTGGCGAGGGCGCAGAACTCATCGAGATTCACGAGAACGACATCGTGAAAAGCCACGCCTACGGGGTCGTAAACCACGACAGCGACGTGGTCGATGCGACGAACAACTACTGGGGGTCGTCTGATGGCGTCTCTTCGCACGAAAGCGCATCCGGAACCGTCGTAGATCCTGTGAGCGGGACGGAAGCAGACGGCTCCGGTGACGCCGTCTCCGCGCGTCGTGGGACGAACACCGCCAGTGTGCAGTTCGACGGCTGGCTCGACTCGCCCGTGTTCGACGCCACGGCTGAGGCATAGACGGGAGTGGGCAGGCGAAACGGTCGTTTCGGCTGTCAATTTAGCAACTGAATAATACGATTCTACGGACGAATTTTTCTGCGTGGCCCCCATGCCTCGAAGTACTCGGTGTATAATTCTGAAAGCACGTGGACGCACTACAGGTGACACCGCCGGAAGCGCTATGTGTCACCACACCCCATTCTCCGCGATGGCAAAATCGTGTCCGAAGTGCAGCGGCTACGTCAAATCCGCTGGCGGGACTGACTATGAGTGCGTAGAGTGTGGAACGATGTTCGATGTGGCCGACCTGTTTTTGCCCTGACTCTGCCGCCGCCTTTCGAAATCCTTTTTTGTGCCGTCACCCTCCGTCCGATTGCACACAAGCGAAGTGCGCCGCCTTAGCTCAGCCTGGGAGAGCACTCGACTGAAGATCGGGCTGTCCCCGGTTCAAATCCGGGAGGCGGCATCCCCTTACTGGTTGAAGGGTATTCGACTACCCCTTCGCCTTCGTGCGTTTTTGATTAATCACTTAGGAGTTCAACCAGTGACTGGACGCACCCGTTCACGTATGATGTTCTGCAATAGCGCAGACGTGACGAGGGAACCTAGTTCTTTCGCCGGTGTTTGTGCGAAACACGCACGGAATCATCAAGTCGGATTCCGGACTGACTCGAATAAGATCCAGTAATCACACGCGCCTGCCCGTACTCTGTAAATCCGATTTGAAGGAGGTCTGATGATCGCTTCTTTTTTTAATAGGAATTTTCGAAGGTGTCTGAGAGATTGCGCAACTGATCCGGAGAAATGTACCATACTGAGGTAGAGATCCAGCGTTTGGCATTGTTTAACAAAGAACACTTTTGTATTTAAATCACGTACTCAGAACCGTACAATGTTCGATAACGATGGACCTTGGGAAAACAACACCATCGAAGATCCGCTTGAGACTGCCCCTTCGGAGTTTGAAGAGGTACAAGACGATAACGACCTGTGCGACTGTGACCCCGAGTACAAGGAGTCTCAAACAGTTCAGCGTTCAACTGGTGCTACCTTCGGCGGGTTCGGCGGGCAAATGGGAGACGGTACTACGGTAATTGTTTGTACAAAATGTGGTGGGAGATTCTACGAGAAGGATAGTGACCAACAGCGAGGGAACGGCTTCGATTCGATGTTTTGAGATAAGCTATGGAAGCAATTGGGAGACTTATTGGGAGCCTGCTGGCACTGTACTTCCTATTTGATTTCTTCTTTTGGAACGGAGGTTTGGTCGATCCAAGTATCCTCCAACGAATCGCAGATGTGACTGCCTTTCTCATCATCTAAGACAGATCGTTCAAAGGCCCCCGATCCGCTAGCAGTTTCGAACAAGAATGCTTAGTCTTCGACTTCGAAGCCCACAAAATCGATTGTTTGCTCGTATATCTCTTTCTGCTCGTCCATAGACGGCCGTATTCCCTGAGCGCGGGCCATCTCTATTAAACGAGCTACACGGTCCCCCATATGTGATATAGTCTCTCCACCCCACTTGTTTGGCTCTGGGACCAGGATCTTTCCGTCAACCCACACCAAATAACAGTAGTCGTATTCGTGACGATCCTTCAAGATTTTAGCTTTATATCGTGTTCCCTCTGTTTTCTCAAAAACATCCATCCAGGGTTCGTGATAGTCCATAAATCCACTCACCTGAGCTGTCTCAATACTGATAGAGCGGTCATTTTTGTAGACTAATTTTTCACCTTCGTCTGTTTCGCTAAACTCCCAGTCAGATGGGTCAGAAGTGTGAACAATATGGCGTACGTCTTCTGGGTACCACTTGCTTGGTGACGTGAATGAGTATATTGCGATAATGATTGAGACGGTTGAAATTGAGAGGGTAAACGCTGTAGGAACAGCGGAATTAAGGAATGAGCTAGGGAAAACACAATAAACCAAAACAAACACAGTTGCTATTATGAAGAATGCGGCGAAGAGCGATCTAAAATGTCGAAGTTGTCGAGGACTTACATCGGACATGTTCCAGTAGTCTTCCCACCTCTACTTGAGCAATTTGATATACTAAATCTGTGACCAATGAAAAGTCCATTAGCAGGCCGACTACCCCTACGAAATATCTGGCCCCATTATTTGAGGAGTAATCAGACGTTCTTGGAATTCCTTGCCAATTCCAAGCTTTCGAAGTATTACAAAAATTACAATCTTCCTTAGTTCAACCAAGCGCTCTGTATTATCGATAATTGGACTGCCATCACTTTCATGCACAACAACATTCCTAATCTCTCGGGAATGTTGGATGATCTCCTCAATCTCATCCATGTCAAATCCAATGTCGAGGTATTCAAGATATATTTTGATTTTGACAGCAGCACTATGTTCATACAAGTATCTCTTGTTAAACCGATACTCCAGAACGTCCAATTGTTTATCGCTGAGTCCGGATTCGAGACTACGCAATACCGTGCCGATAACCCATTCTATTTCGTCATCTGTGAATAGGTCACCCATCGCTTCTCGATACTCTGTATAATTTTGATTCGCACTGGATTCAAGAGCCATCCATAAAATAATAAATTTGGTTGATGCAAAATTCACAGCAGTTGCTTCCAGGAATTGACTAATCGTCCTCATTTTCTGCTTCTTCGCCCCTTCATTTGCAGATAAAACAGTGTCGAGAGCTGTGTCCAGAAACGGACCGATTCTGACACCGGGGTTCGATTGACCTCCTGGCACTCCGTGTATCAGTTTGAGATTCGTATTGTCTATGTCGAATTTGCAAATGCTCATCGTCAAAAATGGAGCATCTGGATCATCTCCTTCATAATATCCGTTAAACCGTACGTCACGGTTTAGAGCAAACGACAGAATCTGAGAAAGAACATCGATGATATTCTTCGCTTCTTCGATAGGCTGGTCAATATAGGCGTTGGCTGTATGCCAATACCCGTGGGCATATTCACTACCATTTTCTCGACGCTGGTTCTCAAATTCCTCCGCCCCTTCGAGAAGTTCAATTCGAATTTCATATTGGTCGTTTGTATACTCTGCCTCAGGCATATGTACGTTATATAAGGGGAATACAAGCTCTGTCATTTATTACCAAAGCGATCACCAACCTGAAAAACCTGCTGCTCAACAATCACAGTTGATTGGGTTTCCAAAATTTTCCACCCAAGGACTGTATATCGATTAATCACACCGGGCAAGTGGTTTCCGTATACACGCATCTGCTGGAGTAGTGGAGGTTCCAGTGTGATTACTGCGGTTTCCGAATCCGGAGCTACTGCACCGGAATGCGGGTGAAAAGGATGATAGCGTCCACTCACAAGGCATATTTGACGAAATCAGTCCCAAATAGCACGTCACGGTTGTCACAAGAATATCATCAAGTGATTACGATAATCGACAAACAACCGTATTGACAAACAAAGGTATACCAGAGGGTGTGACAACTGTGGCACGCCAAATTTCCTGAATCAAAACTATTCTGCGTCTCCCGTGTTCAATCCTGCATTCTGTAAATGCCTCTGATACAAGGGATCCATCGACGGAAACATCGACTGCAAATATTCTTCAGGGTCCTCATCTTCGGGAGGAGTATACTCGATTGCTATTGAACGATCGATTCCCATATCCATCATCTTCAGATGCGCGGGATTTGCAGATCCTCTCTCCAACCGTTTATCAAAGTTCAACATAAATGAATTGTCGTACCCCTCCATTTGACGGAAAATGTCGCATAGTATTTTATAATATTTGACAAACAGATATTGAACATCTTTTCGGATGGTTTTCATGACGTTCTTAATTGAGGTGGAGACATATTTCTCATTCAGTGCATCACGTCGTAGCGAGATCATCTGTTTGTAATCCTTAGCGGTTATCCAGTGGTATCCTTGGTATAGACTGAGAATCAGCTTGTGAGAGTGTAAATCAGAGGGGCCAACATCCTCGACCCCTCCTTCCGGATCTTCAGCGAATTTGAAAATTGTATTCAACATCCGAGTCACCCTGAAAAAGTCACTACGCATGTTTGAAGGGTGAATCTCCCAAATGTCTTGATTGTCAACTACATTAGTATATAATTGATTCTGTAGAACGGGGTCAACTGTCGGGTTTTTCTTTAGAATTTCTGGTGGAATCGCCAAATCATCTAAGACTGGGGCGAGACGCGCTTCTATTTCAGAAACCTCCTCCGGAGAAACACCCTTTTTCTCTAGATATGAGCCCATATCCTTACTATCTTTCAAATACTTGTTCCTGAGAAGTGTAATAGTATACCGCACTCCTTTGTCTTCAATTCGATTAATATCCTCATCATCAACCTTCTCTATCAACTCTGAGCGGTTTTCAGAGATTGCCTTTCTTGTAGCCGACTTCACTTCTTTATTTGTTGATTTTCCAATCCTGTCAGTTGCCCACTCATCATCTTCTCTGTCAATATAATATATGGTCCCATACATTTTCTCCCCAACTCTACCAACTCTTCCTAATAAATTCTCAAACTCATGGTCGGACAAGACATGATTATTACCCTTTGATGGATCCAATATGTACATCTTTTCCGCAGGTAAATTGACCCCTTGAAGTAGCGTAGAAGTAGATGCAATTGCGTCGATCTTTTCTTTCTTGAACAACGCCTCTATTTCCTCTCTAGCAACTTGGGGAACACCACTGTGGTGAAATGCAACACCTTGCTTCAGAGTTTGCGCTAGGGTGTACTCTTCGTGAATTGTCCTTTCAAGGTAGTCAATTAGACTCTCACACCTGCCAGAGATCTCCTGTTTATTTCGTGATTCCGCCAACCCTTCTGCCAAAGATTCTGCGGTCCGCGTCAAGGGAGAATATACTAAGGTTTGTCCGCTTCCGCCATACTCCTCATCAAACTTCCTCACAGCCTCTTTTTTCGGCCCACCAATTGTGGAGTAACTCAGTCCAGTTGGTCTGGTGATTTTTTCCTCTAATGTGGTACCAGACGGACTTTCAAGGGTGAGGTATATTTTGTTATCACGCTTATGGAAGGTAAAGTTGGCTTCAATGTGGACAGCAGGATTAAACATCGATTGAATGTCACTTGCATCTCCCTTTACGACTTCTTCTAAGATTTCAGTGGGGTTACTAATGTTAGGCCCTGCCGCTAATATCTGAGCAGAGTCCCAGATCTCTTCCAGGTTCCCCATTACATCCTCAAAAAGTGGCCCTCTGCTCTTACTCTCTAATTCCTGAATTTCGTCAAGGAAAATCAAGTCAAAATCGACTTCTTCATCATCTTCGTAATCAAACAACTGTAGGCACCGTTCTGGTGTTAACACCAAGAGGTAGCTGTCGCCCAGTTCATCAAGATATGCTCCAGTCCGTACTTCAACATCGTCGGACAACTTCTGCTTGAAGTCTGAACTGACCTCCGAGATCAAGGCCCTTGATGGCACTAAATATATTCCCTGGAATTCCGAATTTTCTTCAATTTTATAATTAATATACGTCTGTAGAAGGAACGACTTCCCCGACGAAGTAGGTCCAGAGAAAACGAAGTAATCTTCATCCAAGTTTGCCCAAACCCTTTTTTGAAACTCAGTGAAGATTATCTCGTCATCAAACCGATAGAACTCTTCTGTGAAATTGATTTCTGCGTCTAACAGCGATCCCGCTTCTGTAATCTCAATCACATCGCCCTCAAATTGGTCTGCAAGGGCGTTAGCAGTCGGGATATTTCCAAGGCGAGAAAGAATTGTATATAGATACCTGCGATAGAGCGGCTCTTGCTCTCCTTCTCGTTTGGACACGTATAGTAAAACAGCAAACGAGAGTGCCTTCTTTCGATGTTGGTCATCATCACTATCTGCTAACAGTGAGCTAATCCAAGCAGACTTTTTCAGATCTTTATCCGAAACCTGAATTTCGTATTCCTGTCCAATATCTTCGAAGAACACCGACTTCGTTAGTTCGTCAATTGATTTTACAAACACTTCCATTCTAGCGGCCGAAGAAAACGTAGTCATGATTCAACCTCGGTCTTGGAGTCGTCTGAATCATCTTCAGGGGAGATGGCGGGCCCAATACCCGGAACAATCGAAGTCAACATGCGCTTCCTGAATTCATCCAAATCCGCGACGGGTAATATGAGAAAGAGTAGGTGAGCTCGATTAATTCTATGATGACCTTGCTCAACCTGATTGTCGATTTTTGAAATATAATCTTCATCCTTCAGAATCTCAGATATTTCATCTTCAATTTCGTCGATGGATTTGGTCACATCCTCCACATCTTTCAAATCCTCCTGACCGTAACAGATGAACACAGGATGGAATATGGGGAAATCAGAATAACCTCCATCAACCATTACATCCGCAAGATAATCGATCTGTTGCTCGTTTAAATTCCGGCTGATATTCTTAGGGGCAAGACTTAATTCCTGCTCCATATACCTTCGAGAATTCTCGTTGTGGAAGTCACCTATACTCTCAACAGCAGCCCTTACACCATCGGTTATTCCGCCATAGATCTTTGCCTCGCCAACTCCAATGTGTTCACGATCTTTGAATTCACCAAAGAAGAGGTTGTCTGAGCCATATACCTCGTGTTGGTAGTTTTGCTTGTAGATGATCTTGTGGGAGATCATCGGAATGTCAAAATAGCCATCGACCAGCAAGAAAAGAAGGAATTCACCAAGGTTCCCATCTCTTTGGTAGTCCTTATTGAAGCCCGCTTTCTGCTGAGCCCTAACTGCAGGAGATTTCCCTTTATCAAGCAACTCTTGTTTTTTCTTAGATGGGAATACGTAGTCGGCGAATTTGTCTCCAAGATATTCTTCCAATCCCGAGTAATTGAACCCAGATTCTAAAACTTTGATCGAATACCCATGGATAATCACATTCTCGTCCTCATCATCCATAGATTCATAGAAGAAATTGTCAAGTTCGCTGGATTTGATGATCGTAGAGTCCGACCAATCTGCTCCCGAGGAAGTCATTCGTCCAGCATCTCACAGCGTGACAACATATTGTTTTTGGACAATCAATACTCCGTGACTAGTAGTTTTTTGGGTAGCAATCCTCCTAACGCGGAGATTCGAACCCTCTTCAAGACGAAAAAATCGCGTCGTCTGCTTGCCCCATATGAGGCAAAATGACTTAAGAAAGATCTGCTCCTCGACATAGATGCGTTCGGGACGGTTGACGGAAATCGGTGCATCGTGACCGAATACTCGCCCCGTCACGGACGATCACAACCATGAGTCCAAACAATCCGACTGATGAGCTACAGCTGTACAACCCGCAAACCCCCTTTTGCAATGAAGGAGGGGTGAACAATGAATAGTGTCGAGCTAAATGAGCAGCAAGAAATTCTTGTGAATTCGATTACGAATTCGCCCGAGGATTGGGTTGCACCCGATGAACACACCATCTACGTACGAGAGACAGGTGATCACACTGCCGACGAAATGGTGAAGATGGCAGAAGAGTCGCTTGACTTCTCAGTTCTCACAGCTATTGACCAAGAACTGGAAGACAAATATGTTGAATCATTTCTGCATTTCATTCGAAACAAGGACGTATGGACTGTTCAAAAGGAAACACCGCAAGCACAGTGGCGTCACATTCGGGAGATGTATGATGAGCGTGGTAGGAAGAAAAAAGCCCGTCTTGCGGCTGTTGAACAGCTTCAATCAGAGTTTACATTTGCTACGATGCGGGAGGCAGAGAAGCTGTACTGGTACAGAGATGAAAAGGGCGTTTTCGAAGACCAGACTAAGCAATTACTCAAAGAGCACTTAGATAAGGTACTCCAGGAATTTTACTCAAAAACTGAAGTAAACCATCTCATTGATCGAATCAAAGCACAAACCTACGTAGACAGGGACGACTTCCGACAGCCAGATACCAAAATCTGTGTAGAGAACGGAGTTGTTGACCTCACAACTGGAACCCTCGAACACCACAGCCCAGAGCACCATTTCAGATGGCATCTTCCAGTTGAATACGATGGGGATGCAGACTGTGACGAATTTCAGAATTTCCTTGGTCAAGTTTGTCCTGCTGAAAAGGTCCCGATGCTGCAGGAGTTCGTGGGCTATTCTCTACAGCCCAAAATGGATCAGAAGAAAGCAATGGTCATCTTTGGTCCGACAGACGCAGGAAAGAGTGTTCTCCTCGATGTGATCCAGTCCTTGTTCGGGTTTGAGAACACAACCAATCTATCGGTACAATACCTCGCAAACGAGAGATGGGGAGAAGCCGAATTAATTGGGACTCCCGTAAACGTCAGCGACGACCTCAGTACTAACGATATTAGGAACGGAGGGAAGTTCAAAAAGCTGGTTGCAGGTAATGGAATGACTGCGGAAAGAAAACACGAGAAACCCTTCTCATTCAGACCTCGCACCAAGCACATATTTTCGGCAAATCGTGCTCCAAAGCATCAGGCAGACGATGATGGGTTTTGGAACAGATGGTTGACCATCGTCTTCCCGAACAGCATACCAAGATCTGAACAGGACCCACAATTGACTAAGCGGCTTACTACGTCTGAAAGTTTGTCAGGAGTACTCAATTGGGCCATTCAAGGCTTTCAACGCTTGGAAGAACAGGGTAAGTTCTCAAACGAGCCCACGCCAGCGGAAAGTCGAAATATATGGGACAGATACGGAAGTTCTGTTGAGCAGTTTTACCAGAATTGTCTTGAGCGTGATAGTGGAGCGTTCGTTACAAAATCAGACGCATATACCGCCTACAAGCAGTATACAGACTCAGAGAATTTGGAACCTGTTTCAAAGCGGGAATTCACCTCTCAGTTGAAGCGTCGTAACACGGTTGGCGAAAGCCAAAGACGAGTTGACGGTGAGAAACCACGAGTGTTCACAGGGATAATGCTACAGAAACAAGCGTGACAGATGTGACGATGTGACTTCGCATCATACCATTGGCAGATATTCAAAACGACCCCATGAACCACCTCCTCGTCGGAAGACAGACTTCCGAAAAACAGGCCGCGTCAGTGTGATTACTCGCCAATTCTAACTGTGCGAAATCACCTACAAACTATCGAGATAATCTCTTCGCTGTTCCATTTTCTCTTCCTCGGTGAGTTGTGAGTAGTGTTTTTCGAGCGTTTCAGGGGATGAATTCACTCGATCTGAAACGACCTGTTTTGGAACGTCGTTCCTCAAGAGATGCGTGATCGATCCTCTCCGAATATCGTGAGGGGACACACTCGAAGGGCACTTGCTTGCCTTCGTATAGGTGGCCGCCTCGCAGGAGTTGGGGTTGCGATCATGCGGACACTTCTCGTCATAGGCACAAGGACGAGTCGCGGCATACACCATCTCTCGAATTTTCGAACGGTGCATTCGACCATAGCGAGTCGTGAATAACGGCTCTCTCCCGTGATCATCCTTGACGGCATCTCGGTTGACACAGATGTAATCCTGGAGTGTCTCACACACCTCTTCCGAAAGAGCGCAAATTCGTTCTCCACTCTGCTTATTCTTCAGAGTGGTCCCTGTCTTGGGACGATGGCGGATTGATAGAGATTGATTTTCGGGATTGAAGTCCCCTATATCAATGGCATGTGCAGCACCCATTCGACAGCCGGTGTGCCAAAGGACAGTGAATAGTGCGTGTCTTTTCGATGCGTATTCGAATTTTCTGAGATACTCAAGCATTTTCTCGGCCTGCTCAGCTTCGAGTATACTACTACTGACGGCTTCCTCGTCTTCAACCGTCGGTATTAGTATCTTGTCGTGCAAGCCTTGTTCGACTCCATCAACAGCCTCACAGAACTTCACGAAAACGCGGAGCGTAGAGAGTTGACCTTTCAACGTAATCGTCTTCAGATCCCCGTCTTCTTTTCTCCACAAACGGTATTTGTGGAGTGATCGAGCAGTCAAGTTATTTAGATTCGAGATCCCCTCTTGAGCACACCATTGGACAAACGGCTTGAGTCGGTAATGGTAGCCCTGTAGGGTCTTCTCTGATACTTCACCACTCCGTTGAGCGGTGAACATTTCCTTTGCTTCTGCGGGAGCGAGTGGTTCGAGTTCGGACATTGTTGCTCTCCGCAGAACACCAATTGTGAGTTAGCTGAGTCCCGGACGGCGGTTGACTGAGGGTTTTCGTCCCCCGGTTCAAATCCGGGAGGCGGCATTTTCCTGCGAACAACGTGAGCAGTGAAAATGCTCACGAGCGATTTGTATCCTGAAAGACGAGTGGAACGAATCTTTCATCGGTTCACAATCCGGGAGGCGGCAGTTTCTACGGCCGACAACACGAACGAGCGCAGCGAGTGAGCTGTCGACCGTGAACATTCTATCGGAGCGCGATTTGAAGCAGGGAGCGAGCGGTGCCGAGTGAAACGAAGCCCCGTCTCTCTCCCCATGTTGAGTACGTCGCGGTGAAACGACGCTCGAACTCACAAAATGCCACTATCGGTGGGAAGGCGAGCCAATAGAGTCAGCAATTTCTATCGGAGAACGAGACGGTTCTCGTAAAATGCGACTGGCCACAAGCGGTAACCGTGGCACACGGAAACCCACAGCCATGCGAACCTCAACACTCATCTTGGCGTTTGGTGCGGGACTGTTCGTGCTGCCAATCCCGGGGACGTTCATCGGTGGCGCGTTGGTGTTGCTCGTTGGCCTCGTCGTGCGGTGGCTTGGAAACTGACGCGAGCGAGGACGGCGAAAGACGAAAAAGGAACGTGAGATACCGAAAACCGCAATCCAGTGAAGTTCAGCGAAGCGAGATGTCGATGCTCTTGGTCTGCGTGTAGTGATAGACGGTTTCGCGGGCGCGCTCGCGGCCGATACCGGACTGCTTGTAGCCGCCAAACGGCATCCCGTCTGGGAAGTCGTTGTACTGATTTACCCAGACCGTCCCGGCTTCTAAGTCACGGGCGGCCTTGTTCGCTTTTGTGAGGTCGTCGGTCACGACCCCGGCGGCGAGGCCGTAGTCCACGTCGTTTGCGAGTGCCATCATCTCGTCGTAGTCGTCCCACTCGAACACTTCGAGGACGGGGCCGAAGATTTCCTCTTGGACGGCCTCGTGGTCGTGGTCGATATTCGTGATGAGTGTCGGGGAGACGAAACTGCCTGCTTCGAGGGCATCGTCCTCGGGTGCGGCGCCACCCGTGAGGATGGTCGCGCCTGCGTCACGCGCCTTCTCGACGTACGAAAGCGTGCGTTCTACTTGCTCCGTTGAAACCTTTGGCCCCATGCGCGTGTCGTCGAGCAGTGGGTCGCCGATGGTGAGACTCTCTGCAGTTTCGGTGAGTTGCTCCAAGAACTCCTCTGCGATGTCTTTGTGGACGAACAGGCGCGAGCCAGCCGTACAGCACTCACCGGTGTTGTAGAAGATGGCGATGTTCGTAATCGCGACCGCCTTTTTCAGGTTGGCGTCGGGGAAGATGACGAGCGGACTCTTCCCACCGAGTTCGAGCGTCACGTCCGCGACGCGGTCTGCGGCGTTTTTCATGACCTGCTTGCCGATTTCCGTCGAACCGGTGAAAGCGAGTTTGTGCACGCCCGAGTGTTTGGTGAGCGGTTCGCCCGCGTCCGGGCCGAAGCCGGTGACGACGTTCACGACGCCGTCGGGGAGCACGTCGTCGATCTCGGCCATGAGCTTGAGCGCGGTGAGCGGCGTTTCTTCCGCTGGTTTGAGTACAATCGTGTTGCCCGCGGCGAGCGCAGGGGCGAGTTTCCACGACGCCATCAGGAGCGGGAAATTCCACGGGATGATTTGGCCAACGACGCCGAATGGCTCGTGGACGGTCTGAATCTGGCGCGGGCCGTCGGACGGGACGGTTTCGCCTTCGAGCGAGCGCGTCACGCCCGCGAAGTAGCGGAAGTGTTCTGCGGCGAGGTAGACGTCTGCGCGCGCTTCGTTGATTGGTTTGCCGTTGTCGAGAGTTTCGAGTTGCGCGAACGCTTCGCGGTTGGCGGAGATGCGGTCTGCGATGGTTTCGAGGAGCTTCTGGCGTTTCGCGGGGCCGGTCTGTTTCCACTCCTCGTCGAACGCGGTCTGGGCGGCCGTTACGGCGCGGTCTACGTCGTCTGCGTTCCCGGCTTGGAGTTCTGCGAGTACGTCTCCGGTGGTCGGGTCGCGGGTTTCGAATGTCTCGCCGGAGGCGCTCTCGACCCACTCGCCGCCGATGTAGAGACCGAGTTGGTCTGGAACGACCTCTGCTGCCGTGTCCGCGTGGCGGTCGCTAATCGTCTGTCTGTCCTCAGGTGCGTCTCCAGACTCAGTGGTCATTGTAGCTGGATATGGACGGTCACCCGGCTTAAGTGTGAATCCGCACATGGGCGGAAGGAAACCGATTATAGTTACAATGAGTCGGATACGGCTGAAAATAGGGAGAAAATGGTTACGTTGTGTGCCACGCAACCAACTGACGAGCGCGATACAGTGCCGAAACTGCCAAGACCAACAGAGTAGCGTGCTGAACTGACGATTACACACATTATTTGCCAAAATTGCCCAAGTGCGAGCAATAAGTAGCCATTTGTCGTTCGAAAGTCGGTATATGTCTCGTAGATTTTCAAATCTTGAAACTGTATTCAGAAGACTTAACAGTGGCAAGTCCCTCGATCCAAAGGTAATGGCGAAAGGTAACGTTGATTTCTTCAACGACACAGGCGGTTACGGTTTCATCAAGACGGACGACGCAGACGACGACGTATTCTTCCACATGGAAGACGTCGGCGGCCCGGACCTCGAGGAAGGGCAGGAAGTTGAGTTCGACATCGAGCAGGCCGACAAGGGTCCACGCGCAACGAACCTGGAGCGTCTGTAATCATGGCGAAAGGTAAAGTCGACTTCTTCAACGACACCGGCGGCTACGGTTTCATCAAGACGGACGACGCAGACGACGACGTATTCTTCCACATGGAAGACGTCGGCGGCCCGGACCTCGAAGAGGGGACCGAAGTCGAGTTCGACATCGAGCAGGCCGACAAAGGCCCTCGCGCGAAGAACGTCACCCGCCTGTAAATCGGGTTTTTCGTTCAGAACTAACTACTAAACTTTCTCAGAGTATTTTACGGCCGTGAGCGCCGCGTGCGGAATTCGAGCGACGCATCCAGCGTGTGACCAGTGAGCTACCGCCACGCAAACTTACTTCCCGCGTTCGTCCGAGGGTGTATCATGGCATCAGCTATCGAAGACCATCTCGAAATCAGTCAGCTCAAACACGAATACTGCCATCTCATCGACGACAACGAGTACGACGCGTGGGTCTCGCTGTTCACCGAAGACGGCTCGTTCGGGCGGGCGGGAGAAGACCGGGCAGAAGGCGAGAAAGGGCTCCAGTACTTCGCAACCGAAATTTTCGATGAGATGTACGACCACACCGCCCACCTGCTCATGAACCCCGTCATCGACGTGGCGGGCGACGAGGCGACCGGTCGCTGGTATGTGTTGCTCATGTACACCGATAGCGAGGGTACCCAACAGTGGATGCAAGGGCGCTACGAAGACGAGTTCGAGCGCGTCGATGGCGAGTGGAAGCTGTCTGCGGTGACGGTTGTTCCACAGACGAGTGGGTCGCTCTAATCAAAAAAATGCTCGCGGGATTAGCTTCCCGAGAGATGTTCGCCGATCTGTTCGAACTCGCGCATGAACGTGTCCATGTCGTAGTGCTGTGCGTGCAATATGGCACTGTAGCGAGCCGTGTAGCTCGCAAGCGTGAACAGTTCGGCTAACTCAGCGTCCGTTGCTCCGTTCATTTCTGCGGCCCCTTTGTGGAAGGCCACGCAGTACGGACACTTGAGATTGGCCGCGACCGCAAGGCCAATCAGTTCTCGATATTTTGCTGGTATCTCTGTCTCTTCTACAGCGTATCGCTTGAAAGTGGGCCACTCAGCGATGACATCTTCCGATGGTAGTGCTTCGAACCAGCCCGGCACGATGCCAAGCGTCTCTTTGATGTCCTCGAGTGTTTCGTCGTACGACGGCCCTCGTTTGGTTGCTGTTGCCATAGGCTGTCCTCATGTGTTGTTACTGTGCGCAACCCGTGTCGCGAATTGTCACGCACAGGACACTCCTTCCACGGTGATCTGCGCTATCCGTACGATCACCGCTAGCAAGTACGACACCGAACGCAAAGATTCCATCCCTACGCGTTGAAGATTCGGAGAGTCACGGCGTGCTGTAACTCAGTCGTCTATCTCGGTCATGCGGACGGTGAGGCACGGGACCGGCGAGCTGCGGACGACTTTTTCGGTGACGCTCCCGAGGAGGTACCGGCCGAGTCCTTTTCGTCCGTGAGTCCCCATCACGACGAGGTCGATGTCGTTGTCCTCGATGTAGCGCAGGATCTCTCGGTGGGGCGAACCGCTCTCGATGGTCGTTTCGGTGACGATGCCCGCTTCGACTGCTTGGTCTTTTATGTCCGCAACAGCCTGTCCCCCGTTTGTCTCGAGGGTGTCGATGATGAGGCCCACGTCCACTTCGGGGGCGAACGCGGCGGTGTCGATGACGTAGAGCGCGTGAAGCGTCGCGTCGTAGGTTGAAGCAAGGTTAATCGCCTGCTCGATAGCCTTTTGCGTGCCGGCGCTTCCGTCAGTGGGGAGCAAAATGTTTTGGTACATACATGAGTTACAACCGGCGGGATAATAGTAGTGCACCCCGATTCCAGCCCATTGAGATTTACTTCAGGTAAAGGCAACCCTTTCAGGCGATTTTACCCTTGCTATCACAGGTTACGCTACGTTTAATATCTCAAAGCACTTATAAGGATGTCGGTAACCTACCATGCGAATCAACGACCGCTTTGACGAGATGGACCGCCTGATGGAACAGATGCGCGAGCGAATGATGCGCTCGCCCCTTGGCGGCATGGAGTGGAGTGACTTCACTCCCGAATTCCGCCACGCAGGGAGCAACATGACCCTCGAAACCGACGAGGAAGGCTACGTCGTCCTCGCGGACATGCCGGGCTTCGAGAAGGAAGAACTCGACGTTCGCTTCGACAACAGCGTGCTCACGATTACGGGCACCCACGAGGCAACAGACGAGTACACCTCCCAGCGCCGCCAGGTGCACGAGCAGATGACGATTCCCGGCGAGATTCGGGAAGCCGACATCACCGCGTCGTACCGCAACGGCGTCCTCGAAATCCACCTCCCAACCGAAGAAACGATGGACGACAGCAGCCACCGCATCGAGATTAACGACTGAGGAAACGCGAAGCGTTTGCGAGGGTTGGCAACTTCGTTGCCTGAACTGAGCGAACTGTCTCACCGGACGGCGGGCACCCGACGCTATTTAACTGTCGTTGCGACAGTGTTTCATTGCAGTTTTTCGATTTTTACAGACACACAGCGGGAGCGACCGCCTCCCTCAACAAGGAAAAAGGTGCGAAGTTATGCGTCGAACGGCTCTCCCTCATCACGCAAGATGTCTTCGAGTGTGACGTCTTCTACGTCTTCTTCGAAGTCTTCGAGTTGTTGGTCTTCGTTAACCACTGCCAGTTCTCGTTCAGCCTCAGCCGCGAGCAGTTGTTTCTCCTTCCGGAGGCCCTTCTTTTCTCGGCCACGTTTTGCATCTGGCATAGACGAATGCTATACGTTACCAAACTACTTGAATCTGCGTTGCCGGGCAAAAAACGACCAACGTGTTGGAGTTGCTGAATAGCCGAATTTACTGAATGAGCGCAGCAGGTGGCCCGCCCGCGAGGCGGTCGCGGTCGTGCGGCGCTTCGAAGTCGAGCACCGGCCCCTTCGGGATGATTTGCTTCGGATTTAGGCTCTCGTGGGTCGTGAAGTAGTGTTCTTTGATGTGTTCGAGGTTCACCGTCTCCGCGACGCCGGGGGTCTGGTAGAGGTCTTTGAGGTAGTTCCAGAGGTTCGGGTAGTCAACGATGCGCCGGAGGTTACACCGGAAGTGGGTGACGTACACCGGGTCAAAGCGCACGAGCGTCGTGAACATGCAGATGTCCGCCTCGGTCAGTTTGTCCCCCGCGAGGTAGCGCTGGTCTGAGAGTACCTCCTCCCAGTGGTCGAGACTGTCGAACAGTTCGGTGACGGCGTTCTCGTAGGCCGTCTGTGAATTGGCGAACCCAGCGCGGTAGACACCGTTGTTGATGGGTGCGTAGATGGCCTCGGTGATGGTATCCACCGCCTCGTGGGAGCCCTCGGGGTAGAGCGTCACGTCGTTTCCGAACGCGGCGAAGGCGGTGTCGAGCATCCGGAGGATTTCTTTTGACTCGTTGTTGACGATGGTACCCGTTTTCTTGTCCCAGAGAACCGGGACGGTCACGCGCCCAGTGACGTTCGGGTCGGCAGCGAGGTACGTCTCACGCAGGTAGTCGAAGTCGTTGAGTGAATCTGCGGTACACCCGGCTTTGTCGGGCGTGAACTGCCAGCCGCCTTCGTCGCGGTAGGGGTCAACCACGTCCATCGAGACGACGTCTTCGAGGCCGCGGAGGCTACGGATGAGCGCGGTGCGGTGTGCCCACGGACACGCCCACGAGACGTAGAGGTGGTAGCGCCCGGCTTCGGCGGGGTACGCAGCGTCTGGGTCGGCTTCCACCCAGTCGCGGAACATCGTGGACTGGCGCTCGAACTCGCCGGACTCGTTCGTCGACTCGTAATGATGGCCCCACTCACCATCTTTGAACATCTTCATGGGCGGTGCATAGGAGTGAATGCGTATAACGACACGCAATCGTGTGAGCGATTCGCACGAAATCGGGCGTGTGAGCCCCATCTGTTGCCGTCGGTTCGAAGGGTTTATTGACGCGGTAGGCGTCAGCCTCCAGTAGTAACCATGGCCGACAAACCTGCCTCGATGTACCGGGACATCGACAAGCCGTCGTACACCCGACGAGAGTACATCACCGGAATCCCCGGTTCCAAAGTCGCACAGTACAAGATGGGTGCCGTGGACGCAGACCCTGACGACTACCCAGTCCAGATCTCCCTCGTCTTAGAGGAAGCCTGCCAGATTCGCCACGGGTCGCTCGAAGCCGCCCGCCTGAGCGCGAACCGCGCACTCATCAAGCACCTCGGTGAGGGCAACTACAAGATGATTCTTCGAAAGTTCCCCCACCAAGTGCTCCGCGAGAACAAACAGGCAACCGGTGCGGGTGCAGACCGTGTTTCTGACGGGATGCGCCTCGCGTTCGGGAAGCCAGTCGGCACCGCCGCACGCATCCCGAACGGTGAGCGCCTGTTCACCGCGTGGTGTGACGTAGACCAGGCACCTGTCGTGAAGGACGCCCTTCGCCGTGCCTACAACAAGGTCTCCCCACCATGCCGCGTCGTCGTCGAGCGCGGTGAAGAACTGCTCGTCGCCTAATCGGCCACGGACCATTTTTACTGCTGCCCGCGCTCAGTGAGCGTATGCTCCGTCTCGCGGTTGCGACGAACAAGGAAACCTACGACCGGCTGCAAACACCGCTCGAAAAACGAGGGATTACTGTAGAACACGTCAAGACCAGAGAACGGACGATTTCACTCACCGAGCCGTGGGACGGCTTCGACGTTGGCTTCGTCTACCCTACACGCATCATGGAGGGTGGCGTTGCAGACGCCCTCCTCGACGTCCCGTGGGTCAACGACCGCGAGGCGATTCTTACCTCTCGGAACAAGGCAGGTGTCATCGCCGCACTCGCCCGGAAGGGACTCCCCGTTCCGGAAACGACGATGGTCTCGAATCCGACCGAGCGCGGCGACATCGAAGCCGTTTTCGAGGCGTTCGAGACGCCCGTCGTCGTCAAGCCGAACTCCACGACCCGGGGAACCGGTGTCGTGAAAGTCCACGACGCAGACTCCTTTCTCGGTGTTTCTGACTACCTCTCGCTCATCCACGACTACCGTGCGACCGGCGACAAGTCGTTTCTCGTCCAAGAGTACGTAGAAGACGCGCGGGATTACCGCGTGATGGTGCTCGACGGCGAGTACGTCGGCGCGGTCGAACGCCGCCTACCCGGAGACAGCAACCACTGGAAACACAACGTCCACCGAGGTGCAAAAGCGACGGGTGTAGACCTCCCTGACCACCTCAAAGAACTCGCAGAACAGACCGCAACAGCGCTCGACATTCCGCTTTTGGGGGTTGATTTACTCGTCACCGACGACCGCGCGGTGATAAATGAGACAAACGCGCGACCCACGATTGACGACCCAGAAAAGTACGTTCCGGGCTTCTACGACCGGCTCGCTGGCGTGATTCGAGAAACTGCAGAAGGGAATAGCGATTAGTTGACGCTGATGTCAGCAGAGTCTTCTGCGCGCTGGAGGGTCACTTCGAGGACGCCGTTGTTGTAGGTGGCTGTCGCAGAGTGTTCGTCTACGCGCACGGGTAGCGAGACGTGCTCGTCGTACTCGCGGGTCTCACTTTCTGCTGCGATGGTCAGCGTTTTACCGTCGCATTTTAAGTCGATTTGGTCTTTTTCGACGCCGGGAAGGTCTGCGATGACGCGAACAACATCGTCTTCCTCGTACACGGAGACGTGGGCGTTGCCCGCTTCGTCGCGTTCTACGTTAACGTCCACGTCGTCGCCGATAACGTCGTTCATCATCCGCTCGATTTCCCGGAAGAGGTCGTCGAACGGGTCGCGGTCATCTCGTCGTTTCATTGGAATTGAGTAGGTGTGTTGAGGGCAAAAGACTTGGGTCGGTTAGATACCCATGCCCATCGCTTCGTTGGTCTTTTCGACGCTCTCTGTGGCGTCTGCGGTGCCGAGGACGGCGCGGATGGCGTCTACGTTCTCGGGAACGACGTCCGATTCTTGGTGGATTGCCTGGAACAGGTAGAGGTCGTTGCCTTCCATGCTGATGGATTCGTCCCAGATGCAGTTCTCCCAGAGGTCGCCGCGCGGGCGGCCAATGTCGTGGGCGAGTTCCTTGAGTTTGCCCGCACCATCAATGTTCATGTGCGCGGGGATGAGGAAGAGGCGCGATTCCTCGGCTAAGAGGTCGCGCACTTCGTCTGCGGTTGGCTCGGATTCGAGCGAGACGTTGACGCTGTGAGTGTGCATGAGCGTCGCTGGAACCTTCATGCCGAGCGTGTCAATCGAGAGGTCGGGGAAGATGGTCTTCACGTCGGGACCGTGGTGAGAGGGCAGGGTAATCGGGTTCGGGAGGATGTCGTTGATTGGGCCACGGGAGGTCTGGCCGGGGTCGCCGCCGCGGCGGACGAGCGTGACGCGCATCTTCTCGATGCCGAACGCCTCTTCGAGCGGAGCGGCCAGTCGGGAGAGGCCGGTCGTGTTACACGAGACGACGCGGACGTGGTCTGCGCCTTCGACTGCTGAGAAGTTGCCGCGGGCGTTGAAACTCGCATCGACGAGGTCAGCGTCCTCGCCACCCTGATAGAGCGCGGGCGTTTCGTACTCGTCGTAGAGTTCCTTGTTCTGCGCGCCGATGCCAGAGGGCGTGGCGTCGACGATGATGTCTGCGGCGTCGATGAGTTCTTCGACCATCCCGGCGAGTTCGAGTCCGGCTTCCTCGAACAGTGGGGCGCGTTCTTCGATGGCGGCATAAAGCGGGTAGCCCTTGTTGACCGCGGTTTCGGCCTCGAAGTTCGGTCGCGTCTTTGCGACGCCGATGACTTCCATGTCGTCTTGGGCGCGGACTGCATCTGCCACGCGCTTGCCAATTGTACCGTAGCCGTTAATCCCGACTTGTATCATATGTGGCGGTGGTTTTGCTGTCTGTATAATCGTTTCGGGCAACCGTGTGTGTCGTCAACGCACGACAGAGCGTGGATGAGAACGGCTAATGGCCCCCGCCACCACACACGAATTATGACAACTCGCGCGACCGACGCGGACCTCGCCGCCGCCGCAGAAACCGCCATCGGCCAGTGTCTCAACCTCCAAGCTGACGAAAGCTGCCTCATCGTCACCGACGACAAACGCGAGCGCATCGGCGAGGCGCTCTACGACGCCGCCCGCGCGGTGACCACAGACGCGACCATCATGCGCTATCCGCCGCTCAGCCAGCACGGCGAAGAGCCCTCCGCGCCCGTCGCCGCCGCCTTGCGCGAAGCCGACGTATTTCTCGCACCGACCACGAAGAGCCTGAGCCACACCCGCGCCCGCGGGAACGCGAACGACGCCGGGGCGCGCGGCGCGACGCTACCGGGCATCACCGAAGAGGTGTTCACCACCGGCCTTGACGCCGACTACGAGAATATCAAAGAGACCTCCTACGACACGATTGCGAAGGTCGAAAACGCAGCCGAAGTGCGCGTCACCTCCCCGCAGGGGACGGACATCACCTTCGCGTTCGGTGACCGCAAGTGGCTCGCAGACACCGGCATCGTCCACAAGCCCGGTCACTTCTCGAACCTACCCGCAGGCGAAGTGTTCATCAGCCCGGTCACCGCAAACGGGACGTTCGTCGTGGACGGGACGATGATGCCCTACGGCCTGCTCGAACCCGGCCAAGAACTTTCGTTTACCGTCGAAGACGGCTCCGTGACCGAGGTGAGTGACGACGACATCCGCGGGCAAATCGAGACGGCCGCAGCAGAAGTCGGACAGGACGCCTACAACCTCGCGGAACTCGGCATCGGGACGAACGTCGCGGTTGCAGATCTCGTCGGCTCCGTTCTCTTAGACGAGAAGGCCGCTGGGACGGTTCACATCGCCATTGGCGACGACGCAGGAATTGGTGGCGACGTGTCCGCCCCACTCCACCTTGATGGCATCCTGCGCGAACCAACCGTGTACGCAGACGGCGTGGAAATCGAGCTTCCACAGCCAACACAGACCTGAGCGGGCTGTCGAGAATCGCCATGCACTTTTAGGCTCGGACGGTTAGAATTGCCCATGAGTACCCATTCAGACCGCGTGGCCGTGGTCTGCCCTTCGTGTTCGCCGACGCTCGAAACCGTCCACGAGGTGCTAAAGCCCGGCAGCGGACAGGTTACCGTCCGCTGTACCGAGTGTGACCACGTCCACAAGACAACTATCGAAACCGAATCCACCATCGAGAAGATGGTGGTCGTCTCACAGGACGGCGACTCGTTCAAAGCAACCGTCAGCGCCCCACCAGCCGAGAAGAGCGCGGTGGGCGAGGAGTTCATCGTCGAAACCGACGAGGCTATCCTCACCGTCCGCATCACGAGCATCGAACTCGACGGCGGTCAGCGCGTCGAGGAAGCAGAAATCAAGGACATCAAAACGTTCTGGACGCGCGCGGTGGACAACATCAGCGTGAACGTCACGATGCACCCGAACGACGGCCGGCGTGACGAGACCAAGAGCCTGAAGATTCAGGTGCCCGGCGACTACGAGTTCACCGTTGGTCGCAAAGAAGAGCTAGACGGCGAGGAGTTCACCGTCGAGGGCATCATGATTCGCGACGACGCAGAGGGTTACGACCGCGAGCAGTTCGACTTCGGCGGCGACACGGCAAACGCGAAAGACATCAAACGCCTCTACGTCCGCGACGAGAGTTCGACCGCCTGGTCCGCCTGGTAACGCTGTCTCCGTTTTTCAACGTTTTCGCGGTGTCGTGCGGTGCGTTCGACAGCAAAAAGAAAGAAGAGAGCAGTGGGTCTATTCGAGGTCGAACCGGTCGTTGCGCATCACTTTGCTCCACGTCTCGACGAAGTCGTGGACGAATTTCTCCTCTGCGTCGGCACCGCCGTAAACTTCCGCGATGGCGCGAAGGCGGGAGTTCGACCCGAAGATGAGGTCTACGCGGGTTGCCTTCCATGTCTGCTCGTTCGTGTCACGGTCGGTTCCCACGAACACGTTCTCAGCGTCCGCAGTCGCTTCCCACTCCGTGCCCATGTCGAGCAGGTTCACGAAGAAGTCGTTGGTCAGCGTTTCGGGTCGGTCGGTGAAGACACCGAGATCGGACGCCTTGTAGTTCGCACCGAGGGCGCGCATCCCGCCGACCAGCACCGTCATCTCTGGAGCCGTCAAGTCGAGGAGTTCTGCCTTGTCAACCAGCAGTTCCTCCGCCGGTTTGTCGGCCTCGTCGCCGAGGTAGTTGCGGAAGCCGTCGGCGGTCGGTTTGAGCACGTCGAACGAGTCGACATCAGTCTGGTCTTGCGAGGCGTCCGTTCGCCCCGGTTCGAACGGAACCGTCACGTCGTATCCAGCATCCTTCGCCGCCTGCTCGATTGCTGCGTTGCCGCCAAGTACGATGAGGTCTGCGAGCGAGACGTGCACGCCATCGGAGCGCGAACTGTTGAAGTCTTCCTGAATGCCTTCCAGCGCTTCCAGCACTTTCGCCAGTTGCTCCGGTTCGTTGACCTCCCAGTTCTTCTGCGGTTTGAGGCGAAGGCGAGCGCCGTTCGCGCCACCACGCTTGTCGCTGTCGCGGTACGTCGAGGCCGCCGCCCAGGCAGTCTTGACCAGTTGCGAGACGGAGAGGTCAGACGCGAGGAGTTGCTTCTTGAGCGCGGCAATCTCGTCATCGCCAATCAGTTCGTGGTCAACGTCAGGGACGGGGTCTTGCCACAGCAGTTCCTCGTCGGGAACCTCTGGGCCGAGGAATCGAGTTGGCGGGCCCATGTCGCGGTGGGTCAGTTTGTACCACGCGCGTGCGAAGGCGTCCTGGAACTCGTCCGGGTTTTCGTGGAAGCGCTTTGCAATCTTGCGATACGCAGGGTCCTCTTTGAGCGCGAGGTCCGTCGTGAGCATCATCGGCGCGTGCTTCTTCGATGAATTGTGTGCGTCCGGCACGGTGTCCTGTGCAGCCTCGTCTTTGGCTTTCCACTGCCACGCACCGGCAGGACTCTTCTCTAACTCCCACTCGTAGCTGAACAGGTTGTCGAGGAAGCCGCTGTCCCACGAAATCGGCGCGTCGGTCCACGCGCCTTCCAGCCCACTGGTAATCGTGTCGGGACCCTTGCCGCTGCCGTGACTGCTCTCCCAGCCAAGCCCCTGCTGTTCGATTGGAGCGCCTTCTGGGTCTGGACCGAGGCTATCGTCGGGGGCCGCACCGTGGGTTTTCCCGAACGTGTGTCCACCGGCGATGAGTGCGACCGTTTCCTCGTCGTTCATCGCCATGCGATCGAACGTCTGGCGGATGTACTCTGCTGCCGCGCGTGGGTCTGGTTCGCCGTTTGGCCCCTCCGGATTCACGTAGATGAGGCCCATGTGGTCTGCGGCGAGCGGCCCTTCGAGGTCACCGTCTTCCGTGTGACGGTCGTCTCCGAGCCATTCTTCTTCTGGCCCCCAATCGACGGCCTCGTCGGGCGCGTACGTGTCCACACGCCCGCCAGCGAAGCCGAACGTCTCGAATCCCATCGATTCGAGGGCGACGTTCCCTGTCAGAACGAGGAGGTCGGCCCACGAGAGCTGCTGGCCGTACTTCTGTTTGACCGGCCAGAGCAGACGGCGCGCCTTGTCGAGGTTCACGTTGTCGGGCCAACTGTTGAGAGGCGCAAAGCGCTGTGCGCCGTCGGATGCGCCACCGCGACCGTCGCTGGTGCGGTACGTGCCGGCGCTGTGCCACGCCATCCGGATGAACAGCGGGCCGTAGTGGCCGTAGTCTGCTGGCCACCACGCTTGGGATTCGGTCATCAGCGCCTGGATGTCCTCCTTCACGGCGTCGAGGTCCAGGTTCTCGAACTCCGCTGCGTAGTCGAAGTCCTCGTCCATTGGATTGCTCGTGCGAGCGTTCTGGTCGAGAACGTTCACGTTCAATTTATTCGGCCACCAGTCGTGGTCAGATCCTTGCGTCATTGGCTAACCTCTCGGGTTTCGTTCGTGTGTGAGTTTCGGTCGGCAATTTGTGTTTCGTGGCCGGGTTCCCCCATCCCACGTGTCGCGTTGTCGTTGGACATCTGAATCAGTATGTATCAATCACTTCGGGCGACGGGCGAAAAAAGTTGGCGGAGAAGGCAGTCACAGACGGAAGTGTAGGCACAATTTACTTCCCCAACCGCCTGAGTGACCCGTCGACTCCACCACTCGACGACGGATATACCGCGCTTTTTACTGGTGGTCTCGTTGGCCCACGTATGATGGAGGCTGTCTGATGCCCACACGAGACGCCAGTCGCCACGAAGAATTTCGTGAACTGCTCGTCCTCTGGGCCGCCCGCAAATCGGGAATTCTCGACGCCGTGATGACGAAAGCCGGGACGCCGGAAACCGTCGCTCGCGAAGCGAACGTGACCGAGCGCGCTGCGCGCATCACCCTTGAAGCACTCTCTGAGCGCGGCTTTCTCAAACAGCTGGGCGAGGAGTACGAACCGACGAACCGCGCACTCGGCTTTTTCGCGAAAACTGACCTGAACTCGATCGGCCGTCTTTCACACGAACTCGATGCGCTCGACCGCTGGGTGGCGCTTCCAGACGCGATGGAAACCGGAGAACAGACGCCCGAACCGCCAGAGTGGACGGTGAACAAACTTGGGGCACACGCTGCAATGGACGAGGCGACGGTGCGGGCACTCGTGACTGCCGCCGTTCACTTCCACGACGGCGGCACGCGCGTCCTCGACGTAGGCGGTGGCGCGGGACCCTACGCGCTCGAATTCGCCCGCAGAGGCTACGACGTGACGCTCCGCGACACGCCAGCAGTCATCGAGCGCGACCGCCCGCAGTTGCGCCACGAAGACGTGTCGTTTGCGGAGGGTGCGTTCGGCGACCCGATTTCCGGAACCTACGACCTCATCTTCGCCGGTGGTGTCGCCCACTGGCACGGCCCCGAAGCCGTGCAATCGTTCGTCAAGCACGCAGCAAACGCGCTCGATACGGGCGGGTCGCTCGTGCTCACTGACTTTGTGCGTGGCCGCGCGCCGAACGCCGCACTGGTCGGCGCACACATGCTCGCCCAGAGCGCGCATGGCGATACGTACACAGAAAGTCAATTTCGAGAGTGGTTATCCGTGGCTAGTTTCAAGCAACTTCGCGTCGAATCCATCCCCGGAACGGACGTTCAACTCGTTGGCGGCAGGCGCGCCATTGATTAGTTGTGGCGCACTGTTCTGAAATATGGACCTCGCGGTGCTCCGCGACGACATGGTCGCGAGCCTCGAACACGAGAGTAAACGATGCGTTGAGAGCGAGGCGGTTAGCATCGCGATGCGCACGGTTCCCCGCCACTGTTTCATCGATGACGCACGCGGTGCATACATAGACCAAGCGTTCGACCACCGCGGAACGACCATTCTCGCACCGAGCACCGTTGGCCGACTTATCGAGGCGCTCTGCCCACAGAAAGACGACACAGTGCTCATCGTGGGTGCCGGAATCGGCTACACGGCGGCCGTGCTCGCAGAAATCGTCGGTCCCGAAAACGTCCACGCGGTGGACATCTCACGACAACTCGTCTACGACGCACGCGGGTGTCTCGCGGAAGCGGGCTACGAAACTGTCTACGTAGACCAAGGCGACGGCGCACACGGCCTCCCGGCGTACGCCCCCTACGACAAGATTCTGGTCGAAGCCGCGGCCGTTCGACCTCCGCGAGCACTGCGTGACCAACTTGCCCCCGGCGGACGGCTCGTGATGCCACTCGGTGTGGGAGAGCAAACATTGGTTGCCTTCGAAGCCAGTGAGGTGGTCGAACGCTGTGGAACTGTCCTGTTCCGACCGTTGTTGGTTGATGGTGAGCAGGCGGGTACGCTCGAACGAAATCGCACCACGCGCGAAGACTACGAGCACATGGTGCGCGAGTCAGAGTCACGCCACGGCTGGGAACACGAGTGGATTGACTGGGACTAGCGCTAGTCGCGCACCACCAGAATCACGGTATTTTCTCTGCGGTCGACGAACGAACTGCCAGCGGGCGGTTTGACCGAAAGTGTGAGTGTGCCAGTGTCTCGATTGGCCCCGAGTTGCGGGTTGAGTGAGATGGTTGCTTGTCCGGAAGCGTCTGTGCGCACCGTTTTGACGCCGTCGATGGAAGCGGTGGCGCTGCGGACGACCACGGTCGCGTTCGAGACGGTGGTGCCGTCTGCATCGACCACGTCGAGTGTTATATCTTGGGAGCCTGGACTCACGACCTCCGGTTGAGGGCGCACGTCGAGTTCCGAGACGGCGAGTCCCTGCACCCCAGAGAGCATGTTCATCATCACGCTGAGGCTCGCCACGCCAACGACGAGGGCGATGACGAGGCGAATCGGGAGGCCTTCGATGGCGCGGTCGTCTGCGAACAGTCGGGCGAGTGCGGACATATCCCGTGCTGGTTCCGGCTTCACTGATAAACGCTCGGCCAAGGGTTCAAATGCGAAGCCGCGGGGAGAGGGCGCATGGACGTGCTCGGACAGCGAGACAACGACGGGCCGGTTGCGAACCTGGGACACTTTCGGGCGTGCGACGGGAGCTGTGGTGGGGCGGTTGGTCTCGATGTAAACCGACCGCACGCCGCGCTCGTCGTCGGCAAACGCGGGTCGGGAAAGTCCTACACCCTTGGGGTCCTCGCAGAGGAGTTGGCACAGTGTGAGGGCATTGCACCGGTCATCATCGACCCGATGGGCGCGTTCACCACGCTGGCCGCGGAGGACGCAAACATCGCGGCCACAGTCGAATCCACCCCGACGATTTCCGCGGATGTACTCGCTCCGCAGTCGTGGTGTGAACTGTTCGGTCTCGACCCGGCTGGAGCCGTCGGAAGTCTGCTCTGGCAGGCCGCAAGCGCGACAGCGAGTCTCGACGCGATGGCAGCGTTCATCGAAACAGCGGTCGTGGATGACGCGACGCGACGGGCGGGGAGCAATCACCTCGCACTCGCACGCGAGTGGGGCGTTTTCAGTGGTGATGGCCTCACCGCAGCGCAGCTGTGTTCTGACGGCGTGACTATCCTCGACTGTTCCGGGCTGGCCGACGCGCCAATGAACGCGGTGTGTCGAGCGGTTGCAGCGGCGCTCTATCGTGCGCGCCTCGATGGAACAATCGAGCGACTCCCGTGGCTGCTCGTAGACGAAGCGCACGTGTTTTTTGACGGCGTGGCCGGGTCGTCACTTCGCACGCTGCTGACGCGCGGGCGACAACCCGGCGTGAGTCTCATCGCGGCGACCCAGCGCCCGGGCGCACTCCCGCCGGTTGCCCACTCGCAAGCAGACGTACTGGTGGTACATCGGGTGACGAATGAAGCAGACCGGGCGGCGCTTGCTGCCGCACGCCCGACATATCTCGACGGTTCGTTCGCCAGTCGGATGCCGACCGCACCGGGCGAAGCGCTCGTCATAGATGATGTCACAGAGCGCACGCACGCGGTGCAGATTCGGCTCCGGGAAACCCCCCATGGCGGTGAGACTCCTCGGGTGAACAGCCACTGAAAGAGAGATGGCCAGCCACAACCGGGCAGGTGTGGGCTGGTCGAAAGTTGTCAGAGGCACGTATCGAGTCCGGGCATGGCTCGACCGCACCATATACTGGATTCTTGCGAGCGGGCATATCCCCTTGGCATGAATATCCAAGCCGTTTACTAAGGCATTGAAAGAAGTGGAACTAATCAAACACAATGTCTGAATTAGATAATATCCGGCGAATCTGTGGCGATTCGTGAGAGAGTTCGATGCGCGCCCGCAAGCGTGAATCGCGTCGATTCGTGGTGGTGTTCGAGAGTTCCCGAGCTAATAGAGGTGGTATGACACGAAACTGAATGAACTGACAACCTGTTGCGAGAGTCACCGCCGATGCTCCCGAGAACTGGTCAGGTCAGCAGGTTCGACAGCCAGACGCCTCACTCGCCATGTTGTTCCTTGGAAAAAGCGCCCGAGCCGGGACTGAGTGGAAACGAAGTTTCCACGAAGGTCGGCAAACTCGTTCGCCGGGAGTGCGCGAATCCGGGGGATTCGCGAACCACGATGCGGCAAAAGCCGCATCGGAGTTTGAACCACAGTCGCTCCCGTCCGAAAATAACGCTGCGAGTTTCGTGGCTCGTCAGATCGCAATGCGGTCTGAAGGCGTTCGCTTCGCTCACCTCCCGCTCCCTGTTTCAAATCCCTTGTTGTCGTTTCACCAGAACCCAGCTGGTTGCAGCGCGACAAGCCGCGCTGCTCGACGGTTGGGTTCTGTAGAAAACGCCCGAGCCGGGATTTGAACCCGGGTCACAACCGTGACAGGGTTGTATGATAGGCCACTACACCACCCGGGCGGGTGACGCAATTACCCGTAACGGGGTGTGGGTCTTAAGGCTTACTAGCTTGGGATGATGGTCAGTCGGGAGGTGTTGAACACACACGACGCGCTGCTCGGTAGTTGAAGTTTGGAAATAGCGCCCGAGCCGTACCAGAACAGTATCTGGATTTGAACTTCTCTCGCTCACGCCGTTCGCTCGAACGTTCAAATCCCTCTGTGGTCGGTTTACTACTCACGAGAGTACGAGCACACGCTCCGCAGTGCTCGTCGGGTAGTTCCTTGGAAAAAGCGCCCGAGCCGGGAGTGAGCAAATCCTTCGGATTTGCGAGCCACGATGCGGCTTCGCCGCATCGGAGTTTGAACCACGGTCGCTCCCGTTCCCTTCGCTCACCTCTCGCTCCCTGCTTCAAATCCCTCAGTGGTCGTTACACCAGAACCCAGCTGGTTGCAGCGCGACAAGCCGCGCTGCTCGACGGTTGGGTTCTGTAGAAAACGCCCGAGCCGGGATTTGAACCCGGGTCACAACCGTGACAGGGTTGTATGATAGGCCACTACACCACCCGGGCGGGTGACGCAACTAATCGTAACGGGGTGTTAGGCTTAAGGCTTTTCAAATCGGTGGACGACGGCGGGTGGTACCGTATGGCTCGCACTCCTCGCGGGCGTGGCACGCGTGCACGCCCGTAGACGAGGTTAACAACCCTTAAATGGAACGCGACAGTACTGGCCTGTAGTATCTCGTGAGAGCCGCTTCTCCCACTGGCCAGAGGCAAACATGGTAGACGTAAGCCAACACAAACTTGTCCCGGACCATCTCGTGCTTGACGACGAGTCAGTCGAGGAGGTTCTGGAAGAATACGACATCAAACGCACCGACCTTCCAAAAATCAAACGCACCGACCCCGCACTCCCGGACGAGGCGGAAGTGGGTGACGTCATCAAAATCGTGCGAAACTCCCGAACAACTGAGACGGCGGTCGTATACCGCCTTGTGGTGGAATAATGAATACGGACGATAGACGCGCAATTTCAAGACAGTACTTTTCGAGGGAACGACTCGCAGAACACCACTTCCGCTCGTTCAACGCGTTCTTAGAACGCGGGATGCAGGAAGTCGTCGACGAGAAGGCGACCATCGAGACGGACATCGGCGACAAAGAGGGCGAAGAGCCGGTGTACGTCGAGCTCGGCAACGTCCGCGTGGTCACCCCGCGTGTACGCGAAGCCGACGGCAGTGAGGAACTCCTGTACCCACAGGAAGCCCGTCTGCGCAACATCACCTACGCCGCCCCGGTGTTCATGGAAATGTCCATCATCAAAGGCGGCGAGGAAGAAGAAGAACGAGTCGTCGACCAGGCCGAGACGAAAGTCGGCCGCATGCCAATCATGGTTGGCTCTTCTAAATGCAACCTGAACGGCTTCAACCACGACGAACTCGTCGAAATCGGTGAAGACCCCGCAGACCCCGGTGGCTACTTCATCGTAAACGGGTCAGAGCGCGTGCTCATGACCAGCGAAGACCTCGCACCGAACAAGATTCTCGCCGAGTACGACACGAAGTACGGCGACGAGATTCAGGTGGCAAAAACGTTCAGCCAGCGCCGCGGCTACCGCGCGCTCGTGCTCTGTGAACGGAATCGTGAAGGCCTCCTCGAAGTCTCGTTCCCATCCGTCTCGGGCAGCGTGAGTTTCGTCACGCTCGTCCGCGCGCTTGGACTGGAATCCGACGAAGAAATCGTGCACCGTGTCTCCGAAGACCCGGAGGTCGTGAAGTTCATGCTCGAAAATCTCGAAGCCGCCGAGGTCCAGACGACCGAGGAAGCCATCGAGACGCTCGGCAAGCGCGTCGCCAGCGGTCAGGGTAAGAACTACCAGCTGAAGCGGGCCAACTACGTCATCGACCGCTACCTCCTCCCGCACCTCCACGAGGAAGGCGTCGATGAAGAAGAAGTCCGCATCAACAAAGCGTACTACCTCTGTCGCATGGCCGAGGCGTGTTTCGAACTCGCGCTGCACCGCCGTGACTCCGACGACAAAGACCACTACGCTAACAAGCGGCTCAAGGTCAGCGGCGACCTGATGAAAGACCTGTTCCGGACCGCGCTCAACAAGCTCGCACGCGACGTGAAGTACCAGCTCGAGCGGGCAAACATGCGTAACCGGAACCTCTCGGTGAACACCGTCGTCCGTTCCGACGTGCTCACCGAACGCTTAGAACACCCGATTGCGACGGGCAACTGGGTCGGCGGCCGCTCTGGGGTGTCCCAGCTCGTCGACCGTACCGACTACATGGGTGTGCTCTCTCACCTGCGCCGACTGCGCTCGCCGCTGTCGCGCAGCCAGCCACACTTCGAAGCTCGCGACCTGCACGCGACCCAGTGGGGTCGCATCTGTCCTTCTGAGACCCCAGAGGGACCGAACTGTGGGCTCGTGAAGAACTTCGCGCAGGCGATGGAGCTGTCACAGAACATCCAGGACGAACAGGAACTCAAACGCGAATTGGCGTCGATGGGAGTCGAGGGCATCCCGGGTCTCGAAGGCGTCGAACCAATGGCGGACTAAAATGAGCCAGGGAAGAGAAGCAAAAGTCTACGTCAACGGCAGTTTGGTTGGGACACACCCCGACCCTGAACAGCTTGCAAACCAGGTCCGAGAGGCCCGACGACGCGGCGACGTCAGCGAGATGGTGAACGTCTCGGTGAAAGGTCGGACCCGCGAAGTCATCATCAACGCAGACGCGGGCCGTGCCCGCCGTCCGCTCCTCATCGTCGAAAACGGCGAACTGCTCGTCTCAGACGAGGAGGTCGAGAAAGTCTCGTCCGGTGAGCTCGAATTCGACGACCTCGTCGACCGCGGCTACGTCGAGTACATCGACGCAGAGGAAGAAGAGGACATTTACGTCGCGGTCGATCCAGAGGAAATCACCGACGACCACACGCATCTGGAGATTGACCCGCAGCTCATCTTCGGTATCGGTGCAGGCATGATTCCGTACCCGGAACACAACGCCTCGCCGCGGATTACGATGGGGTCGGGGATGGTCAAACAGTCGCTGGGGATGCCAGCGGCGAACTACCGCATCCGGCCTGACACGCGCCAGCACCTCCTGCATTACCCACAGCTCTCGATGGTCAAAACGCAGACCACCGAACAGATTGGCTTCGACGACCGCCCGGCGGCCCAGAACTTCGTCGTCGCGGTCATGAGCTACGAAGGGTTCAACATCGAGGACGCGCTCGTCATGAACAAGAACTCCGTCGAGCGCGCACTCGGTCGCTCCCACTTCTTCCGTACGTACGAAGGCGAAGAGCGTCGCTACCCTGGTGGTCAGGAAGACCGCTTCGAGATTCCGGACGACGAAGTGCGCGGCGCACGCGGTGAAGAAGCCTACACGCATCTGGACGAAGACGGCCTCGTCAACCCAGAGACCGTCGTGTCCGAAAACGACGTGCTCCTCGGTAAGACGAGTCCGCCACGGTTCTTAGAAGAACCCGACGACATGGGCGGTCTCTCGCCACAGAAGCGTCGTGAAACCTCCGTCACGATGCGCTCTGGCGAAAACGGTGTCGTCGACACCGTCACCCTGATGGAGGGTGAAGACGGCTCGAAACTCTCGAAAGTCAAGGTTCGCGACGAGCGGATTCCAGAGCTTGGTGACAAGTTCGCATCCCGTCACGGCCAGAAGGGTGTCGTGGGCCACATGGCTCCACAGGAAGACATGCCGTTTACGGCCGAAGGCGTCGTGCCCGACCTCGTGTTGAACCCGCACGCGCTGCCGTCGCGGATGACGGTGGGCCACGTTCTCGAAATGCTCGGCGGCAAGGTTGGCTCGCTCGAAGGCCGCCGTGTTGATGGGACGGCCTTCACGGGCGAGAACGAAGAGAAAATCCGACAGGCACTGCTCGACCAAGGGTACAACTCTGCGGGCAAAGAGGTCATGTACTCCGGCGTGTCCGGTGAGAAGATTGACGCCGAGATTTTCGTTGGCGTGATTTTCTACCAGAAGCTCTACCACATGGTCTCGAACAAGATTCACGCGCGCTCGCGCGGGCCGGTGCAGGTGCTCACGCGCCAGCCGACCGAAGGGCGTGCGCGTGAAGGTGGGCTTCGTGTCGGGGAGATGGAGCGCGACGTGCTCATCGGGCACGGCGCGGCCATGGCGCTCAAAGAGCGCCTCCTCGACGAATCCGACCGGGAATTCATCTACGTCTGTGGTCACTGTGGGATGAGTGCTGTCGAGAACGTTGACCAGCACCGCGTCTACTGTCCAAACTGTGGCGAGGAGACGGACATCCACGAAATCGAGATGAGTTACGCATTCAAGCTCCTGCTTGACGAAATGAAGGCGCTTGGCATCGCGCCGCGCCTCGAACTGGAGGACGCAGTATGAGTTCCAACAGCACACCCAAAGAGATTGGTTCCATCAGCTTCGGGCTGATGAGCCCCGAGGAGTACCGTGAGATGAGCGCGACGAAAATCATCACCGCAGACACCTACGACGACGACGGGTTCCCCATCGACATGGGTCTCATGGACCCGCGTCTCGGTGTCATTGACCCCGGGCTGCAGTGTAAGACCTGCGGGAAACACTCCGGGTCGTGTAACGGCCACTTCGGCCACATCGAACTCGCCGCGCCCGTCATCCACGTCGGCTTTACGAAGCTCATCCGCCGCCTCCTGCGCGGGACGTGCCGCGACTGCTCGCGCCTCTGTCTCACCGAAGACGAGCGCGAGGGGTTCCGCGACCAGCAGACGGTCGCCCGCGAACTCGGTAACGACCTGAACGACGTGACGAAAGCCGCCATCCGACAGGCCCGCAAGGCAGATGCCTGTCCGTTCTGTGGCGAGACGCAGTACGACATCCAGCACGAGAAGCCAACGACGTACTACGAAGTGCAGGACGTGCTCGCCTCCGACTACGCAGAACAGATTGCCGCGGCGATGCAGCCAAACGAGGAAGAAGACCGTCCGGGCACCTCCCCACAGGAGCTCGCAGACAAGACGGAAATCGACCTCTCGCGCATCAACGAAATCCTCTCGGGCGAGTTCCGCCCGCGTGAGATGGACCGTCGCGCACTCGAAAAGGCGCTCAAAATCGACCTCACGGTCGAGGACATGAACAAGCTGATGCCCTCGGACATTCGCGACTGGTTCGAGGACATCCCAGACGAGGACTTAGACGTGCTCGGCATCGACTCTGAGCGCTCGCGCCCAGAGTGGATGATTCTCACCGTGCTCCCGGTTCCGCCGGTCACCGCACGCCCCTCGATCACGCTCGACAACGGCCAGCGCAGTGAGGACGACCTCACGCACAAGCTCGTGGACATCATCCGCATCAACCAGCGGTTCATGGAGAACCGTGAGGCGGGTGCCCCACAGCTGATTATCGAGGACTTGTGGGAGCTGCTCCAGTACCACGTCACGACGTTCATGGACAACGAGATTTCGGGAACGCCACCGGCCCGCCACCGCTCGGGTCGCCCACTCAAGACGCTGAGTCAGCGTCTCAAGGGCAAGGAAGGGCGCTTCCGTGGCTCGCTGTCCGGGAAGCGTGTCAACTTCTCTGCACGGACGGTCATCAGCCCGGACCCGACCCTCTCGCTCAACGAAGTCGGTGTCCCAGACCGCGTTGCAAAGGAGATGACCCAGACGATGAACGTCACCGAGCGCACCTTAGAGGAGGCGCGAACGTACGTTCGAAACGGTCCAGACGGGCATCCCGGCGCGAACTACGTGCGCCGCCCTGACGGCCGTCGCCTGAAGGTCACGCACAAAAACTGCGAGGAACTCGCAGAGAAAGTCGAGGTCGGCTGGGAGGTCAACCGCCACCTCGTCGACGGTGACATCGTCATCTTCAACCGGCAGCCATCGCTCCACCGGATGTCCATCATGGCTCACGAAGTCGTCGTGATGCCGTACAAGACGTTCCGCCTGAACACGGTTGTCTGTCCGCCGTACAACGCTGACTTCGACGGTGACGAGATGAACATGCACGCCCTCCAGAACGAGGAGGCGCGTGCCGAGGCGCGCGTGTTGATGCGCGTCCAAGAGCAGATTCTCTCGCCGCGCTTCGGTGAGAACATCATCGGCGCGATTCAGGACCACATCTCTGGTACCTACCTGCTCACCCACGAGAACCCGAAATTCAACGAGACGCAGGCACTCGACTTGCTCCGTGCGACGCGCGTGGACGAGCTGCCAGCGCCGGACGGCGAGGACGAAGAAGGCGTCCCGTACTGGACGGGCCACACCATCTTCTCCGAACTCCTGCCGGGCGACCTGAGCCTTGAGTTCAAGTCCTCGACCGGTGACACCGTCATCATCGAAAACGGCCAACTGCTCGAAGGCACCATCGACGAGGACGCTGTCGGTGCGTTCGGTGGGCAGGTCGTTGACACCATCATGAAGGTGTACGGCGCAACCCGCGCGCGCATCTTCATCAACGAGATTTCCTCGCTTGCGATGCGTGCGATCATGCACTTCGGCTTTTCGCTCGGTATCGACGACGAGTCGATCGAGAAGGAAGCAGAAGAGCAGATCGACGAGGCAATCGACAACGCCTACGAGCGCGTCCAGGAACTCATCCAGACCTACGAGAACGGCGACTTAGAGTCCCTCCCGGGCCGCACCGTAGACGAGACCCTCGAGATGAAAATCATGCAGACGCTCGGCAAAGCCCGTGACTCTGCTGGTGACATCGCAGAGGAGCACTTCGCAGACGACAACCCGGCGGTCATCATGGCCGAGTCCGGGGCGCGTGGCTCGCTGCTCAACCTGACGCAGATGGCTGCGTGTGTTGGCCAGCAGGCAGTGCGCGGCGAGCGCATCAACCGCGGCTACGAAGACCGCACCCTCAGCCACTACCAGAAAGACGACCTGTCGGCCGACGCCCACGGCTTCGTCGAGAGTTCCTACCGGAAAGGCCTCAGCCCGCGTGAGTTCTTCTTCCACGCGATGGGTGGTCGTGAGGGGCTTGTGGACACGGCAGTCCGCACCTCGAAATCCGGCTACCTCCAGCGCCGGCTCATCAACGCACTCTCCGAGCTCGAAACGCAGTACGACGGCACGGTGCGCGACACGAGCGACACCATCGTCCAGTTCGAATTCGGTGAGGACGGCACGAGTCCAGTGAAGGTTTCCTCGTTCCAGGATTACGACATCGACGTCGACCAGATTGCAGACCGCGTCCTCGATGCGGAGTTCGAGTCCGAACGGCGCAAAGAGGAGTACCTCGGCCTCAAGCGGCCGCCAACGAACCTCTCTGAGTACGCAGACGCGCGTGAAGCGGCGTACAACGACACCCAGGAGGTAGAATCCGATGACTGATTACGACGTACCCAAGGCCATCGCAGAACAGGTCGAAGCGACCGAGCTCCCAAAGCGCCTCAAGACGAAACTCTACGAGACGTTAGAAGAGCGAAACGTCACCGACGAACAGGCGAAAGAGATCGTCATGGCGGTCGAGAACCGCTACCTCGAAACCCGTGTTGACCCACTCGACCCTGTTGGCACCGTGAGTGCCCAGTCGATTGGTGAACCGGGGACGCAGATGACGATGAACACGTTCCACTACGCGGGTGTGGCAGAAATCGACGTGACCCAAGGGCTGCCCCGGCTCATCGAGCTGGTGGACGCTCGCAAAACGCCGGACACGCCGATGATGACCGTTTATCTGGAAGACGAGTACGCCACCGACAAAGAACTCGCCCACCAGGTCGTCTGGAACGTCGAAGCGACGCGCATCCTCGCACTTGGTGACATCAGCACGAACGTCGCGGACATGCTCGTGCAGGTGAACCTGAATCAGGACACGCTAGAAGAGCGTGGGCTGACCGCAGAGGACGTCGCCGGTATCATCGAGGACAAACTCGGCGTGAAAACCGTCCAGAACGGCACGGCCATCGAGTTCGGTCCCGAAAAGCCAAGCTACCGCGACCTGCTCCAGCTCGTCGAAGAACTGCGTGAAATCGTCTTCAAGGGCATCGAAGACGTGCGCCGTGTCGTCATCCGCAAGGAGGACTTAGACGACGAAGACCAGTTCGTCCTCTACACCGAGGGGTCTGCCTTCGGCGAAGTGCTCACCATCGAAGGCGTGGACGCTTCGCGGACGACGTGTAACAACATCCACGAGATTCACCACACGCTCGGCATCGAGGCCGCGCGCGAGGCAATCATCGAGGAGACGATGAACACGCTCGAAGAACAGGGGCTTGGCGACGTGAACATCCGCCACATGATGCTCGTTGCAGACATCATGACCAACCGCGGTGAAATCGAGTCCATCGGTCGCCACGGGATTTCCGGCAGCAAGGAGTCCGTGCTCGCCCGTGCAGCGTTCGAGGTGACGGTGAACCACCTGCTCGACGCGGCCATCCACGGCGAGATTGACGACTTAAACGGTGTCACCGAGAACGTCATCGTCGGGAAGCCAATCCGCCTCGGAACCGGTGACGTCGACCTCAAGATGGGGTCGATAAACCGGAGTGCGGAGCAGGCAGACTAATGAAAGTCACCCTCTCGGACGAAGCCCGCCAGTTCATCGCCCTCTTCGAGGACGTGACCGGCGCAAGCGCCCGCGATTGCGTGGTCGATGACGACAACGACCGCGTGCTCATCCTCGTCGGCGCAGGCGAGATGGGGCAAGCGATTGGCCCCGGCGGCAAGCACGTCCGAGAGGTCGAAGACAAACTGGGCCGCGACATCGAACTTATCGAAAACGCGGACACCCCGGAAGCGTTCGTCGCGAACGCGCTCGCACCCGCCGCGGTGTACCACGTCACCATCAGTCGAAACGACGACATGGTGGCCTACGCCGAGGTGGCACAGGAAGACGCGGGCGTGGCGATTGGCAAAGGCGGGCGTAACATTCGGGCTGCGCGCCTGTTCGCAAAGCGCCACCACGACATCGACGACATCCAATTAACCTGACTCGCGCGTGCGAGGCAGGCTTTTTTGTGGCGACTGCCGACCGACAGCGGTCGCTCTCTGCGAGTGTGAACCGTGAGATACCCGAAAAAACGACTTACTGGAGCGCTTGGCGAATCAGCGAGAGGCCGCCGATGATGACGATGGCGAGCCCAAGGAGGACGGAGAGGCTCCACGACATACCAACGACGATGCCGGTAAAGGAGTTCGGTGCGCCGAAGGTATCGATGAGGTAGCCAAAGACGAACAGACCAATGACGATGCCGATGAGCTTCAACACGAACGAATACCGGAACAGGGTTTCTAAGAACTCCTGGCCCGAGGAGGGGTCGGTGTTCGTAGGGGTGGACATGGGCAAATGTAGACGCGAAAACCGTAATAATCTTTTTATCGGCCCCGGGCGCGTGATACCACGAGCCACATTCGCCACAGAGCGCCCGTCTGCGGGTGCGAAAAGGGAGGCTTAAGTAGCTCCATCAGGTACGAAAGCGTACTATGGCGAACGGCAAGTACGCCGCGCGGAAGCTCAAAAAGGACCGTCAGTCACACCGATGGTCCGACTCTGAGTACGCGCGGCGCGCCCGAGGGCTCGGCGTCAAGTCTGACCCTCTCGAGGGCGCACCGCAGGCCCGAGGTATCGTCCTGGAGAAAGTGGGCATTGAGGCAAAACAGCCCAACTCTGCAATCCGAAAATGTGTCCGTGTTCAACTCATCAAGAACGGGAAGCAAGTCACCGCCTTCTGTCCGGGTGACGGCGCAATCTCGTTCATTGACGAACACGACGAAGTCACCATCGCCGGCATCGGCGGCGCGAAGGGTCGCGCAATGGGTGACCTTTCGGGTGTCAACTACAAAGTCGAGAAGGTCAATGGCGTGTCCATGATCGAACTCGTCCGTGGCAACAAGGAGAAGCCGGTTCGATGAGCGAAGAGGAAACTCCAGAAACAGAACAAGAGGCCGACGCCGAGGAAGCCGGCACGGTCGCTGAGCTGTTCGGCACGTGGGACGTTTCGGAAATCGAATACACCGACCCGAGCACCAAACGCTACATCACCGTGACGCCCATCGCCCACACGATGGGTCGCCACGCGAACAAGCAGTTCCAGAAGAGCGAGGTCAGCATCGTCGAGCGGCTCATCAACCGCCTGATGCAGACCGAAGAGAACACGGGCAAGAAACAACAGGCGAGTTCCATCGTCCGCGACGCATTCGAAATCATTGCAGAGCGCACCGAGGAGAACCCCGTCCAGATTCTCGTCCGCGCCGTCGAGAACTCGTCGCCACGTGAAGAGACCGTCCGTCTCAAATACGGTGGCATCTCGGTTCCACAGGCCGTCGACGTTGCGCCACAGCGCCGTGTCGACCAGGCCCTCAAGTTCATCGCACAGGGTGCATACAGTGGCTCCTACAAGAAGCCAACCAGCGCTGCAGAAGCGCTCGCATCCCAGCTGATGGGCGCAGCAGACTACGACGTCCAGTCGTACGCAATCGGGCAGAAAGAAGAGAAAGAGCGCGTCGCCGCCGCCGCTCGGTAACCGTTCCCTTCTCTCACGTTTTTACGACTCCTGAGCCACGGCGTTCGCGCCGCTCCCCTGTTCCCGCGGGCAGTTGTCGGGCTGACGTGCGCTCGAGAGATTGAAGCGGCTTGAGACCACTGTGTTATTCGACACGGAAACGTCGAGCGCGACCAACATTGACTCGAACGAGTCGTCGCTCGAAGCTGCTCCACGATGCGACTCTCGTTGGTTTAGTCAGCCGCTACGTCGCCCGTGCCGCCGGTGTGCATCGCGTATTTTCTCGTGATTTCGACGAGTGCCTTACGATATTCACTTGCGTTCGTGTCGCGCGCGAGCGTGCGGAATCGCCGTTTGAACGAATCGAGATTCACGTGCGGTGCGTCTGCGGCCGCGATGGCCGCGAGTTCGTAGAGGCGGTGGTCTGCGTCGATGAGGTCGTGGCGCTCTGCGAGGCCAAGCGCGAAGGCGGCGTTCACCGCGGTGATGTCCGGGTCTGCAGCCGGGGTATGGCGAACGGCTCCGGGACGGTCGATAGGCCGGTCTGCGACGGCGGTTGCGAGACTGGCCTCTAAGAAGGCGAGGAGTTTCGTCGCGGGATACACGTCGAGAGTGATATCGTCGGCGTAGATGTCCTTCATGTGGTTCGCAATCTGATAGCAGTGGGTGAGCTTTCGTTGCTCGACTCGTCTCCCGGTAAAGGCGAGGATGAGCGCTTCTGCGGTCGATTGGAGGTGGGATGGATGGCCCTGTTCGTAGCGGTACATGTGGGCGTACTCGTGGAGGACGAGCTCACGAGCCATCGCGCTCGAGGCGGCCTGTCTAGAGAGGTTGAGCAGGTGGTGTTCGGCGTAGTGAGCCGTCCACGTGCGTTCGTCGGGGTTGTCGCGAACCATGACGATGACTGGCCAGTCGAGGTCGTATTCGGTCTCAAAGAGGTACTGTGCCCCGAGAAACGGGTCTTGGAGCACGCCTGCTGGCACACGGACATCCATGTGTATGACTAACAAACGACGGGGTCGAAGATGAGTGTTGTGGGGATTGTTGACATACAGAGTGAAATAGACGGTTTGCGGCGATTTCGAGCGACCTACGCCTCGTTTTCTCGGTTTGGCTCCTGAATAAAGGTTGAGTCACATTTTAGGAGGAAATCAGCTCGTGAGCGGTTTACGCTGTGATATTCGGTAGAATTGATGTCTCAGCGATGGTCCGCACGAAACACTATCCTTTTGAACCTCCTGCCGGAAGGTTAGCCCATATGGGCCGACGAAAGAAGATTGTCCAGGAATGTGAACGCCTGATGGACAAGCCGGAGCACATCCGGAACATGGCCATCGCGGCGCACATCGACCACGGTAAAACAACCCTGACCGACAACCTGCTCGCGGGTGCCGGTATGATCTCCAAGGACCTCGCAGGCCACCAGCTTGCGATGGACACCGAGGAAGACGAACAGGAACGTGGCATCACCATCGACGCGGCAAACGTGTCGATGACCCACGAATGGGATGAGAAGAACCACCTCATCAACCTCATCGACACGCCCGGCCACGTCGACTTCGGTGGCGACGTGACGCGTGCGATGCGCGCAGTCGACGGTGCGCTCATCGTGGTTGACGCAGTCGAAGGCACGATGCCCCAGACTGAGACGGTTGTTCGCCAGGCACTCCGCGAGGGTGTCAAGCCAGCCCTGTTCATCAACAAGGTCGACCGCCTCATCAATGAGCTCCAGGAAGGCCCACAGGAGATGCAAGAGCGTCTCCAGAAGGTCATCCGCGAGGTCAACGAACTCATCCGCGGGATGGCAGAGGAGAAGTACGAGGAAGAAGGCTGGAAAGTCAGCGTCGAGAACGGGACTGTCGCCTTCGGGTCTGCCCTCTACAACTGGGCAGTCTCCCTCCCATCCATGCAGGAGACCGGCATCGACTTCGGTGACATCATCGACTACAACCAGAACGACAACACCGACGAGCTCAAAGAGCTCTCGCCGCTTTCCGACGTCGTCCTGGACATGGTCGCAGAGCACTTCCCGAACCCAATCGAAGCGCAGCCACGTCGTATCCCGACCGTCTGGCGTGGCGACCCAGAGAGCGACATCGCAATCCAGATGCGTGACGTCGACGACGAAGGCGAAGTCGTCTTCATGGTCACGGACATCGCAATGGACCCACACGCAGGCGAAGTCGCATCCGGTCGCCTGTTCTCCGGAACCATCGAGCGCGGTCAGGAGCTCTACGTCTCCGGGACGGCAGGCAAGAACCGCATCCAGTCTGTCGGCCTCTACATGGGTGGCGAGCGCGAAGAAGTCGAGCGCGTCCCTGCGGGTAACATCGCAGCCGTGACCGGCCTCCGCGACGCCATCGCTGGCTCCACCGTCTCCTCCGTCGAGATGACGCCGTTCGAGTCCATCGAGCACATCAGCGAACCCGTCATCACGAAGTCCGTTGAGGCAAAGAGCATGGACGACCTGCCAAAGCTCATCGCGACGCTCCGTCAGGTCTCCAAAGAAGACCCAACCATCCAGATTACGATTAACGAGGACACGGGCGAGCACCTCATCAGCGGGCAGGGCGAGCTCCACCTCGAGGTCATCACCCAGCGTATCGAGCGCAACCAGGGCATCCCAGTCACGACTGGTGAGCCAATCGTTGTCTACCGTGAGAAGCCACGCAAGGCCTCCCCAACGGTCGAAGGCATCTCGCCAAACCGCCACAACCGCTTCTACGTACACGTAGAGCCACTCTCGGAGGAGATTGTGGAGCTGCTGAAGCTCGGTGACGCGACGATGGACATGCCAGAACTCGAACGCCGCGAGGCGCTCATGGAAGCTGGCATGGACAAGGACACCGCCCAGAACGTCGAACACATCTACGGGACGAACATCCTCATCGACGACACGAAGGGTATCCAGCACCTGAACGAGACGATGGAACTCGTCATCGAAGGCTTAGAAGAGGCTCTCGACGACGGTCCACTCGCAAAGGAGCCAGTGTCGGGCGCGCTGTTCCGCCTCGAAGACGCAAAGCTCCACGAAGACGCCATCCACCGTGGCCCAGCACAGGTCATCCCAGCAACCCGCAACGCCATCCACCGCGCGCTCATCGCCGGTGAGGTCTCGCTGCTCGAACCGATTCAGAACGTCCGCATCGACGTTCCGACCGAGCACATGGGTGCTGCCTCCGGCGAGATTCAGGGTCGCCGTGGCCGCGTCGACGACATGTACCAGGACGGCGACGTCATGGTTGTCGAAGGCGTCGCACCAGTGCAGGAAATGATCGGATTCGCCTCCGACCTCCGCTCCGCGACGGAAGGCCGCGCCTCCTGGAACACGGAGAACGCAGGCTTCCAGGACATGGCTGACAACCTCCAGCCAGAGACCATCCAGGAGATCCGCGAGCGCAAGGGCATGAAACTCGAACTGCCCGAGTCGATCAACTACTTCTAGAACGCGCCTTCGGGTGCGACTCTATCTTTCTTTCACCAATCGAAGTGGCAACGCAGTCAGCCCACCATGTGACAGTGCGGCGAATTTTACCAACGGTTGCATGTTACATCAGGCTTTTATCGTCGCACGAGTGAGTGAAACCCATGATTCAGGCCTTTTCCATCGAACATCGTTCGGTGACCCGCCCCATGGCGGCTTGCGCCTCGCCGACGCGCGTCGTCGGGTGGTCAGATGAGTGAGCAAGCAACGACCGACGGCGGGCAGTACACACGGGCCTACATCGTCCGACTCGAACTCACCGACGAACCCGGTGAGCTGTTGGCCGCGCTCGAACCAATCGCGAACAACGGCGGGAATCTCCTCTCTATCTTCCACGAGCGCGGGTCGATTACCCCGCGCGGACGTATCCCAGTCGAAGTCGATTTCGAGGCAACCCCAGAGCGGTTCGAGACCATCGTCGGCGCACTCAGAGAGAACGGCGTGAACGTCACCAAAGCTGGCCCCGAGCGCTACGGCGAGGAGATGAACATCGTGCTCATCGGCCACTTGGTCGAGACGGACCTCTCCGACACGCTCACGCGGCTCGAAGAGTGTACGAGTGCGTCGGTCGCGGACGTGTCGCTAACCGCGCCAAACGGCACTGACGAAGTGTCGTGTGCGCGGATGCGCCTCGCCACCCAACGCGGGCAAGCAGAGCGCGTACTCGAAGCCGTGCGAGCGATTGCCGCAGAGAAGGGCTTAGAGGTCGTTGAGCCGCTTCTCGAAGGAGGTGACCAATGAAACTCGCGATTCTCGGAGCCGGTGCAGTCGGCCGTTCGGTGGCTGAGTTGGCCGGAGAGTACGGCCATACCGTCACGGCACTCGCTGACTCACAGAGCGCAGCCATCGACGCGGCGGGCATCGACGTTGCCCACGCACTCAACCGGAAAGAGCGCGGCAAGACGGTTGGCGCTGAGAGCCCTGAGACGGTTCTCGGCGGCGACTACGACGTGCTCGTGGAAGCAACGCCAACGACGCTCGGGGACGCAGAGCCGGGCTTCAGTCACGTCCAAGCCGCCCTCGAAGCGGACCGCCACGTCGTGCTCGCGAACAAAGGGCCGGTTGCAGAACGGTACGCCGACGTGCGCGCCCTCGAACGCGAGAGCGAGGGGGACGTGCTGTTCGAGGCGACCGTCGCCGGTGCGATTCCCGCGCTTTCCACCATCGCGGACATGGGGTCGCGCAACATCACCGCCGTCCGGGGCGTATTGAACGGGACGGCGAACTTCATCCTCACGCGCATGGCCGCGGAGGGACTCGGCTACGAACACGTCCTCGCAGAGGCCCAAGACCTCGGCGTGGCCGAAGCAGACCCGACGTTCGACGTAGAGGGCACCGACGCGGCGCTCAAGTGCGTCATCCTCGCAAACGTCCTCGCGGAGGGTGCGCGCGAGTACACGCTCGCCGACGCGGAGGTGCGAGGCATCTCTTCGATTCCGCCAAGCGCGCTCGACCTTGCTGCAGAAGACGGCGAGACGATTCGTCTCATCGGCGAGGTGTCCGACGGTTCAGTGCGCGTTGGGCCACGCCTCGTGCCCGAGCATGGTGCACTCGCGGTGAGTGGGACGCGGAACATCGTCCAACTGGAGACGAAGCACGCAGGCCGTCTCAACATCAGCGGTCGCGGGGCCGGTGGCCCGGAGACGGCAACGGCTGTGTTGGCTGACATCGGCCGACTGCGATAGGGCGGCGGAACCGTGCCATGGGTTGTCAAAACGCCCGACGGCGGCGGTGTGACGCGAGCAGCGTTCCGAAATTGTTTTAACCGCAACTCCCAAAAGAACCCGATATAGCGCCTCTGTGCGTGAGATACCAATGAGCGAAGACAAACCGCACCAGAACTTGGCCGTCATCGGCCACGTTGACCACGGAAAGAGTACGCTGGTCGGGCGACTCCTCTACGAGACAGGGAGTGTACCCGAGCACGTCATCGAACAGCACCGCGAAGAGGCAGAGTCCAAAGGCAAAGGTGGCTTCGAGTTCGCCTACGTCATGGACAACCTCGCAGAAGAACGCGAACGCGGTGTCACCATCGACATCGCCCACCAGGAGTTCGACACGGATGAATTCTACTTCACCATCGTCGACTGTCCTGGTCACCGCGACTTCGTGAAGAACATGATCACGGGCGCGTCCCAAGCAGACAACGCCGTCCTCGTCGTCGCCGCAGACGACGGTGTTGCGCCACAGACCCGCGAACACGTGTTCCTCGCCCGTACGCTCGGCATCAACGAGCTCATCGTCGCCATCAACAAGATGGACGTCGTCAACTACGGCGAAGACGAGTACAACGAAGTCGTCAAAGAAGTCAAGAACCTCCTCAAGCAGGTTCGCTTCAACACGGAAGACGCGAGTTTCATCCCAATCTCCGCATTCGAGGGTGACAACATCTCCGAGGAATCCGACAACACTGGCTGGTACGATGGCGAAACCCTGCTCGAAGCCCTCAACGCGCTTCCAGCACCACAGCCACCAACGGACGCACCACTGCGTCTCCCAATCCAGGACGTGTACACCATCTCCGGCATCGGTACGGTCCCAGTCGGCCGTGTCGAGACCGGCACCCTCGACGTCGGCGCGAACGTTTCGTTCCAGCCGTCCGACGTCTCCGGTGAGGTCAAAACGATCGAGATGCACCACCAGGAAGTCCCACAGGCCGAACCAGGCGACAACGTCGGGTTCAACGTCCGTGGCATTGGCAAGGACGACATCCGCCGCGGTGACGTCTGTGGTCCAGCAGAGGACCCACCAAAGGTCGCAGACACCTTCCAGGCCCAGATTGTCGTGATGCAGCACCCATCCGTCATCACCGCCGGTTACACGCCAGTCTTCCACGCCCACACGGCGCAGGTTGCGTGTACCATCGAGTCCATCGACCAGAAACTCGACCCAGCCAGTGGCGAAGTCGCAGAGGAGAACCCGGACTTCATCAAGAACGGCGACGCAGCAGTCGTCACCGTTCGCCCACAGAAGCCACTCAGCATCGAGCCGTCCTCCGAAATTCCGGAGCTCGGTTCCTTCGCAGTCCGCGACATGGGTCAGACCATCGCGGCCGGCAAAGTCCTCTCCGTCAACGAGCGGTAAACTACAATGCAACAAGCACGCGTCCGGCTCGCGGGCACCAGCCCCGTGGACCTCGACAAAATCTGCAGTGACGTCCGCGAAATCGCGGAGAAGACCGGTGTCAACCTGAGCGGTCCGGTGCCGCTCCCAACGAAAACGCTGGAAATCCCCTCCCGCAAGTCCCCAGACGGCGAAGGGACGGCAACGTGGGAGCACTGGGAAATGCGCGTCCACAAGCGGCTGATCGACCTGGACGCCGACGAGCGTGCACTCCGTCAGCTGATGCGCATTCAGGTTCCCAACGACGTCAGCATCGAGATCGTCCTCGAAGACTGACCCGGCGCATCCGCGCCTTTTTCGAACACGCACAGGGGAACCAGAATCCCGACCCCCTCGTGGGGTTGTGAGCGTGTCACTCGCACGGACGAGAAAACGAAGCTTCAAATAACGACACCGGTTACCTGAAACCGCGTTCGGGCTTGTAGATCAGCGGCAGATCGCTTCCTTCGCAAGGAAGAGGCCCCGGGTTCAAATCCCGGCAAGTCCACTATTACTTTCGCGACACAACACGGCGAGCGAAGCGAGTCGCTGTGTCGCGTAATCATTGTACGGCGAAGCCTGGATTTGAAGCCCTGTGAGTCTCGTGAGCGACGCGAACGAGACGACGGCAGAACTCGTTCTGCCGGAAGTCGCAGCACCCGAACGAAGTGAGTGACCGTCTCACTCCGGGTTCAAATCTCGAAGTGGCAACGCCGCTTCGACCTTCGTGGAAACTTCGTTTCCACTCAGTCCCGGCACGTCCATATTACTTCACACCGCCAAACAAACGAATTGTCACAAAAATAAGCCGTTAAACGTGATAATTCGTGAATTATTATCACCTCATCGTGCGATGTGTTAGGAGTAGGTGATTTGCAGTGGCAACTTCAGAAGCGCAGATGGGTGAAACGGGCGGGATGACGATGAGCAGAATCAAGCTGGGTGCGTTCTACCTCGCGGTACTCATCACACTGGGCATGTTCGTGCTCTTTACGGGCGAGCTGTTCATGTTGCTTGGGCTTGGGTTCGTCATCGGCGAGGAGCTCGGCATCCACCAACTCCACGTCATGGGGATTGCAATCGTCGTGTTCTTCGGGGCATTGGCGACGCTCGTCCAGTTGTACAAGCCTCGAAAACGCGTCGCGGCGTTCCAAGCGGGCGCGGTGATGATCGGCATCGCCACGCTCATCCTCGCGGCTACGGGCAACGCCTCGCTGAATGAGGTGCTCCCGTTCTTCGTCGCGATTGCGGTGATTGGGATACTCCATCCCGCAGGCAGGAAGCTTCTAACGGTCGGAAAGAAGTACAGCCCTGCGCTACTCGGATTGACGATTGTCGCCGCCATCCCGCTGCTCGCGTTTGCGATAAACCAACTCGGACTCCAGACGGGCACTGGTGACGAGCACGCGCTCATGGGCCACTACGCCATGATAGCGACGCTGTCGCTCACCATCGTCATCGCCGGACTGCTCACTGCGTTCGAGTCGATTGGCTTCCGCCTGCTTGCGTGGTTGACCGGCTTACTCACCGCGTACTTCGGCCTCCTGTCGGTGGTGCTTCCGATTCAGACGTCGAACGTCGGCGTCCTTTGGGGTGGCCTCGCCATCGTCTGGGCAATCGTGTTCGTCGCCGCCGCGGAGATGAGCGCCCGCGAGGACGCCTCGCCGTACTTCAGCCGCGAGATGCGCGAGCGCGACGACGTGATGCCCGGGAAGCCAGCCTGAACGCTGTAATTGGTTCCACCTTTTTTGCACGCACAAACGCGCAGATATCCAACACAAGCAATTAACAAGTATGCCCGTTAATGGCTAGTCGAACGACACACGCATGTTACCCGCCGAGCGAAAGCGAAAAATCGTCGAACTGGTCACCGCGCACGATGGGTGTGCCGTCGACGAACTCGCAACGGACCTCGAGTTCTCGAAGGCAACGATTCGACGTGACCTCCGCGAACTCGAAGAGGAGGGACTCATCGAACGGTCACACGGTGGTGCGGTTCCGGTAACCGCTGTGGGGCGCGAACAGAGCTACGGCCAGCGCGACGTCCAACACTTAGAGCAAAAGGCCGCCATCGCAGAAGTTGCGACGGGGCAAATCCATCCCGGGCAGGTCGTGTTTTTCGACGCCGGGACGACGACGATGCAGGTTGCAAAGCGCGCGCCAAAAGACGGTTCGTTTCTCGCGGTGACGAACTCACCGTTGCTCGCCATGGAGCTCATGAGCGACGAAAACGAGGTGAAGCTCACGGGTGGCACCCTCCGGAGACGAACCCGTGCGCTCGTCGGTCCGAGCGCGACGGGCTTCATGGAACGCATGAACTTCGACCTGCTCTTTCTCGGGACGAACGCCATCGACAAAGCAGGCGGCCTGAGCACGCCAAACGAGGATGAAGCCCTCGTCAAAGAGGTCATGATCGAACGTGCAGAGCGTGTCGTACTCGTCGCAGACGGCTCGAAGCTCGGCAAGCGCAGCTTCATCGAGTTCGCCACGCTCGCAGACATTGACGTGTTCATCACCGACGAGTCGCTCAGCGCGGTTCAACAAGAAACGTTCGACGCAGCGAATGTAGACGTTTTAGAGACACAATGATATTGACCGTCACCCTGAACCCTGCAGTTGACCACACGCTCACGCTCGACCAGCCACTCAACCCCGGCGAAGTGGCGCGAACCGGTGACGCCCAGTTCGATGCGGGCGGCAAGGGCATCAACGTCTCAAAATATCTCGGTGAACGCGGGGTCGAGACCTGTGCGACTGGCCTCGTTGGCGGCTTCCTTGGCCAGTTCATCGAGGCGCGGCTCGAAGCAACTGGCGTCCCCGCAGACTTCGTCGAGATTGCGGGACTCACGCGGCTGAACACGACCCTCCACGCGCCAGACGGCGAGTTCAAGGTGAACCAACACGGCCCGCGCGTCGGTACGGACGCCGTCGAGCGCATCATCGACACCGCACAGCAACACGACCCGGAGATGGTCGTTATCGCGGGCAGCCTCCCGCAGGGACTCGATGCGAGCGCGATAGACCGCATCGCAACCGCGGGCGAGTGGGAAACGGTCGTGGACGTGGGTGGCGAACTGCTCACCGAGCTGTCTGCGGAGTATGCCCTCTGTAAACCGAACCGCGAGGAACTCACTGCGGCAACTGGGGTAGAGACGGACTCGCTCGAAGACTGCATCGCGGCGGCGAAAGCCCTCCGCGAACAGGGCTACGAGCGCGTGGCGGCCTCGCTCGGTGACGACGGCGCGTTGCTCGTCACCCCAGAGCGCGTGTTCCACGCAGTTGCACTCGACGTGGACGTCGTAGACACCGTTGGCGCAGGCGATGCGTTCCTCGCAGGCATGCTGTCGGCGTTCGCGCGCGGGGCGAGAGACGAAAACGCCCTCAAAGAGGGGGTCGCCGTCGCGTCAGAAGTGGTCACCACTCCCGGCACGCAGGTGCCGATGTTGTCAGACGTGCAACGCAACGCGGGCCGAGTGACTGTTTCTGCACGACAGTAACAGCCGAGTACGCGCGCTTCTTCTGCGAATTTTTCCGGACAACTGGCGCAATCGCCAATAAATTTCGTGATCGAATATTCATAAATAATCATATTCGAAACATCTTTTGAACACAGTCTCTAGCGTTCGAGCAGACCATGTCATCCAGCGATTCGGTAGAAACGGCGCTCCGAACACATCTCACCTCAGTGAAGGAAGACCTGATGACCGGGGTCTCGTTCATGATTCCGTTCGTCACGATTGGCGGTATCTTCCTCGCCCTCGGCTTCGCCGTTGGCGACACGCAGGCTGTGTTCGACAACACGGGTTCGCTCGGTTGGTTCCTCGCCCAGATTGGCGTCGCCGGACTGACCCTGATGGTTCCGGTGCTCGGTGCCTACATCGCGTACGCAATCGCAGACCGCCCGGCACTCGCTCCCGGGTTCGTGCTCTCGTACCTGCTCCAGCAGGGCACGGTCGTCACCGAAGCGGGCAAGTACATCGGCTTAGACGCCGGTGGCCTCGGCGCGGGCTATCTTGGCGCACTCGTCGCCGGTCTCCTTACCGGCTACGTCGCCCGCTTTTTCAAGAACCTGAACGTCCCGAAAGAGATTGCCCCGATGATGCCGGTGCTCATCATTCCCGTCCTCACGACGGCGGTGCTTGCGCCGGTCATCCTCTTCGGTATCGGCGCACCCGTCGCCATCGCAAACCAGTCGCTCACCGCCTTCCTCAAAAGTTTGCAGGGCGGACAGGCGCTCATCATCGGCCTCATCCTCGGCGGGATGATGGCCTTCGATATGGGTGGGCCCGTCAACAAGGTGGCCTACCTGTTCTCGGTCGGCCTCATCAGTGAGGGCGTGTATGCCCCGATGGCCGCCGTCATGATCGCTGGCATGACGCCGCCACTCGGCATGGCGATTTCGAACTTCATCGCCCCACAGAGGTACGCTGCTGAGATGAAAGAAAACGCGAAAAACGGCGTCCTGATGGGCCTGTCGTTCATCACGGAAGGCGCAATCCCCTACGCCGCGGCTGACCCGCTCCGTGTGATTCCCGCGCTCGTCGCCGGGAGCGCCGTCGCCGGTGGGGCGTCGATGTCCCTCGGCGTGACGATGCCCGCCCCACACGGCGGCATCTTTGTCGTCCCGCTCTCGAACCAACCCCTGCTGTTCATCGGCTGTGTCCTCCTGGGCTCGCTCGTGACCGCGGGCGTGGCAACTGGCCTCAAGGCAACTGTTGGCGAATCTGCCACAGGAACTACAACCCAGACTTCCGATTGAGCAGTCACAGAAAGCGTCCACCTTTTAGTCAAACCAATGCACTCAGAAACCATTGATACCCTGCTTCCGGAGACGCACATCTCGCTTTCCGGAGCCCCGACAGAGAAACGCGCGTGCATCGAATACCTCCTCGACCTCGCGGTCTCTGGCGGCCGCGTGAACGACCGCGGCGCTGCCCTCGCCGCCCTCCTCGAACGCGAAGAACAGACGACGACCGGCGTCGGCATGGGCATCGGCATCCCCCACGCGAAAACCGACGCCGTAGACGAACCGCTCGTCGCCTTCACCCGCTCTGAGGAAGGCATCGACTTCGGTGCGATGGACGACGAACCAGCCCACCTCATCTTCATGATTCTCGTCCCGGCCGAAGGCAGCGACGACCACCTCCAGATTCTGAGTTCGCTTTCCCGGGCACTCATGCACGAGGAGGTTCGTGACTCGCTGTACAACGCAGAAACAGAGGAAACCGTCCGCGAGACGCTCACGGAGGCGGTGGCGTAATGGAGCGCACCGTGACGGTCGTCCCCGAAGACGGCCTCCACGCTCGTCCTGCTGCGAATTTCGTCGAGGCCGCGGGTGAGTACGAGTCGGAAATTACGATTGCCCCCGCAGACGGCGACGGTGTGAACGCCCAGAGCATGCTCGCCGTGACGAGTCTCGGCGTTGCCGCAGGCGACGACGTGGTGCTCACCGCTGAGGGCGCGGACGCAGAAGCCGCCCTCGACGCGCTCGAAGCAATCCTCACAACCCCTGAAGACAGTGCCTGAACAGATGTCTCGAACCGTCACTGGAACCGGCGCGACGCCGCTTTCCGATGTCGGGATCGTCAGGTGGTATCGCCCGGACGAATGTCTCCCAGAGACGACCGACGCCGAGACGCCAGCAACAGAGCGTGCCAACTTCGAGCAAGCAAAAAAGACCGCCCGGGACGAACTCGAAGTAGAGCGCGAACGCACCCGAGAGCTGGTCGGTGAACAAGAGGCAGGTGTGTTCGACGCCCACCTCCAGTTCCTCGCAGACCCGCAAATCGAAGCCAGCGTCGAGGACGGTATCGACGACGGCCTCGCCGCCACCACGGCCGTCCGTGAGGCGTTCGCTGACCCCATTTCGCAGTTCGAGTCGATGGACGGGATGATGGCAGAGCGCGCAGACGACCTGCGCGACGTGCGCAATCGACTGGTTCGCATCCTCGCTGGGAGCGAGCGCATCGACCTCGCTGCACTTCCCGCAGGCACAATCCTCCTCGCAGAGCGGCTCACGCCGAGCGACACGGCCCAACTCGATCCCGCTCGAGTCGCGGGCTTTGCGACGGTCGAAGGCGGGCGCACCTCGCACGCCGCCATCTTCGCCCGGTCGCTCGGCATCCCAGCTGTCGTCGGTGCGGGTGCGAGTATCGAAGACATTCAGGAAGGAACGGAGGTCGTCATCGACGGCACCGCAGGCGAGGTCATCGTCGAGCCTGACGAGGCCGTGAAAGCCGACGCGGCGGGGAGCCGCGATATCGAAGTGCAGGCAGACGCGGTCGAAACCACAGACGGCGTATCCATCGAAGTTGCCGCGAACGTTGGGACGCCCGCGGAAATCGAGAGCGCGGTCGAACACGGCGCAGACGGGATTGGCCTGTTTCGCACCGAGTTCCTGTTTCTGAACCGCGAGTCACCGCCGAGCGAAGACGAGCAGTACGAAGCTATCGCAGAGACGCTCTCTGCGTTCCCCGACGGCCGCGTCGTCGTCCGGACGCTCGACATCGGTGGCGACAAACCGATTCCGTATCTCGACCAGCCCGCAGAGGAAAACCCATTCCTCGGCGAGCGCGGCATCCGGCGGTCGCTCGACGCTGACGCTGACCTGTTTCGCACGCAACTGCGGGCGCTCATGCGCGCTGCAGCGAGCGACCACGGCGACGGTCTCTCGGTCATGTTCCCCCTCGTCTCGACCGTGGACGAACTCGACCGCGCGCTCGAAGCCGTAGACGAGGTCGCAACAGACCTTGAGGACGCAGGTGTCGAATGGGCACGCCCCGAGTTTGGCGTCATGATAGAGACGCCGAGTGCGGTGTTCATGGCCGAAGAACTCGCCACGCGCGTGGACTTCTTCAGCATCGGGACGAACGACCTCACGCAGTACGTGATGGCGACTTCCCGCGAGAACGACCGCATCTCCTACCTCCACGACCCACGGCATCCGGCCGTGCTTCGGGCCATCCGCCGCATCGTGCAGGTGGGCCACGACCACGACTGCTGGGTTGGAATGTGCGGCGAGATGGCGGGCGACCCAACGCTGCTCAAACTCCTTGTCGGCCTCGGCTTAGACGAGCTGTCGATGAGCGCCATCACCATCCCGGACGTGAAAGCAGGCGTCGCCGCAACCTCGCACGCAGACGCCGCCTCACTCGCCAGTGACGCGCTGGCCGCAACGACTATCTCAGACATCACACAACTGCTCAACCAATGAAATTCGTCGCCGTAACCGCCTGTCCAACGGGAATCGCACACAGCCAGATGGCCGCCGAGAACTTAGAACAGAGCGCCCCCAAGATGGGCCACGAAATCAAAGTCGAGGTCAACGGGGCCATGGGCACGGAAAACGAACTCTCAGCAGACGACATCGACGAAGCCGACGCGGTCATCGTCGCCGCAGACACCAAGGTCCAAACCGACCGCTTCGAGGACAAACCGCTCGTGAACGGTACGGTCAAAGACGCCGTCAACGACGCCGGTGCGATGATCGAGGAAGCCGCCTCGATTGCCGATGACGCGACCGAAACCGAGACGGCCGAAACAGAGACAGAGCCTTCGACCGACGCAGCCACCACAGCTGCGGAGACGACCGACGACACCGACGATGACGACGGTGGTCTGTTCGGCAAAGTGAAAAAGCGCTTCTCGTAGATCGGAAGCTACCGCGCGACCTGCACGTTTTGTTCTGGCGGTGGGTCGCCCACAAGTGGCGCGTCAGGCCGATTTTTCTACAACCAATCAAGACAATTACCTGTCCAGAATCTATGACAGGAATTTATACCGAATGGTCATGTGACTAGGCACAGACAGGCTTGGTCCATGATTGACCTCACGCTCGATATGACGCAGTACGACTGCCCATTCATCGACACCACCGACGACCACGCGGTGTCCTTTACCGCGATGCAGTGGGACTTCGACAACCGCTCCCAGCAGTTAGAAACCCGGATGCTGGTCGAAGCGCCAGACCGGTCGGCGCTTGATGACGGACTCCACGCCCTCGCAGACCACGACCACATGCACACTCTCGAACTGCTCTCGAAGCGGGGCGACCGTGCGCAAGTGAAAACGGCGATTGGCGAAACCAAAGCAATGGGAACGGTGCGCGAGTACGACGCCTACATCACCGGCCCGTTCCACATCGAAGGCGGCTCTGAGACGTGGCACGTCGGCGTCGATGACGGTGGCCTCGCAGACGAGTTCCTCGCCGAACTCGAACGCCACAACGAGTTCGGCATCGACTCGCGGCGCACCTACGAACTCGGTGAACTCTTTGACTTACTCAGAAACGCTGGCCCCGCAATTTCACTGCTCGAAGGCTGTCGCAACCTCTCTACCGTCGAACGCGAAACGCTGTCGACAGCCGTCGAAGCGGGTTATTTCAACAGCCCGCGAGACGCGAATCTCGCTGCACTCGCCGCGGAGTTCGACATCTCGAAAACCGCCGTCTCGAAGAATCTGAGACGCAGCCAGCAAAAGCTCCTTGAAAACGTCATCACGGCGATGGCCGACCTCGAATGAGGCGAACGTTCACATATTAACCCGTTGCTATTTTGCAGTTTCTGAGGAACAATAGTCCGTGACAGTCGCCCGCACGGGAGTTGGTGTCGTGGTTCGAGACCACCACCCTGCAGGCGCACGACCAGCCATGATACAGCTATGACTCACGAACCTTCTCCAGACGACGGAATGGACCGACGGACCATGCTCAAGGCCGTTGGCGGCACGGCACTCGCCGCGGCACTCGCCGGGTGTAGTTCGCTTCTCGGTGCCGACTCGAATCAAGACGCTTCAGGCGGGGCAAGCGACGTGCCAGACGAGCCGATTCAGGCGGGCCTCCAGACGTTCACCGAAGGCCCGGCAGCCGTGCTTGGTCTCCAGGCGCAGTACGGCGCGGAACTCGCCGTTTCCCGCATCAACGAGGCGGGCGGGATTGCCGGACGGCAAATCGAGCTCGACGTGAAACACGAGGCAGACGCCTACGTCGAGAACTACACGCAGTTCGTCTCCGAGGGAAAGGAGGTCACGTTCGGGCCGATTTCCTCAGGCGGGCACGCCGCGCTCGCCCCCGAGGTCGAAGCCCAAGGCGTGGTGAACGTCTCGACCGACGGGACGGTCACGACGCTGTACGAGGAGACGGTTCCAGACCCAACCTACTCGTTCCGCTTCCAGAACTACGACGTGATGGAGTGCGTGTCTGCGGCCCGCGAGACAGTCAATCGCCTCGGCGCGGAAAACGTGAACACCGTCGCCGGCATCAACCCAAACTACGCGTTCGGGAAAGACGAATGGAAGGTGTACACCGCGGCGCTCCAGAAGCTCACCGACGTCGAAATCGTCTACGAGGGCTTCCCCGACCTGCTCGCAGACGACATGTCCACCCACATCACCGAAATCAACAACCAGCAGCCTGACGTGACGTTCTCCAGTCAGTGGGGCGGCGACGTCGTTACCATGATGAATCAGGCCGCCGCGAACAACATGTTCGACAACACCCAACTCGTCGGGACGGTGCTCTACAGCGCCGTCAACGACCTGAGCCAAGACATCGTCGAGCAGGCACAGGCACTCTCCGGGTCGCGTAACTACTACTGGGGCGAACCGGAACCCGCTCGTTGGAGTCCCGGTCAGCAGCTGCTCGATGACGCCCGCAACCAGTGGGACATCATCCCGAGTGGCCACTTCATGAGCGGCTACGGCGCGGTTGCGTCGTGGGCGACGGCCACCGAAAAAGCGGTCAACCTCACCGGCGGCTGGCCAAGCCAAGAGCAGATTGCGATGTCCCTCGAAGGCCACGGCTTCTTCACGCCCGCTGGCTATCACGTCATGAGCGAGCGCCACCAAGGCCTCTCGACGGCGTACTACGGTGAGATGGACTGGTCGAGTGAAATCGGCGCACCCATCCTGAACGACATCAACTCCTACAGCCCGCCAGACGTCTCTCCCCCGCCGGGGACAAAGTCGCTCGACTGGATCGAAAGCTGGTAAGCGGAGTCCCACTTTCATGACGAAAATTTATCATACCATGGACAGAGACCAATGAGCGTCGTCACAAACTTCATCACGCACACACTCCACGGCGTCCAGTACGGGTTCATCCTGTTCCTCATCGCGTCGGGGCTGACCATCATCCTCGGCATCCTCGATGTGTTGAACCTCGCCCACGGCGAACTGTACGCGCTCGGAGCCTACGTTGCTTCGAGCGTTCTCGGCTACGTCGTAGGGCTGGTTCCGCCACCGACCGATCCGGCGTCACAGGCCATGTTCGTCGCCGTCGTCCTCGGGGGTGCGGTGCTCACCGCCGCCGTTCTCGTTCCCGTTGGCGCAGCCATCGAGTCGGTGCTCCTCCGGCCGATTTACGACCGCAACGAGGTGTACCAACTCGTGTTGACGTTCGCACTGTTGCTCATCATCAAAGACGCCATCAAGTTTGGCTGGGGGCCAACTCCCGTCAGGCTGCAGAGCGTCTACAGCGGGATTAATGGCATTCCAGCCGCATCGCTCGTCGGCCTCAACTATCCGACGTACAACCTCGTCATCATCGCCGTCGGCGCAATCGTCGTCGTTGGGCTATTTTACTTCTTCAACCGGACGAAAACCGGCCGCATCATCCGCGCGACGGCCATCGACCGCGAGATGGCGACGGCGATTGGCGTGAGCACCGACCGCACGTTCACACTCGTGTTCGCCGTCGGCGCCTTTTTCGCTGGCTTCGCTGGCGCGATGGCACTCCCGCCGACGAACGCGAGTTTGGAGATGGGCGCGAACCCGCTCGTTCTCTCCTTCGTCGTCATCGTGATTGGCGGCCTGGGGAGTCTGCGCGGGGCGTTCGTCGCCGCGCTCCTCGTTGGCATCCTCAGCCGGTGGGCGACGTGGCAGTACCCACCCGCCGAACTCGCCGCACCGTTCGCCATCATGGCCATCATCCTGCTCGTGAAGCCGGATGGCCTCTTTGGCACGTGGGGTGAGATGGATGCGTAATCGACTTCCCGGCCTCGTCTCGCGCGACGGCGAACGCAAGGTCAGAGTGATGCGCGGCCTCGAACTCACGCTTCGCCAGACGGCGCTTGCGCTCGTTGGCCTCCTGTTCTTGTTCGCTCTCCCGGACATCGCGCGGCTCTTGCCTGCGATTCAACTCAGTGTGTTGCATCAAGGGGTCGTCTTTGGACTTGCCGCAGTCGGCCTCAACCTGCTCGTGCGCCACACCCAACTCGTCTCGTTCGGACACGCCGCCTTCTTCGGGACGGGCGCCTACACGACGGCGCTGCTCGCGGCGAAGTACAACGTGACCGAGTTCGCCCTCTTGCTCATCGCGAGCATGCTGCTTGCGACGCTGATGGCGATGGCGATTGGCTACCTCTCGCTTCGCCACACGGGGCTGTACTTCTCGCTGCTGACGCTCGCCTTTGGACAGTTGCTCTACGCGCTTGTCCAAGGCCAGACCTTCTTCGGGTCGAGCGACGGCCTCCCCGTCCGTCCGGGGCCGAACATGCGCCCCGACATTTTCGGGTTGGCGCTGCCACCGGATGCCTACGAGGTGTTGGTGTACTACCTCACCGTCGCCATCGTCGTCGTGTCGCTGCTCGTGATGTGGCGGCTCATCAACTCGCCATTCGGTGCGGCGCTCGATGCGATTGGCCAAGACCGCACCCGCGCACAGTTCATCGGCATTCCCGTTCGTCGCTACGTCTGGCTCGCCTTCGTCGTCTCCGCGGTGTACGGCGGGATGGCCGGCGCGCTCTACGCGATGGTACAACAGCACGTCAGGCCCGGCCCGGTGCTCTACTTCCTCCGGTCGGGGGACATCCTGTTCATGGCCATCCTCGGCGGGTATCAGACCCTGTTCGGGCCGCTCGTGGGCGGTATCGTCCTCGTCCTGTTGCAGGACATGGGCCGCGACCTGACCAACTACTTCGACGCGTTGACCGGCCTTGTGTTGCTGGCGCTCGTCTTCGGGTTCCCACAGGGTATCGTGGGGTCGCTCAAGAAGGGCGGGCGCGTCCGGTCGGCTGCGAGCAGTTTCAAAAATAACCCCGCCGTCGTCGGGGCGTGGGTGTCATCGTTCGCAGAATCGCTCGTCACCGCCGCGACTCAGTCGGTACAGAACGTCAAAGTCCTCGTCTTCGGGGTGAAATGAGATGCTAGAAGCCAAAACCTTGAGAAAGCAGTTCGGCAGTCTCGTAGCGACCAACGACGTGTCCGTCGAATTCGGCCGACACGACGGCGAAATCGTGTTCATCGTCGGGCCGAACGGCGCGGGGAAAACCACGCTCGTGAACCTCTTGACCGGCCTGCTCTCCCCGGATTCGGGGAGCGTCGTCATGGACGGCGAAGACATCACTGGGATGGCCCCCGAAGACCGCGTCCACGCTGGACTCGTCCGCAGTTTCCAAGTCGTCCAGGTGTTCGACGAGATGACCGTCCGGGAGAACGTGCGGACGGCGGTGCTCTCGAAAGAGGAAAAACTGATGAGCATGTTCAGCCTCCGCGACGAACACGCCGCAGTCGAAGGGAAAGTCGATGACTTGCTCACCAAGTTCGGCCTCGACGAGCACGCAGACCTCGTCGCCGCAGAGTTGCCCCACGGCACGCGCAAACTGCTCGACGTGTGCATGTCCTTCGGCCTCGAACCCGACTACCTTCTGCTCGACGAACCCACTGCCGGAGTTTCGACCAGCGAGAAAGAGTACGTCATCGAGACCATCGCAAGCGTGAGCAAAGAAGAGGGCGTGACGACGGTGACAATCGAACACGACATGGACATCGTGAAGGGCTACGCAGACCGCGTCGTCGCGCTCCATCAGGGCGCCATCCACGGACAAGGCGACCCGTCGATTCTCGAAACCGACGACGAACTCCGTCGCCTGCTGTTGGGGGTGGAGAAATGAGCGACTCGCTACTGTCGGTGAAAAACGTAAATGCCGAAGTCGAGGGCTTTCAGGTGACCCACGACGTCTCCTTCGAGGTGAACAAGGGCGAGGCAGTTGGCCTCGTTGGCCGCAACGGTGCGGGCAAGAGCTCCACCTTCCGCGGCATCATGGGCCTCACCGACCTCCAGAGCGGGTCAGTACGGTTTGCGGGCGAGGAACTCACTACGCTTCGTGCCGAACTCATCCCGAAACGTGGGATTGGCTACCAACCAGAAGACCGCAAACTGTTTACCGGGATGACCGTCGAGGAGAACCTTCGCCTTCCCATCTGGACGGCCGGAAAGGCGCGCGGAATCAACGACGAAGACGCCGTCATCGAGGAAGTCTACGACGTACTTCCCGAACTCGAAGAGCGCTCGAACGCGAACGTCGAGAATCTCTCGGGCGGGCAGGCGAAGATGGCCGCGATTGGCCGCGCACTCGCGCTCAAGCCGGACTTGCTCATTCTTGACGAGCCCCTCGAAGGGCTGGCCCCGGTGGTCGTCGAGAACCTGAAAACCCACATCAACGCCATCAACGAACAGGGCATCGCCGTACTCATCGCCGAGTCGAACGTCACACACGTTCCAGACATCGTAGACCGCATCGTCGTCATCGAACGCGGCGAGGTGGTCGATTCGGGCGACCCACACGAACTCAAAAAGAAACCGGCGATTCAGGAACTGATGCAGGGAAGCGGACAGGAGTAGTCAGTTCGGAAGCTCTGATTCACGCAGGTCTTTTCGCTGGATTTTCCCCGTCGTCGTCTGTGGAAGGGTGTCCACAAACTCGATTTCGCGCGGGTACTCGTACTTTGCCAAGTTCTCCTTGACGAGCGTTTGAATCTCTGTTTTGAGCGCATCGTCGGCGTCGACGTCCGCGGCCACTTGCACGAACGCCTTGATGAGTTCACCCCGGCGGTCGTCCGGCACGCCCACGACGCCGACCTGTGCGACGGCTGGATGTTCTAAGATGGCGCTCTCGACTTCGCCCGGCCCGACGCGGTAGCCGCTCGTCATGATGAGGTCGTCGTCGCGCGATTTGAACCAAATGTAGCCGTCGGCGTCCCGCTTGCCGAGGTCGCCAGTGAGGTGCCACGGGCCGACGCGGGCGTTTGCGGTTTTCTCGGGGTTGTTCCAGTACTCTTTGAACACGACGGGGTCACCCTCGGTGCGGACAGCGATTTCACCGATTTCACCGGCAGCGCACTCCTCGCCCGTGTCGGGGTCGACGATGGCTACGTCGTGGCCGGGGACGGGTTTCCCCATGCTCCCGGGGAGCGCGTCGAACCACTTGCGGCAGTTCGTGACGAGCAGGTTCGCCTCGGTCTGGCCGTAGAGTTCGTTTACGGCGACGCCGTCAAGTTCGGCGTCGGCCCAATCGAGGATTTCTGGCGTGAGCGGTTCGCCACCCGAGCAGATGGCGGCAAGCGAAAGGTCGTACTGTTCGGTGGGCGACTCGACGTCCATCAACATGCGGATGGCGGTCGGCGGCAGGAAGGAGTCGGTGACGCCAAATTCTTCCATGAGCGAAAAGGCCGTCTCGGAATCGAACTTGCCCATCGGGTAGCCAACGACGGGGCGGCCGTAGTGCCACGCCGGGAAGACGAGGTCACCGAGCGCACCAATCCACGCCCAGTCTGCGGGCGTCCAACAGACAGCGTCGTCGAGGTCTAACTCGAAGAACATCTGGAACGCCGGGCAGTGACCCACCCAGACGCCGTGACCGTGGAGTGCGCCCTTTGGCGGGCCAGTCGAACCGCTCGTGTAAATGATGAGGGCGGGTGTCTCGGCGGTGGTGGAGACGATGTCGAAGGTGTCTGGCTGACCGGAGAGCACGTCCTCGAACCGGGTTTCGGGGCTGTCTGCTGCACCATCGACTTCGATGACGTGGTCGAGTTCGGGACAGTCGTCACGAATCTCCGCCACCACATCGCGCACGCTCTCGTCGACGACGATTGCGTTCGCTTCGCTGTCGCGGAGGCGGTAGCCGACGGCGTCCGGGCCGAACAGCTTCGAGAGCGGAAGCGAAATCGCGCCGAGTTTCCAGCAGGCGAGATGCGTGAGCAGATTTTCGGGTTTCTGTGGGACGAGAACCGCGACCCGGTCGCCACGTTCGACGCCGCGGGCTTCGAGGCCGTTTGCGAGTTGGTTCGAGAGTCGGTCGAGGTCGGCAAACGAGTAGGTCTCGCGTCGCCCGTCCGGATACGCCTGATACAGTGCCGGGGCGTCTCCAGCTTCGTGTTTTCTCACGAGGTCGTGGGCGAGGTTGTAGTCGTCCGGAAGATTCCATTCGAACTGGTCGCGCGCAGTGTCGTAGCTCTCAGTTGGAACGGTGACGTGCCAAGCCATGGCGTGACCTACGGCTGGCAACGTCTACTAACCGGAGGTTCACATGTGAAAGCGCGAGAAAGTAGAGGTTACTCGTCTGTTGGCTCGTCCGCGTCGTCGTCTTCGATGACTTCGAGTCCACGGCTGTTGACCGCGTAGGGGTCTAAGCCGACTTCTTCTAAGAACTGCTTATAGTGGCGCTCACAGGTTTCTGCGGCCTTCTGGCGGTCGGAGGCGCGGTCACAGAGTTCAATGAGGTTTTCTGGCACGTCGTTTTGGTAGACAATCCAGTGGTTGATGAGGTCTGAGAGCCGCCGGATGGGGCTCGTGAAGTGGCCGTAAATCTCGAAGTTGAGCGCGTGGTGGCCGCCGAACGGGTCGTTCATGTATTTGGCTCGCGGCATCACCTTCATCACGGCCCACTGAATCTTGTTGAGCTGGCGACCGGGGGCGTTTTCGATGGTCGCGTTCACGGCCTTGCGCGGGTCCTCCCACGTGCTGCCGGGGATTTTGACGCCATCGAGGTCTTGAATTTCCTGTAAGGCTTTGTCCCATTCGTCGGGCGTTGGCTGGGGGTGGACGCGGTACATCGCCTCGACGCCACGCCCCCACATGAGTTCATGCGTGACGGCCTTATTCGCCTTCAGCATGCACTCCTCGATGATGGTGTGGGCGCGGTCGCGGCTCGGATTGAGGACGAGCGAACCGTCTTCTTTGCGCTGTTCGTGGAGTTGGTTTGCGAGTTCGAAGACGAGCGAAATCTCGTCGTGGAGGTCGGAGTCCGGTTCGTCAAGGCGCTTTTCTGCCTGTGAGTAAGTCAGGCGCTCGTCGGATTCGATGACGGATTTGTAGATGTCGATGGTCTCGTAGGAGAGCGTCTCCTTGCTGATGTGCATCTCGACGGTGTGTGCGAGGCGCTCTTCGTTCGGGACGAGCGAGCAAACCGTCTCTGCGAGCATCGGTGGGAGCATGTGGATGGTGTACGCCGGCAGGTACACCGTGTTTCCGCGTTTGACCGCCTCCTCCCACATCTTGGATTCGGGGTGGACGTAGTGGGTCACGTCGGCGATGTGCACCCACAGCGTGTACTCCTCTTCGCCCTCCTCGATGCTGATGGCGTCGTCGAAGTCTTGGGCGTCCACTGGGTCGATGGTCCACGTCGGCATGTCCCGGAGGTCGGCGCGGTTGTCCACCTCGGCGTGGATTTCTTCTTGCACGTCAGTCGTGCGTTCTTCTGCTTCGGCCATGACTTCCGGCGGGAAGGCATCGCGAATCTCGAACTTCTCGAAGAGTTCCTCGCGTTTGTTCGCGAGGTGTCGGGCGAGGTCTTCGTCGATTTCGACGGGACCTTGTCCCTCGGCCGTCCCGGCGTAGGCCTGGGCGTCGTCAGTCATACCCGGGGCTACGGATGTCGGACAGAAAGACGTATCGACCCGAAAAGCGGGCGGCGGTCAGCGCTCACCGAGCGATTCGTACCGGTCTCTGACGGTCTGGGTGTAGCGAGTGAGGAACTCAGCTTGTGAGACCTCGCCTGCACCACACTCTGTGAGCAGCGATTCAAGCCCGCCGCGGGGCTGGTGACAGAGGGCTGTGTCACACTGCTTACAGAGGTGTTCGAACTGTTTGCCATCGCGCTCCCAGCGGTTGCCGTACTTGTCGTATTCGCGCGCCTCTTTGCGAAGGACAGTTTTGCCACACGCGGTACAGGTGACAACCATGCTGGCCCGGGACTTCCGGGAACCCCACATGAGCGGGGATTTGATTCGGGAATATTTAGCTGTTGTTGCGGTCACAAATCTGCGGACGGACGATTTAATGTCCGGCGGTGACAGTCTCCGATATGGAAGTCAAATCTCGCCATCACCTTCGCAGTGACGAGGTGAAAGCCGTGACAGAAGCGCTTTCCGACGGACTCGGCGTTTCCCTCGATGCAAATAGTTTCGAACTCGTCGAGTTCAAAGACTCTGAGTTCGAGCTCATCCTCGTCGACGGTGCGGCGACGGTTGGCCGCCTCGACGACACGCCGTTTCTCACAGTTCGCGGCGCGAACGACTACCCACCAGAGCGCAACGTCGTGACGGTGGACGCCGGAGCCGTTTCGTTCGTCTCAGACGGCGCAGACGTGATGCGCCCGGGCATCGTCGAAGCCGACGACTCCATCGAAGAAGGCGACGTGGTCGCCATCGCAGAGGAAACCCACGGCAAAGTGCTCGCCATCGGCACGGCGCTCACCGCGGGCTCCGACATGGTCGGTGACTCGGGGAAAGTCGTCAAATCCATCCACTTCGTCGGCGACGAGTTGTACAACTTTACCGCCTAACAGAGCGGTTTGGTTTTAGTTATCCGACGAGTCGAGGCCGAGCGCTGCGGCCACGTCGAGGAGGCCTGCGCCGGACTCGTTTTCGCCGAGACCGATGTCTTCTGCTGAACTTGCGAGCGAAGAGCGCGTCTGCGTGTTCGAACTCCCGCTCGCCATGAGTTGAGCGGCCGCACCGGCGACGTGCGGTGTGGCCATCGACGTGCCCGAGAAGGTGTCGTAGCCGCCGACAACCGAGGAGTAGATGTCGGTGCCGGGGGCGGCAATGTCGACTTCTGGCCCTTGTGAGGAGAACCCGGAGAGGTTGTCAGCGGAGTCGGTCGAGGAGACGGCCATGACCGTCGAGTAGGCACCGGGGTAGCCAACGCAGTCCGTACACGGCCCGCTGTTCCCGGCCGCGCCGACGAGGAAGACCCCGTTATCGACGGCGTACTGGCAGGCGTCTTTGAGCGTTTGTGCACCACTGCTCGCGCCGAGGCTCATCGAGCCAACGTCGTAGCCCTGGTCTGCGGTCCACTCGATACCCGCGGCGACATCCGAGAGGTAGCCGCTACCGCGCTTGTCGAGGACTTTGACGGCGTGGAGCGTCGCGTCTGGGGCGACGCCGACGACGCCTTCTGCGTTGTCGATACCGGCGGCGATACCGGCACAGTGGGTGCCGTGGTCGTTGTCGTCGTCCCAGTCGTAGGCGTAGTTGCCCTTCGCCTTCGTGAACGCTTGGCCCGCGCCGAGATTCGCGGCGAGGTCGGGGTGGTCTGAGTCGATGCCCGTGTCGATAATTGCGAGGTCTGCGCCGCTTCCGGTGGAGCCGTTTGCGTGGGCAACGTCGGCGTCGACGCGGTCTACACCCCACGGTTGGGTCTGGGCCTGTGTGGTGACGCCATCGCCCGGTTTGTCCACGGCATGCATCGTGATGTCGTCTTCGACGTAGCGAACATCAGCGCGCGCACTGAGTTGCGCGATGGCTTGGTCTGAAAAGCGACCGGCGACTGCCTGCCCGTGTGCGCCAAAGTCGAGCGTGCGGTGGACGGTGTGGGCCTGCCCGCGCGCGTCGGCGCTCGCACCCGGAGAACTCGTCCCGACGATGCGTCGAGGCGGCTTCTCGGCTGCCGCACTGCCAACGAAAAGTGTGCCAACCGCACCAACAGCAGAGGTTTTCAGCAAGTTACGTCGTGTTAAATTTACGTCACGCATGTGTGCAATATTTACGACCGAGCCGCAGTATTTAAAACTTGGCCCGTGTTGGCATGGCACAGCGACCCGGCTGCATGTTGTCAAGCAGACCACGTCTGACGTAAAGCCTATACTCGAAGGAGTCGGTGTGTGTTCTATGGGATTTATGAACAAGCTGCTGGGTGAGCGTGGGTCACGACGGACCGACGACTACCTAGAGCTCAACATAGATGACTTCGAGGCCGCGGCTGGCGACGCGAAGATGCGCGTCCACATCGCCAAAATCGGCAATCAACAGGACGTTATCGCCATCAAAGACGCAATCTATGACGGCGACCTGGTCATCGCAGACATCACGCGTCACGCGACCGAAGACCGCACGATGCAACGCATCAGCGACGAACTCCAGCAGGTCGCCCAGGAAGTCGGTGGCGACATCGTCCAGAAAGACGACGACCAGCTCATCCTCACGCCAACCGGCGTCTCTATCAGCCGCCAGAAACTCGGCGGCCGCTAAGCGCGCTCGATTTTTCTCACCGCGGGCAAAACGTGCCCGGGAATATGAAAGGCCATGACAGACAGCGCGGCCTCACTCTGTGCTATTGACTCCCACCATAGTAGCACTCACTGAAGGCCAGTATGTTACTACGTACCATGCGACGATAAATCTAGGTATTATTTGCTGACTGTCCGAAAAATCGAAATCGAAATCGGCGGGGTTAGAAGTCGGGTGAGTCGTCTTCGACTTCGCGCTTCATCGACTTTCGGCGGCTCTTTGCGTCGCGACCCGTGGCTTCGAGCAGGAAATCATTTTTCGCGCTCACGGCGTCTGCAGCGTGGTCTGCGAGGCCTTTATCGAGGATCTCTTTTGCCTCTCGCTCTTCGAAGTGGACAGCGAGTTTGTCCTTTTTGCCGCTGTATTTGACAGCACCGGCAATGATGCGCGTGAACACTGGGTTCTTGGGTTCGCCAACGACGAAGAGGTCGCTCCCCTTGAAATCTTCCGTCCCCGTGATTGGACCAAAGTAGTCTTCGACGGTCGCTTTCATGTCGGGGATTCGCTCTTCGAGCGTCTCACCACGGCGCATCTTATACTCCTTCATGGACTGCTGTTTGTGTAGCCAGGTTTTACTCTTTTCGCGTCGCAACCCGGTCGAGATACCCCTGTTTGCACGACGGGCAGATGTCGCCTTCGCGCAGTGGTGATTCGCGCACCTCGGTCTCGAAGTTGCACTTCGGGCAGTGGAAGTGGCCTTCGCCCGGCCCTGTGGCTGGCGCAGGCGCTTCGAGGTCAGCCGCAGCATCGTCGCCCTCGCCGTCGCCGTTTCGCACCCAACTCGTGTCTTTCGGGTCAACGCGCTCTGGCTCGTCCGGCCACTCACCGGGGTTGCGCTGTGGCACCTCGTCTTCGTCGTCGGTGAGGATGATGCCGTCGTCTTGTTCGGGGTCTAAGTCGTCCAGTTCCTCGTACTGTTCTACCTCCGCTAAGTTCGGGGCCGTGTCGTGGCCCACGTCTGCGGCTTCGTGCTCGTCGATAATCTCGACGTCTTCGTCCGCAGGCTCAGCAGGCAGTTGGTCGGCTTCGTCAGTGTCGTCGGCCGGTTCGACCTCGGCGTCGTCGGGTTCTGTGACTACGGCCGCGTCGTCGTGAGGTGGTTCTGGCTCAGATTCGGGCGCTGGCTCCTGTGTGCCCGTCTCCATCGTCGTGACCTCTTTGGCTTCAGAGCGAATTTGTGTGTTTCCACAACGGTCACACACCTCGACTTCGCGCACCGTCACCACGACTTCGCTCCCGCGCTCCTCTCGCTCCCGTTCGACTTCCAGTTCCCCGTACCGGTGGCCGAGGAGCGAACACTTGAGACTCATTGGCAATTGCATCCCCACGTGCGAGTATAAGAGTACTGTTTCCTGTACTCGCGGAGGCCGCTTTTCGCGAAATTTCCACCTCGAACGGGGCGCGAAACAACAAGCAAGCTGACAGATGGGGGACAAGGGTAAGATGTATCCCGACATACAGTGGCGTATGAGGGCAAAGCGTGAGTATCGGAACCGCGACGCGACGGAGGTTGCGGTGCTCGACGCCTTGGTCGACAGAAAAGGCGAGGGGCTGACCGTATTCGAACTCAGAGCACACGCCGACATTTCCATCGATGAACTCGAAGGCGCACTGGCAAGCCTGAAAGACGCCGGGCTCATCGAGGTGACCGACGAAGGGACTCGCACCGTCATCCTCCCAGACGACAGGGTCGTTCCAGAACCGGGCGAGGCAGAAGACGAACCGTCACTGATAGACCGAATTCTCGGGAAGTTCTCGCCGTAGAGGGCGAGGTTTATTCCCGGCCAGCAAATACCACCAGCCATGACTGTCGTCGAGGGGTTCCACGAAGACCACGGCGCAACGTTCTATGAGCGCGGCGGCCGTCGCGTCGTCCGCCACTACGGGCGACCCGCTCAGGCGCACAAAGCCGTCCGAAACGTCGTTGGCGTCATCGAGATGGGCTACGGCGTCGTTCTCGTCTCCGGCGACGACCGCGTCGAGTTCGTGGACAACGCCATCTCGAACTCCGTCCCGGCCGACGACGGACAGGGTGTCTATTCACTGCTTCTCGACCCACAGGGCCGCGTCGAGCTGGACATGTACGTCTACAACGCGGGCGAGCGCCTTTTGCTGTTCACGCCGCCTGACCACGCACAAGCGCTCGCAGACGACTGGCAGGGTAAAACCTTCATCCAAGACGTGGACATCAGTGTCGCCACCGACGACTTCGCCGTGTTCGGCGTCCACGGCCCGAAAGCCACCGAAAAAATCGCAAGCGTGCTCACCGGCCCCGGCGCACCCGAAGGCCCGCTCTCGTTCGACCGTGGCTCGATGGGCGAGGCGGGCGTCACCGTAATTGCGACGGACGGCCCCACCGGCGAGGAGGGCTACGAAGTTGTCTGTACTGCCGACAAAGCAAGAGAAGTCCTCGACGCGCTCTTGTATTTCGGCATGGCGGCCAGTCCATTCGGTTACGAGACGTGGGACTCACTCACCCTCGAAGCCGGGACGCCACTCTTTGAAACCGAACTCGACGGCCAGATTCCGAACGTCGCGGGCATCCGCAACGCGCTCAACTTCGAGAAGGGCTGTTTCGTCGGCCAAGAGGTCGTCTCCCGAGTCGAAAACCGCGGCCAGCCAAGCCGCCGCCTCGTCGGAATCGTCTGTGAGGAACGTCCCGAAGCGGAGGCCACAGTCTCCGTTGATGGTGAGGCGGTTGGAACTGTGACCCGCGCCCTCCACAGTCCTTCCCGCGACGAACCACTCGCGCTTGCCTATGTCGAATACGGCGTGACAGAAACTGACGTGGCCGTGGGAGAGACAACTGGCACAATCGAATCGCTTCCGTTCGTCGAAGGCAGTCAACGCTCTGCGCGACTCCCATCCTACCTCGACTAATCCGCGGCCTATTTTCGCGACAACAGCGCCTTCAACTGCTCGCGCGAGGCGAGCGTCGTTGGCTTGTCCATGTGGACGCCAATCTCGCCCGCGAGCGTCCCGAGTCCCGCATTCTGCACCGGCGTTGGGAGTGAGTACGCTTTGCGAATCCACGCACCGAGACGAATTTCTGTGCGTAAATCGTCGCGCCACGCTCGTTCGTAGTCGCCGAGCGTTCCCGGGTCGTTGGGGTCAACCGTCGCCGCGGCGTGGTCTGCGGCCGTCATGCCATACACAATTCCACCGCCGGTGAACGGTTTCGTCTGGGCAGCGGCGTCGCCAATCAGCAAACTCCGACGGCCGGTCACGCGCTTTGGCGGGCCAATCGGAATCATGCCCGCACAGAAGTGCGAGGTTTCCACGTCGTAGCCGGAAACGAACTCGTCGAATAGCTCACGAGCGGTTGGCTCCGAGCCCGGAGGCGCGGCGAGGCCGTATTCGACACCCGCCTCACCGCGCGGGATGCGCCACGCGAAGAAGGATGGTGCCGTCAGGTGCACGTCCACGTACTCGCCGGGGTCGTCTTCCTCGGAGAAGGCAAGCACGCCCTGCAGTTTCTCGTTTGGTTCGGGAAGGCCACACTCGCGGCGTACCCGCGAGACGGGGCCATCACAGCCGACGACGATTTTTCCCTCGAAGGTTTCGGTTCCGTCCGGCGTTTGGGCCACAACCTCAACGTGGTCGCGGCGTTCCCTCACTGAGGTGACGCTGTGATTCTCGCGCAGGTCGGCACCCTCGTCGCGAGCCGTATCTGCGAGAATTTTGTCCAGGCCGACGCGGTCGATAACGTTCGAGATGACCTCGTGTTTGTAGAAGAGATGGGCGTCGCTGCCGGGGCCGCCCGTGTGGAATCGCGCGCCCGAGATTTCGTTCTGGAGGAGTTGCTCTCGCGCGCCCGGCGGCGTGAACTCCCAGAGGTCGGTGCTGACGTGCCCCGAACAAGCGAGTGGTTTGCCCACCTCGCCGCGTTCGAGCACGAGCACGTCGCGTCCGGCCTCGGCGGTGCGGCGTGCGAACCGCGACCCGGCCGGCCCTGCACCGACGACGACGAAGTCGTACATTGCCTTCGCCTAACTTTTCCGCCAGTATATACTTCCCGGCCTCTGCATGTTTCGTGCGAGCACTTATCAGTGAAAGCGCGGCCAGCAGGGCCATGTACTGAGGACAGCCACGAAGCCGCCGCGGGTGTCCGGCATCCGGCTTCGTGAGCAGGCTGTGCCGGCTGTTTGCCCTATTCGACGACCGCGAATCCGCGTGGCGTCAGCCCCGTATAGCGGCCGCTCCACGGTATCGAAAGCGACTGCCACGACTGTCCCGCATCCGATGAGCGGGAGATGCCGAGATTCGAGAACGCGTAGATAACGCCCGGTTTGCCGACCGTCGCCAGTTCGGCGCGAACCAGTCCGTCTCCTTCTCCGAGGTCGGCTCCGCATCGCTCCCACGCACCGCCCTCGCGTCGATAGACGAAGGACTCAGCAGACGACGGGTTGTGCGCCGAATACGGCCCAGCGGCCGCGCTGAGAATCACCGTGTCCGGGTCACCCGGGTCGGGCACAACGCTCCAACAGTAGCGGTGGTTCAAGCCATCCTGCAGGTGATTCCACGACTTTCCGCCGTCTCTCGACTCTGCGTAGCCGTCACCAGCCGCCGCGTAGACGCGACCGGGTGCGTCCGGATGGACGGCCAGCGAGTGGTTGTCGTAGCGCGAGCCGGAGGGCCGTTCGTGCCACGACTCGCCGCCGTCTTCGGAGTAGACGAACGCCCCGGCTTCGATGCCGACGTAGAGGCGGTCTGAGTCTGCCGGGTCAACCTCAATCCACCGGACGTGGTGGGTCGAAGGACGCGGAGGGAAGTACCACTCGTCAGCCGAAGGGAGGTCGGTGAGCGGCGAGAGCGACGTCCACGAGTCGCCACCATCGGTCGAGCGATAGACGGCGCTCGGTTCGGTGCCGACGTAGACGGTATCCGGGCCATGTGGACTCACGCGCGCTGACATCACCGCACCGTCGGTGACATCCTCGCCAACCTGTTCCCACGTATCGCCCGCATCAAGACTGCGCTGAAGCCCGGAATCAAACGTCCCGACGAACACGCGGTCGGGCGCAGCCGGTGAGACGGCGACGCATTCGAGCGAATGGCCGTCGAGACGTTCGGCGGTTTGCCAGTCGTCACCCCGGCCAGTAGCCACCACGAACACCTCGCGGAGCGGCGCGTAAATGGAGGTCATACTGAATGGTACGCGATCAGCGCAGAAAGAGATATGACCCGCTTAGTCGTCGGTCGTCAACGCCGGAGCTACGCGGTCTGCGCGCGGGCCGTCGAGTTCGATGTCGGGGAGCAAATCACGCAGATAGCGGCCAGTGTGAGAGTCGTCGTTTCTCGCGACCTCCTCTGGCGTGCCGCGGGCGACGATTTGCCCACCCTTCTCGCCGCCTTCCGGTCCGAGGTCGATGATGTGGTCTGCATTTTTCACGAGATCGAGTTCGTGTTCCACGACGACCACGCTGTTGCCGTTGTCCACGAGTCGCTGGAGTACCTCGATGAGTTTACGTTCGTCTTCTGAATGAAGGCCGGTCGTCGGCTCGTCTAAGAGATAGAGCGTCTCGCCAGTCTGTTTCTTGCCGAGTTCCTCGGCGAGTTTGACGCGCTGGGCCTCCCCGCCGGAGAGCGTGGTCGAGGGCTGTCCGAGACGCATGTAGTCGAGACCGACGTCCGAGAGCAGTTGCAGGCGGCGCTTGATGCGTGTGTCTGCCTCGAAGAATTCGAGGGCCTCCTCGATACTCATATCGAGCACGTCGGCGATGGTCTTGCCCTTGTACGCTACGTCGAGGGTCTCGTCGTTGTAGCGGTCGCCGCCACACTCCTCACACGGGACGTACACGTCTGAGAGAAAGTTCATCTCGATTTTGACCGTTCCCTGCCCGCCACACTCCTCACAGCGCCCGCCTTTCACGTTGAACGAGAAGCGCCCCTTCTCGTAGCCGCGCTGGCGGGCGAGTTTCGTCCGGGCAAACAGGTCACGGATGTAGTCGAACACGCCGGTGTAGGTCGCCGGGTTCGACCGCGGCGTGCGGCCGATCGGACTCTGGTCGATGAGGCGCACCGTCTCGATGGCGTCGAGACCGTCGATGGAGTCGTGGTCGCCGGGGTCGACGCTCGTGTTGTTGTTCATCGTCCGCGCGAGGCTCTTGTAGAGAATCTCGTGCATCAGCGTCGATTTCCCGGAGCCGGAGACGCCAGTCACAGCCGTGAAACACCCCAGCGGGATGTCCACGTCGAGGTTCTTGAGGTTGTGCTGGCGCGCACCACGGACGGTGATCGTCTCGTCCGGTTCACGGCGCTCTGCGGGCACGGGAATCGCCTTTCCGCCGGAGAGATACTCCGCGGTGATGGTGTCGGCGTCGAGGATTTCGTCGTAGGTTCCTTGGAAGACGACTTCGCCGCCGCGCTTGCCGGGACCGGGCCCCATGTCGATGATGTTATCCGCCCGGCGCATCGTCTCCTCGTCGTGTTCGACGACGATGAGCGTGTTCCCGATGTCGCGGAGTTCACAGAGCGTGTTGAGCAGGCGGTCGTTGTCGCGCTGGTGTAGCCCAATCGAGGGTTCGTCGAGCACGTAGAGCACGCCAACGAGGCCGGAGCCGATTTGCGTGGCGAGACGAATCCGTTGGCTCTCCCCGCCCGAGAGAGTCGCGGCCTCGCGGTCGAGCGTGAGGTATTCGAGCCCGACTTCGCACATGAACCCGAGGCGGGCGCGAATCTCTTTGAGAATCTCCGTGGCGATGGTTCGCTCGCGGTCGGTGAGCGTGTCTTCGAGCCCTTCGAAGTACGAGAGCGCATCACCGATGCTCATGCGGTTGACCTCGGGAAGTGACGTGCCCGAAACGAGCACCGCGCGCGATTCTGGCTTCAGCCGCGAGCCGTTACACGCAGGGCACGTCGTGACGGACATGAACTTCTCGATGTGCTCACGGGCGCGCTTGCTGTCGGTTTCGACATGGCGGCGTTCGAGGTTCGGGATGACGCCCTCGAACGGCTGTTTCTTGCGGCGAATGCCGTTTTTGGTTTTCCACTCGAACAGCACGTCCTCGCGGGTGCCGTAGAGGAATCCCTGTCTCACTTCCTCATCGAGTTCCTCGAACGGCGTGTCGAGCGAGACGTCGTAGTGGTCTGCCATCGAGTCGAGCTGGCGGCGGTAGTAGTTCCGGTTGTAGCTCCACGGCTCGAACACGTGCTTGAGCGGTTGGCTCGCGTCCTGAATCACGAGGGCTTCGTCGATTTCCTTCGTCTCGCCAAGCCCGGAACACTCGGGACACGCCCCGTACGGGCTGTTGAAGGAGAAACTCCGCGTCTCGACTTCGCTCAGGTCGATGCCACAGTGGGTACACGCAAGGTCTTCTGAGAACTCAACGACGAGGCGGCCGTCGTTTTCCGCATCCGCACCGAGTGACCCGGTCGAGCGAGTTTCAGAACCGAGGCGAACGCCCTCTGGCGGGTTCGGCAGAATGACCTTGATGACGCCCTCGGCTTCCCGAAGCGCGGTTTCGACGCTGTCGGTGATGCGCGAGCGCGCCTTTTCGGCGATTTTCACGCGGTCGACGATGACGTCGACGGTGTGGCGAAAGTTCTCATCAAGCGTCGGCTTTTCGACGGTGAGGTCGTACTCCTCGCCGTCGACTTCGACGCGCGAGTAGCCGTCGCTCACGAGGTCAGAGAACAGGTCTGCGAACGCGCCTTTCTGGTCGCGAACGACCGGTGCGGCGATTTTCGCTTTCGTCCCGTCCGGCAATTCGAGAATCCGGCGCACCATGTTCTGGGCGCTCTGTTCGCCGACTTCTCTCCCGCACTCGGGGCAGTGGGGAATCCCGACGCGGGCGTACAGCAGGCGCAGGTAGTCGTGGAGTTCGGTCACCGTCCCAACCGTCGAACGGGGGTTGTTTGCCCCGTTTTTCTGGTCGATGGAGATGGCCGGGGACAACCCCTCGACGCTCTCGACTTGTGGTTTGTCCATCTGCCCGAGGAAGTTGCGGGCGTAGGCGCTCAGACTCTCGATGTAGCGCCGTTGACCTTCGGCGTAGATGGTATCGAAGGCGAGCGACGACTTCCCCGACCCCGACAATCCGGTGACGACGGTGAACGTCTCGCGTGGTACGCGGACGTCGAGGTCTTTCAGGTTGTGCTCGTTGGCCCCCCGAACCTCGATGTAGTCCTTGCTCATCTACGCCTGCGTATGGACGGGAGGCGTGAAACGCTGTCGGTTAGGGTGTGAGACGGTGCCACGCGGGCGGGATAGAAAAGGAGTCGCTCATTGATGGCCGTACGTTTTAGCCGGTCACGAAACAACCAGCCGAGTATGGCACTCGATACCATGTTACTCGCGGTTGGCCCCCGCGATGCGAACAGCGTGAGCCGACTTGCACAGACAGTTATCGAAGTGGCGAAGCCGACTGGAGCAACCGTCGTGCTTGGCCACGTGTTCACCGAAGATGAGTTCGAGTCGGTGTTAGACCAACTCGATTACACCCCACAATCTCGTGCGGAGCCCGGTGAAGTCGCCCGACGCCACACGACGATTCGAGACCTCGCAGCGCACTTTGACGACGCTGGGGTATCATACGAAATCGAAGGCACAGTCGGAAATCACGGCGACGCAATCGTCACCCTCGCAGAGCAGGTCGATGCAGACCGCGTCGTCATCGGCGGGCGAAAGCGCTCCCCGACGGGCAAAGCGGTGTTTGGCTCGACGGCACAGGAAGTGCTCTTCGCTGCGTCGTGTCCGGTGACGTACGTCCGGAGAGACTGATTCGGAACAGGCCGGGCAAATCTCCTTAGTGGAGGCCAACTAACAGGTAGGTGTAATGCACCACGAAATCGACCACCGACCGTCGTTCGCCCTCGTGACCGTCCACCTCGACGCAGGCGAGGCAATCGTCACCGAAGCGGGTTCGATGGTCAGCTACACAGACGGCGTTGAAATCAAGACTTCTGCGAACGGCGGGATTCTCGGGTCGCTGAAACGCTCTGTCCTCGGCGGCGAGAGCTTCTTCATGAACACGTTCACTGCGAACGCAGACGGGCACGTCACGCTTGCCCCGCCGCTTCCCGGCGACGTGGTGAACCACGACATCGAAGACGAGACGCTCTACGTCCAATCAGGGTCGTTTCTCGCCGCAGATCCGAGCATCGATATCGACACGAAGTTCGGTGGCGGCCGGACGTTCTTCGGCGGCGAAGGATTGTTCTTGCTTAAACTCACCGGGACGGGCGAAACCTTCCTGTCGAGCTACGGCGCGATTCAGGAAGTCGACTTGGAAGCTGGCGAGAAATACATCGTTGACACCGGCCACGTCGTCGCGTTCGAGGAGACGACAAACTTCACGGTGAACAAAGTCGGCGGCCTCAAGTCCACGCTCCTGAGCGGCGAAGGCCTCGTCGTGACGTTCACCGGCCCCGGACGCATCTGGATGCAGACCCGGAGTGAAGACGCCTTCCTCTCGTGGCTCATCCCGCAGTTGCCCACCAACAACAGCAACTGAACCGCAAGTGGCCTGACCAAAACTGCCATATGTGCAACGGGTTTACATGGGGCATGCGCCGCAGACAGGTCCTCCAGGCTGCAGCCGCAGGCGCCACCCTCCCTCTTTTCAGTCATATCGGCACTGCGCAGGAATCCGGTTACGCACCAATCGCTCGCCTTGACCTCCCCCGTGTGAAAGAAGTGGTTGTGAGCGCCGACGGCGAAACCGCCTACGTCGCCCTGACCGACGGCTTTGCAACCGTCGATGTGAGTAGCCCCGCAAATCCGACGATACTCGCAGAAGAACGCGGATTGCTGAGCGACGTTGAGGGCGGCCCGCTTCGCGGCATCTACGACGTAAAAGTAGACGGTGACACCCTCCTCGTCGCCGGGCCAGCAAATCCCACGGCGAGACAAAATATCAACGCGCTCGTCATCTACGATGTTTCAGACCCGGCGAATCCGACCCAACGCGCCGTCTACGAGACGAACTTCTTCCACCACAACGTCTATCTCGAAGGCGACACCGCCTACCTCGGCGACAACGAACACGCCGACATCGACAGGCGAGAAAACGAACTCGTCATCGTCGATATCAGTGGCGAACCAGAGGAAGTCGGCCGCTGGTCGATTGCAGACCACGACGAGCGCTGGGCAGACATCAACACCAGCGTCTGGACGCTCCACGACCTTTTCGTCAAAGACGCCATCGCGTATCTCGTCTTCTGGGATGCAGGCACGTGGATTGTCAATTGTACAGACCCCGCGAATCCCGAATATCTGGGCAACGTGCGGACGCCCGACCCGGACGAACTCGCCCAACTCACCGACGACCAACTCAGCCAGCGGGTGTTCGAGCCGCCGGGCAACGACCACTACGTTACCGTCAACGACGACGCGACGGTCATGGGCGTTGGCGGCGAGTCGTGGGACGTAGACGCCTCTGACGATTCTGGTGGGCCAAGCGGCATCGAGCTGTTCGACATCTCCGATAAAACCGCCCCGGAGTCGCTCGTGATGATTGACCCACCGGAAACCGCAGACGCCACCTTCCAAGGCACGTGGACCACGTCGCACAACTTCGGCATCGCGGGCGACCGCCTCTACACCTCGTGGTATCAAGGCGGCGTGAAGATTCACGACATCGCAGACCCGGCCAATCCCGAGGAGCTCGCGTGGTGGCGCGCGCCCGACGAGACGAGTTTCTGGACGGCACAACTCGCCGTCTCCGGTGAGTTCTTCGTCGCGACTAGCCACGAGAATCCGAGCGCCAGTGGTGCCAGTGGCGCGGCGCTGTACACCTTCCCCGACCACGCAGGCGAGCAAGCAAATCCGCCGTCGTTGACGGAGACAGAAACCCCCACGCAGACGCAGACGGCGACGCAGACGACGGCCACGCAAACGACGACCCAAACCACGACAGCGGAGCCAACCACGACCACGCAGGAGACGACCACTGAGACCACCGGGCCGGGCTTTGGCGTCCCCACAGCGCTTGCCGGGGTCGGCCTCGGCGCGTGGCGCTCCCTGCGCCGAAAAGAACAGTCCGATTAAAGCGCGTTTTCGATGGCGGTCGCGACGCGGCGCGCTTTTTCCGCAAGTTCGGGAGAGATGTGACCCGCCTCGACCGCCGCATCGAGTTCGTCGTCATCGACGCGCTCGACCGTTCCGTCCGCGTGTTTGATGACGTCAACGTGCAAGTCTACGTAGCGGACGCTGTCGGGGAAGAGTTCGACCGGCGTACAGATGTTGACGTAGGTGCCTCGACGCTCGCCGTCTTGGCTTTTGTAGACGGTTGGATACCACCACTTGCCCTCGGTGAACTTTGTGACCGCCACGTCTCCAGCGCGCCGGGGCACGTCTAAGGCGTCGTAGGAGCCACCGGGCGACATCTCGCGGGTGAGGGTGATACGCTGTTTGTCCACGTCGCGGTCGGTGACCTTGCCCGACCCGAGCGTGATGAGGCGGCCCTCTGGTTTGCCGTGGCCAATCGCCAGCCGGTCGCCCGTCATCGGGCCGAACTGGCGGGTGACGGCGGCGAAGGGGAAGCCGCCGCTCGGGTCGCAGATTGCCTCTGCGAAGTCAACGGCGGCGCTTGCCCGGCGGTCTGCGGCCTTCGTCCGGTGGTGGCCGGGCATCGTCGTCGTCACGGCGCGGCGGTGGTCGTCGAGCGCGAAGCGAGACTCGCGGCCGAACCAGACCCAGCGCGTCGCATCGCCCGCGGAGAGCATCACGGGGGCGTCGGCTTCGGGTTCGGAAGCCGACGAAAGGGCCTGTTCGATGGCGGTTGCCTGCTCGACCGCACCCGAAAGTGCGTCGTCGAGGGCGTCAAGGCCGGCGTCGTCTGCGCCTCGACTCCAGTTTACGTACCAGCCCTCCGGCGGGTCGGTCGGCAAGAGGTCGCCGAGGGCCATCGGGCGCGTGCCGGAGGGTTGGCTCCCGCGGACAAGCGTAACGAGACCGCCCATCACTCTGAGTCGCGTGTCAACGACCGGCCGGTCGTCGCCCCACGGCGCGGCGGGGTCGCGCACCTGTACGCGGAGCGCGTCGCCTTCTTCGACGCGGTCGTCAACTTTCGAGTAGGGGAGAAAGCCGTCGCACTCGCCCAAGTCGACGATTGCGCCGCTGTTTTTCGTCTCCATCACGACGGCGTTGCAGATGGCTCCACGCGGAGCCGGGTCGTCCCACGAGAACGTGTCGATGCCAATCGAGAGCAGGTCGTGGAGGACGGAGACGGCGTCGTCGGTGCCGATGACCGAAACGCCCTGTCGGTCGGCAGTGGTCTCGACGGTCGCGTCGTACTCTGCCTCGGGGAACGATTCGTCGAACCGGTTCTGGATGGGTTCTGAGGCGAGGACCACGTCGTGGCCCGCCTCGTGGAGCAGGTGGGTGGTGGCGGTCGTGTAGATGCCGCGGACGCGAACGTTCATAGCGCGTCGCGCGAGGTGGCAAAGCGAACGCGGTCGTGGACCGTCGCGCCGAGTTTCAGTTCGACCACGTCGTCGGAGAGGACGCGTCCGCCTTCGACCGGGACGCCCCACGAATCAAAGCGGAGATAGCCACGGATGTCCGCCCCGTGGGTGAACAGGTCGCAGTAGGAAACGGTGTGTTCGGGGAACGTCGCGCGACTGTGGGCGAGGTCCATATCCGAGTAGACGGTGTCGTGGCCCTCGAAGAAGGCACGCAGGCGGTCTGCGTCTGCCTGTGTCGTCTCGACGATGGCCTGAGAGACAGTCTTCAGGTCGGAGAGCGAGAGGCCAGCATCACGAAGCGCCGTCTGCGTTCGCTGGTCAAAGTGCATGCTCCACGGTTGGGTGGGCGGGATTGAAAATAGCGCGGTCTCTGGTCAGTCGTCTGCGGGGGCGGCGGTCGGTGCGAGTTCGGCTGTCGCGGTTGGTTTGTCGTCTGCTGTCGCGGTTGGCTGGTCGTCGTCGGCTGTTCGTCGGTCTGTTTTTGGTGGGGCCGTGTAGAGCAGGCCTCTGCTCGTGCTGTACCGTGTCATGACCCAACACTCGGCACGAAGCGGGTGATAAAACTACCCCTAACACGTGTATTAGGTGTTTGAAGGAGGCCTAGCGGGCAGAACAATTAGGGTCGGGGATGGCATAGACCGGTGCATGACGGATAGACGCGACCCGATTCAGGCGCGCGCCGACGGGTCACAAGACCTCTACGATGTCGCAACGTGGGAGGTGCGCTCTCGAACCGACCGCTTTGCGGTCTCCATCTATCGCGGGCTCAAATTCTCCCTTCGGGCGTTCGTTATCATCGCGGCGTTGCTCATCTTCGTCGCCCAGTTTGCCCTCGGCGGCTTCGGCGCAGTCACTGAACCTGCCGTCGGCGCACTCGTGCTCCTCTCTGCGCTCCCTGCCCTCGGGCTTGCGTGGTACGTGCGACGCGAAGATGCGACGAGCGAGGAGCCACTCGAGCTCATGGTTGCGACGTTCGTCCTCAGCGTGTTGTTCGCGGGCTTTGCGGGCATTTTGAACACGTACGTTGGCAACGGCGTCCAAGCCATCGGCTCCGGGTTCGGCACGCTCCCGCTGCTTGGCCTCGTGTTCATGTTCTATCTCGTCGTCGGCCCCGTCGAAGAGACGGTGAAGTGGCTTGCCATCCGGCTGTATGCCTACCGCTCTGACCGCTTTGACGCGGTCATCGACGGCGCGGTGTACGGCGCGATAGCTGGACTCGGGTTCGCCACCATCGAAAACGCCCTGTATATCACCCAAAACCTGAACGCTGCCTTCCTCGCAAGCGGGAACATCGTGGGTGCAGGCTCCGACATCACGGCGGTTCGCGCCCTCGCCGGGCCGGGCCACGTCATCTACTCTGCCTTTGCGGGCTACTACCTCGGCCTCGCAAAGTTCAACCCGGAAAACCGCGGCCCAATCGTCGTGAAAGGCCTGCTCATCGCCGCGCTCATCCACGCGACCTACAACACGCTCGTCACCATCGTCCCCGACCTCATCAGCGTGCTCATCCCGGGTCTCTCCCCGTTCGTCGTGTTTCTCGGCTTCGTCATCGTCTACGACGGCATCTTTGGCTACATCCTCCTCCGAAAGTTGCGCCGGTACAGCCACACCTACCGTGACCTGCACAACTCACCCGACGTGAGCGAGATGAACGTCGAGAAAACCGAATACGACGCCTAAAGCAGCTGTTCTACGTATTTTGCGATGACGTCAACTTCGAGATGGACGCTTCCGCCGACCTGCTTTTCTGAGAGGTTTGTGAGGTCGTACGTCGTTGGAATGATGGCCACCGTAAAGGAGTCATCCTCGCGGGAGGCGACCGTGAGCGAGATGCCATCGACGGTAATTGAGCCCTTCTCGACGACGTATTTTGCCGACTGCTCGGGCAGTGAAATCTCGAACTCCCAGTCGTCGCCAAGCTGGTCGATGCGTTGAATCTCGGCGGTTCCATCGACGTGCCCCTGCACGATGTGCCCGTCAAAGCGACCATCTGCAGGCATGGCGCGTTCGACGTTGACCACGTCGCCTTCCGCAACTTCGTCGAAGGCGGTGCGCGAGAGCGTCTCTCTGAGCAAGAACACAGAAAACCAGCCGTCGCCGAACTCCTCGACGGTGAGGCAGGCTCCATTGACGCTTATCGACTGGCCGTGGTGAAGGTCTTCGAAGGGGACGCCGAGTTTGAGACGGCGGCCGCCGTCGGTGTCGGTGACGGCGAGCACGTCGCCCGTCGTCTCGACGATTCCGGTGAACATAGTCGGGCATAGGGAGGGAACGCGAAAGAATCCCTCGCCTTCAGCCGAGGCGTTTTTGCACGCGCGAGCGAAACGCTGTCCCAATGGGAAAGGGCATCCTCGGAACCATCCAGTTGGCCATCGCGCTCGCCTTCGCCATCCCCGTGGGCTTGCTCGGCCTCGACATGCTCACGCGGGGAGAAACCCTCATCGGCGCGGGGTTCATCGGGCTTGCCATTCTGATGATTGCAATTGAAGAGTACATCACGACGCCCGGCGACCTGCCGGGAATGGCCGCAGAGAAGGTCGCCGGCGCGGTCGTAAAAGAGAAAGACGACGAGTAGTCAGTCAGCAGACAGCGGCTCTGAAGCTTCTTCGAGCAGTTCTGCGAGCGGCGTTTCGACCGGGCGGTTGTGGAGCAACACGTCGATCGGGAGCGTTGGCGCACCGTCGACGAGATTTTCCATCATGACGAGGCGTTCGCGCGCACGGCTCATCCCGACGTAGAACACACGGCGTTCGTTGTCGGTCATAATCGGAATGGGACTCGTGCGTTTGGTGAACTCGAGGCCCTCGGGGATGCGGTCCTCTTGTTCAAGGAGCGCGGCCATCTGTTCGACGACCTTCTCGGTGAGGTCGGTGGCGACGAACACGTGGTCTGCCTCACGACCCTTCGCCGAGTGGATGGTCCCCACGCGAACGTTTTCGCGGTCTAAGTGCTGGTAATCGCCCGCGAAGTAGGCTTTGAGTGACCGTTTCTGGAAGGAGGTGACTTTCCGAAGCATGTCTGCGGCAGACACGGGCGCAGGAACGAACGGCGCGAACTCGCGGATGAAATCCGGCTCGAATTCGAGGTTCGTGAGGTCGTCCTCGTCGTGTTCTTCTTTCGCCTCCTCGATGGCCTCGAACAGCGCTTCGCGGTCGTTCGTGCCAAACGCGGAGTCGGCGAGCATGTTGGCGAGCCGGCGCGCTTGCAGGCCGTCGATGTTCTCACCCTCCTCGATAGCTTCGACCGCAGTGACGTACTGATAGAGGCGGTCGGTCCACATACGCTGGTCGGTGAGCACGCGGAACGGAATCCCCTCGTCGATGAACTCGTCCATGAACTGGAACATCTGGTAGCGTGCCCGGAACAGCACCATGATGGTGCCCTCCTCGTCTACGATTGTGCGCCTGAGTTCGCGCACGAGGTCTAACATCGACGGCGAACTCATTGCTTCGACGATGCCGCCTTCTTTCCGGGGTCTGAGCTTCTTCTCTTGGCGCTCTTCGATGTGGCGAATTTCGTGTTGGACGACGTTCAGAATCTTCGAGGGCAACCGGTAGGAGTTCGGGAGAATGACGTCCTCACCCTGTTCTTCTAACAGCAATTTCGGGTCTGCGCCCTGCCACGCGTAGACGACCTGGTCGTCGTCACCCGCGATGAGGACGTGTTTCATGTGCTGTTTCCACTCCTCGTACACTGCGTACTGGAGCGTCGTGATGTCCTGAAACTCGTCGATGACCAGATAATCGACGCTCGGGAGCAGCGAGCGCTGGTGGACGCGTTCAAGCATGTCGGCGAAGCCGACCTTGTTGTGCTTGCCCTTGTACGATTGCCACGCGCGGATGGCTTCGGGGATGTCGATGCGCTTGTCGTCAGACGGCCACGTTGGCGTGTACTTGTTCCCCTCCATCGCGTTCGGGTCGATTTCCGGCGGGAGGCGAACTTTCTCTACGTTCCACTGGAAAGGCACGTCGTACCAGTCTGCGACCTCACGGCGGGTGCGCTGGAGCCACTGGCTCGTGGCGATAATCTTGTTGCCAATCGTGGTCGAGCGGGCGGTCCGGCGGCGCGAACTCGAATACTCGTCTTCGAACTCAAGGCCGTACTCCTCACAGAACTCCTTTTTGTCCTTTTCGCCCACCACGTCTTTGCGCGAGAGGTCGAGCAGTTCGTACGCCTTCGCGTGCATGGTCGAGACGTTCCCCTGTAACGAGCGAGGCGTGACCTCGAGGCGCTCTGCGAGGCGTTCTCGAATCTCTGCTGCTGCAGCTCGGGTATACGAAACAACGAGAATATCGTTGATTTCGACACCCTCGGTTTCGAGGATGTCCTCAACTTCGTCGAGAAGGGCCGTTGTCTTCCCGCTCCCCGGCCCACCAAAGAGACGGGTGACCGTGGGTTCGACTTCAGTCATTGTCCATGTGGTAGTGACGGTAATGGATAAACCTCCGGGTTATCCCCAAAAATCCCGAGAAGAAGCGCTTAAACTACTGATTTCGGGGCGAACGCGCGTCGCGGACGGACGCGCCTTCTCTGATTTTGTCGGTACACCGCGGACACACGCGAGGGTCGCTGATTCCAGTCGGTGCAAACACACGGACGTAAGCGTCGGTAACGAAAGAGCCGCAGTTCTGACATTCGGGCATATTTCTCAATTAACATTATAGAAATAATACAATAAATCAGTGTCCCTGATAGTCACTATCGCCGGGTAATCAACGCAAAAAATGAATCAGCGACGGATTCTACGCGGTTTGCGGGGACCAGCCGCATACCGAACACTCGGTTGCTCCTGTATCGTGGAGGCCCATACACTCTGGGCACTGGAGTTTGTTATAGTTTTGCTGCCATCCGACAACAGCAGTTTCGTGGCCACGGTGCGAGAGGAACTCGTCGAATAAGTTGTCGTTCGGTGCTGAGGCCATACATGGTATGCTATACCACGACAGTACTTAGTGTTTCTGGCTTGCGCAGTCAGGAGGTTGTCAGCGCGATAACCAGACAGTTGTAACTATTGTGGCCGAAAAACGAGAAAACGTATAGTTTGTGGCTCAGTCGAGGTCGTACAGGTCGCCGTACTTCTCGGTGGCGTAGTCGATGAAGTAGTCGGCCGTGTACTCCTCGCCAGTTGCCTCTTTCACGAGGTCTGGCGTGGTGTAGCGCTTGCCGTGGGCGTGGACGTTCGTGGTGAGCCACGAATGAAGGTCGTCGAACGAGCCCTCGCGGACCTTCCCGTACACGTCCGGAATGGCGTCTTCGACGCTCGCAAACAGTTGAGCGGAGAGTACGGAGCCGAGCGAGTAGGTCGGGAAGTAGCCAAAGCTGCCGTGGCTCCAGTGGATGTCTTGGAGACAACCTTCTGCGTCCGTCTCCGGGCGGATGCCGAGGTACTTCTCCATCTTGTCGTTCCAGACTTGTGGCACCTCTGAGACCTCGATGTCGCCGTGGATGAGCGCCTGTTCGATTTCGTATCGGAGCACGATGTGCATGTGGTAGGTGAGTTCGTCCGCTTCGACGCGGATGTAGTTGTCATCGTAAACCCGGTTGACCGCGCGGTAGGCGTCGTCTGCGCTCGCGTCGCCAACCTGCGGGAAGCGGTCTTTGAACGACGGCAGGAAACGCTCCCAGAACGCCCGCGAGCGGCCGATGTGGTTCTCCCAGAGGCGCGACTGGGACTCGTGGACGGTGAGGTCGCGCGACTCGCCGAGCGGCGAACCGTACTTGTCCTGTGGCAGGCCAAGCGTGTAGGTCGCGTGGCCGAACTCGTGGATGGTCGCGGTGAGCGCGTCGATTGGGTCGGTTTCCTTGAAGCGCGTCGTGATGCGCGAGTCGAACTGCGTCCCCGTCGAGAAGGGATGCGAAGAAGAGTCGAGACGGCCGCGATTCCAGTCGTAGCCGAGCAACGAAAGTGCGTCCCGAGAGAGGTCGTTTTGCGTGCTCGTGTCGAACGTCCCGGCGAATGGACTGGGAGCCGCAACGTCACTCGCAGCGATGTCTTCGATGAGCGGGACGAGGTTGTCACGGAGTCGCGAGAGCACGCGGTCTGCGGTGTCGAGTTCGAGGTACGGTTCGTAGTCGGCAAAGAGGACGGCATACGGGTCTTCGTCCGGGTCGATGTGGGCGGCGTACTCGCGCTTTAGCTCGACCATCTTTTGGAGCGTCGGCGTGAAGGCGTCGAAGTCGTCGTCGGCTTTTGCCTGCTCCCAGACGGGCAGCGCCTCTGAGGTCGCAATCGAGATCTGTTCGACCAACTCAGTCGGGACGCGCGTTGCTCGGTCGTACTGGCGACGAATCTCGCGGACGGCTGCGGCCTGTTCGCCCGAGACGTTGCCCTCGACCGAACCGAGGAGGTCGCCGATTTCGTCTGCGGTGAGCAGTTCGTGGCTCGTCGCAGAGAGCGCGGAGAGTTGGCGCGAACGCGCGCCGGTTCCGCCCGGCGGCATCATGACCTGCTGGTCCCACGAGAGCAGTTGGCCTGCGTCCTGGAGGCCAGAAATTCGGCGATACTTCGAGAGAAGGGCGTCGTACGCATCGGGTGTGTCCGGTGCCATAGATGCACAAGGATGCGGCCACCTATCAATCCTCTCACACGGGGTGACTCAGACCGATTCTGCGACCGTCCGGTAGAGGGTCTGAATCGTTTCAAGTGTGGCAATCGAGACGCTCTCGTCTTTGGTGTGGGCCTCGCCCTGTTCTGCCGCCCCGCAGATGACGCACGTGGTTCCCGCTTTGGCCAACCAACCCGCGTCGGTTGCGTGGGGTTTCGTGACCTGTTCGGGCGCTGCGTCCTGTGCCTCGCTCGCCGCTTCGAGTACCACGTCAGCAAACACGGCGTCGTCGCAGGCCATTGGCGGTAAGTCTTGGTCAACGTTCCACGAAACACCCGCTATGTCTTCGACCTGTTCGAGCGGTGCGTAGCCGCCGGGAACCGTGCGCTCGTCTACGGTCACCGAACAGGATGCAGGAATCACATTCCAGCCGCTCCCGCCTTCGATTTCCGTGACCGCGACACTGCCGGTCATCTCGTGGCCGAGCACGGTTGCGGTCGGGAAGTCAAGGTCGCGCACGACGTTCACGGCGTCACAGGCGCGGTAGATGGCGTTCTCACCGGCTTCGACCTCGCTCGCGTGGGCCGCGGTTCCCGCCGCAACAATCGTACTCCCACGACGGCCCTTGTGGGCAACGGCAACGTCAGTGATGCCGGGCGCTGAGTAGCCCGTCGAACCCTCGCCGACGATGGCGAAATCGGGCGCGAACCCGTCGTCGATGGCGGCGCGTGCGCCGGTTCCGCCGACCTCCTCGCCGACGAACGAGGCGAAGACGAGTTCGCAGGATGGGTCTGCGTCGCGGAAAGCGCACATGGCGGCGGCGACGGCTCCCTTCATGTCTGCAGTGCCGCGGCCGTAGATGCGTCCGTCGCGTGTTTCGACCACGTAGTCGTCGCCGTCGAGTTGGGAGGCGTCGGGGGCGACCACGTCGTGGTGGCCAACGAGCGCAAGCGAGCGGTCGCCCGAGCCTTTTCGGGCGATGACGTTGCCCGCGTCGTCTCGCGTGACGGCGGCGGCGGTTTCTGCGCGGAGCCAGTTTTCGATGAAATCTCCGGCTGCGGTTTCGTCGTCGTGGCTCGGAATCGAAACGAGGTCGCGGGTGAGTGAGGCGACGGTCATGGTCGGAGAGTTGGGGGCGAGTGCCTTACCTCTCAGGGGTTCGCGTGCCGCCCTGTTGAACAGTCTTATCAGGGTTCGCGGGCGTAGATTCAGTATGAATGTCGTACCGGATACGAGCGTGGTCATCGACCACCGCGTGTCCGAACGAGTCGAAAGCGGCGAGTTCGCTGGCGCGACCATCTACGTCCCGGAAGCAGTCGTTGCAGAGCTGGAGTCGCGGGCCAACGACGGCCACGAGAGTGGCTGGGCAGGCCTCAGCGAACTCCAGACGCTCGCGGAGCTTGCGGATGCCGGTGAGGTCACCATCAAGTACGTCGGTCGCCGCCCGAGTTCGGGCGAGCGGAGCCGTGCCAAACAGGGCGAAATCGACGCGCTGATTCGCGACCTCGCGGTTGAACACGACGCCACGTTCGTCACGAGCGACGTCGTCCAGAGCAAGGTTGCGAAGGCAAAAGGCCTCTCTGTCATCTACTTAGAGCCGACCATCCGGCAGGTCGGCACCCTCGAAATCGAGGAGTACTTCGACGACCAGACGATGTCCGTCCACCTCAAGGTGGGTGTGCGTCCGATGGCAAAACGCGGCTCCGTCGGCGAGATGGCCTTCGAGAAAATCCGCGACGACGTGCTCACGGCGGGCGAACTCCGTGACATGGCGGCGGAGATCGAACACGGCGCAGAGGACGACGAGGAAGGCTTCGTTGAACTCTCAGAGCCGGGCATGACCATCGTCCAGTTCCGTGACTACCGGATTGCGATTGCCTCCCCACCGTTTTCGGACGCACTCGAAATCACGGCCGTCCGGCCAATCGTCAAGACGACGATGGACGACTACGAGGGCGCAGACACCATCAAAGAGCGCCTGCTCGAACGCCAGCGCGGCGTGCTCATCGCCGGGTCACCCGGGGCGGGGAAATCCACCTTTGGCCAAGCTGTCGCCGAGTTCTTGAACGACACCGGCTTCGCCGTCAAAACGATGGAGAAACCGCGCGACCTGCAAGTCGGCCCCGAAATCACGCAGTACACCGAACTCGCCGGGTCGATGGAGAAAACCGCAGACTCCTTGCTGATGGTGCGTCCCGACTACACCATCTACGACGAGGTGCGGAAAACGAGCGACTTCTCCGTGTTCGCGGACATGCGCCTCGCGGGGGTTGGCATGATTGGTGTGGTTCACGCGACCCGCGCCATCGACGCCCTCCAGCGCCTGATTGGCCGGGTCGAACTCGGCCTGATTCCGCAGGTCGCAGACACGGTTGTCTACATCGAGGCTGGACAGGTGGCGAAAGTGTACGACGTGACGACGGAAGTCAAAGTGCCGGAAGGCCTCATGGAAGAAGACCTCGCCCGGCCTGTCATCATGATTCGGGACTTCGAGACGAACCAGCCGGAGTACGAAATCTACACGTTCAACCGGCAGGTCGTCACGGTCCCAGTCAGCAAGACCGGCAGCCGCGACACGGGCGTGAACAAACTCGCAAAGAAGGAAATCGAACGCGAGATTCGCTCCATCGCCCGCGGCCACGTTGACGTGGAAATCAAGAGCCAGTCGAGCGCCATCGTGTACGTCGAAGACGACGACATCTCCTACGTCATCGGCAAGGGCGGCGGTCGCATCCAAGACGTCGAAGACCGTCTCGGCATGAGCATCGACGTACGGACGCTCGATGAACGCCCAGAGGAGCCCAAAGCGTCGAGCCAAGGAACCCAAGCGAGCGCTCCAAAAGAGACCGGCGACGTCGTGACGCCTGAAATCTCCTCGCGCCACGTCGTCATCCCCATCGGGAACGACCGCGCCGGAGAGACCATCGAAGTGCAGGCAGACGGCGAGTACCTGTTCACCGCGACCGTCTCACGCGGCGGCGACATTCAGGTATCCCGCGGCAGCGCCATCGCAGAAGAGCTAGAGCGCGCCATCGACCACGGCCAGCAGATTTCGATCATCTCGTCGTAACTTGTTGGCTTCCGGATAGTTTTTGCGCCGAGGTGAAGCAACTTCGAAAGCGTGGCTTAGTACTCCGGGAGAGCGGTCGCTCCGTTGGCTGACAGACGGCCGAAGAACCGCGTCGAGTCAGCAGGAAAAGTGGTAATGGTTAACACGATTTGGAGCCAATATACTTCCGTGGTTCGAGACGGCCACCTGCTGAGGCGGGTCGAATCGAGCACACAGAGAGGTGGGCCAATGGCAACAATAGCTGGACTCGAGAAGAACAAACAGATTGCGCGGCGCTTCCCGGAGGAAATCGCCACCGAAGGAAACGTCGCACTCATCGACGAGTGCTGTGCAGCGGACATCATCGACCACAGCCCGTTCGGAGAGGTGAAAGGGCGCGACGCCGTGAAGAAACAAATCGAAGACCTGCGCACTGCATGGGCTGGTTTCTCGGCAACGGTCGAGGAGGTCGTCGCCGAGGGTGACATGGTTGCGATGCGCGTGACACTCCGTGGAACCCACGAAGGGACGTTCATGGGGCTCGAAGCGACTGGCAAGCCGTTCGAGGTTCAGAACATGGTGTTCACGCGCATCGAAGACGGGAAAATCGCAGAACGGTGGGTGCAGCCGGATACACTCGGCATGATGCAACAACTCGGTGTGGTCGACCTGCCACCCGAATGACCGGGTTGTAACCGCTCAATCACCGCCGTTCCAGTGTTCGTTTTTACCAACGCAAAACAGCGCGATCGCTCAGGAACGATGAAGCAAAGAAAGTGAGTATGGAGTTAGTCGTCGCAAACCGCCGGGTCTGCACCGCCGTCGGCCGCGATGAGTTCTGACGGGATTTCGTAGAGGTTCTGTCGTGCGTCTGCGAAATACACATCTTCACTCACTGCGCCGATTTCTTCGAGTCGTTCGAGGGCGTATCGGACGGTCCGCGCAGAGAGCATCGACTCTTGGACAATTCCTTTCTGCGTCAGCGGCCCGTTGTATTCGAGCACTTTAAACACGAGTTTCGCGCTCGGTGGAAGGTCAGAGAGCTCCTCCCCAGTAGTTTCAGCCATTACTATAAATGACTGTAGCGCTGGGAGCATAAAGATTGAGGGCGCGCGAACGAACGCCTTTTTACGCTCCATAGCCGAACACTGCTGTATGGCAACCGAAACGCTCGACCGCCGTAAAGCCCATATGCGTGGGGTTACGGTCACGTCGGTCTCGGCACTCGCGGGGGTTGCTGGTGCAATCATCTCCGCGATGGTGGCGGCCGGACCACAGGACACGACGGCGGTGTTCGCCCTCGTTGGTGCAATCTTGGTGCAACTGCCGCTGTTGCGCCTGCTCGGCATCGACGTACAGGAGTTCTCGACGAAGGACTACCTGTACGTGGGCTTCATGACCTTCTCGCTGTGGTTCGTTTCTTGGACGCTCCTGTTGCAGGGCCACGTCTTCTAAACATGGCGGACGACAGCATCGCGGTCGTTGACTTAGACCGATGTCAACCCGACCGCTGTAACTACGAGTGTGCAAACTACTGCCCGCCCAACCGGACGGGCAAAGAGTGCATCACCCAACGCGGCGAGGACACCCTCCAGGGCAAACCAGACCAGATTCGTATCTCCGAAGAGATCTGTCTCGGTGAGACCTGCGGTATCTGCGTCTCGAAGTGTCCGTTCGACGCAATCGAGATTATCAACCTCCCACAGGAATTAAACCAAGAGCCGACCCACCGCTACGGCGAGAACGCCTTCTCGCTCTACGGCCTGCCGGTTCCAGAAGAAGGCCGCGTCACGGGTATTCTTGGACCGAACGGGATTGGTAAATCGACCGCCGTCAAAATTCTTTCCGGCGAACTCGAACCGAACCTCGGCGAGTACGGCAACGCCCCCGGCTGGGACGCCGTCATCGACGAGTATCGCGGCACCGAGTTACAGGACTTCTTAGAAGACTTGCGCGAAGGCGACCTCACCGTTGCTCGCAAACCGCAGTACGTCGACCAGATTCCAAAGACGTTCGACGGGAACACGCGCGAACTCTTAGAACGCACCGACGAGCGCGGCGTCTTAGACGAACTCGTCGACCGCCTCTCGATTCGCCCGGTGATGGACCAGAACATCGACTCCATCTCCGGCGGGGAACTCCAGCGCGTGGCGCTTGCGGCGACGCTCGCCCGCGACGCCGACTTTTACTTCTTAGACGAGATTACGCCGTATCTCGACATCGGCCAGCGCATGACTGCGGCGCAACTCATCCGCGAACTCGCAGAAGAGGAGAACCGCTCGATGCTTGTAGTCGAACACGACCTTGCGATTCTCGACATGCTCGCAGACACCCTTCACATCGCCTACGGTGAACCCGGGGCGTTCGGTGTCATCACGAGCAACAAGTCCGTGCGAAACGGCATCAACGAGTACCTGCAGGGGTATCTCAACAACGAGAACATGCGGATTCGCCCGAACGCCATCAAGTTCGAGGAACACGCGCCTCGCGAGACGGCAAAAGGCGACCTGCTCGTCTCGTATCCCGACCTGAAGAAGTCCTACGGCGACGGAGAGTTCAGTTTAGACGTGGATGGCGGGAACATCTACAAGAGCGAAGTGCTCGGCATCGTCGGGCCAAACGGGATTGGGAAGTCCACGCTCGCACAGCTGCTCACTGGCGACCTCCAGCCAGACGAGGGCGAACTCGACTGGCGGATGAACATCTCGTATAAGCCACAGTACATCGAAATCGACCAGCCGATGCGCGTAGATGTGTTCCTTTCGTCGATTACCGACGACTTTGGCTCGTCGTACTGGCAGACGGAGATTGCGGGACCGCTCCAACTCGACCGCATCATGGAGCAGAATCTCACCGATCTCTCGGGCGGGGAGCGCCAGCGCGTCGCCATCGCGGCGTGTCTGTCGAAAGACGCAGACCTCTACCTGCTCGACGAGCCGTCTGCTCACCTCGACGTTGAACAGCGGGTTCGCGCGACGACCGCGATTCGCCGCTACGCCGAGAACCACGACGCGACGGTCATGGTCATCGACCACGACATCTACATGATTGACCTGCTCGCAGACCGCCTAATGGTGTTCGACGGCGAACCCGCGGTCAGCGGTCACGCCGCGCCACCGCTCGAAATGCGCGAGGGCATGAACGAGTTCCTCTCGAATCTCGAAATCACGTTCCGGCGCGACGAGCGCATGGGACGCCCGCGCATCAACAAACTCGACAGCCAACTCGACCGCGAACAGAAGAAAGCGGGCGAGTACTACTACGCGCCCTGAGCCTGCGGACTCGTTTTTCGCCAGTGGTCGATAATCAACATTCCTACCCTGACAAGCGTGTAGAGCGCGACGTTCGCGGTTGCGGCTTGGAGGACCAACGGGAGGATAAATTGTTGTGTCTCGCGTGCAAGTCTGAAGAGTGGTTCAAAATTGAGCGTCAGAGCGAGCGGTTCGAGGAGCCACGTGACGATGTTCAATACGAGATAAACCACGAGCCAGAAGCCGAGAATGCCGCCGATGACGGCCCCCTCGCGGATGGCCCACCGAGCGCGCGAACGGGGACTGAGTTCAGTCATTGCGACTGATGGAACTCTGGAATTGGTGATAGTGGTTTCGAAAATGTAATCCGAGCTACAGCACTTGCCGCTGGCAGGTGCCACAGAGGTTCTGTTCTTTCACGTCAACCTCGCGTACCGTGGGCGAGAAGTTCATCACACAGCGGCTGTTGTCGCAGTGTTCGAGGCCGAGGGTGTGGCCGATTTCGTGGACGACTTCCTTGCGGACGCGGTCTGCGAACACGTCTTCTGAAGAGCGATTCGAGAAGCCACCGTCAGAGGAGGTTTGGAGTCGATACGTCGAGATGACGCTGCCGTTGCCAGAGAGATAGGCGAGCCCAAAGACGTAGTTGCGCCGTCGGTAGTAGAGGTCCTGTGCCGTGATGGCGATGTTTTTATTCCCCGACCCCACGCGGCCTGCGAGTTCGATAAAGTCCTCGGCCCGGTACTGGTTTCGGCTTTGGTCGAAGGCGCTCTCGGGTATCTCGAGAGCGTCATGAAGCGTGACGTCACAGCCGTAAACCGCCCGGAGTCCGGCTGAGGCTTCACGCTTGACCAGCGCCGGCACCTCGCCGACCGGCACGATGTCAACGTGCATGGCAACACATTTGTCTGCGTCAATGATAAACACACCGACGTGGACAATTCGACCGAGGCACTCGTCTCCCGATTATCCCGCTATGACCGATTGGTCGAGGTTGGGATTGGCCGTCGCACCGACGTGGCGGCGGGCCTCGTCGCCGCCGGGAAGGACGTGACGGCGGTGGATATTTACGACATCGTCGTGCCAGACGGCGTGACGTTCGTCAAAGACGATGTGACCAAACCCGGGCTTGGGGTGTACGACCTCGCAGACTGCATTTACGCACTCAACTGCCCGCCCGACCTGCAAGGAGCAATTGCCGAAATTGCCCAGCGCGTCGGCGCTGATTTTTACTTTACCACGCTCGGCACCGACCCCACAGTCATTCCCGTAAAACCCGAGATGCTCCCCGGGGACACTCTCTTTCGCGCGCTCGAACGCGGACGAACCCGTTATGACTGACCGGGCAAAGTGTGTGATATGCGCGTAGACACGGTCGTTCTCGACATCGACGGCGTCCTCGTTGACGTGGCCGACTCCTACCGACGAGCCATCGTCGAGAGCGTCGAGGCGGTGTACGGGAAGACCATCAACAAATCCGATATTCAGCTGTTCAAAGACGCAGGTGGGTTCAACAACGACTGGCAACTCACCTACGCGGTGGCACTCTACCTCCTCGCCGAACGGGAAGGACTCGACCTGACCATCGAAGAGTTCACCGACGCCATTGCCCGCGAGGGCGGCGGCCTCGGCGCGGCAAAACAGGTCGTAAAGACCATCCTTGACGAACCCGACGCGGCGTTCGACGAGTGGGAACCAGAGCGCCTGCGCGACGTGTTCCAGCATCTCTACCTCGGGAGCGACCTCTATCAGGAACTCGAAGGCGCAGAGCCGACGATGGAGACGCGCGGGTTCATCAACGACGAACCGGTGCTTCTTGACCCGGAAACCATCGACGCCCTAACCGAGCGATTCGACGTGGCCGTGTTGACTGGACGCCCCGAAGGCGAGGCGAAAATCGCCCTCGAACGCGTGGGCCTCGACGTTCGAGACGACCTCCGCTGGACGATGGACGACTGGGAGGAAGGTAAGCCACACCCCCGCGCGCTCATCCGGCTGGCCGACCGGACGCGCGCCGCCCACGTCGCGTTCGTCGGCGACACCCTCGATGACGTGAAGACGGCGCTGAATGCGGACAGGGGAGACGGCGCGCGCGTCTACTACGGCATTGGCGTGCTCACGGGCGGGCTGACCGGCGAGGCAGGCCGCGAGAAGTTCGCCGACGTTGGCGCGGCGGCGGTGCTCGAATCGGTCAACGAGCTGCCGAACCTGCTCCGCAAAAATTGATGGTTTAGTAACACGAAGTGCGGGTGTGAATCGCTTCGTCAAATTCTTTCTCACGGCGTGGGCGCTGTCGTTTTTCACCCTCAGCCCGATAGCAATGTTCCTCCCACCTGACCCGCTCACACAACTCCCGTTTTTCGTGTTTTCGCTGGTTTTCACGTTCGTGGCAGCGTACTGGCTCGTCTACCGCGACGGCTTCGCCACGATTCGCGCGCAGGTTTCCTGAAACACCCTCCGCTCTCCAAACGTTTAATCGCCCAACACCCGAGGGTCAGCTATGCGAATTGCACTCCTTGGCGGAACCGGCGATATCGGTGAAGGCCTCGCCCTGCGGTGGGCGTACGACACGAACCACGAGGTTGTCATCGGGTCGCGCGACCCAGAACGCGCTCGTGGGAAGGCAGAAGAGTACATGACCGAACTCGACAGCCGTGGCCGTGACGTGAAAGTCACCGGCTTCACCAACGAGATGGCCGCCGACCGCGCGGACGTGGTCGTGCTCGCCGTCCCAGCGTATCACCTCGTGGACACCATCGAAGCCGTCGCAGATGGCTTAGATGAAAACACCGTCCTCGTGAGTCCCGCCGTCGGAATGAAACGCGACGACGACGGCTTTCACTACAACGCCCCAAGCGCGGGCAGCGTGACCCAGTTGGCCGCCGGAGCGGCTCCCGAAGGCACGCCAGTCGTCGGCGCGTTCCACAACCTACCCGCCGCACGACTCGCCAACTTGGATGCCGAACTGGACATCGACACCCTACTCGTCTCCGACGACGCGGACGCAAAAGAGACGGTTCGGATGCTCTCTGCGGGTATCGAAGGCCTTCGGCCAGTCGATGCAGGCGGGCTCGCAAACGCTTCGGAAGTCGAGGGAATTACGCCGTTGCTCATCAACGTCGCCATGAACAACGACGGGATGCACGACCTCGGCGTTACGTTCCACTAAGCGGGTTGTGAAGACGGAGAGAAGTTGGTGTTTATGCGCTTGCCTTTTCGAGGGCTTGCTCGATGTCTTCGCGCTGGGTGACACCGACGAAGCGTTCGACGACGCCGCCGTCGTTTTCGATGATGAGCGTTGGAAGCGAGCGGACTTGGTACTCGTTTGCGATGTCCTGTTCTTCGTCTACGTTCACCTTCTCGAAGGCAACGTCGCCCCAGTCCTCCTCAAGTTCGTCGAGGATTGGGTCCTGGGTCTTGCACGGGCCACACCAGTCTGCGTAGAAATCCTTGAGCGTGACGGTCATAGGTAGGTCTACCCGTTTTTTCTCAGGGTCGCGCATAAGGGTTTCCACTATTTCCAAACCCCGCACACAACCGCCTGTCGAAACGTTTAGGGCAGTCGCTTGTTTTATGAAAGGTATGAGCAAAGGCCAGAACTCCGGCGGTCTCATGTCAAGCGCCGGTCTCGTGCGCTATTTCGACGCAGAAGACCGCAACGCCATCCGCATCGACCCGAAAACGGTCGTTGCCTTTGGCATCTTCTTCGGCATCATGATTCAGGTGCTGAACGCACTGTAAGCGCGCCCACGAAACCGGGTCTTTTTCGCCGCGTCTTTCCTACCGTCAGCTATGAGTCTGAAAGCCGGCGTCATCGCCGTGCAGGGCGACGTCAGCGAACACGCAGCGGCCATCGAGAAGGCCGCAACGTCGCTCGGCGAGCGCGTCACCGCCGTCGAAATCCGCAAAGCGGGAATCGTCCCCGACTGCGACATGCTGCTCCTTCCGGGCGGGGAGTCAACCGCCATTTCTCGGCTGCTCGAAAAGGAGGGCATCGACGAAGAAATTAAAGCCCACGACGAAGCCGGGAAGCCGATTCTCGCCACCTGCGCCGGGCTTATCGTCGCCGCAGAAGACGCCCACGACGAGCGCGTGAAAACGCTCGACATCATCGACGTGACCGTCGAGCGAAACGCCTTCGGTCGCCAGAAAGACAGCTTCGAGGCGCCGCTCTCCGTGACCGGCCTCGACGAGCCGTTCCCGGCCGTGTTCATCCGCGCGCCGCTCATCAGTGAGGTCGGCGACGGCGTCGAGATACTCGCCGAGTGGGATGGCCGCCCGGTCGCCATCCGTGACGGCAACGTGATTGCCACCTCGTTCCATCCCGAACTCACCGCGGACGCGCGCATCCACGGACTCGCCTTTTTCGACCGGCAGTGACACCCTTTTTACTCGCCCCCGCTTGGGTGTGGGTATGAACGCCAGTATCGAGGCCGTCCGCGTCGCCAACACGCCAGACGGCCCCGTTCCCGTGGTCTTACTCGCCGTGGAGGACGAAACCGATATCCTCCCCATTTTCATCGGCTTCGAGGAAGCCGCGAGCATCGCCCGTGGGATGGATGCCATCGACATCGGCCGCCCGCTCACTCACGACCTCATGCTCGACCTCGTCCAAGAACTCGGCGGCCACATCGACCACGTCGAAATCAGCACGCTCGAAGACGAGACGTACATCGCAGACCTCTATCTCAACACGCCGCGCGATACGACCGTCATTGACGCCCGCCCGAGCGACACCCTCGCCCTCGTCTCGCGCACCAACGCGCCCATCCACATCTCGGAAGCCGTGTTCGAAGACGGCCGCCGCCCGCTCACAGACTTCGACGAACTCAGAGACATTCGGGAGGTTGGCCAACTGTGAGCGACGACATTATCGATGAACTGTTCGACCTCATCGAATCGCGCAAAGAAACCCTCCCCGAGGGGTCGTACACCACGTCGCTGTTCACCCACGAGAAGGGCGAAAACGCCGTCCTCGAAAAGCTGGGCGAAGAGGTCACCGAACTCATTCTTGCGGCGAAAGACGACGACCACGACGAACTGGCCCACGAAGCCGCGGACATCGTCTACCACATGCTGGTGCTCCTCTCGATGAAGGACATGGACCTCGAAGACCTTCGCGCGGAACTTGCCAACCGCCGCTGACCGGGCGAGCCTTTTTCAGTAAAGCCGCGGCCACCGACCGTATGTCCTGACTACAGACCGCGACGAGAACTGCGGGTGTCCAGCCGCTCTCGCCGCGCAACCCACTGGCTGGCTGTTCGCCATGACACGGAGACACGCTCGCAAACGCCAACGAACGGGCTTTTATGTTCGGCTCGCATAGCGAGGCACATGATTTTCGAGGACCTCCCGACCACGCCGCGGTCGGACGAACTCATCGATAAGGCCTTCTCGCGGGCAGCGCGAGCGGGTCGTGCCAAGAAGGGCCTCGACGCCCAGCAGTCGATGCTGATGACGGCCGCCAACATTCTCTCTGACAATCTCCAGAACGTCGGCACGTCGTGGCCCGACTTCGATGACGTCGACCCCTTCTACTACGAGCTCGCAGACGCGCTCGTAGACGTAGACGAACTCAGAAAAAGCCTCTCCGAAGTGATGTGGGCTGGCCGCAAGTGCGGCGACATCAGAAAGGAGTACCAGCGCCGTGTGAGCGGCGACGTTGACACCGCCCGAAAGGTCAGAAAGCAGGCGTTCGCCCGCCTCGCAGACGTGACCGAAGAGGTTGACGACGACCTGAAACGGCTCAACGAGGCGCGTGACATCCTCCGCAAACTGCCGGACATCCGCCCGGAGGAGCCGACCATCGTTGTCGCCGGTTATCCGAACGTCGGCAAATCGTCGTTCGTAAACGCCGTAACAAACGCCCGCAACGCGACGGCCACCTACCCGTTCACGACGACGCAAGTCCACGTCGGGCACATCGAGCGCGACCGCATCCGCTACCAGATTGTGGACACGCCGGGCCTGCTCGACCGCCCCGCAGACGAGCGCAACGACATCGAAGCCCAAGCTGTGAGCGCACTCGAACACCTCGCCGACGTGGTGCTCGTCTTCGTTGACGCGAGCGCCTCGTGTGGCTACCCACTTGCCGACCAACTCGCCCTCCGCGACGCACTCGAAGCCCAGTTCGACAACCAGCCAGTGCTCACCGTCGCCAACAAAATCGACCGCTCAGACGACGTGGAAGCCGACTGCTACATGAGTGTCACCGAAAACGAAGGCGTCGAAGAAACGCTCGACGCGGCCGTTGAGGCCATCGGCTACGAACACGAGTTCACCATCCGCTAGGCCGTCGCGTTGTAGACGACGCGCACCTGTGCCGTGACCGTCACCGGTCCCGGTTCGATGGTCGTCTCAGCGCTGAGGGCTGCGGCTTGGAACACTGGACCGACGGAAACCTCACCTGTTTCTACCGACTGCACACCGGTTATCGAGAGCGACGCGGCCGATGCAAGTGTGTCCGCTTGACCGCGCGCATTTTCCATGGCGTCTTCGAGCGCGATGGCTCTCAGTTCGCGCGAGCGTTCGGTCGAGAGTGTAAACTGGACGCCCTGAACGTTTGTCGCCCCATTTTCAATGGCTGTGTCGATGACCGAGCCGACCGATTCGATGTCGGTGAGTGTTAGCCGGAACAGGTGGGTCGCACGGAATTCACGCGAGTCGGTTTCGTCGTTCACCCGTTCTTCGCCGATGAAAAACGAGACGGTTTGAATCTGGTCGTCAGCCACGTCCGCGTCACGGAGCGCGGTTCGCATCGTGGAAACGTTCGCAGCGACATGTGTTCGGGCGTCGTCAGCAGAAGCAGCGACTGCGCTGACGCCGAGCGTCACGACTGCTTGGTCTGGTTCGCCGGTGGCTTCGCCCGTGGCCGAAACCTGAATCGTCCGCTGTCCGGTGGCAGAATCGGCGCCCGGCGAATCAATCGTTCCCAAACACCCCGCGAGCACCACGAACGCAGCGAGTGTGAGGGTGCGCGTTATGAATCGGTACCCCATACACGTCCTACGACGGACGGGGAAAAATAGCGCGCGCTCAGGCGGCTTGGAGTTCCACGAACCGCACCTGCACGGTCACATCGTAGCCGAGAGTCTCTGCAATTGCGGTGTTCAATTCTGTCGCGAGCGGTGGCTTGTCAGTGTCCGGTGGCACTCCGACTGAGACGATAACGTTTGATGGACGCTGGGTGATGATGTTATCCGTAAACTCAACCTGTACGTTGAGAAGCGTCACCTGCTGGTAGCCGGGTGCTGAAAGCGTCTGCTCGATTTGGTTCTGGATGTCTTCTTCTGCGGTTGCGCTCGTGAACGACGCGTAGGTCACACCACCAAGGAACACAGAGAGGATGAGAATCGCACCAAGGAGGACACCAACGCGCTTGAGCGTCGTCGTGCGGGCTGCATCGAATTTGAACCAGCGATCTGGGCGATAGCCAGTGTACCAGAGCGCCGCAATCGCGGCGAGGTTTATCGAGAGTGCGTTAACGAGCGCGAGGATGCCAGAGCCAAGCACGACCATCGGAAGCCCCCACGCGATGCCGATGCCGACGGTGGCCGCTGGTGGGATAAGTGCCACGGCGATCATGACGCCAACCAGTGAGGCAGAGACACCAGACGAGAGACTGAACGCACCAGCAACACCGGCACCGAGGGCGACAGCCAGCGAGAGGAAATCGGGAGCGAGGCGTTCTTTCACCTGCCCGATTGCGGTTGGGTCGATACCTGGTGGAATCAGGTGAATCGTCTTGATGAGAAACGCAAACAGCGCGGCCGACGAGATGGCGAACGCAAACCCGATAAACTGTAGCTTCACGCCGCGGAGGAACAGGTTACTGTCGTCAACGACCGTCCCCACACTTGAGGCCATCGCCGGGCCAATCAACGGCGCGATGACCATCGACCCGACCACGACTGCTGGTGAGTCGAGCAAGAGGCCAGCGGTGGCGATGACCGCGCTCACCACCGTCATCGTGACGTAGATTGTCATCGACGGCGCGAGGTCGGCCGCCGTCGCCACCAACTCTTCGCGGGCGATTCGTTCGTTGCCTGCCTCGCTCTCGTCGTACTTTGCTTTGAGCGCCTCGAATCGCCGCGAGATGACGGTCTCTGCGTCGATGACGACAGTGTAGGCTTTTTCTTCGACGCCGACCTCGCGGAGGCGGCCGAGGACGTGTTCGACCGCGTTCGTCGGAAGGGGAAACGACACAACACCGGTGAACTCCCGGCCGCTCGTCTCGTCGGTGAGCACGTAGTCGATGCCTTCGTCGTCCAACGTATCGAGAATCGCCTCACGTTTGCCAGCCGGGATGGTGACCTGTACGAGTCGCACACCGAATCGACGCAGGCGGGCGAAAAATAACCCGCGGTGGTTTTCAGGCCTGAGCGAAAAGAGCAGGTATGTTCGAAAATCGTCCCAACCGCGACACCGAAATCGTCCTCGTTGGGCGGTCAAACGTCGGAAAATCGACGCTCATGCGCCTGCTCACCGGTCACAAGAAGTTCAACACGGGCAAGAAGCCGGGCGTCACCCGCCAACCGAACCACTTCGACTGGGCTCCAGAGAGCTTCATGATATCCGACCTCCCCGGCTTCGGCTTCATGTCCGGCGTCGACGAAGACCACCGCGAGGAGATCAAGACCAACATCGTCCAGTACATAGAGGAGTACGCGGACAACATCATGCTCGGCGTCCTCGTTGTGGACGGGAAAAGCGTCATCGACATCATCGACCGCCACACGACAGAGGACTCGATTCCCCACGACGTGGAGATGTTCTACTTCCTCAGAGAACTCGGAATTCCCGTCGTCGTCGCCGTCAACAAGATGGACAAGGTAGACGACAAAGACGAGCGCCTGAACGACCTGTGTGACCGTCTCGGCCTCGCCCCACCCTGGCAACAGTGGCAGGACGTTATCTGCCCGATTATCGCCAAACGCGGTAGCATCGACACGCTGAACGAGGCGCTTCGAGAGCACGCCCACGCGAACAAGCGCGACGACTTGCTCAAATTCTTCTAGAGCAACTTTTTACGCTTCGGGTGCGCGGAGCGCACCACTCAGCGCAAAAACTTGCATGAAAAAGGCCGAGAGCGACCCCGTCGCTCTCGGATGCAAACAGCGGTCAACCGCTACCGAAACAACTCACTCCACCAACGTCGAATACGGCGGCGGCAACAGCACGTCGGTGTCTGGATACCGTTCCTTCCACTCGCCCCACGTCGTCACCTCGGAGGGCCGGATGGTGAGGCGCTCGCCTTCTAATGGGCCGCAGATGGCGCGACCAAGGATTTGACTCCAGTACGAGCGCGTCGCCTCGTCGTACATCACGAGATTGGCGTTGTTCCGCACCTGCGCTGAAACGGCCGAACTGTTCTCGTAGGCGACGAACGTCCGGTTCTCAAGTTCGCTCGCAACCGTGTACACGCCCGGCGCTTGCCAGAGCAAGCCGGAAACGAGAAAACGAGTTGGTTTGCCTGCGACGGTTCTATCGGCGACGAGGCCGCTCCCGCAAATCGGACAATAGGTGACCATGACTGGCCCCCCGAACTCGTCGTTCACGAGCTCGTGCCACCAGAGAATCGTGAGCGGATAGGCTCGCGCGCGGTCACCGTCGCGGAGGCCGATTATGGTCTGGTGGTCGGTGAGGGTCTGTTGGTTCCGCCGGAGGTACTTCGACTCGATTTCGAGGCCGTCCCAGTTCGCGCCAAACTGTGGTTCGATGATGGCGCGGATGGTTTTCGTCTTGATTTCTTCCTCGCAAATCGTACTCGGGAACCCCTGTTCTGCGAGTGAAAGTGTCGGGAGGGGGTCGCTGGTCGTCGGCTCTGTTGGCGACCCATCGGTGAGACAGCCCGCCGCAGCGCTGAGTCCGGCGGCTGTTGCGGCGAGAAACCGACGACGGTGCATGAAGGAGCTAGGCACGAATCGGACGTAACTGCCGCGCGTGTGGGTACGCGTCGCTCACAACCATCGAGAGTGGGCGGCTCAGAATGTGAGCGTCGTCACAAGGGGCTCAGAGGGGGTAACTGTCGTCACCGCCGCCCGTTTGGACGTATCCGACCAAGGGATTTGACGCTTACCAATCGGCGAGTCCGCGCAGTTCCACCGCAATGGTCGCCACGTCGCCCGTGTCGAACAACCCTGCCTCGGTCGCAATCCCCGTCACGAGGTCGGGTGGCGTGCGGTCGAACGTGGGATTCGACACGTCGATATCGGCCTCGCCGTCGTACAGTTCCGCTGCGTCCCGCGGTTCCGGGTCGTAGCCGTCTCGCGGACTCACCTTGTCGAGCGAACAGACGGCGTAGAAGGGGATTCCGAGGGCGTAGGCGGCGCTCGCGGCGACGCGCGTCCCGACCTTGTTCACGACGCTCCCGTCTGCGAGAATCGTGTCCGCACCGACGACGACGTACTCCACATCGAACTCCGCGAGTGCTTGGGCGATGCCTGCATCTGCGACGAGCGTCGTTTTCGTCGCCGATGCAAGCGTCTCTGCGACGCGGACGCCTTCGCCGCCGGGAGTTGAGACTGCGACGATGACGCGAGCGGGCGGTGCGTGGTTGAGGGCGGCGAGCACCGTCCCCGAGCGCGAGAGCGTGAATACGGTCTGCCCGGACAGACAGTCGAGTTCGGTGGCCGCGGCGTTGTCCGCGTGCTCTGCGCGCGTCCGGACGCTACGGGCTTCGTTGGCAACCGCTTCCGGCGTGTGGTCGGCCGCGTGCATCACGCGGTTGATGCGGTTTTCGATGACCACCATGCTCGGCCGGGCGGCGACGAGGTCGCGGGCGAGGGTAGCTACATCCTCCCAGTCGTCTGCGGCTTTTGCGCCCGCATGGAGCACGTCGAGTGCCCACAGCGAGAGCTGTGCCGAGCCGTGATCGCGGTCGTCGCGGATGCGTTCGACCGACAGGTCGCGGGCCATACTTCACCTTCGCCCGGCGAACATTTAGAAGGGCGGGCGGTGAATCTCCGGGCATGCCACGCGTGGCACTTATTTCAGACACGCACATTCCCTCCCGAAAAGAGACTATCCCAGAGTGGGTGGTCGAAGAAATCGAAGCCGCGGACTACACGATTCACGCCGGCGATTTCGACTCTGTTGACGCCTTCGAGCGCGTCGGCGAGATTGCAGGAGAAACGCTCACGGCGTGTCTCGGAAACACCGACCCCGGCGACCTTGAACTTCCAGCAGTCGCAACCCTCGACGTCGCTGACATCCGTTTCGTCGTCACGCACGGGCAGGGCGACCCCGAGACGTACAAACAGCGAGTCGCGGCTATCGCCACCGAACACGGAGCGGGCACGACCATCGGCGTCTCCGGGCACACCCATCGTGTTCACGACGAAGTGGTAGACGGCGTCCGCCTGTTGAATCCGGGGAGCGCGACGGGAGCGGCCCCGGCGCTCACAGCGACCATGCTCGTGGTCTCCATCGACGGCGACGCCGTCTCCGTCTCGCGCATCGACGGGTAGCTTGCACCTATCGGGTCGCTTTTTACGGGGTGCGAGCGACCAACACCTATGGAACTGTTCTCGGTGCCCGACCTCCCCGAGGTGCGTCCGGGCGACGACATCGCCGCGCTCGTCGCAGGACGCGTCTCGCTCGAATCCGACGACGTCGTGGTGATTGCGAGCACCATCATCTCGAAAGCGGAGGGCAGGCAGGCGAATCTCGCTGACTTTCCGGCTGGCCCTCGCGCCCGCGAACTCGCGGCGACTCTCGAAGCGATAACCGGCGAGGAAAAAGACCCACGCTTCGCCCAAGCCGTGCTCGAAGAATCGACTGACATCGTAATGGATGCGCCCTTCTTGCTCACCGAAACGCGCTTCGGCCACGTTGGCGTGAACGCGGGCATCGACCGTTCGAACGTCCCCGACGCAGATCTCCTTCTCCTGCCGAAACGCCCGAGTGAGAGCGCGAAACGGATTCACGACGAACTCGGCGTGCCCGTGGTCGTGACCGACACCTGCGGGCGACCGTTTCGCCACGGCCAGCGCGCGGTGGCGATTGGGTGGGCAGGCATGCCCGCGAGCCGTGACTGGCGCGGCGAGCATGACCGAGACGGCCGCGAACTCGGTGTGACCGTCCAGTGCGTCGTCGATGAATTGGCAGGCGCGGCGAATCTCGTCTCCGGCGAAGGCGACGACGGCACGCCCGTGACCGTCGTCCGTGGTTGGGAGTTTGGCGACCACGGCGGCAGCGAGAACCTGTATCGGTCTGTCGAGACGGACTTCGTCCGCCAAGCCCTCCGGGGGTGGTCGTATGAAGGGCATTGAGCTAACCCCTGAACACCCCGTCTCGGAACTCGCAGCGTACGGCAAACTCGCGGAGGAAGTCGGGTTCGACACCGGATTCGTCTCCGCACACTACAACAACCGCGACCCGTTCATCGCGCTCGACCGAATCGGGCAGGCGACGAGCGAGTTGCGGGTCGGCCCCGGCGTCGTCAATCCCTACGAAACCCACCCCGTCGCGCTCGCCTCACGAATGGCGACGCTTGCCGAAGCAACCGACGGCCGTGCGGTGTTCGGGCTGGGGGCGGGCGACCGCTCGACGCTCACCAACTTAGGGTACGACCGCGACAAACCACTGCGTCGGGTGCTCGAAACGATGAAAGTCGCCCAACGGCTGTGGGTAGGCGAGCGCGTCACCCACGACGGGACGTTTGCGGCAACGGATGCAGGCCTCAACTACGAGGTGGGCGAGATTCCCGTCTATATCGGCGCACAGGGGCCGCACATGCTCAAGATGAGCGCGAAACACGCAGACGGCGTCCTGATAAACGCCTCACACCCGGCGGACGTCGAGTGGGCTGCCGGACAGATTGAAGAAGGGCTGGCGATGCGCCCAGACGACAGCGACGCGTTCGACGCCGCCGCCTACGCAAGCGTGAGCATCGCAGAAGACGGAGAGGCGGCACGCGAGGCCGCCCGCCCGCCGGTCGCGTTCATCGCGGGTGGGGCCGCGCCGCCCGTGCTCGAACGCCACGGCATCGACCCCGACGCAGCGGCGCAGATTGGGGAACAAATCGGGGCGGGAGAATTCAAATCGGCGTTCGGTGCGGTCACCGACGACATGATTGACGCCTTCTGTATCGCAGGGACGCCCGACGAGGTCGAGAAAAAAGTGGACGCCGTCCTCTCCTACGTCGATAGCATCGTGATGGGGTCGCCGCTTGGCCCGGATATCGAGACGGCTATTGCCCTTGCTGGGGCGGTCCTTGGGTGACGTCGCCGACCATCGCGTCGCCAACCGCACCAAGCGCGAGGTAGCCGAGTGCGAGCATCGAGACGCCCGTAAGAAGCGCGCCCATCGTGAGCAAGAGCGCAGAGAGTGGGTCGCTCAGGGCGACGTCAGTAAAGCGCATCGTGAGTTCGACGACGTTGTTCAGGAGTTCCACAGCGATGTTTGCCATAGTCGTGGGATTGTACTCGGGGTATTTGATTGCTACTGTCCGACACGGCAGATAGTATAAGCCCGACGCGCAGAGAGAAAGCGTATGAGCGAGGATTCGACGCTCGATGCGTTCGCCGGGAGCGAATCGGCGGACGAAGCGGAGGAACCCGACCCGAAAGCGACGACCGAGACGGTCACCCCCGCGACCGCAACCTACACGTGGTCGCCGGATGGAGCCGCGTGCGAGTCGTGTGGCGAGGTCGTGAAACGCCGGTGGCGCGACGGCGACGTGTTAGTCTGCGAATCGTGTAAATCGTGGTAGCTGCCGGTTGAACCAGCCAGTAACGTTAGATATTCTGGGGGACTATAACGGGCGAAGAGGTGTACACTCTCGTTGGACATATGACAGAAAGCATTTGTAACCAGCCGCCGGAGTGTCAGACAACCTCATTGTAGAGTGTGACTATCCCTCCCATGACAGACGCCGACATCACTAGCGCTGAACCGAGTGCGGCTTCTACTGCGTTGTCTATCGACGACACAGGCGCACTCGCACAGGACATTATCGACAACGTAGAACAGGTAATCGTTGGGAATCACGGCACCGTCGAGCAGATTGTGACCGCCATCTTGGCTCGCGGTCACATCCTCTTAGAGGACGTTCCCGGCGTCGGGAAAACGATGCTCTCGCGCGCCGTGGCTCGCTCTGTCGATTGCTCGTTTAAACGCGTCCAGTTCACCCCGGATTTGCTCCCCTCTGACATAACCGGCGTCAACGTCTTCAACCAGCAAACCCGCGAGTTCGAGTTCCGCCCCGGCCCGATTTTCGCAAACTTCGTCCTCGGCGACGAGATCAATCGTGCACCGCCGAAAACCCAGAGTTCGCTCTTAGAGGCGATGGAAGAAGAACAGGTGACGGTTGACGGTGACACCCACCGCGTCCCACTCCCTTTTACCATCATTGCAACGCAGAACTCCGTCGAGCGAAATCGCACCTACGAGCTTCCGATGGCCGAAGTCGACCGGTTCATGAAGAAACTCCACCTCGGCTACCCCGACGAGGATGCAGAAAGCGAGATGCTCCTGCGTGTGGTCGGGCATCACCCAATCGAGCAGCTCCAGCCAGTCGCGAGCGCAGAAGCGCTCCAGTCGGCCCGCGAGACGGTTTCGCAGGTGTCCATCGAAGAGCCGATCCGTCGCTATGTCACCCAGATTGCGGGCTACACCCGCGAAAATGCCGTCCTCGGCGTGAGTCCGCGCGGCTCCATTTCGCTGTTGCGCGCCGCCCAAGCCCGCGCGGTCATCGACGGCCGAGACTACGTCATCCCCGACGACGTCCAACAAGAGGCTGTCTCGGTGCTCGCCCACCGTATCCAACTCGGCGCTGACACGGCTGGCGTGACCAAGCGCGAACTCGTCGAAGCCGCGCTCGAGGCCGTTTCGGTTCCATGAGCATCACCCGCCGAGGTATCGTGGTGGTGGTGGCAGTCGCGCTCGCCCTCGCCATGTCATATTCGTTCGGCGGGCGGGCACTGAACGCGATCGTCGTCCCTGCTGTTATCGCGCTCGTCGCGGGAGCCATCCAGAGCACGCGTCTCCCGAAGCCGGAAGTGACCAGAAGCCAGCCAGCGCCCGGCTTCCCGGGGGAGACCCGGACGGTGACGCTCTCTATCGACGGCACGAACACCGCAAGCGCGAGCGTCACCGATGGCGTTGCAGAGGGGCTTTCTGCCACCAACACCCATTTCGAGGCGTCCGTCCCCGGAACCATCAGCTACGACATAGAGTACGACCGCCGGGGCGAACACGAACTCGGCCCGGTCACGGTTTCGGTGCGAGATATGTTCGGCCTGTTCGAGCGCACCTTTTCGTACCCGCTCATCACGCGGACGCTCGTCTACCCGCGACTCGAAGACCTCTCGGACGACGCGCGCCACACGCTGAATCTCCTCTTTGACGAAGCCGCCGTCATCTCGCGCCAAGAGTTCGATAGCCTGCGTGAATACGTCCCCGGCGACCCGTTGCGCGACATCCACTGGAAGACAAGCGCGAAACGCGATGGCGACCTGCTGGTCGCGGAGTTCATCGGCGAGGCGGAAGAAGACGGCCTCTCCATCGTCGCAGAGGGCGACGCCGGGCGCGCAGACGAGATGGCCTGTGCCGCCGCAAGCGTCGCGGCCTACGTCCTCGATGCGGGGCTCTCGTGTGACGTGACGGCTCCCGGTGGCCACGTCACGCGCGCTCGCGGCGACAGCCAACGAAAGCGCGTCCTCACGCTGTTCGCCCAGACGCCCGCAGGCGGGGTTGCAACCGCCCGCCGCGAGGCTGCAGACGTGCTCGTCTCCGCGTCGGGCGACGGCCCGACGACCCTGTCGTTGCGCGACCGTGAACTGGCTTTTAATGACCTGACTCGCCGGGCTGCGGTGGCTGCAGACGGCGGGAGCCCTGAACCATGAGTACTGAAACCGCCACCTTCGTTGACCGAACCGACTTCGGCTTGCGCGACCCGCTTCGCCTCCTCTCGCTCGTCGCCGCTGCCGTCTTGACCAGCTCCTACGTGAACGTGCTGTACGAGGTGACAACCATCGTCGGCGGGTCAAACGACCTGCTGGTGCTCGTAGCCGCCACGCTCCTCGTGAGCACGCTGCTCGCGCGCTATCTCTCCTCGTGGGTCGCCCTCCTGCTCGCCGCAGTCATGCTCGTCGGCGGAATGTGGTTCTATCTCCAGTCGATTCCCGACGGCTTCGCGCTGCTCCTTCAGACCGAGCGCGTCATAAGCGACGTGACCGCGCTCATGACCGGCCTCTCCATCCTGCGGGTGACGAAAGCCAGCGTCTGGGCGATGGCGATTGCGCCCGGCCCGGTGTTCTTGTCGTGGTACTTCGTGATGCAGCGACGCTACGCACTCGGCGCGCTCGTCGGCACGGTTCCGCTCGGCCTGTTCGTCCTCACAGGCGACGCGGACATGCTGCTCACCGCGATGGGCGTGACCGCCGCCGCCGCCCTCGTTGGGTTTGGCGAACTCGAACGCTTCGGCGCGACGCTCGGACAGGCAGACCTGTTGACCGTCGTCCTCGCCACGATGGTCGTACTCTCGCTCACCATCAGCGTCGTGCCGGGTGGCGCGTCGAACCCGCTGTTCTCGGGTCGGCCGGGCGGCGACACCATCGAATCGAACCTGCTCACCGCAGACGAGGAGGTCGCCGTCCTCGGGAGCATCAGCCTCTCACCGGAGGTGCGCTTTAGCGTCTCCGCGAACAGCCCGCAGTACTGGAAAGTCGGCAGCTACGACCGCTACACCGGCGGCGGGTGGGTGCGAACCGGCGAAAGCACGCTGTATACGAGTTCGCTCGCCGCGCCCGAGGGTGACTCACGCCGCCTCGTCCAGACGTTCGAGATAGAGACGAGCCGGATGGACACGATGCCCTCGGCGTGGAAGCCAGTGAGCGTCCGCGGGACGCAGTCAGACCGGACGCGCGTGACCCAACACGACGGCATCCAGCCGCTCGGGTCACTCCGCGAAGGCGACCGATACACCGTCTTGAGCCGGGTGCCACAGACCCACCCAGACCAACTGCGTTCGGCGGGGACGGACTACCCGGAGCACATCGAAGAGCGGTATCTCCAGCTCCCCGAATCGACGCCCGACCGCGTGGGTGAGTTTACAACCCAGATTACGGCTGACGCCGAGAATCCCTACGACACCGCGCGTGTCATCGAAGTGTATCTCGAAACTGAGAAGACGTACTCCTTAGACGTCGAACGGCCGGACGGTGACATCGCAGATTCGTTCCTCTTCGAGATGGACCGTGGCTACTGCACCTACTACGCGACGACGATGGTGACGATGCTCCGCACCCAGGGCATCCCGGCCCGCCTCGCGGTTGGCTACACGCCCGGCGAACAGGTCGCAGACGACAAGTGGGTCGTCCGCGGCTTAGACGCCCACGCGTGGGTAGAAGTGTACTTCCCTGAGACGGGGTGGGTGCAGTTCGACCCGACCCCGTCAGGCGCGCGCGAGACCGCGGAAACCCAACGCCTGACCCAAGCGCGGGCGGCTGGTGAGGAGAACGTCGATACCGACGAAACGCAGGCGAACGCGACGACGACCACCGAGACGCCGGACACGAGCACGAACACCAGTTCGAACAACACCGTCTCCGGCCCGGACGATGAGCGCCTCTCTGAGATTCTCGGCGGCGACCCCGGCTCGCAGGGAACGTCGAACGCGAGTACGCCACCCGACGGCCCGGACGGAGCTGCCCCTGAAGACGCGGGTGGCGGCATCCCAATTCCGAGCCGCGAGCAGACCGCCGTTGGGCTGGTCGCGCTCGTCGGAATGGCCGCGGGTGCCCACCGCACGGGCGCCTCGAAACGCGCCTATCGCGCTCTCTGGCTGCGCTGGCCGCACTCCGGCACACCAAAAGAGGATGCCGCGCGGGCGTTTTCCCGCCTCGAATACCTGCTCTCGCGTCACCACGGCCCGCGTCGGCCGGGTGAGACACCACGGCAGTATCTGGCGAGAGTGGACGCAGACGGCGATGCCCGCCGAGTCGGCACGATTTACGAGCGGGCGACGTACGCCGGGCGGGTGACCCGCGAGGAGGCGAACGAGGCGCTCTCGCTCGTAAGCGAAAAAGTCCGGGACGCAACCCCGCTGCTTCGCCGGTTGGGTCGGTAGCGTCTCACGAATTTCTAAAAACACAACACCCGACAGCGTTTAGTAGGACGCTTTCGTATCTCGAGTCGTAATGTCGGAAGTGTGCTCGACGTGTGGATTGCCCGAGGAACTCTGCGTCTGTGAGGACGTCGCCCGGGAATCTCAGCAGATTAACATCCGCATCGACGAGCGTCGCTATGGGAAGGAGGTAACGATCATTGAAGGTCTCGACCCAAAGGACGTGGACATGGATAGTCTTTCGTCCGACCTGAAATCGAAGTTCGCCTGCGGTGGCACCGTCGAAGACGGTTCCATCGAACTCCAGGGGAACCACACGGGCCGCGTAGAGGACTTCCTGCGCGATAAGGGCTTCAACGTCGCCTGACCTTCAACTGAATCGTCACCTTCGGCCTTCGGGCCACACATTTACTTTCTATCAAAACAGAGCGGCAGCTAAAACGGCGCGCCGGGGCCTTCGTTCGATGCCTCGGCTTCGAGGCCACCGGTCTCAAACCCGTACTCCCACGCATCAAGGCCACCAGCGAGGCTCTCGACGCGGGCGTCTGCAGTGCCTTCGTACGACGAGATGAGCCGCACGGCTTGAATGCTTGAGACGCCGTGCGGGCAGACGGTCACGATGTGGGCTGCGTCCGCGAGCGTCGGAATTTTCGTCACGAGGCTGTGAAACGGGATGTTCTCGCTGCCGGGGATGTGCCCGCGGGCGAACGCCCCAGGCGAGCGGATGTCGATGATGCGCACGTCTGCGCCCTCATCGAGCAGGGCTTTGACCTCGTCCGGCGCGATTTCGTCGTCTCTGAGGTCGGTCATATACGTGTTTTATTGGGTGCGTGAGGATAAGCGTCTGGGTTACTACGAACGGAAAATTGGATAAGAGAACGACGAAACTGCGACTGCTACCACGAAAGCCCCCGAGCGCTGGACTCCCGCGGTACACGCTGTGCTCCTCACTCGCTCCGCTCGTTGCGGTGCTTGCCCCACCGGGGTTCGCCCAGCGCCCGGCCCCTTTCAGTCCCACCCCACAGCCTGCCCGTTCCCGACTCGCGCGTCCCAGCCCTCGGTGAACTTAGATGAGGCCTTCTTCTTTCGCCAGCAGAATGCCTTCAATCGTGGCGTCGTTTGCGGGTTCTTTTCGGGCGAGGTCGAGAGCGTCATCGACGGGAACCGACGTGACGGTGATGAACTCGTTGCCGTCGAGTTTGCGTTCGACGGGGCGCAAGCCTTCTGCGAACACAATTCCCCGGCGGTGGCGGAGGACGCCAGTCGAGCACCAGAACTCTTCTACGAGGGCGAGGCTGTCTGCAGCGAAGCCGGTTTCCTCCTGCAGTTCGCGCGCCCCGGCTTGGGTGTAGGATTCGCCTTGTTCAACGATGCCTGCGGGGAGTTCAAGACACTGCTCGCCGATGGCCGGTCGGTACTGGTCTACGAGGATGACTTTGTCGTCAGCGACGGCCACCACGACGACGGCGGCGGGGAGTTCTGCCCAGTAGTACTTCTTCTCCGTGCCGTCCGGTTGGGTGACGAGGTCGTAGCCGCCGGTGTACCAGCCGGTTTCGTATTCGGCCTTTGATTCGAGGACCGGCCAGTCGTGATTGCGTGAATCGGTCATACGTCCTGTACAATCGTTATCCGATAAAGTGTGCCGTTGTGTGAGACGTACACGGTGTCGCCGCTTTTGCGCAAGCTCGAAGTTAGAGCGACAGCGCGTCGCGGTAGATGCGGCCAAACGCCTGTCTGCGGAGCGTGCCAACCGCGGCGTCCTCCTCGTTCTGGAACGTGGCGGCAACCACGGTGCCCGCGAACGGCGCGACGTGCCAGACGACGTGGTCTACGGTGTCACTCCCGGCTTCGATGACCTCGTACTCCTCGTGTTCCGCACACCAGTCGTCGAACTCTGTACGCGTGCCGACGGTGACTTTGAGCAGCGAGGAAAACAGCGCGTTTCGCGCGGTCGTGACCACGTCGCCGGTGACGCGTTCGTGGTACTCCTCGCGGTCGAACTCCATCGCTTTCGCCGTCTCGCGAACCGTGAGTTGAGCGGCGGGGCCGACCTGTTCGAACTGCTCGCGGGCGTCTTCGATAGTTGCTGGCGAGAAAAGGCCGTCTTCGTGCATGGTCTGTGTATGTGGCGGGATGCAGTTACGCGTTTTCGTCTTCGTCTTTCGCGCGGTGTTCTTTCGCCATCCGCTTTGCTTCCTCCATCGCCGCCTGCGTTTTGGCGTCTAACTCGGGTGACTGTTCGGCTGGTTCCATGTGGTGTGCGTGGCTTGGCTCGTCATCGAAAAGGTCGCCGGGGCGCACGTCGTCGTGGTCGTGGCCCGTCGTATCCTCGAACACCTGCGGATACTCGCGTTCTTCTGCGAACTCGGTGACGCGCGCGGCGAGTTCTTTCTGCCCCTCCGCAGACCAACCGGGGGCGTGTTCGTCCAACCACGCTTCGTGCTCGGCGTTGCCAAGGATGGCGGTGAAGGCGAGGTGGTTCGCAAGATGCTTGCCGTCCATCTGCGGTGCCTCACAGACCGGGCAGACATATCCCATGGTGGGTGGAATGTGAGCCGTCGAAAAAAGGCAATCGCCTCACTCGTCTGTTTTGAGGAAGATGAGTGCGTCCTCGCCGTCTTCGTAGTAGCCCGGAACACGATGGTGTGGGGCGAAGCCAAAGCGTTTGTAGAGCGCCTGTGCGCCCCCGTTTGACTCCCTGACTTCGAGTTTCACCGAGCGCACGCCGTGGGTGGCGAGGACGAACAGCGCACGTTCGAGCAACAGGCTGCCAATCCCTTCGCCACGGTGGGTGGGCGCAACGGCGAAATCCTTGATGTGGCCAATCGGTCGCCCGTGATTCACCACCGCGTCGGCCACGACGTAGCCCACGATGTCGTCGCCTGCAGCGACGAGAAAGCCCGGTTCGCCAACAAAAAATTCGAACGCCTGATACGGCCACGGCTGGGGAAACGACTGGCGTTCGATACGAAAAATAGAGAGCAAGTCTGTGCGCGTCGCTTCTCGAATCTCGACTGCCTGCCCGACATCTTCGGCCGTCGTTGTCACGGAGAAAGGTACGCACGGAACGCTATATATCACATTTGGGCGACGTACTGTGGCGTTACAGCACCCCCACTATGGTGGAGAACCCAGCCACTGAGAGCCGTCGCTCACTGCCGGTGAAAACGAAAGAGAAGTGAGAGAGATTAGTCGTCTGCGGGTGCGGCGCCGCCTTCGGTCTGCATCTTCGTGTGTGTCAGTTTGCCACCGTCTGCGAGGATCTGGCGTTCGCGCTCGGAGGCTTCGAGTTCGGCGGTGAACTCCCAGTCGTCGTTGACGCGAACCGTGAACGTCTCCTTACCGTTGCGGACGCCTTCTGCGACGTCGTCGACGATTTCCATGTCATCGCCTTGTTCGAGTTTGCCGTAGGTCTCCTCGTCGATGACGAGCGGGAGGAGACCGAAGTTGAACAGGTTCGCCTTGTGGATGCGGGCGAACGACTGGGCGAAGACGCCCTGGATGCCGAGGAACATCGGACAGAGGGCGGCGTGTTCACGGGAGGAACCCTGCCCGTAGTTCTCACCAGCGACGAGGAAGCCGCCGTCGGAGTCGAGCGAGCGCTGGGCGAAGCTCTGGTCGACGCGCGAGAGCGTGAACTCAGAGAGCTTTGGGATGTTCGACCGGTACATCAAGATGTCCTGCGTTGCTGGGATGATGTGGTCGGTCGTGATGTTGTCCTCCATCTTAAGGAGGGCTGGCCCGGAGAGGTTCGCTGCGAGCGGGTCTTTGAGCGGCACGTCGCCGATGTTTGGCCCTTTGATGAGGCTGTCGTCAACGGGCTCGTCTGGCGTGATGATGTCTGCTTTCGAGCCGTTGTATTTGTCAGGCATCACGGCACCTGGCGCTTCGAGGTCGCCGAGTTCCTCTGCGAGGTCGCGTGGGTCGACGATTTCGCCTTTGATGCCAGCGGCGGCGGCGACCTCTGGCGAGCAGAGGTAGACGTTGTCGTCTTCGATACCGGAGCGACCCTCGAAGTTGCGGTTGAAGGTACGAAGCGAGACGGAGTCGGAGGCTGGCACGTGACCGATACCGATACACGCACCACAGGTTGCCTCAGAGAAGTTGACACCGGCGGCCATCATCTCTGCGACCCAGCCCTCGCGGGCGAGGAGTTCTGCAGACTGCTTGGAGCCGGGTGCGACGATGAACTCCGTTCTCTTATTGACTTCGTTGCCCTCGACCATCTTCGCGGCCGGGAGGATGTCGGTGTAGCCACCGTTGGTACAGGAGCCAACCATGACCTGTTCGACGGACGTGCCAGCGACTTCGCGGACGGGAACGACCTTGTCCGGCATGGATGGGCACGCGATGAGCGGTTCAATCTCTGCGAGGTCGATGACGATTTCGTCGTCGTACTCTGCGTCCTCGTCTGGCTGGAGGTCGACGAATTCGTCTTCGCGGCCGACACGGGAGAGGAAGTCCTTCGTCGCCTCGTCGGTTGGGAAGATGGAGGACGTTGCGCCGAGTTCCGTACCCATGTTGGTGATGGTCGTGCGCTCAGGGACGGTGAGCGTCTCGACACCGGGACCGGTGTACTCGAAGATTTTGCCGACGCCGCCTTTGACGGAGAGACGACGGAGCATCTCGAGGATGACGTCCTTCGCGGTGGACCATTCTGGAAGTTCGCCTTCGAGGCGAACGTTCACGACTTCAGGCATCTCGACGTAGTATGGGCCGCCACCCATGGCGACGGCGATGTCGAGGCCACCGGCACCGATGGCGAGCTGGCCGAGGCCACCGGGCGTTGGCGTGTGGGAGTCAGAGCCGAGGAGCGTCTTGCCGGGTGCGGCGAAGTTCTCCTTGTGGACGTTGTGGCAGATGCCGTTGCCGGGACGGGAGAAGTAGGCCCCGAACGTGCCTGCTGCAGACCGGAGGAAGCGGTGGTCGTCAGAGTTCTTAAAGTCGAACTGATAGGTCTGGTGGTCACAGTACTGGGCGGCGAGTTCAGTCTGGACCTCGTCGATTTCGAGCGCTTCGAACTGGAGCCAAACGAGCGTCCCCGTCGTGTCCTGTGTGAGCACTTGGTCGATTTCGATACCAATCTCTTCACCTGTCTCAAGTTCCCCTTCGACAAGGTGGTCAGCAAGAATTTTTTCCGTAAGCGTCTGTCCCATATCAGCTAAAAATGCAGGCTACAGTGTTATAAATCCCGTGAAATTAGCCATGGAAAACCATCATAAACACCGCTTCCGGCGGCAATTTTCTCGAAAGAATTGCCATTTTCACGCGAACTGATAGACACTTGGTGACATAGCAACTAGCCAGCTATTCAGCCTCGCTTCGGAGCCCGTCGAGCACCGAATCGAGCGCGGCGCGAATCGGGGGAATCGCCTCCGTGCGCGTGGTCGTCGCGCGCGTCTGCATCGCATAAAGGAGCAGGCCAACGATGTGTTCTGCCACCTCGGATACGTCTCCGTCGTCGAACTGCCCGGCCTCGATACCGGCGTCGATGAAGGTGGAGACGGTCGAGACGAGCAGGGAGTCGAGTTCCGTGAACTTCTCGCGGTAGGCCTCGCTCTGGGCAGCCTGTGCACGAAGCTCTGAGTAAACGCGCAAGAAGGTGCGTTTGTCTTCTGAAACGCTCTCTGGGAGGAGTTTATCGACGAACGCGCGTAGATTCGTTTCAGGATCTGCAGTTGCATTGTCGATGTACGCTTCGGTGAACTGGGCGAGGTGGAAATCGAGCAACGCCAACAGGAGGTCGTCTTTGTCGTCGAAGTGGTAGTAGATGAGCGAGGGGCTCTGGCCGAGTTCGTCGCCGATGGCCTTTATCGAGAGGTCTGCGTAGCCGTGAGTCGCAAGCGCGTCGAACGCCGCTGCGATGATTCGGTGTTTTGTGGAGCCAGAGTCCGCTCGCGCGCCGGAGTGCGTCATAGAGTTCTCACACGTAGTTCGACACGCGTGACCCTCAATACTTCGAGAATGGGTCAGGCCTCCACGGTTTCTTCGTCCGCCGTCGCTTCTTCGGCGAAGAACGTGACGCCCGTGGCTTCCGTTGCGTACTCCCAGAGCCGGCTTGCGACCTGTTCGTCGCGGGCGGCAGTGGAGATTTTCGCGGGTTCCGGGTAGCCACGGATTTCGAACCAGCCGTCCGGGCCGTAGTACTCGCCTGCTTGCGCCTCGGGTGCGGTTGCCGCATAGAGGGTGGGAAGCGCGCCTTGGTCTTGGTCCATGCTGAAGAAGCCAATGCCGAAGTCGGTGAGCGAACTGTGGCGTTGGAGGTTCGTTCGCGTAAAGCCGGGGTGGGCGGCGAGCGAGCGGGTGGCTGCGCCGTGGGCGTCGAGCCGTCGCTGGAATTCGAGGGCGAACATGAGGTCTGCAAGCTTGCTCTGACCGTATTCGCGCCACTGACTGTAGGACTTCTCGCCGCGGAAGTTGTCGAAGTCGATGCTCGCCCGGCGGTGGGCGAGGCTCGACAGCGTCACGACCCGCGACTCGGGCGTGGCGAGGAGCATCGGGAGCAACTGACCGGTGAGCGCGAAGTGGCCGATGAAGTTCACGCCGAACTGGAGTTCGAAGCCCTCCTCGGTCTTCGAGAACGGCGGGATCATCACGCCTGCGTTGTTCACGAGCACGTGGAGGTCGTGATAGCGGTCGCGGAACGCGGATGCGAACTGTGCGACCGAATCGAGGCTTGCGAGGTCGAGTTCCATCGTGTCGAGCGAGGCGTTTTCAACTTCGGCTTCAAGCTTGCGTCGGGCGGCGTCGGCGCGGTCTGCGCTCCGACACGCCATGACGACGTGTGCGCCGTTTGCCGCGAGTTGCTTCGTCGCGCCGTAACCAATTCCGCTGTTCGCGCCGGTCACGATGACCGTCTTGCCGGTGAGGTCAGGGATGTCTGCCGCCGTCCAGTTTGTAGATGCCATAGTGTGTCTCCGAGTGACCGTCCAACCGATTTGTTTGAACGTTCAATCAAATACTGAAATGGCGGTGGAGAATATAAGCGTATCCTCAAAAATGACGGCTGTGTGAGAGGTGCGTGCTTCGGCAGACCTTTGCTCTCGGGCCAAACTTCCATAGGTATGTTCCGAAGCGGGCAGTTCGTTGCAGACAACGTCACCCCGGTCACCGACGAACAAATTCAACCGAACGGCATCGACCTCACGCTTGAGGCCGTGTTCGAACAGCGCGAACCCGGCCGAATCGGCATGGACGGCAAGGAGGTCGGCGACCGCCAGCGCATGGCGGGCGAGCAGGTAGTCGAAGTGCCACCGGAAGACCCCGACCCGAACGGCGCGTACTACCTGCCGCCGGGCGGCTACATCGTCCGCTACGCCGAAATCGTCTCCATCCCCGAGGAGCACGTCGGGTTCATCTACCCGCGGTCGTCGCTGCTGCGCAACTCGTGTATGCTGAACACCGCCGTCTGGGACGCGGGCTACGAGGGCAAGGGCGAAGGGCTCCTCCAAGTCCACCACGACATCGAAATCGAACACGGTTCCCGCATCGCCCAACTCGTCCTCGCAGAGGCTGACCACGAAGGCGTCTACGAGGGGGCGTATCAGGGTGAAAATCTCGACTGAGCCGAACAATGTCCCAGTATATTTTTGATAATTTAACGTAGTCTGCAATAGATTTTAATGTGGCATCCTCGTGCAGAGGCTATGGCACGTCAGAACACGCCACGACGGACGTTTCTCAAAGGCATCGGCGCGGCAGGCATCGGCACGGCGCTCGCAAGCGGGAGCGCGGGCGCGTCGTTGCCACTCGTTGACGACGTTCTCGACCTCGGAAGCGAAGCCCCACAGGAAGTGCTCGTCGTCTTCGACACCACCGACGACATCTCACTGCTCTCCGGACTCAGCCTCGAAGACGGCTTCGTCGGACTCACCGTCCTCCCAATCGGCTACACCCGCCTGACGGGGTCGCAAATCGAGGAGGTCGCCTCGTGGGACGCCGTCCGGCGCGTCGAAGCCAACACAGAACTCGAGTATCACAACGCAGACGCCCGCGACGTGACCGGCGTCGAAACTGTCAACTCTGCCCTCGGCTACACCGGCGAGAACGTCCACACCGCCGTCATCGATTCGGGGATTTCTGGCCTGCATCCCGACCACCAAGTAACCCTCCAGCACAACTATCGCTACCTCAACCCGCTCGGGACGAGCGAGACCACCTTCTGGACGGACGTTGGCAACCTCGACACCGACGACAACGGCCACGGGACCCACACCAGCGGGTCGATTGCGGGCGACGGGACGAACACCGCCGAGAACCGTGGGATGGCCCCGGACGCAGACCTCACCGTCTACTCCGCAGGACTCACGTTACTCATCATCCACGCCGTCTCCGCGATGGACCACCTCATCGCAGAACGCCTCGCCGGAAACACGGACGCTCAAATCGTCTCGAATTCGTATGGGAGTGCGAGCGCGGACGACTACGACCCGGACGCCGCGCTCAACGTCGCGACGTGGGAAGCGTTCGAAGCAGGGATTCTCCCCGTCTTTTCAGCCGGGAACTCGGGGCCAGCAACCAACACGTTAAACGACTACGCGAAAGCTCCCCACGTCCTCAGCGTCGCCGCGACGACCGACGAGAAAGCGGTCACCGACTTTTCCTCGCGGGGCCGCGCCCCCGCGTACTCGGGAGAGACGAACTACGACCGCCAGACCGCCTTCAAGAACCTCAGTGCCTACCGCGCGGGCGAGTCCGTGAGCGGTCCAGTCGGCCTCTACCGCAACGGCGTTGGCGCACCCGGCAACGCCGTCGTGAGCACGCTCTCGCCGCTCGACCCGCTCAACGCGACCGGCGAGGGCAACGACCTCTACTACGGCCCGCTCAGCGGGACGAGCATGTCCTGTCCGGTGACCGCCGGGGTCGCCACGCTCGTCGTGGACGCCTACTACGACGCGACGGGGTCGTACCCGGACCCGCTCGACGTGTTGAACACGCTCGAAGCGACGGCCATCGAGGCCCGTGCGGACTACACCCCAGCGAACATCGGCGCAGGCTTCGTGGATGGGGAAGCCGCCGTCTCGCGGGCGGCAAACGGAAATCTCGCTGACTTCAGCGAGGTCAGCATCGTCAGCGAATAATCAGACGACCGTTGTGGTCTCTCGGAGGACTTCTCCGGAGTGCCACACGAGGTGCTTTTCTTCTGCGTGCAGTTCTGCGTGCTCGAACGTCTCGTACTCGCTCCCCGTCCGGACTCGGAAGCCACAGTCCGGTTCCGGGCAACTGTATTCGTAGGCCATGTTTGAGATACGCACGCTGAGGAGAAAGCGTTGTATTCGGGCGAACATACGTTTCTCCGCACGAAATTCAGACGTTTGGATAGTTTGGCCAGAACACTATTTAATAGACAATTGTTGCCTACTGTCATGCGTTTCAGCAGACGGAGTGTACTCAAAGCCACGGGCGCGGCGGGCGCGGCCACACTCGTCCCGTTCACCGGAAGCGGGTTTGCACAGACACCAACCATCGACACCGGTCTCGACACAACCAGTACGGAGTTACAGGAAGTGCTCGTCGTCTTCGACGACCCCGCGAACGTGGACCTCCTCGCGCAGTTCGACCTCGCGGAAGGCCACTTCGCCTTCGAGGTGTTGCCGATTGCCTATACGAAACTCACGGGTGACCAGATTGCGACGCTCGGAGAGATTCCCGCAGTAAGATACGTCCAAGCGAACGAACAACTCGACTATCACAACGAAGATTCGCGGGAGGCGACGGGCGCTGACATCGTCCAAGAAAACCTGTTTTACACGGGCGAAACCGCCCACTCGGTGGTCATCGATTCCGGTATCGACGGCGACCATCCCGACCACCAGACGAACCTCCAGCACAACTGGCGCTACACCGACCCGCTCGATTCGGGCACGATGTGGGTCGATGCGGGCCCCGCAGACACCGACGATAACGGCCACGGCACCCACACCAGCGGGTCGGTTGCGGGCGACGGCACCGCGAGCGGCGGCCAGTACAAGGGTATGGCTCCCGACGCGAAACTCACCGTCTACTCGGCGGGGGCAACCCTCCTCATCGTCCAAGCAGTGGGAGCCTACGACCACCTGCTCTCGCGGGTCGAGCAAGGGAAAACCGACGTGCAAATCGTCTCGAACTCGTATGGCAGTTCGAGTCCCGACGACTTCGTGCCAAGCGACGCGCTCAACGTCGCCACGTGGGAAGCGTTCCAGCGCGGCATCCTTCCCATCTTCTCGGCGGGCAACGACGGCCCCGGCGAGGACACGCTCAATAACTACTCGAAAGCCCCGCACGTCCTCAGCGTCGCCGCGACGAAAGACGATAAATCGGTCACTGACTTTTCGTCGCGCGGCCGGTTCGCCGACTACGACGGCGGCGGCGAGGGCGCACAGTACGACCGCGAACTCGCACTGTCGAACCTGACCGACTACTTCGACGCGAACCTCGCAGACCAGCCCGTTCTCGCAGAAGCGACCTTCACCGGCACCGTCGGCCCCGGTTCCAGCGACGCGGGCGTTGGCGACGCCGTCTATCAGGAGTGGACAGCCCCCGAGAAGGCGGGCTACGTCGAAGCCGACGTGTCGTGGACGCCGCCGGGCCAAGACCTCGATATCTACCTCCACCAAGGCGCAGAAGACGGCCCCGTCGTCGCAAGCGGTGCGAGCCTGGACAACCCAGAACACGTCGCGGGAGCCGTGACCGGCGGCGAAACATACTACTTCGAAATCGTCCCGTACGCAAACCTCACCGCGTCGTGGACCATCGACCTCACCGCCCGCGAAGCCCCGCCAAAGGGTCAGCAACCCGAGGGCCCGTTCGGCATCTACCGCAACGGCGTCGGCGCGAACGGCAGTCTCGTCATGAGCACGCTCTCGCCGGACGACCCGTTGCAGGCGTACGCGAGCACGGGCGACCCGAACGAACAGGACGCAGAAATCTGGTACGGCAAAATCTCGGGGACGAGCATGTCCTGTCCCGTCACTGCCGGGGTCGCCACGCTCGTCGTGGACGCCTACTACCAGACCCACGGTGAGTATCCAGACCCACTCGACGTGTTGCTCATCATGGAAGCCAGCGCGAAGGACGTGCGCGGCGGCTACAACCCGGCGAACATCGGCGCAGGATTCGTCGACGCCGTCGGCGCGGTCACGCTCGCAGAGCAGAACAAACCGCATCCGGCGAAGTTCAAAGACGTGGAACTCACGAGCCTCGACGGCACGGCCACCGACACCGTGTTCGAAGCCACCGGTTCGCGGGCGGACGACGGTTCGGTGTTCACCGCTGGGCAGACGAATCAGGTGACGATTACGGTAGACAGTTCGACCGGCGCGGCGTTCGTCCGCGACGCGATTCCGTTCGACTGGACGCTCGTCGGCGGCGACGACGCCGAGGTGTACACCGAAGACGGCACGCGCTACGTCGAGTTCACGGAGCCCGTGGGTGCGGTCGAAGATGGCGACGACCCCGTGACTCGGACGTACTTCCTCGAAGCGCCGGATTCGACGGGCAGCTACGAATTCGGCCCCGCAGAGGCCACCGCGGCGTTCGACGAGGTGCGGACGGTGACGCTCACCGGCACGGACAGTAACACCGTTGGCGGCGTCGATACGAACTGATCGAGTTTCCTTTTTCTCGCAAGAAGCAGCGCTGGCTGGGCCAAAACCTATATGCGAATGTGTCTGGAATCCAGCGTATCGACGGTGTGTGAAGAGATGCCTCAGCATGACAGCGACTGACGACCGTGTGAGCGTGTGGGTGTTTGGAACGATTGTGGTAGCTGCCGCACTGCTTCTCTCACCGATGGCCGTCACCGCACTCCCTGACGACCCGCTTTCTGGAACCGGGACAGACGCCACCAACACGACGAATACGACGCTCGACACCGAGACGGAAACGCTGACTTTCACACCGACCACGACTACCGAAACGCCGACTCTCGAGCCGACCGGTTCGACCACTGAGACGACTCCTTCGACGGACACGGTCACGGACGAAGTGTCTGCGCCGACGCCCACACCGACCGAAACGATAGCCGAGGTCGAATCGACCGTCGAGGACGGGGCGACCAGCGTGGTCGAAGATGTGAACGACGGAACGACGACGACGGAAGTCGTTGACACGGGTGACGCGACCGACGACGTAACCGAGACAAGAGACACCCTCACCGAGGTTTCGACCGACTCGACGGACACGGGAACGAACGAGACGACCACCGTAACCGTCCCAGTCGATTCAACGGACACCGCCGACCTGACGGCAACGCCGACCACTGAGACGACGGGCACAACGGACAGCGTTGACGCTGACGCGACGAACACGGCTAGCGAGACGCTCGAAACAACCGCAACCACGACCGAAGTGGACGTGACCACGGAGCCAACCGAACCGACCGACGCAGTGGTCACAACGGAGCAGACCCCGAGTGAGACGCAGGAAGCAGACGCAGACGAAGCCCAGACGAGCGAGACCACGGCCGCCACGGAGCCGGGTTCGAGCGAATCTGCCGATGCCGCAGCGGTGGCCAATTCCGCATCCGGCAGCGAGCGACGAGACGAGCAACGCGCCGCTGAGTCTACCGCGACAACTCCGTCGAACGACAGCGCCACCGCACTCCTTCCACCGATTTCGACCGTCCCGCTACCGGAGCCAGTGGCCGAAGAACCCGGCATCGCGCTCGGTTTCGGCGCGCTCGTCACCGCGGGCGCGGTGCGGTATGGCCCCGCAATCGACTGGTCGAGTTTTGGCCACGTCGCCAATCAGGCGGCCAGCCCCGTCGTCACCACCAGACTGCACGCCGGCATCGAGCGCGTGACGCGCATCATTGCGCCGTTTCGCTACAGCCGCTTTGACGACTCAGACCCGCTCGAACACGAGGGGCGCGATGCCGTCTTTTCGGCCATCAACGAGTCACCCGGCATCTACCTCTCGGCGGTGGCAGAACGCGCGGATGTGCCGCTTTCGACGGCGCGCCATCACCTCCGCGTGCTCGAAGACGAGCAGCTGATTTCGGGCGCGAAAATCCGGGGCAAGCGTCGGTTCTATTCGGCACACACCGAAGGTCACGAACTCGTCGCGGCGCTCAACGACGAGGCGACGGCGACCGTCTTGGACGCGCTCTCGCGGCTCGGCCCCGCCTCTGTCTCCGCGCTCGCGTCGGCTGTCGGGCGCGACCCGAGTACGATCACGCATCACCTCCAGCGGCTCGAAGCCGACGGCATCGTGGTGCGCGAACGCGAGGGCCGCGCGGTCGTTACCCGACTCTCACAAGAAGCGAACGCCGCCCTGCGCCCGGAACCGGAGCCAGCACCCTCCGCACGCCTCATGGCGGACGGCTCAGGCGTCGAGGAAGGTGTCGGTCAGTAAGCCGAGTTGCTGTTCGAGATCAGCAGGGGTGTGGACGACCTGCCCGAGTATCACTTCATCAAAGCCGATGGCTTCGACGGCATCGAGGTCGGCTTGTATATCCGCTGGCGTGCCGGTCAAGCAGTACTGTTTCGCGTAGTCGAAGTTTCTGTCGCCGTCGAGGAAGTCCTCGTAGGCAACTTTCTGTTCGCGGTGAGCTGCTTCGCGGTCGTCGGTGTCCACGACGTGGATGTACTGGAGCATCACCCGGCGCAGCGAGTCCGGATCGACGCCCTGTTCGCGGGCGTAGTCTGTGATGAGCTCCCACTCAGCTTCGAGCTTTTCCGGGTTCGTTGGTCGGGCAAGCCAGCCACCACAGTTCAAAATCCGGTCGAGAATTGGGCGGGGGATGCGCCGGTTTCCATCTTCGTCAACAATCGACGAACCGCCGGCGAGGAGCTTTGGTGGGGTGTCGAGCACCGGATCGATTCGCACGTTCTCGAACTCGTGAAAGCGCCCAGAAAAGGAGGTCTCGCCGTCGAACAGCTGATTCAATACTGAAACGGCTTCGCTCACGCGCGGGCCGCGTTCGGTGCGAGGAACGCCCGTCACCTCGAACTCCTTTGGGACATACCCGGCGCCGAGCCCGAGGGTGACCTGCCCCTCCGTGAGGTGCTGAATCGAGAGGGCTTGTGAGGCGATGTTCGCAGTGTGGCGAAGCGGTGCAATGAGAATGGACGTGCCGAGGTTCGCCTCCGGCGCGACCGCGGCGGCGTGCGAAAGCGCAATCAACGGGTCGAGCAGGCTGGTGCGATACGTTTCTGGTTTCACGAGGTGGTCGAGTACCCAGAGGCCGTGGAAGCCCGCGTCGGTTGCTTCGCGTGCCCACCAGCGGATCGTTTCCGCTGGGACGCGATACTCGCCGGTACAGTGGGTTGGCAGCATACTCCCGAGTTTCATGGCTTCACAAACGAGTGTGTGAACAAGTAGCTACCCCCGCCAGCAAGCGCTGTCACTGCTCGAAGTAGCGGTCTGCGTGCGCCCGACACCCCGGATTGAACGCCGCCTCGCACGCCGGACACACATCCTCGGCGTCGAGATACGCCGTGACCGTGAGTTCGGTGTCGCAGACACCACACAACACTGCTGGTTCGTCAAATCGGTCGCGTGGCCAGACGGTCGCCTCGTGGTCAGCGACGGCCTCGTGGCACTGAAAACACGGGTAATACGTCTCACAGCAGGCGAACTTGAGCGCGACCACGTCGCGGGCTGTGTCGTAGTGGGCACAGCGCGTTTCTGTGTCGACGGCGACGCCGCGAACCTCGGGCATTGACGGTGGTTGGGGTGGCGTCGGGTTGAGCGTTCTGCTAGCTCAAGGTTCTTAACAGTGGTCACTGAAACGGTGACATGGCTAGCGCTTCGGAGTCGCTCTCTGAACCCTACGTACTCGCGCACACGAAGCGACGGCTGTTTCCAAATTCTGGAGGCTCACAGGAGTATGCAGTCACGGACACACAATTTTCGACGGGGAGGTGGCTCGCAGACGAGCGCATTCGGGCAGACGTCATCGAAGAACTCGCGCCGTTCAACCGCGTCAAAATTGGCAGTGGGTTTCCAGACTTGGTCGGCGTCAGAAAGCTCGAACCCGAACTGCTCGCCGTCGAACGGTTCGGTGACGACCCGCCGCTCATCGCCATCGAAGCAAAAGGCCACACGAGCAACGGATTGGTGGACACAGAGCGCGGTATCGTCCAAGCGTACAACCGCCTCGGTGAAGCAAATGCGGCGTATCTGGCCGCACCCGCAGACGCCATCACGCAGACGGATGCGACACTTGCACGTGAGTTAAACGTCGGCATCCTCGGCGTCTCCCCTGATGGCGCGGTCGAGCCAACTATCGTCCCGCGACTCGTTGGTCACCGCTCGTCCGAAGCGACGGACGCAATCCGATTTCAGGCAAGCGCACAGGGCGTCGCCGACAAGTCGTTTGGGTTGAATCATCCGAAAAACTACCTCGGCTATGCCCTCGCGTTCGCGCTCGGAGCGACCCAAAACGAGGTTGAACAAACACTCTCGCGGTACGTCGTTCGTGAGACGAACAGCGCCCGGCAGGGAGCCGCGTTTCTTGGCCTCGTAGACGACAAACTCGGGCGTGAAACCCTGGCACCACTCGGTCACGAAGTGGTGCGGTTTGCACAGGACGCCTGTGGTGGCGTGGAAGCCGCCCTCGAAACCTTTGAACACTGGAAAGGGACTCGGTCGCGCTTTTACGCCGAAGCCCCACGCTGGGGACAACTCGCCCGGCGTGTCGTGTTTGCGTATCCGGCAACCCAACTACTCGTAACGGAACTCCAGCAACTCCACGAGTGGGACAACCCCGAGCCAACACTGGTTGAACTCGTGACCGCACTCCACGAACAGCATCCGACGTTCACGGTTGAGTTGTTCATTCGCGGAACTGCGTCCGCACGGGCTGGCGTGCTCAACGAGGACGGCGAGTTAGTGGTGGAGGCACTCACGGACGGAAACGTGTACCACTCACCGACCGTGTTCCAGTTGAAGGCGATGCTCTATCACGTTGGCCTGCTGGCAGAGCGGGGGAAAGAACCCCACCGACTCGACCCGGAAACCGATAGCTGGGCGCTCAGAACTCCGGTGTGACGAAAAGCGATTGAAGGCGATTCAGCTCTGGACGGCGGTGTCAGACCGACGAAACCGGCCGAGTCGGCTGTAGCCTTCTATCTCACCGCGCTCGGTGAGCAGAAGTTCGTACTGGCCGAGGATGTCCTGTGTGTCCGGAACCGAGTGGCGTTCCACGACTTCGACGACCGCACGCCAGCCGCCGTCGCTGGTGGCCATCACCTCGGAGACGCCGTCTAGCTCGTGGCCGATGAGGTCGGTCGCCGTCTCCGCGACCCGCGTGCGAACGTCGAGGATGGACAGCTCATCGCCATCGAGCGACGGCGCGGCAGGCGAGTCGTCCGTTTCCTCGTCTACCGTCGGGTCGTCTTCGTCGTGCTGGTAGCAAAACGACCCATCGGTCGCTTCACGGTCACACCGCGCACCATCCTCGGTGAGCGCGTGACACTGTGCGTCAGCGCTCATTTAGTTCGTTGCCGAGAGTTCGAACTCTCGGATGTCCTCTAAGTCCCCTGATTGCGTTACTTGCTCTAGCCTGCTCATCTCGGTGGCGTACTTGAGGAACGTGTCGACCGAGGCGGCGACGACGCGCGCTTCCACCGTGAGCAGTTCGATCCCGACGACCGACAGGCGTGCGAACACGTCGATGACGACGCCTTTGTCGAGGATGCGATCGAGTACGTCTGCGAGACTGGAGGTGTCTGGTTGGGAACCTGCCATTGCCTGTGTACGTCTCTCATGCAGGGCTTTATTCGTTGATGCCGACGCTTAATTTTTCCAAACTGTTTGGCCGTCACTATTAGAAGGTGGTGTGGTGAATGGGTACGAGAGAATGAACCGCCAGAGCGACCAGAGGTGGGCACAGAGGCGATGACGAACAGCTACTACGTGTACGGCGTCCTGAACGAAACGACACTCGACGTCACCGTGACGGGGGTCGAGGGGGCAACAGAAATCAAGACGATTGACTATCCACCGTTCTCTGCGGTCGTCTCCGATATCGACACCGAACAGCCGGAGGAAACTGACGAGAACGCACGCGCACACGACGACGTTTTGCAGGCCGTGATGCAGTTAGATGGTGGCACGACCGTCGTTCCGATGCGGTTTGGAATGGTGTTCGACTCTGCCCGTGGCGTGAAGAACATCCTCCGTGGCGGGCGTAGAGCGTTCACCAAGGCGCTGCGCGACACCGAAGGGAAGGTAGAACTCGGCGTGAAACTCGTCGCAAAACCGGACGCGGAGATGGACACCGAGGTCATCCACAAGGACGTTGTGGCCCGCCTCGATGACGTGGCAGAACAGGCCGCAGACGGCGACTACTTCAGTGACCTCTTGGTGTTGAACAAGTCGTATCTCGTCGCCATCGAGAACCGCGATGCCTTCGATACCGTGGTCGAAGAAATCGAAGCCGAGTACCCCGACTTCCGGGTGCAGTACACGGGTCCGTGGGCACCGTACAACTTCGTGGACATCGAAATCAGTGGGGAACGGAGCAATGTTGCTGGTCGATGACCTGCTGTTTCGCCCGTTGGTCTCCATCCTCAATGCTATCCACACGGTCGCACTCACCGAGTTGTACGACACTGACGCCATCCGCGACCAACTCAAAGAAGCGCGATTGCTCTACGAACTTGGCGACCTACAGCAGGCGGAGTACGAGGCACGAAAAGACGCACTCGAAGCCGAACTTGAGCGTGCAAAACGCGCCCACGAACGCCTCGGCGGGCGGGTGGAGGTGAAACGATAATGGACCCAGATATTGGCGACACGCTCGACACGGCAAGAGAGACCGCAGAAGACGTCGCAGAGACGGTCACCGACACGGTTTCAGACCACACGCCAGCGGAGGTAGAACGCCTCCGCGAGGCAGGAGACGAAGCGACGTCAATGGCCGACGAAATCAACGTGACGCAACTGGCACAGGCCATCAACATTTCCGAGGTACCGGACGCCCTCGACGATGCCGATTTGAACGACGTGATTACCGAACGCGACGTGGCGGACGTGCTCGACGTTGATGACGTGCCGGAAGCAGTCGATGCGGACGCGGCGAGAAACGCGATGGACGTGCGTGGTGCGTGGCGACACGCCCGCCGGATGGTCGCGGCGCTCAAAGGAGAGGACGAGCGGGACGTAGAGCCGCCCGACGTGAGCGACGAAGCCGTAGACGAACCGGACGACCTAGACCAGTTCAGCCAACTCGCCGTCCAGAAGAAAGCGAGCAAGGCCGTAGACGAGTTCCGCGAGGAGTTGCTGAAGGCGAGAGCACGGCTGAAAGCACTCCACGACACGAACGTGGAGCGGACGACGCCGGATTCGCGCCAGCCGTCGTCGCGGAGTCCAACCGCCGTTTCGACGGTCCCGTCTCGGAACTCCGGGTCGGTGCTGGGGCTTCGCGGTTCGACGGTTCCGGAAGAAACCAAGTACTCGACTGCGCCGAACCGACCGCGCATCTACGGGAGTCGATTCGAAGAGGAAGGCGATGGATAGCGCCCGCCCCTCTCGCCAGCAAGGCAACCTCGCGGACATGGTCGAGATGCTGCTCGACAAGGGCGTCGTCATCAACGCCGACATCGCGGTGTCGGTCGGTGACACGGAACTGCTCGACATCCGCATCCGGGCAGCCATCGCCTCTTTTGAGACGGCCGCCCAGTACGGTCTCGAATTTCCGAGCGGGACGGACATGGAGCGGGTAGCGGAAGCCTCCGGGAGGCCCGCGCTCGACACCGAGCCAATCGACACGAGCGCGATGACCGTCAAAGGAGACACCGATGACGACGATTGAGGTAGACGGTGCGGACAACGGCCTCGTCACGCTCGTCGCCGCCATCGCGGACGTGTTGCTCGAAGTGATGGAGCGCGAAGCCATCCGCCGGATGGAGTCTGAAACGCTCTCTGAGACGGAAATAGAACGACTCGGGCAGCGGCTTGCCACGCTCGAAGCCGAACTCGAGCGGTTCAAGCGCGACGAGGGAATCGAAGACGACGTGACGCGCCTGCGCGGCGACCTGAATGGCCTCATCGAGAACGCCCTCGAACTGCCGGACGACGCCGCTGGGCTTGGAGGGACGAGATGAGCGACGGGCGACGGTACGTGTTCTGTGCCGTCTCGCTCGCAGACGGCCCCGACAGCTATCAGACGATTGGGCTCGATGGAACCGACGCGTATCTCGTGTGCGACCGGAACCTTGGGGCGCTCGTCCAGCCACAGGACGCCGCGTTCGAGTCAGCCGACGGGACGGACATCCAGCGATTACTCGTTGACCATCTCGCCATCGTAGACGAGGTAGGCGAGGCGTTCGGGACGCCGCTCCCGTTTCGCTTCAACACCGTGTTCGAGGGCGGTGACGATGCAGTGCGGGCGTGGCTTCGAGAGTCGCGCGACTCGATTGCGACCCAACTCGACCGCCTTACGGGTCACTGGGAGTATCGCATCGAAGTCATTTGGACCGACGACCGCCCGGCTGAAAGTGCAGGAGACGACCGACTCAGGGAACTCAAAACGACCCTCGAAGACGCCCCGCCTGGAAAGCAATTTCTCGTCGAAAAGCAGTACGAACAACGGCTTTCCGAACTCGCCCGCGAGCGAAAGGCGGCCGAGCAGGACGCACTCGAATCGCGGGTGCAGCCCCACGCGAAAGCCATCGAGTCGCTCGGTGAACAGTCGGTGCAACTGAGTGAGCGTTCGGACGACGGTGAGGTTGTCGCGCGAATCTCCGCGCTCGCAACCGAGCAGGGGGCAGATGCAATCGGCGACGAACTGGACGACGTGGCCGCCAAGGAGGGCGTTGAAGTCAGGTACACTGGACCGTGGCCGCCGTACACCCACGTCTCAGAGGGCGTTCTCGAATGAAACCGAGCAACGGAGAGGAGGACGCAATCGTGGATTTTGTCGACGTGATTCTCCGCGAGGGAGCCGTCGTGCAAGCAGACCTCGTGCTCTCGGTAGCCGACGTGCCGCTCGTCGGCATCAAACTCTCTGCGGCGCTCGCGGGGATGGAAGCGATGACCGACTACGGCATGTTCGAGGAGTGGGACGAACAGATTCGTGGTGGTGGGGATGGGGACTCGGACGGTGCAAAACGCGCCATCGAGTAGGAAGAAGTTCACTTAGAAGTGGGCGCACCGCGTATCTCGAGTCGTGACCGAGCCTGTAGACGACACGCCAACGATTACCTGCTCGCGGTGTGACCGTGAGTGGAGCCTTTCGTACGAACTCGATAATCTTGGGGTGGGAAACCAATCGTTCGAACAGTTCGCCTTAGACCACATGCGCCACACCGGCCACTTCCCCGACGCGGTGACGCCGTGGATAGCTGATTGCCGCCAGTGTCCCGACGGCGAACAGTTCCTGTCAGAAGGCCCGGCGCGGCGATGGGCCGAAACCCACGTCCGTCACGCGCGCCACGACGTCGTCCTCGAACACGCTGGCGACGACCCAATTCGCGTCGGCCCTGACGGCAACGACACCTACTGACTTCGGTGTTACTACCGGCCTTATTAGCCTGTCTCGTGTACATTTAGACGAAACGTGTCACCACGACACGAGGATAGGCCATGACCTCGAACGACTCACCCGCGCCACAACCCACGCCTGAACAGGCGACGGATATCACGCATCCGGGCGGGATGCGCGGCAACCGTGTGATGCCAACGCCGCGGCTCACTCATCTCGACCCATTCGTCGTGTTCGAGCGGTTTTACATCGACCCGACGCAGGGCTTCACCACCCATCCACACCGCGGGTTCGAAATCGTCTCCTACATGCTCGCGGGCGGGATGCGCCACGACGACTCGCTCGGCGAGTCCCACACCGCTCGCGACGGCGACGTGATGCGAATTACGACCGGGAGTGGCATCCAGCACTCGGAGCTTCCCGCAGACGGTGCGGCGTGCAACGGCCTGCAACTCTGGGTGAACCTCCCGCGTGAAAAGAAGGGAATCGACCCCTCCTATCAGGACGCGACGGCCGCCGAGTTACCAGTCGAGCAAGTGGACGGTGCGACCGTCACAACCGTCGTTGGCGAGGGGTCACCGATTACCCTCGAAACCGACGTCGAGTGTCGTGATGTGAACATTTCCGACGAGTGGGAGTGGCGCGTCCCCGACGGCTGGCACGGCGTGTGCTACGCCATTTCCGGAACCGGAAGCGCGGACGGCCACGCATTCGCAGAAGGCGACTATGTTGTCCAAAACGGCGGTACAACGACGTTTTCGAGCGACGACGACCTTCGCGTCGCGGCCATTTCTGGACAGCCACACGGCGAACCCATCCACCAGCGCGGCCCGTTTGTCGACTGAGTCCGAGAACCCGATTCAACCAACACCATGCACAACGAGATACCCGTCACTGACGACCTGCCCGACAGCCCGATTCACACCACCGGCACCGACCACATGACCATCTGGGGGAGCAACGAGGAAGACACGGTTGCGTTCTACCGTGACCTGCTCGGCATGCCGCTCGTGCTCCGCCAGCCGAATCTGGACGACCCCTCCCAGACGCACCTGTTTTTCGACACCGGCGACGGCCGCATCATCACGTTCTTCGTGAGCGACGACCGCGAGTCGAACCCCTACGGCCAGCGCGGGGCGGTTGGCTCCGTCCACCACCTCTGTTTCCGCATCGCGCCCGACCGCTTCGAAGAGATGATAGACGCCATCGAGGATGACGGCCGGAACTACAACATCTTCGACCGTGGCATCTTCTTCTCGCTCTACACCCACGACAACAACGGCCTCGTCATCGAACTCTCGACCGACAAGTACGACATCCCCGACGACCGCCGCGGTGAGGTGCTGGCGAAGACGCAAGCGCTTCGAGAAGCCGACGGCTCTGACTTTGCCGAAGACCGGCACATGAAAGCCGCGCTTGAGGAGTTGGGGCTGGACGCGACGGCGCACGAGTTGCCCGACGCGCCGACTGGGACTGGGGTGTAGTTAGCAGAGAGCCTAAAGATACTATCATAGATTTTTGTCAGCAGTTCCATCATTTAACTTGTATTCAAAATAATCGGTGAGATATCCAAAAGCCTGAATATAAGTTTGGTTTTCTGAATGTTGAGCCAGTTCTGCACCATCCTGCAAATCAATTACTTCGCTTGTTTCTTGGTACTGGTCACCCTTCTCTTGATATATTTGTTTTAGATATTGGAAGTGGTCGCTATGGTACAGAGAAATCAAGTTAGCAATTCGTCCAACGGCATCCCAAATTCCAGATGGGAAAGTAGTATACACAAACATACTAATTCGAATATCTTGATTGCTGAACCCTCCTATTTCTATGTTCGAAAGAAGAGGCGTGGCCAATTCTTTGGCACTGTCCTTCCCACGAAGATATGTTGTTATATATAGATAGATGAGGTCCTCCTTCCACTCTTTTATCGACGTTGGACATCCATAGTTCCGAACCCGGAGTTCAATCTTTACTGTATCCTTAGTGTGCCAGCCAATATTTTCGATAGAAAGTGATACTTCCTGAGACACACCATTATTTTCAATAACAAACTCGTACTGTCCACCTCGGAGTTGAGAATGGAGCCTGTCTTCTTCGTCTCTTGGCGTCATCCAATTGTGAATTTCTGTTTGGATGATTTTTATAGGCGTAAATGGTGAGAAGGGCACAACAAACAAAATGACAATTTCTAATTAGAAAAAGATTGCGTGAATTTGTCACTCTCCGTTAAACATAGATTGAATCTCAAACTCAGGAAAGCTCTTCTTGAATAAACCGTGCTGAGTTCACGCGAAGTTAAATGAACCACCATCACCACGGCTGATTTTCCAACTTTCTCTCACCTAAACAGTGATGACGCCTTTGCCGCGAGCATGACCGTCTTCGACCGACTGGATTGCTTCAAGTGCCTCACCCAAGAGCGATTCTTATCCCTCACCGGAGGGGCGCAGCTCGTCTCCAAGTCGCCACGTGAAGATGGCGCGCAGGACCACGACGAGGCTGTTTCGCGCACCCGTTCCCCAAATCGCCGTTTCGTCGGGTTCGGCCGTGGAATCGCCATCGACGAGGACACTCACGAGTGCGGTTTGTTTATCCGTAAAGAGGAGGCTTCCCGCACCCATCTCGGCCCACGCCCACAGCGTCTCGAAGAGTTCCGCTGTGGGAATCTCGTCTTGGAGACGGGCTTGGACGGGTTCTGAGATGCCAGCGAGATAGATGTCAACGCCTCGGGCTTCTGCGGCACGGAGCTGGTCTATGTGCTTGTCAGTGAGTAATGAATCGACGGTCATGTAGACGAGTTCGTCTTCGGCGTTGTCGATGAACTCAAAGATGCGACTGGCGACTGCGTCGTGACCCGAGACCGTCCAGACGCCAAACTCTTCGGAACGGTGGTCAGCAGGTGTGAGTTGGTCGAACAGCTCGCTCAACTCCGAGATGGTGTTCTCGCGCTGGAGTTCGAGTTTGCGGAGTGCCGTTTCCCGTGACACGGCCGTGAATTTCCGGGGTGTTGTGTACTGGATATCGACCAGTCCGGCCTCGTGGAGGACATCAACCGCATCGTAGACGCGGGTGCGGGGCACACTATCCACCGCTGCGATGTCCTTTGCCGTCCCCTGTCCAAGCCGGAGCAGGTAGACAAACGTGTACGCTTCGTACTCAGTAAAGCCAAATTCTTTGAGCAGACCCGCACATTCGTATTCGAGTTGTTCAGTTGACTTTTCTGCCATACCGCAACAGACGTCAAGCAACTGGAAATACTGGGGGGTGGTTCACGGGTGTTGTGGCCGGACAACCTGTGCTGGAGTGGGTCAAAATAGAGATGAAGCTTTGACGCCTCATACTCTCTGCAAACCGATGGCCAGCAGGCCCGCGAAACGCAGGCGGTATGCTGCGTGGCGGACTCTCCCCTCAGAATTCTGAGAGAATTTATAAGGGGGAGGCGCTGTCGAGTGATTCCGAATCGCCACAAAATCGAACGGACCCGACGGGAGAAAGTTCGACCCACGAACGAAAAACAACATCTCCCGTCAAAATTGGGTCCGGCTAGCTGCGGTCTGCCCAGTCGTGAGATTCGCATCGACACGATGCGACTATGACACTCGAACCAATCGCACCCGAGCGCGCACTCGAACTGTATCTCGACCATCGCCGGAACGAAGTCGCCGTCCAGACCCTGCAGTCACACCGCTCCCGACTTCGGTACTTCGTTGGATGGTGTCACGACCAGAACATCGAGAACCTGAACAATCTCACCGGACGGACGCTCTACGAGTACCGCATCTGGCGGAGAAACGACGGAGATCTGTCCAAAGTCTCCGAGAAGACCCAGATGGTCACCATCCGCGTGTTTATCAAGTTCCTCGAATCCATCGATGCAGTCGACCCCGACCTCCACACGAAGGTCCAACTGCCAATCCTCTCGGCGAGCGACGCCGTGCGAACCGAGATGCTCGACGCCGAGCGAGCCGAGCAAGTACTCACGTATCTTGAGATGTACCGATACGCCTCGGTCCGGCACGTCATCCTGACACTTGCGTGGCGGACAGCGATGCGCCGCGGGGCGATGTACGCACTCGACGTTCACGACTACGACTCGGAGGAGCAGTACATCCAGACTGTCCACCGGAAGGACACGGGAATTCCCCTGAACAACCAGGAGTCAGGGGAGCGTTACGTCGCGCTTTCGGACGAGATGTGTGAGTTGCTGGATGACTGGCTGGCCGACCAGCGTCCCGACGTAACCGACGATGCCGGACGAGAGCCACTGCTGGCATCGAAGCAAGGGCGACTCCACCACAGTACCATTCAACACATCATCTACGAGGTGACCCGTCCGTGCTTCTACACCGATGGATGTCCGCACGACAGAGACGTCGAGACGTGTGAGGCGACGAATCGTAATTCAGTGTCTCGGTGTCCATCAAGCCGCTCACCACACGTGCGGCGCGGCGCGATTACGTACTGGCTGTCCGAAGATGTACCAGAGCGCGTGGTCAGCGACCGGGCGAATGTGAGTCCAGACGTGATTGAGAAGCATTACGATCAGCGAGGAGAGCGCGATAAGATGGAACAACGGAGGGGATTTCTCGACAACATCTGAAGTTCTGTTTCTTTGGATAAGAAAGTTGAAAACCACGTGGTTGCCCCGATGGGTAGAGGCCGTTGACGTCACCCTCACGACGCTTTTCGGTTCCTTCTTCGCTCACAAGTTCCTTCATCACTTGCCGACTGTGGTTATGGGATCACCTATTTTACACTGAAAATTAACTGTAGTATCTATGGAGGAATCGGATGTTTTTGAAACGGTTGTAGACGAACTTTCTACTCGTGGTTGGGATTTCCTTGTGCATGTTCCAGGCAGCCACTACAACACATACAGTAACGTTCTGAAACGGGCGAATCCGCACTCAATAACGATTGATGGCCGGTACCCAGATATCATTGGGCAAACTGGTCGAGGTCAAGTATTTGCAATAGAGGTTAAGGGAAGCAAGGACCTCCTCAAAGGAGTCGGCCAAACTCTAACGTACCAACGTGGGTCCCATTTGAGCTATCTCGCCGCTCCTCACAGTGATCTAAAAAGAGTAGAGGACGTGCTGCTGAGCCATGGCGCAGGGACAATCTCGACAACGAGCACAGGGGCAGTTTCATGGAACGAGCCAGCTACTGAGATAGACGCGGCTCAGGTATCTGACGTTCAGTCGCGGGTCAAGTATCAATTCTCTCATCCTGGGAGTAGCTCTGTTGTCTCAACTCTGTATTTGACACAGCCATTGAATGCATATGCACCGGTACTGGCAATCTCTGAATTAACAAGCCGGTCCAAACTTGAATCCGAAATTATTCAAAAATATGGTGTTGCCCAGTCCACTGCGAAATATACTATCAAGGGAGCGAGCTTGTGTGGGTTCCTTTCCAAAGATGGAGAAAGTACCTTCTCTCTTTCAGAGCATGGAAAACTTGCAAAGAGTACTCTCCGTGGCGAAGGGATTGAAACGCTGGACGACCTAGCATCAAAAAAGCAGGACATCAACTATAGTCCTTTAATCGACGAAATTCCTTCCTTAGCAGTACTACTGCGAACCGCATATCAGCGGCACCCAGATTTCAGACAATTTGTAGAGGCTGTGAATCAGCAGAACCGTGAATTCGTCTTCACTGAACTTCTTCGAACAGTAGTCGAACAGTATCCGAACGTATTTCTGAACCTATTTGTGACCAATACGGAGACTGCGAGGGAATTATTGAGAAACGATCAGAGAGAAGAGATATACAATACAGACACGTGGAGATCTTTAGTTCGGTCAAATATCTTATTTAATTTCACTCGCCAATTGGTCCACTTAGGTATCCTAGATGATAGTACAGCTTCCTATTCGGGGAAAAAGAGTGAGTTTGAGCCTGAAAATAATCCGTGGGTTAAGCGATTATAGCGTCATTCAGCCAGTGTCTGGGCCAATTGATCTGTTCTGTGGAACCGAGGTTTAACGAGCAGGATATCGATGTGCTCGGTTTTTCCGTTGCGCATATATCGAACTTCAGGCTTGTCGAAGTCACATTCAATTTCAGCGTCTAAGTAACCTTTTCGTTCAATCTCACGCAACTTATCAAGGTCCCCGAGTTCCCATGCGATGATTTGTTCAGTAGAGCCCAGGGGAGTTCCAGAGTCGAAGAAATCCACGACCGCTTGTTGCAGTGAGGAACCCAAGAGGTCATCTCCAATACGAACGATTGCCTCAACCTCTTCTGCTGGCTGGTAGTCTTCGATCGTAACCGTGTTGTTTGATTCAAAGCGGTTCGAATGCTGGAGTCCTAAAAGGACCTCAGCCACGTTTGTGGGCTCAAATGAATTACGAGAGTGAATCCGTTCCTTTCTCTGAGAAACCGATTCTGAATGCGTCTGCGCCTGTCGAGAAATGCTGGCTCGCTTTCGAATTTCCAGATACTCCTTGAACCATGGGTCGCGAGCAACTTTTGAGAGGTAATGGTTGAGCTCTTCTTCTATTGTCTGGTAAACTTTGCTCGCCTTATTTCGAATCTTCCCTCGGTTCGCTGAGAGTTCGATATCTTGGCAATTTGCAACGAATAAGAAATGAATGAATTCGTTATCGTGAGAGATCGCTTCGTTGAGCCGCTCAATTTTGATATGATCTTTTGCAAGCCAGATACCGAACTGCGTTGAGTGTCGACCGTATGTTGGCAACTCATTTCGAGCCGCCTTCCCGCCAACCATTCCGACGATCTCTAATGTAGTATGACCACCATCGAAGGGAACTTCGAGCTCTATTGGGCCATAGTGCTTGCACATTCGCTCCTCTGGGAAGTCACCTGTGCCAGGGCGCAATTGCTCACGGGGGAACTCAAAGTGATTCGTCGTTTGAAGCTCATCCATTGTGTCATCGATCCCAGAATCGAGATCGACGGTGATGTTCATTTCTCGTGAATCGTCTTCGAAGAAGTGACCAGTTGAGCCCGCAATCGTCTTCCACTTCAGATAGTTGTGGATTTTGTTGTAGGTGAGTGATTCAGGGCTAAACCCTTCCCCAGACTTGAACCCTTGAATCTTTATTTGTGTTCCAGACCGCTCCGCTGGGGCATCGTGTTCAGTGACCGAATAGGTTGGTAACTCACGGTTATTGAGCTTCTCCCAAGGTTGCTCCATCTCCGCATGAAGCGTTTTTTTGTTCTTGCTAGTATTTACTTTAATTCCATCGCTTTTGTAGAATATTTTGGTCCCGTGGCCTTTGTACCCGATCCCATCTGTCTTTCTGGAGTTACCTAAGTCGAAGAAAGACTCCAAGTCTCGCTGACTCATGCCTTCGCCATCATCTTCGATAGTAATGTCAGATCCAGTTGCTCCAGTTCGAATCCGGATTAACACATCAGTTGCACCGGCATCGTAAGAGTTGGATAGTGACTCTCTGATTAGTTCTAACGGATCCTCAAAGTCGCTTGCAATTTCCAGGAATTCGTTGATTTCGTTGACTTTTGGTTTATATTCCATCGTATCCTCCGAATGATTTGTTAACAACATCGTGGGCATATCGTCCGACTGACCGGTGACGTCCGAGTTCGTTTCCAAGATAATCCACGAAGGCTTCCGGACCGCTCTGAATCAGTTTGCGCATTCTCGACAACTCCTTTTGCTGGATAATCATATTATGGACAGCAACAGGGCCCATCTGGTCCTTTCGATACTCGGCGTTCCCTTTCATCCGTTCCCGAAGAAGGGGTGAAGAGCAGACTGGGCAGTCGCACTTAGTCAAATCAACGTCATCAACGCGTTCAGTCTCCAAGAAAGACGTGTAGTATTTTCCATTGATCGCGGCTTGAATGTAGGATGACGAATCAAAGCTATCTACGCCCAGCCCAACTAACAGTGGCATCGATTTCCCGGAGATCCCTAGCACGTGTAATGGATGATTCTCAAAGCCTCGTTCAGCCATCACCTGCTTACAACCAGAAATCGCTTCGATGAGAGTAGACTTGTTGTCCTTTTTTGGTACAAGGCTTCCCAAGGCAATTCCATCAAATATCTCAGTCAAATCGAGAGAACCAAACACGGATTCGACTTGCTCAAAGAAGGTATCGATCATCGAATAATCATAGCCATGGACAGAAAGATACGCAGCACATGGGTATGATTGAGTGTGCCGAGCAAATTCAACTGCATTTTCTGCTGTTGTTTTTGCTTTCTCGATGCGTTCTTCATACGTGTCATCCTCGGTAATCGGGAGGTCGAGGTTGACGAGGATGTCACCACCAAGCTGACGTTGCATGTCGAACACGCGGTGTTGGTTGAGTTCCATCTGAAAATCAGAGCCGTCTAAACCGCCTTGTGAGAGATTTTTGAACCCACCAGAGTCGACGAATAACAATCCCTCAAATCCAGAGAATTCCGGTCTTTCGCTAATTGGTTTCTCCAGATACGTCTTCAGTAAAGATTCGCTGATTCCATAGTCAGTTAGCGACCCAACTGAAAGCATAGAGCCCGGGAAATATTCGCTGCAAGAAACGCCGCCGACGCAGTCATCCCCATTAATAAGCTCTTTTACTGTTCTGTGGGTGCTTCCTCCAAATAGGCTCCCTTTTCTCCCACCACCATAGAAATTGATGACAGGGAAGAGCATGGGTGTTTCAAATTTTTTCTCACCTACTACTAACTCTCCAGTGCGTGCTTCTCCAGCAGTCGACGTTATGGAAAAGTCAGCATACTTGCTGCGTTGAGTTAAATCTGGCATTTGTTATGTGTTCTGTGATTCACGAATCATCTTTTTCAGAACGCTTCCACGTTCTCCGAGCTGACCGTGTAATACCTCGACTTCAATATCAGAATTCTGAATGAATCTTTTAAGTGCAACTCGATAATCTTCACCTGCATTAATGACGACTTTTTTATAATTATTCTCTTTCAATTTCTTGATTAGGGTTGTTTCGACATCCTCCTGCAAATCGAGAGCCTGCACCCGATTCATCTTCTGATCGTACTCTGTAATCTCTGCGTTTGCATCAATTAGTCCATATTTTGCGGAGAGGATACAGATGTCAATATCCGATCTAAGATCCCCTTCTCTTCTCGCTTTTTTGATAATTTTGTAGTAATATCCAGAATACAATTCCATCGCAGGAACCGCTCTCCCTGGTGAATTCTTTGATTTAGAGCAGGACTGAACCAGCAGAGTCGACATAACGGAAAGTCAGACCAAGATGTCTTAATTCTTCCGACAGTACTACTTGAGTCGTAGGTAGATCAAAGTCTAAATTAAATCAATTCTTGCTCAGGAACGCTTAGGAATTCTTGTAACTCACGTATATTCTCTCGCTTGTAATGCTGTTTGAATCCTAACATTTCAGGATCCGTTGGGAATACACTTCCTCGTCCGTATTCACTGAACGCTTTCTCGATGACTTGCCGGTACTGCTTACTCACAGCATAGCTGACAATGGTGTCGAATGAATCACCGTGAGTTCGCAGGTAATCAACCAGGCGTTCTGTCACGAGTTCAATTTGTTCTGTATCTTGTTTGGCCAGAACATATTCGTATTCCAGCACAGCGTCTGCTGTTTCCTCTGTCTCTGGAACTGGGCCATACATACCAGAGATTGTAACTTTATGGATTCGATCTCTCACTGGCTCCAGTCTGTTGAGCACAGCTTTGTGTGTACGAGATTCAGAGTAGGGCTTTCGCTGGCTACATGGAATAATCAGTAGAATGTCTTTATTAGAACTATCGTCACGATGTGGATCGTAGTCCTTGTTCGCAATATTGAAATCTCGTGGAGTATGTTTCAGCGAGATCCGGTTAGATTCCACCTCAGGGAAATCGGCACCGAACTCAGAGAGTTTCACTTGGTCGGTTGCAATTTCAGAGCCTAAAAGTAGGTCATATGCCTCGCGTGATTTCAGCTCTGCTTCAAGTTCTGGATTCCTAAGTTGAGCTCGCTTTAGTCCACGCTCAATTTGATCGTCTTTGCGAGCCCACTGAATGACATAGTCGAGCAACCAATTCTCATCAATTGCGTTCCGCACACGCTGCATCTCTCGATTATATACCGAAAAGTTGTGACGGGCAAGCAAGCCGTACAGCCATCCCTTTGTGAACCCATCTTGACCATACGTCGCTTCTCTGTATATCAGTTCCTTAAATTTCTGAGGAGATATCCCATCCTCAGAATCGACATAACTCATGAACTCATCTGGGATCAATTCTGTCGAATTACTACACAACGGGCATTCTGGTACGTTACAGGGCCATCCACCACTAGTCAGATAGTTGTCAATATCTTTGAGTTTTACGTTGTCCCACGTTTCCGGTACGAGGTATTTTTTGAAGCGAGCAGATTGCATATGGCTGGAGCAATCAAATGTGTCAACCCCAAGTAATGACAATAGGGATGCCTGCTTGCCTCCAATACCGAATACGTGAAGTGCGATATCGTCTCGGTCTCCGATCGCTTCGGTGGCACCCTGGACGATATCGACTAGAACATCAATCTTCGAACGTAGCGGAACCAACGAGCCGATAGCAAAGCCGTGGAACTGGTCACTTACTCCCTCTTCTTTTGCTCGTTCTAAGAACTCAGAAACATACCAATGAATCGTCTCATGATCGTGGCCATGGATCGCGACAAAGACGGCTGGTTCTTCGTCAGCTGCTTTTCTATTTTTCAAGCGCTCAACGGTTTTCTCATCCCCATCTTCCAGAATTTCGATCTTGTCAGGGTCATCTATTAGTTTTAAACAACGAACAGCGCTCTCAATGCTGCGTTCCATCCGCTCATCTTGCTCATCTTCTTTAAGATCTGGGGGAATAGGGTAGTCTAATGTCGCAAAAATGTCCCCGCCAAAATCTACTTGCAATTTCAGGACACTATCCGGATTGGTATAAATTCCCCATTCATTCTCAGCACCACCCTCTGTAGGCGCTTCACCGAACGTATCCGAATTCATCAGGCGGTAGCCACCCGAGTCGATAAAAATGGGAGAATTGATATGTTTAGATTTATCCCACTCATCCCAGTTTTGAAGATGCTCCTCAAATGTGCGCTGCCGCCACCGACGAAGTGTGTTGGCCGTGACACCATAGTCCAAGAAACTCATAGCCTGAAACATCGTTCCTTGGAGTTCTTCGGTGTGGAGGATGTTATCTCTAAAATGTCGCCATCCGCTACCTGACGCAAGGGTGCTGCCTCCGATGAGGTTTATCACGGGGAAGAGTGCGGGTGTCTCTACAGGTCCTCTCCGAACGTGGAGTTGGCCTCGGCGCCCATACCCGTCTTCACCTCGGTGATTTACTCGGAAGCCTCGCATTCTCTATCAGTGATTCAATTCTGTATGTAATAGGCCCTTCGTAACTCGGTGAGGTCTAACACAGACAGGTATCAGCAGGTAGGTCTGTCACATAACCAGAGCGACCAATTCGAACAACATCAGTAGGCACGGTTCAGCCCCTGGTCTTGAATTGGAAACCAACACTCTGCCTCGAGCCGTACGGCACTACATTATGCTAAAATATAACCATCATCTAAAATCACATTTAACGATGTGTAGATTAAAACCCCGTCTGAGCTGGAATACTTACCTAAGTCATGTTTGCCACGCCTTTCTCAGGCCGACACATTACTATCCGGCTTTGAGTTGTTCTGGAGATTCGTAGTTTTCTGCTTAGTTCTGCTTCTTCGAGACTACCCGAAGATATTATGTCGCTTGATATACTATCTCATAAAAATATTACTAGTACGGCTAGGTCGTTAATGTCATGATTCACGAGTTATCAAAAACTATTGAGGAATGGTTCTCCTTTGAACCTCTGGATGGTTTGGAGAACACCAAAGAGAGACTTCAGGAAAAGTCTGGAGGTATCAACTATATTCCAACCAATTATCCTATCCCAGAGAGTAAGCGAGCACTCAACGTATTAATCGGCGACTTGGATACTACACGCGCATTACCGATGCCGTCTAATGTAAAGGAACTACAAGAGACGATCTTTGCTGCCGTGGAGTTCATCATAAAAAAAGACGGTTCTGGGAATGTTGTTTTCTTCTGTCCATCACCACTTGTGCAAAAAATAGACTCTTGCCGTGGAACACGCTTTTTTCAGCCGGAGAGTTTCGAAATAGACGATCCTAACCATGTTAGAAGACAAGTTTACAAAAAACTGACTGGAGATCATGTCCAACATCTCCCCACTCGGTTGCCGGATTTCCTTCTTCAAGCGTATTTGAATCATGCGCTGGACAATATCCCTAGTCTCTCCGTATTCGAGACGACAGAGATCGGTGACACATGGGATATGTACGTTTCATATCAATCATTTAGCGACGAGAGAGATGAATTCCGTGAGTTCTATCTGGACGTGCTTGACGTCCGGTCAGTAGAACGATTTGAGAACCTTCCCGAGAAGGCACAGAGGCAGGTATACGAGTATGGAATATGTCGACGTTATGGCACCGAGTACGGTGACGAGACTGGGCAGTTTGTAACACGATGGAGAGCATTAGATGGTGAGGTTAAGACACTGTTCCGAGATCTTGCTCGCGAGAGACTTCTCAAAGGCCGTCTGTTCAACAACGAGTTACTTGAGCTAGCAGGTCACGGGGGGCGAGAGTTCATCGAACAGGTTCAAAGAGGTTATCAGAGTCTATTCGACTCCGAAAAGCGAATCAACCAGCGGAGTCCGGAGGACGCTGCTGATGCACTTATACAATATTTCGGGCTGTTATACCAAGATGCCTCCAAGGAAGAAATCAGATCGCTTCTACTTTCTGTGCGTGATAAGTTGGTAATGGAAGCGGATCGAATTGGAGATCGACCGCCTACAGGGCGAGAAGAAGCATTCAATCAGGTGGATTCTATCCTGGAGTGTGTCAGTGAGGTACAACTCATCAGTAGCTCACCAATTATCGAAGAAGAGTTCCATTCCAAGGATTGGGTTTCCCCATTGGAGGAGTTATACGAAGTGGCCCGTGCAAGTGGTCAGGGTAGCAGATTAGAGTCTACTTCTATTCCGGCCATTGCGGAGGCCCGTCGAAGAGTGGAATATCGGCGTGCAGCTGAAGCTGAGGCAGACAGGATTCAGCAGATGGACGCTTCACTGGATACTGCTCCAGAATTCTTCAGTCAGTGGGCCAAGTTTATCACAACTAATATAGATGGCGAATCGGGGACCGATGCGTACCATCAAGCGATGGTAGATAAGTACGACGAGCTCTCCGATGCCCTTGTGGAGGAGTACCCCAGTCTTGTTGACAATCCCGACCGAAATCATATCTCTGAACTTATTGACGACGAAAGTGAGGATCTGCAAATAGTTGTCATCATTGACAGTCTTGGGTTCATGGACTTCGCTCTGATGGAACAGTGGGATATCTATTCTCCATCTGTTGATGTCGAGCCACTATACTCGAATATACCATCCTATACTCCGTCAGCAATGGCGACGATTCTAACAGGGCTCCCAGCTGAACGAACAGGAATCTACAACTGGACAGTGAAAAATGAAGATCAGGCCCTTAATCTAAAAAACAGGGTTAGTCTCGACAAGCTTGATTTCATTGGCGAAGAATCGAATTTATCCTATAAATTAATTCAAAACAATAAATTCAACGACTCTGGCATAACTCGCTTCGCTCGAAAGGTTGCTAATATTAAGCTGACGGAAGACTTCCAAAGAGAAGGTAACCTCGAAGAAATCAATGAAGAGATTGAGAATAAGCTAGAGTCCCACCTCAAAGAACGGAAAGAACTACTCACAGGAAATGCAGATGCTCCGTCAGAACATCTCGAAAAACGGATTGAAGCACTCAACGATACCTTCGTAGTCTATATCGAAGACTTCGATTCACTATTGCACAAAAACTTGGCAGAGTTCGAATTCGAGAACTATTATCGATCATTAGGGAGTTTCCTCGACGAATTAGTCTCGACTGTTGGGGAATTGATTTCAGAATACAGTCACGATGAGTCCCCGAAATTAGTTATAGGGGGAGATCATGGAAAAATCACCCGACAAGAAAGAGATCTCGTATTGGATGTACGCAATCAGGAGAGGTTCACCCAGAGTAGCTTGAGTGACAGAGTGGATGTATTGCACGCACATAAATTGAACCTGGGAGAGGCCCGATTCGATGATGGAGAGGATTCAATTCTCCTAGGGATTGGGGACTTCAGCGATGTGACTCTCGTCAAGCGAGCACGGGATTTCGGACCAGACTCTTGTGAATCGGCTTCTGATTCAGAGGTACTCAGAGCTATCCAGTCTGAGCCATTTGTTGTGTCCGGTTCGAAGTATCTGTTCGCATGGCAACCAGCACCGGCTCCAATAGACGTATTTCAGTTTGGATATGATACATATCTGCCAGCAGGCAATAGCATCTTTGACAACCCAACTATCGGCCTGTTATCTCGTTATGTGTCTAAGAATGTACCAAAGGCACATGCTTATCACGGTGGTACCTCAATCAGTGAGATGACATCTGCTAAACTGACATTCCATGACAAGGACATATAAATCGATTCCACGAATCGGACGTCAAGAGTTCTTGCGAGGGCTTAGACTCTTGGTGGAGATGGTGGGATACAAGGACAAGGTCACGAAAACAGAGCTTCGTGAGCTCATGGAACAGGAGAATGAGCTAAGCGAATCTCAACCATTCAAGGATGTTGACGAGTGGCTAAAGTTCGCCTTTGATGACAACAACACATCAATAGAAATCATCCATGGAGACGATGAGGGAGTTGTATCACTCACCGAAGAAGGTCGCCAACTCCTGGATGCTGATAGATTTGAACAAGAAGCCTTCCGATTGCTAGAGCGAAAGTCAAGAACCAATTTCACTTACTTCCACCGCACTATCGGTGCCTTTGATGATAAGGTACACTCGGGAAAATATGGCCTCGGTTCCTCCCTAACGGATGAAATTAACACGTTGATGACGGAGGGGGAAGGAGGAAACACCGTAACTGCCGGGACAATAGGAGGTATACTCCAATCTTTCGGCATTGTAGAGAAGGTTGATAACGGGTATGAAATCAACCCGTCTATATACACTAATTTACGTGGTGACGATAGGACACTCATCAAGGAAATAATCCGTGAAGAAGACTCAGAGATGTCTTACTCCGCATTAGAAGACAAGGCGGTAATGACGTTTGGGTGGGATATCTCACGGCTGGAAGAGGTTGTGTCCGCTCTTGAAGCAGACAATGAAGTTCGAGTGTACCGTCGTGGTGGTAAGGAATACATCCAACTACTTTCCTAATGTCTTTGATTATTAACATCCGTGAGTATATTGGTCAGCCCGGAAAGAATATCGCCGTTATCACGATCGACGACGTCCGATCTAGTTACGACGAACTTCGAGAATTCATTCAAGATATCCAACAGTACCTCGGTGAAGAATGGTCCACGGGTGTTCAAAGACGCGAGACTGACGATGGAGACGGAAAACGAATTGTCCTCGCAATGTATCCAAACATGATTCAGGAACATAGGGTCTCAGGGGAACGAATCTACATAATTGAGAAAGCAGACGAACTGTCCCACGCACTAACATTCCATCATATCAAGCCATGAGTTCGACACAACAGCAGAAGTCATACGAAGATGTTCGAGATAAAGTTGTACAGGTTCTCGATCAGCAAACAATCCGTCGGGTTCGACAGGAGTGTCAGAAACTTATCAATGAGAACGACCTCCCTACCTTCGAGGCATTCGTTGAGAACGAGTCGGATTTTATACTCACTCCCCGCCGCCAAGAGATTTTGAACAGTATCCACAATCGCTTACAGACCACGGAAACACCCGGGGTATTTCTACACGGTGCTTATGGCTCTGGTAAAACAGTCCTTATGAAATGTGTCGCCGACCTTTGCCTAGGTCCTACCGAAATAGGAGGTGTCGAGTTCCCACAACTCACCTATGGCGAGACAGAAATCGACTGTTTCCAGATTAGCCTTCAGGATAACAACACGCCTAACGAACTGCTTCTCGCTATATACGAATCGGTGCTCAAGTCTGAGAAACTGACAGAACGCGTTCTCCTAGACCGGTTCGACGATGAGAAATCTACGCTGTCGCTAGATAGATACGATAACCTGCCTCCAAAACTCTCCGACGAACTCAAACAACTCTTCGACGAACCCGAGTCAATAGATGACATTTCTCGTGCCTGTAAGTCTCTCTCAGCGTCTGGTGCCCATCATACAGTCACTTGGTTTGCCGAAGAATACTACGAGGCTGAAGGGAAATATCCCGCGTTCTACATTGACGAGTTTGAACAGACATTCCGCGGCATTGGGCCAAACGAAAAAAGCGACCTAAAAGGACTCATCCGGGAGATGATGAGAAGCACAGTGGACTCGCACGCCAATTTGGAAGCGCCCCCATACATTCTCTTCATTAACTCGGTTGGTTTGGAGGAGCTTGAAGATTCCATCCAAGCTCCCGAGGACACGGTTGATCGAATAAGAGGTAGCGTGAATTATAGCATTAACCTCGCGCAAGGGGAGACAATGCATCTGTTCTCCGAACTATATCATCTCTACACGTATCCATTACTCACCGACTATCGTGACGAGGTTCCGGAGTGGCACGAAACGCTCGACAATGCCGAGTCCGGAGATGAAGATTACGCCTATCCATTTACTACCGATGCCCTCGAGATTGTTCTCTCTGTCGTCGATTCCCAGAAAGCAGGGGATGGAGACAATCGCGTGGTCCTTTCGTTTCGAGCTTTTAAAACGATTCTCATGGCGTTCCTTCGAGAATGGGACGGAGAGAGTCGTATTGATGGGGAGTATCTGTACAAGCATGGTGATTCAGTTCGTAACCGATTAGGGAAAATCAAGCGGGCAGAACTGAGCCAATTGCCTGGGGAACGAACGATTCAAGAACAGATAGAGGAAGACTATTCAGACTCACGTTCGCTCCAACGGATTCTTACTGCTATCGCCCGTGAAGCAATTCTAAATCGGAACGACCAACCTGCACTGTTCTCTCCTGCACAAGTCGAGCAGCTTGCGAAGGATGCTGAAATCGAACTCACCACCAGCGTCAAGGAATTAACTCGGCAGGCAGCATCCCAATCAGAATATATCGACCGTGATGGCGAATACTTGGTGCTCTACCAAAACATACTCACAGGTAACGCGACTACGGACCCAACAAAACCAACGTCGAAACTTGTCGAGGATACAATTGAAAATTTCGAGGCAGATATCAAAAGTACTCTGGACCTCTGGAAAGATGCTCTGGAGACCCAACTCGAAGGAGGCTCTGAAATCATCTCCAGGTCAAATTATCTAGAAATAGATGTTCTCGGAGATACTCAGTACACAGAAAAAGTGTACCTTTCAGTTGGCACATCGGGACCTCCGGAAGAGTGGGAGGCTATCAAACAGTCTGATGCACTCAAATTTGGGATCCATCTTGGCCCCAGCGAAGACGACAAGCGTCCGGCTGAATTCGTTGTCCGTGAACTCCATAATAGAGCTTCAAACATCTCTGACGATATTCAAGATGATTTGAACAGACAAATCGATGAACATATCGATAGTGAAAATAGTACCAGCACACTTCTAGCATACATTAACGACATCTATCCCGGGGAAGATGAATTCAAGCGATATCGAGTTTTCCTCAACATTTCCCTTCTTGATATCCTCGGGAGAGAGATACCTGATGAAGTAGGTGCGCTCACATCGCCGGAGAGAATGTTCTCGGTGTTGAGGTACGTGACCAGGAACGCTAAAGGGCAGTACGGAAATGGAGAATACGTCACTGAACTTCTCGGATTCTCGAATGGACATATTGGGGGAGATGTCCTTGATTTTGTCTATGCAACAAAAAACCTCCAAGAGAAGGGAAAATTGCTCTACGAGGGCATTGATTTTGATATTCAAAAAACGATGAATAATATTCCGAATGTTGACCGAGGTAAGAAGTCTGGTGATGAGCTTAGACAGATGTTCTCTGAGTTCGAGTCAGAGCAGTTCCTCAAGAAGGACGGAGACTCCTACGAAGTCACAGACGAATTCAGCGAAGGTACCCGTAAGGTAATCAACAAACTCGAGGAGGAACTCAAAGAGGCGGAGAATGATGAATTAAGCTTCAGCGAGATCGTCAAAACTGTTTTCGGGACCTCAAAAGTAGCACCCGTCGCAAAAGCATATCTGTATCTTATCTTGGCGGTAGTTAGCCTTCATGGTGCCCCATTCGTGCTGGGTGGTGACACTGATGATAAAATTATTCTCCCTGATAGTAAAGTCACGGTGGTTCGTGAGAGTGTAAAAAGCTCATACCACGATGCTATCAAGCGGGAAGCTCTCCTCCAAGGGAGAGTTGACAACGAGGGTCTCACAAAACTTGAATCACTGAAGCAACAGTATGGTGAGTTGGATGACATTGATGACGTCGCTGACCTCAAGAGACTTGAGAAGGATCTTGAGACCGATTTCACGACTGATTCCGATAATCTAAAACAGCGTATCCGGACCATACAGTCGTACGATGTGTATGCAGAGACAGATGTATCGGACTACATCAGTGCTGTACGCGACTTCAACGAATTTGAAGCAGGGCTACCATTCCTAATCCACGATTCGCTCGAACATCTAGTAGCACAGCTTGAGGAGGCAAAAGATATTGTCAGTCAAAAGGATTCAGTAATCTCTGGCAAGGAAACCCTGGATTTACTAATAAACGGTAATGTTGATATCGAGTCAGGCGGTATCGAGATTTCGTGTATCGATAGCATTGGGGACCATCTTGCCAGCCACGATGTCAACCAATCTATCGTAGGTGCTGATATCGAGAGTACCATCCAACGATTCATTGATGATGAAATTAACTCCAGCATGGTGTACGAGGACCTCAGTCGTACTCGGCGGCAAATCGTCCCAAACGTTGAACAGTACGATTCATCCGAACACCAGGAATTGTTGGATAGAGACTCAGAGAACCTCCAGTCTCGCTTTACAAGTGCCGTCGAAACAGAAGAAGAGAAAATAGAACGTGCGAGAGAACAGCTCAAGGTGTACGAGCCACAAATTCCAGAAGGGGAGAAAGCACTTCTTGATCGGGGGAAACGCTTCCTCAACCAATGTTCCGAGATGCTGGACCAGTCTCTTGGTGAATTTGATGCCAAGCAGTACAACAGTCTCTGGGGTCAGTGGATTGACACAGAAAAGAAGCTCGCAGAAGCCTCCTTCGACGAGAATGATCTCGAAGAGATCATCCATGACTTGGGCGGTTCTGTCTCCCCGGATAAGGTAATGGTCGCCGGAACAAGCCTAAATGATGCCGTCAAGGACCTAAATAACAAAGAGGAGGTACGTCAGTTAGTCAGAGCGCTCGATATCAACTCTGATACAGCGGAAATGATGCAGGCCGTGTTGATAAGACGATGGACACAGGAGGGTGGAGATCAATGACGCTCATCGGTGGTGACAAGGAAGAACTCGCTGCGTATCTCGGTCGGAGATTTGACACTAATGGAGAACTCACCGAGGACGTGTATCTAGATCTCAACAACCCTCATATGGTCACCATTTGTGGCAAGCGAGGAACTGGCAAGTCGCACACGCTAGGGGTTCTAATGGAGGAGCTAATGACTCTTCCAGCGGCGGCCAAAGGAAACCTTTCTGGCATCATCGTAGATGCAATGGGTATCTACTGGAGTTTGCAGGTCGAGAATCCTGAATCAGATAGTTTGAATGATTGGGGGCTATCCCCCCAGTCGTACCCAGTCTCTGTCTATTATCCAGCTGGATTGGAGGATAAGTACGAGGAAGCAAAGGAATATTTCCACAAAGGGTTCGAACTTTACCCCTCAGAGCTGGACGTCGGTGATTGGCTATTTCTCCTCGACATTGATGAGACGCAAGCGCAGTCAGGCCTCCTTGCCCGGGTTATCGAACAGGCAGAGGAAGATTACGGTAAGTACTACGACCTCTCTGATCTCATCGACAGGGTCGAAGCGTCTTCGGAAGCAGGAAATATTAAAGAAGCGTTGCTCCGTCGGCTTAATAAAGCCCAAGGTTGGGGAATATTTAGTGCCTCTGGGAGTCAGATAGACGACATAGTACAAGGGGGTGAGTTCGTCGTTCTAGACCTAAGTGGGGCGGGAGCACTCCCATGGAACGTTCGAACAATGCTCACCGCGATTCTTGTCCGGAAGATGTACAACAAGCGGAGCTTCGAACGAAGTCGTGAGGAAGTCCGACGTATCCGTGGGGAAGATCACTCCACCGAATTCCCGCTGGTGTGGCTCTTTCTTGATGAAGCACACCTGTTCGCTCCATCGGGATACAATGAGCCGAGCTCGGACCCACTTATCGAGTGGGTCCGCCAAGGTCGTCGACCTGGGCTGTCATTGGTGATGGCAACACAACAACCGGGAGCATTGGACAGTCGCATCCTGTCACAGTGTGATACTCTCATCGTTCATCGGTTGACTGCTGGCCAGGATTCGGATGCGGTAGGCGATAAAATCTCTGAACTCCATGACTCAAAAAAGATTAGCCATTACATGACTCAGATTCCAAAGGAACCAGGGTACGCGTATATAATGAATGACAGGAGTGAATCAATTAACCCCGTGAAAGTTCGCCCCCGCCGGAGTTGGCACGCTGGAGGCAGCGCGAAGCTGGACGAGTATCTGGATTAGCCTGAGTACTGAGTGACACCAGTTGACTTTTCATTTAACAATGTTCAACAAAATGAGTCGGAGATCCCCAGAATTAGCTCTTCGAAATAGACTCAATAGCAAATAGTCGAGGCGGTAATGACAATTTATGCTTCTCCAGAGTTGTTTTGTATCATAATATGAACGAGCGGCATTTCCAGTCTGAGTTAGAGTTGAGAGAATTCCAAAGGAAAGCACATCGCAAGCCAGACCTATAGCAAACCGCTGACCAACCCGCTACACCTGGCGGTAGGCCGCGAGTTCGAGCAAGAGCAACTACTGACTGTCGGCAGCACCGCCGAGCGAACCTACGGCCCGACGGACCAGCACGGCCTGCCTACTGACGGACCACAGGCCAGCGGTGAATGGGCGTCCAACTACAACACAGCCACTAGCGAGTTCGTGGAGTTGGTGCGGGGAGTCGCGAATGACTCTCCCCGGACACGCCCCTCTGTCGCGTGGCAGGCGAAGCTGCGCGGACGCATCGGTGTCTGGCCGGTCCTTGGGAAAGCAGACCTCGTTGCAATCATCCCAGCCAGTCCCGGTGATGCGCACGATGTCACCATCTACATCCTCGAAGCCAAATCATCCGTCACTAAGCGGACCTCCCATCGCATCCAGGCCACCGTCTACGGCCTCCTAATCGAGCAAGCCCTCAAGGGAACGGGCATCGACGCTGAAATGAAGGGGAGCATCGTCACCCCCGAGAATGAGCTCTCGACGACGCCTCTGAGAGACCTCGACACGTTCTCGTTCAGCACCATGGCCTCAACGCTGGAAGCTGCATTGTCATCGAACGGTTCCCTCACGGAGGCTATCGGCGGGGATTACGACAAGATGCAGCGACGGCTGGCGCCGCGCTGCGCAGCGTGCCCACACGAACAAGTGTGCCTCACCAAGGAGCTGGAGACATCAGGGCTCGGGCTCGGACTACTCCAGCTCGACGAGGGCGTTCAGGAGACGTTAATCGACATCGGTATCACGTCGCTCAGGGAGTTCGCTGATCTCGTTGATCTCTCCGGCGTCAATCGATACGGCGAGGTTGACACGTGGGAGGACATCCCGTTCTCTGCCGGTGCCGGAGGCACCGTTGACGCCATCCGCGAGCGCACGAACATCTCCAACATCCGGAAGCTTGCGGTCGGTGCGGCCCGGTACGTTGACGAGGTGGATTTGGGCAACCATGACCACTGGCCTGGCGCCATCCAGGGATCGGGCTACGGGCTACCAGCGGACGACCTGAGTCACATCGGCGAGACCCAGTACCCACCGCACTCGCTCATCAAGGTGTTCATCACGGTGGTGCCTGACCCGGTCCGCAACTGTGTGGCTGCGCTCGCGGCACACATCACCAGCAGCGAGGGTGAAGAGAGCATCGTGGCGTACCCACAGCGGCTACCCCGTAACCCCCCTCAGCTCGAAAACCAGGAGCAGGCGCTCCTCTTCCGGTTCTTCAAGCGGTTGGGACAGGTTATCGGGACGCTGAAACCAGATATCAGCACCGAGACCGACACCCGGACGGACGGCCCTATACTGTCGACGAGGGCTTCCCGCACCTCTACTTCTTCACCGAGAGACAGCGTGAAGTGTTGATGAACGCCGTACGGCGTCACGAACAGCTCCGAGAGGCGGACGCTGTTCGCTCGCTGCTTGGTCTCCGAGGTGCCATCGCCGGCACCCCGACGACGAACGTCCCCGACCAGGAGATGGTTTCGGTACTCTCGCATGAACTTCGCCAACGCTTCGAGATGCGGTTCATCGGGCTCGGGCTGGTCCAGACTGTCGCGCAATTCTGGGACGGGAACGTCTGGTTCGGCTGGGACGTCGCACCCTACGGCCAGCACGGCTCGGAACCTTCACTAACGGAAATCTTCGCCGCCGACCTATTCGAGCTTGAGGTAGAATACACCCATTCCGGTGGCATGCTTAATATCAACCACACCGGTACCCCTGGCATCCTAAGCGGGAATGCACAGGCGCAGTTCGGCTCATCATACCCGATGGCCAACCGCCACGAGACCACGATTCCGGCGGCGTACATCTGGGCCGAGCGTGACCGACTGACTCCAAAATGGGCCAACACGCCCGACGAGGAGGCCGCTATCCAGCGGTACCGCTACCGAACGGACAGCCACACGGACCGCATCACCCAGGCGGACATCGAGACGCTTCTGAAGCGGATGGCCGCATCCCTGGCGCACATCGAACACGGCCTCGAGGTGCCGGCGAACGGCAACTCCTGGCCCGACGCGGGCAAGGACGCGAAGGTGACGAAGGCGCCGCTCAACGTCTCACAATTGACCCAGCTCTCGCAGGGGCGCGGGTCGCTCGCGTCGACGATCCAAGAGTACGCGCTGTTGGAACACGACGCGAGCAAGAAGCGGGCTATCTACAAGTACCGCCAACCGCTCGACGAGCGCGTCGAGTCCGGCCACTCGCTCGTCCTCCAGGCCACTAACGCGTGGGAGGACGACAGTGGTCGCTACACTAACTACTACCTCGACGGCGACATCGTCGACCCAACCAGCATCGGTGCTGGTGGTGGGCTGAATCGGACCATCCCGCTCTCCGTCGAACAGGGTGACTGGATGGTCGTCACCGAGCTGGACATGGGTGCCTCGCCACTGCGCATCCGCGAACTCGGTGACCGTGCCCACATCATCCGGTCGACGGTGGTCATCGTCGAGGAGATGGACCAGAACACGGGCTACATCCAGCTGAACTGTATGGACACGGGTACCTGGCTCCGAGCGAACGTCCCGTGCGTCACGAGCCACCGAACCCCCGAGGTGGAGGTCGGGACGGCCACAGGACGGAACCCGCTCCCGGCTCCGGACCACCTTACGACGGTGCTCCAGACTGGCCGCCACTACGTCCTCGACGGGTTCGCGGACTCCATCGACAAGATGCGCGCTTTCCCGGCCCTCGCTGCTGCCGCCAACGCGGCGGGTGGTTCCTCGGGGAACAGCCTATACGACCATATCAACGACCTCTACAACCGATAACCATGTATCAACATCAGTACACTCCCCCGTACGACCGCACCGCGCTCGATGGGATCATCGACGACATCAAAGCCAACTGGCGCTCCGGGTTCAACACGGAGCAGGAGGCGTTCGCGCGGGACATCAGCCAAAAACTCATTGGGCTGCAGGGCCCGCCCGGGACGGGGAAAACGTACACCGTCGCCCCTGCTGCGGTGGCTCGTGCGCTCAGCTACGCCGGCGACGAGCCGTTCACCGGTCAAGTATCTGCTCACGCCCACGACGCGGTCGACGAAGTGCTCGACGACGCGAACGACGTCCTCGAGGTGCTCGACACCGCTGGCTGTCTCCTCCGGCCAGTCCGGCTATTTCGGATTTATCCCAGCGGCATCCCTGCGGGTAGTGAGGAGATTCAGGGTCAGTTCATTGAGCACTACAGCTACAACTATGACCGCGACACGCTCGTTGGCGAGTTCGAGGCGCACTTCGAGGACGCAGAGTCGCACCCCATCCTCGTTTTCGGACCACCCGTCACCATCCGGGGTCTAATCGACAAGCTGGTCATGGATGGGGTCATTGACGGCGACCGAATCGATCAGCTCATTCAGGGGGCTCGGCTGACCTCCACATCTTCCAGTACGCGCTGGTCGACGAGGCGTCGATGATGGACTTGCCGCTCTTATTCCTCCTTGGAGCGTTTGTCACCGAGATGGGGCAGGTACAGCTCGCAGGCGACCACCGCCAGCTGCCGCCCATCCAGCAACACGACTGGCGCGAGGAGGACCGCCGGACCATCGAGGAGCACACCCCGTCACTCTCAGCGCTCGACATCTTGCGATTCGTCCGCGACGAACTCGACAACGTCAGCTATCTCGCTCGGAAACCTCCGAGCATCGCAAACGTCGACAACGAGGTGATGATGCACAGGTTGGTGGAGACGTACCGCCTACCAAAGGATATCGCAAACCTGCTGTCCCGGCTCATTTACTATCCCGGAGACGACATCATCCTCGAAGGACGACCCGATGGAAAAGTCGATCGGATCCCAAAGGTGGCACAGCAGGACGTAGTCTCCTCGGCTACCGTCACGGATGCCAATGGCGAGCTTGGGCTCTCCTATGCGCTTGAGCCGACCAGCCGTCTCACAGTGGGACGATGCGGATACATCTAACTACTACGAGACGCTCTACCTGGCCATCTCAACGCATGACGCCCTCATCAGCTGGCTATGCGAAAAAGATCCGAACCTGACTGGATCAGACCCCAACGATATCGGAGGGGATGTCTATTGGGGCGATGACAAGGAGGAAGCGATCGATAGCTGGTTCAGCCATTATGCCCCATGAACCTAGAAGAAGGGGATCGCTCGGCATTCAAGAACAAATTGGAGAAATTCTTCAAGCACCGGCACTGGATTATGCACGGCCACCCCGATTCTCATTTTGACGCGAATCTGGCGCTCACCGCCTTGTTCTTCCTCAGCTTGACAGGATATCTCGTGGGCGACAGGTACGATGATCTTGTTCGGGCCAAGAAAATCTGAGCGCTAACAGCTCTTGTAGAGGCGACAGGAGTTGTGGTCGATGATTTCTCGAGTTGGTATGTTTAATAATAACTACGAGCTTGTCGATAGCGACGTTTTCAGACTGTCCGTTTGTGAAGTGTACGCATTATGTATTCAGCACGTCTGCTGAAACAGCTCACCGAACAAGGGTTTCAACAGAACCATTCAGTTATGAGAGTGCATCCACCGAAGGATTGATGCCACGTCGCGTACACGTTGGCTTCAGCGAATCGCACGACGGGAAAGACCTGAAGCACGTATCATGACGAGCTCCAGATTCAGACCGGCGTTTGATTTATATACACCAAGCCGCAGTCTGTTGAATCCTAATCGTCATAGAACGTGACGGACCTGACGGGATTTGAACCCGCGACATCTTGGTCCGGAACCAAGGACTCTGTCCACTGAGCTACAGGCCCACACGAACCAGTACTGGAGAGATGGGTAAAACCGTTGTGAGTCAGTCTTCGCCGTCGGCCATTGCTTTGCCGGGTTGGTCGATGACCGAACGCTTCCACGTGCCGCGGGTGAACCACGCGGCGGCGGCGATTGCGCCGACGATGTTGCCGAGGGCCATGCCCCACCAGATGCCGGTCGGACCCATGCCTTCGACGAAGGCGAGGTAGTAGACCGTCGGGACGCGGCCAAGCCAGAGGGCGACCATGGAGAAGACGAGCGCCGTCTTCGTGTTGCCCGCGCCACGGTAGGCCCCGAGGAGGACTTGGAGGACGCCGATGAAGGCGAACTCCACCGAACGAATCCGAAGGTATTCGCTGCCGAGGCGGATGGTTTCCGCGGCGTCTGCCGTACCCGTGTCGAGGAACACGCCGACGATGGGTTCGGGGAACAGTGCGGCGATGACGGCGACGCCGAGCATGACGCCCGCGCCGACGGCGGCGGCGAGTTTGACGGCGCGTTCGGCACGAGCAGTTTGCTGTGCGCCGAGGTTCTGGCCAACCATCGTGTTGGTCGCCCGCCCGAGGCCCATCGCGGGGAGGAACACGAGCGAGATGAGCCGGTTGCCGAGGCCGTAGGCGGCGACGACGGGCGTCGAGAACGTGATGACCATGGCGGTGAGCGTAATCATCGCCAGCGCGCTTGCGGATTGTTCGAGCGCGCTCGGGACGCCGATGGAGACGATTTTCTTGATGATATCGAGGTCGGGGGTGAGGTCAGAAAGGCGCACGTCCGGGCCGGAGGTGGTCTGGAACAGCACGTAGAACCCGAGGCCGGTGGCGATGGCTCTGGAGACGAGCGTGGCGAGTGCCGCGCCTTCGATGCCGAGGGCGGGGAAGCCAAACCAGCCGAAGATGAAGATGGGGTCTAACACGACGTTGAGCGCGACGCTGATGGCCATGATGCGCATGGGCGTGCGGGTGTTGCCGTAACCGCGCATCAGCGCGGAGAAGACAAAAAAGCCGAACAGGAACGGCGTCCCGAGGAAGAACACGCGCATGTAGTCTGCGGCAAGCGGGACGACTTCGAGTGCGGTTTCGGGGTCGCTTGGGAGGATACCGAGCATTGGCTCAGTGACGAAAAAGCCGAGGATGCCAAGCGCGATGGCGAGCAGCGTGACGAACGACACCGTCTGGCCCGCAACTTTGCCCGCGGAGCCTTCGCTCTTCGCGCCGGTGTACTGGGCGACGAGCGTGCTCCCGGCAACGGTGAACCCGCCGCCAACAGAGAGGAGGAGGAAGATGAGCGGAAACGCGAGGCTCATCGCGCCGACGGCGGCCGTCGAAAGGCGGCCAAGCCACAGGGTGTCGGCGATGTTGTAGGCGACCTGGAGGAGCTGTGTGATGACAATTGGCAGCGCCAAGCGGAACATCGGTCGGGCCAGCCCCCCCTCGGTTATCGAACTCTGGGTCTGGCCACTACTCACTGGTGTTATCCAATTGAAGGAAAGATATCAGCGCTCTGGTTCGGCCGCGCTATGGCGTCTCGCCGGTTTCGAGCGTGAACGGTTTCTTCGGGTAGGCAACGCAGGTCAGCATGTAGCCCTTGCCGAGTTCCTCCTCGCCGAGCATCTGCTGGTTGTCGTGGACGACGTAGTCCTCTGCGTTCTCGCCGGAGGCGACCTTCCCCGCACAGGAGATACACTGGCCCTGACGGCAGGCGTAGGGGAGGTCCCAGCCTTCGTCTTCGCCCGCGTCGAGAATCGTCTCGTTGTTTGCGACTTCGATCGTTTTCCCTTCTTTCGCGTACTCGATTTCGAAGTACTCGATTTCGTCTTCGGGGATGTCGGCTGGGCTCGACGAACCAGCGGCGTCGCCGCCTTCTTCGAGTTCGCCGCCAGCTTCGCCCCCAGCGACTGCGCCGACAGCGCCGCCGCCACCAATCGAGCGGTTCATCGGTTCGGGGAAATCCGTTTCTGCGACGGATGCGGCGCGCCGTTCGAGGACTTGGTCGGTGATGTCCTCTGGAAGCGACTTGGCCGTTCCCGTCGAATAGTGCAAGGCCACCGCGATGAGCGTTAACAGCGCCCCGAGCGCGACACCCAGTACTTCAACCATGGTCGGCGGTACGGAAGCCTAGTTTAACAGCATTTTGATTAGGGCGGACGATTCGGGGCAAAAATTGGAATTCGGTGGTCGATTACGGTTCGATTCGCGCGAGCGAGTCGCCCCGGCGAAACTCCTCGTTCTCGCCGACGAGTCGTTTGACGAGGGTTCCAGACTGCGGGGCGGGCACGTCAACGCTCACCTTCTCGATTTGAATCTCGCAGATGGTGTCGCCAGCCTCGACGGTCGCACCCTCGCGGACGAACCAGTTCGAGACGACGCCTTCGTCTACGTCCATCGCGTCCGCTGGCCAAATCGCCGCCGAGTCGACGAGGACAGCCGTTCCGCTCATTGGGTGTCGCGGATGGCGTCTGCAATCTGCTTTGCGCTCGGGTTGATGGCGGTTTCGAGCGGCCGGGCGTACGGAATCGGGACGTCCGGGATGGCGAGTCTGCGAACCTCCTCTAAGTCGTCTAAGGCGTGTTCTGCGACCCGCGTGATGACCTCACCGGTGAGGCCAAAGGAGCGGTAGTCCTCGTCCACGACGATGAGCCGTCCCGTTTTGCGCACCGAGTCAACGACCGTCTTGGTGTCGAACGGGACGAGCGTCCGGAGGTCGATAATCTCCGTCTCGATGCCCTCGTCTGCGAGTTCGCGGGCGGCCTCGCACGCGCGATGGACGTGGAGTCCGAGGGTGACAACGGTGGCGTCTGCTCCCTCGCGCTTGATGTCGGCTTGGCCGAACGGAATCGTGTACGGCTCTTCGGGGACGTCCGTCTTCGGCCCTTCAGGCGACGGCATCCAGCCGAGGCCCATGAGCCGCTTATGGAACATGAATACCACAGGGTCGTCGTCTCGAATCGCGCTGTGCATCAGCCCCTTCGCGTCGTACGCCGTCGAGGGCACGACGACCTTCATGCCCGGCAAGTGGGCGAAGGTGCCGTACAGCGTCTGGGAGTGTTGGCCCGCATCTGAGTACGTCCCGCCAACGGCGGTCATGAGCACCATCGGGACGCTCACGCCACCGCCGCTCATGTACGTGTTCTTCGCCATCTGGTTGTAAATTTGGTCCATCGCAACGCCGAAGAAATCGACGAACATGAGTTCCGCAATCGGGCGCATCCCGGCTTGGGCCGCGCCGACGGCCGCGCCGATGAACGCCGTCTCGCTGATTGGTACGTCCATCACGCGGTCGCGGCCGAACTCGTCGAGCAGGCCCGTCGTGGAGCTGAAGATGCCGCCGTAGTCGGCCACGTCTTCGCCCATGACGAACACTTCTTCGTTGGCGTCCATCTCCTGTTTGATGGCCTCGACCATCGCGCGACTCATCGTCAGTTCCCGCTCTGCGACTTGTTGCGTCATCAGTCATCACCCTCCTGTGCAGCGGCCATGTTCGCCGCTTCGACCCACTCCTCCGGTGGGTTGTGGAACACGTCTTCGAGCGCCTCGTGGGGCTCCGGTTCCGGTTGCTCTTTCGCCCACGCAATCGCCTCGTCTACGCGCTCGTGTGAGCGCGTGCGAATCTCGTCGAGTTCCGATTGCTCGACGCCTTCGTTTAACAGGTCTTTTTCGAGGCGCGGAATCGGGTCGAGTTTCTTGATGCGCTCGATTTCGTCGTCCGGCCGGTAGGCTTCTGCGTCGCCCATGAAATGGCCCATGTGGCGGTGGACCTGTACCTCAAGGAGGGTTGGCCCGTTGCCGTTGCGGGCGCGGCTGACCGCCTCTTTTGCGGCTTCATAGACGGCAATCGCGTCGTTCGAGTCGATGCGTTCGCCGGGCATGCCGTGGCCCTTCGCGCGCATCGAGCCGTCTTTCACGTCCGTGACACGGTCTTTTGGCATGCTGATGGCCCAGTCGTTGTCCTCGATGACGAAGACGACCGGAAGTTGCTGGACCTGCGCTAAGTTCAGCGACTCGAAGAAGCCGCCTTGGTCGATGGCCCCCTCACCGAGAAACGCGACAGCAACGGAGTCGAGGCCGCGCTTTTTCGCAGCCAAGGCCGCGCCGACGGCGGTCGGACAGCCTTGGGCGATAATGCCACTGCACGCGAAATTTTTGGTCGAGTCGAACAGGTGCATGTGCCCGCCTTTGCCCTTGCACAGGCCGGTTTCTCTGCCGAAAATCTCCGCCGTCATCTTGTTCAGGTCAACGCCTTTGGCGATGGCGATGTGGTGGGGCCGGTGTGGGCCGGTGACGGTGTCGTCATCGCGCAGGTGTTGACAGACCCCCGCCCCCGAGGCCTCGTGACCGGCTGCAAGATGCAACTCCCCCGGAATCGGGCCGGCGGAGATGTCGAACGCCGGTTGTTTCCCCTCCAGGTATTCCTCCTGGAGGCGCTCTTCATAGTAACGCGCTGTTACCATGTTCTCGTACATTTCTTTGAGTTCGGTAACGCTTGGCATGGTTTCCCCTCGCATGCAACATTTGCCGAGAAGGCAATTAAACGTTCACGTCTGTAGACAGTACTGACTCAAGGGCGCGAACGTTCAGAAAATTGGGGGTAGGGGGAGTTGGGGTGAGGGGATTGCGTGTGTACGGTGGGGTTAGCACATAGACCGGAGGTCTTCGACGAAGTGGTCTCGGTCGATTCGAATCCACTCTGTGTTTCCGAGCACCCGGAGTTTGTCTACGGTCAGTTCGACGTACTCGCCGCGGTATGCGACGTCTAGCGTGCTGTTCTCGTACTCCAGGTCCACCGCACGGGGGATCCCGTCTTGGTTGGCCTGCATCAATTGCTGTTGAGGAGTAGGGGGTACTTAACGTAGCGAAACCGGCGAATAACGCAAAAAATGATTATATTCCCAGATATTGATGGTATGTCTACCCATGTCATGAAACAGATTGCGTGCGTTGAAAACCGAATTGCTAGAACTGCGGACGGTCAGAAATTCGCGAGAACATTTGTGGCCATTTTTCCAGATTTCACACTAGAAGTTGTCACGAAAGTCGCCAAGCTCAGTCGTCCTTGCGCGCGACTTCGTGGCGGCCGAAGCCGTAGCGAAGCCGGTTTGCGAGTCGCCGCGCGAAGCGCTCGTCGGTGCGGCTCTCGAAGCGTTCTGCGAGCGACTGGTAGATGAGCGGGACGGGAACTTCCTGTTCGAGCGCTTCCTGCACCGTCCACGTGCCCGTCGAACCACCGGCGACGTGGTCTGCGACGTCGCCCAAGTCGTTGCCCTCCTCTGCGAAGGCTTCCTCACAGAGTTCGAGGAGCCACGACCGGATGACCGCGCCGTTGTTCCACGTCCGGGCAACGGCCTCTAAGTCGAGGTCGTACCGGCCGTTTGCGAGCAGGTCGAAGCCCTCGCCGTAGGCCTGCATGAGGACGTACTCGACGCCGTTGTGTACCATCTTCACGTAGTGGCCGGAGCCAGCAGGACCCATGCGGTCGTGGCCCGCCGGGCCGGTTGCGACGGCGTCGAACACCGGCGTCAGTTCGTTGTACGCCCACTCGGGGCCGCCGACCATGAGCGAGAAGCCGAGTTCTGCGCCCGCCGGGCCGCCGGAGGTCCCACAGTCGAGATAGGCCGCCGGACACGCTTCGGCTCGGCGCGTCGATTCCTTGAAAAAGGAGTTGCCGCCGTCCACGACGATGTCCTCGTCGGTGAGTTCCGGATTCAGCTCCGCGAGCGTGGCGTCCACCGCGTCGCCCGCGGGCACCATGAGCCAGATGCGCTTTTGTTCACCGAGCTGTGCGAGAAAGTCGTCGAGCGTGGCGGCGGGCTTCGCGCCAGCTTCCGCGGCCGTGGCGACGGCTTCTTCGTCGAGGTCGAAGGCGACCACGTCGTGCCCCGCTGCAAGCACGCGAGAGACGACGATTTGCCCCATTCTGCCGAGTCCGATGACGCCAAGTTGCATATCTCACCCTCCGTGGACGCAAAGTAAGGGGTTGTGGTTCGGCGCGCGGGGTTTGTGGCGCGAAGACGGGAACCTTTATCAAAATACGGGCAAACTCTCGGGGTATGAGCGTGATGTCGTCGGTAGTATATTGTCGATTGTAAGTCAGTGGAAACTCTCGACGGCACACCGTTGTCGAGTGTACACACCCAGTTACAATCGACACTATCCGCCTGTAGCGCGAATAACTCGCGCACGATTCCTTAGCCGACGGCGACCCGCAGTACCGGGTTTGCCCCTGCTCAGACTCGCTGCTTTCAAACCATGACAGAGATGCAAGAGACCTACGACCCCGACACGATAGAGCGAAAATGGCGCGACACGTGGGAAGGCTCCGACGTGTACGCCTACGAGGGCGACGAAGAGCGCCCCGACTACATCATCGACACGCCGCCGCCGTACCCGACCGGTGACTTCCACATCGGCAACGCCCTTGGTTGGTGTTACATGGACTTCGCCGCCCGGTATCACCGCCTGAAAGGCGACGACGTGCTGTTCCCACAGGGCTGGGACTGCCACGGGCTGCCGACCGAAGTCAAAGTTGAGGAGAACAACGACATCCACCGGACGGACGTGCCCCGCGACGAGTTCCGCCAGATGTGTATCGAGCACACCGAGTCGCAAATCGACGCAATGTACGAGACGATGCAGACCCTCGGGTTCAGCCAGGACTGGAACCACGAGTTCCGCACCATGGACCCCTCCTACTGGGGGAAAACCCAGCGCTCGTTCGTCGAGATGGCGGACAAAGACCTCGTCTACCGCGACGAACACCCCGTCAACTGGTGTCCGCGCTGTGAGACGGCCATCGCAGACGCCGAAGTCGAGAACATCGACCGCGAAGGGACCCTCTACTACATCACCTTCCCCGGCGTCGAAAACGACGACATCGAAATCGCCACCACGCGTCCAGAACTGCTCTCGGCGTGTGTCGGCATGGCCGTGAGCCCCGACGACGAACGCTACGCAGACCGCATCGGCGACACCTTCGAGGTGCCGCTGTTCGGCCAAGAAGTCGAACTCCTCGCTGACGACGACGTGGACGGCGACTTCGGAACCGGCGCGGTCATGATCTGTACCTTCGGGGACAAACAGGACGTTCGCTGGTGGGCAGAACACGGCTTAGACCTGCGTGCGGTGTTCACCGAAGACGGCCACCTGAACGACCTCGCAGGCGAGTTCGAGGGGCTGACCATCGCAGACGCGAAGGAAGCCATCGCTGAGAAACTCGACGCAGAAGGTTACCTGAACGACACCAACCCCACCGAACAGTCCGTCGGCGCGTGCTGGCGCTGTGACACCCCTATCGAAATCCTGAGCAAAGAACAGTGGTTCATCCGCGTCGATACGGACGAAATCATGGCGAAGGCGCAGGAAATCGAGTGGATTCCAGAGCACATGTACACCCGCTTAGAAGACTGGGCGGAAGGCATGGAGTGGGACTGGGTTATCTCCCGCCAGCGCGTGTTCGCCACGCCGATTCCGGTCTGGTTCTGTGACGACTGCGACCACGTCCACGTTGCAACCACCGACGACCTGCCCGTTGACCCAACCGACGCTGGCCCGTCCATCGGAGCGTGTCCCGAGTGTGGCGGCGACAACTGGCGCGGGGAGACGGACGTGATGGACACGTGGATGGATTCCTCCATCTCCGCGATGCACGTCGCAGGCTGGCCAGAACAGGAGTTTTCGCCCGTCCAGCTGCGCGAGCAGGGCCACGACATCATCCGCACGTGGGCGTTCTACACCATCCTCCGCACCGCGGCGCTCACCGACGAAATTCCGTGGGAAGAGGCGCTCATCAACGGCATGGTGTTCGGCGAAGACGGCCACAAAATGTCGAAGTCACGCAACAACTTCGTCCAACCAGAAGAAGTCGTCGAGGAACACTCGGCCGACGCCTTCCGCCAAGCCATCGCGCTCGGCGGCCAACCCGGCTCTGACATCCAGTTCCAGTGGAAGGAAGTCACGAGCGCGACGCGCTTCCAGACGAAGGTGTGGAACATCACGCGCTTCGCCCTCCAGCATCTCGATGAGGAGACGCCGGAGATTCAAGACCCTGCCTACCGCGACGCGGACAAGTGGATTCTCTCGAAACTCGCACGCACGGCCGACGAAGTGGCAGACGACATGGACGCCTACCGCTTCGATGCCGCGCTCCGGAAGGTCCGAGAGTTCGTCTGGCACGACCTCGCAGACGACTATCTCGAACTCATCAAAGGCCGCCTCTACGAGGGTCGCCCCGGCGAGCGCAACGCTGCCCGCCACGCCCTCTACACGGCGCTCACCTCCTCGCTCGTGATGCTCGCGCCGTTCGCGCCGTTCTTCGCGGCGGAAGCCTACAGCCACCTCCCCGGTGGCGAGGAGACGGTTCACCAAGCCCCGTGGCCAGTGCTGAAGTTCGAAGACGAGGAGGCAGAGGCTCGCGGTGACCTCGTCGCCAACGCCGCCTCGACCATCCGTGCGTGGAAATCCGAGGAAGGCATGGCGCTCAACGCCGAACTCGATCGCATCGAACTCTACCCCGATGACGACCTCTCGATTGACACTTACGACCTCTCTGGCACCGTCAACGCCCCGGTCTACATCGAGCAGGGCGTCCCTGCTGTCGACCTCGTCCCGGTCGGCGTCGACCCAGACCACAGCGTCATCGGGCCGAAGTTCCGCGGCAAAGCAGGCGCGGTCATCGCCGCACTCGAGGCCGCAGACCCAGCCGAATTGAAGAAAGAAAAGCGCACGGGCGAAGTTGAGTTAGAGGTCGACGGCGAGACCATCACCCTCGACGCGGACGCCTTCGACATCGAAGAAGAACAGCAGGCCGCGACGGGCGAAGAGGTCGAAGTCCTCGAAATCGAGGGCGCGACGCTCCTCTTGTTCCCATAGAACCGTTTTCGACTTCGGGTGCGCTTTGCGCACCGCTCAGTGCAAAAACTTTCACCGAAGCGGATTCCCCGCTTCGAGCCTTCGTTCGCTTTGCTCACGAAGACATGAAAACGGCCAGTCACTCGCTTCGCTCGTGACGGGTAGTGATTTTCCACCAGAAAACTCATCATCCATCCACGAATTTGTGGGTTCAATGACGTTTTCTCGGCGGCGGTTGCTCACGCTGCTCTCTCTTTCGATAGGTGGGATTGCAGGCTGTAGCACGCAGACGCCCACCGAAAACGACTCCACAGTCACGTCCACCACGCCAACAAAAACCACCGAACCGACCCTGTGGCGCGCCGACGACCTCAAACTCACAAATCACACTGAGACGGCCGTGACAGTAGACATCACGATGTGGGAAAAGCCGTTTGTCGAAAAAGAAGACCCCTACGTTACCGTGACCGAGACGCGCACGCCTGCACCGGACGAAGAACCGGTGTTCGAAGATACCCTCGAACTCGATGCAAGCGGGACGGAAGAGAGCACGCACGTCTACCCAAATCTCGCGGTGTTCGACGACCCGCTCCGCATCAGGGTCGCCGTCGAGGGCGGACCTGTCGGAGTCCACAATTGGATTGGCGACGCAGACGATTATCGCGGGTTGGGTGTGTCAATCGAAACCGACGAGATACGGTTTACGGCATTCGAGGTGTAGGCGGGCACACGGCACGACTCGTCGCCAATCACACCTGTTTTTGCCACACCTCGTGTAGCGCCCCCATGGACGAGCGAGTGTGCGAACACGCCCGAACCCTCGTAAACTGGAGTGCGCGAATCGAACGCGGCGATACCGTCATTGTCAACGTCGGCGAAGACGCCCACGACCTCGGTGTGGCCGTCGCAGAGGAATTGGGGAACGTGGGCGCGACCATGTTCGTCACCTACAGCTCGGCTGAGATGCTCCGTGGCTACCTCAAAAACCACGACGGCGACTTCGACGAGGTGCGCGGCCCCGAACTCGCCGCCTACGAGAACGCAGACAGCGTGCTCTTTCTCGGCGGCGGGTTCAACACCACCGAACTCGCAGACGTCGAAAGTGACGTGCGACAGGCGTACAACCGCGCGACCAACGCCGCCCGGGAAGCCCGGATGGACACCGACTGGGTCTCGACCGTTCACCCGACCCGGTCGCTCGCCCAGCAAGCCGGGATGTCGTATGCAGAATACCAAGACTTCGTCTACAACGCCGTGCTCCGCGACTGGGAGTCACTCGCAGAAGAGATGGCACAAATGAAAGACATCCTCGACGCGGGAAGCGAAGTTCGCCTCGTCAAGGAGGACACCGACCTCACCATGTCCATCGAGGGACGCATCGCCGTGAACTCCGGGGCGTCGGTGGCCTACGACTCGCACAACCTGCCCTCGGGTGAGGTGTTCACCGCCCCCTACGATACCGAGGGAACCGTCTACTTCGACGTGCCGATGACGCTCAACGGCAAGCGCGTGCGCGACGTCCACCTCATCTTCGAAGACGGCGAAGTCGTGGAGTTCAGCGCCGAGCAAAACGAGGCGATACTCGAAGAAATCTTGGACACCGACGAGGGCGCACGCCGACTCGGAGAGTTAGGCATCGGCATGAACCGCGGCATTGACCGCTTCACCGACTCCATTCTGTTTGACGAAAAGATGGGCGACACCGTCCACCTCGCGGTGGGCCGGGCCTACGACTCGAACATCCCAGAGGGCGAAGAAGGCAACAAAAGCGCCGTCCACGCGGACATGATTACGGACATGAGCGAAGAGTCGCGCATCGAAGTTGACGGCGAGGTTGTCCAGCGGAATGGTTTGTTCCGGTGGGAAGACGGGTTCGAAAACGAAGCCTAACTGAGACGCGTCACCTCACCCGAGCAGGCTTTTGACCCACTCGTTGTTCTGGATGAACGCCATCTTTTCGAGGTAGGCGTCCACGCCGAGAATGCGGCCCGCACCGAACGCACCGAGACCGAACAGCAAGGCGGCGTACACGATGTGGTCGTCAACGACCCATCCGTGTGCGATTGGCAGCCCGGCGAGGAGGCCACCCTGTAAGGCCGCGGCCCAGTAGAACAGCATCATTATCGCACCCCAGAATGCGCTCCAGCGGACGAACGCCCCAAGCATGAGCGCGAGGCCTGCAAGCGTCAATCCCCACGCGTTGAGTGGGTCGATGAGCCCGATGTAGTCGGTGCCAAGCGTCATCCACAACCCACCAAGCGGGTTGCCTTCGGGAATCGCGTTGAGGAGGAAGCCTCGGGCCGACCAACTTGGGTCGAGAACCTTCGTAATTCCACCCTGGAACAGCACCCACCCCATGACCACGCGGAGAATGACGAGGGAGTAGCCCACCCAGTGTTCTGAGTAGTCGAAACTGACACTGCGTCCGAACAGCTCAGCGTCCATTGTATTAGTTTCAGACATATACATTCGTGAAAATGTAAACCAAATATAAAAAATTGTTGTCGGTTTCGGCGAGTCACACCTCAAACACGGCCACCAGCACGAACAGACTCCCGAGTAAAGCCACCGCAGCGACGATGTAGAGGCGGGTGCTCGTCTGAACGGTGTCGGTGACGAACCAGAAGAACGCGCCGGTCGCGTAGAAAAACGCCGCGAACGCGAGTAAGATGACTTGGACGACCCGGTCTGGGTGTTCGCGGTCGGGGGCCGGTTCTGCCACGCCGGATTCGAGGTTCGAGTGGAATCCGTCGAACCGCTCGGTTGGAACGGCAATCAGCCGCGGCGAGGTCAGCCGAGACGCGCCCGACTTATAGGAGAGATAACGGAGCGTCACGTCGCCGACGCGAACGGGTCGAATTCCGGCGAGCGAAGCCAATGAAATCGTGGTTCCTGCGTGCAGTTCACCTCGCTCAGGGTCGAGCTAGCCTTCCCCAGAGAGCGCAGCGGTGGCGACGAGCAGGAGAAACGAGAGTGCGAACATGCCGTAAAATGCGCGGCCGTCGGCGAGAAATGCGAGGGCAAACACGACAGTGAGTATCACGGCAGAAAGCGCGACCTGTCTCCAGCCAGCAATGTCCGGGAACGCGAAGGGCGTGAACTGAGGGCGTTGGTTCTCGTCGGTCAGCATCGGCCACAGATACACAATCGATCCCGGCCCGCCGACGAGAAGGAGGAGGACGAACAGCGCGATGGTCGACGGGCGAGCGGTGGCGAGAACGAGGGGACGATGAGCGCGAGAGCCACGACAACGAGGAGCGCAATCGCCCCGAACGAGGCGACTGCAAGGACGCTGAGAATGCGGACGACGCGCGAGCTGTCGCCTGAGACCTACCACTCGATTCGTGGAGACTCAGTCACGACGTACTAGTTTCTGTCAACCGGGTAAAATCACTCCCACCACTCGCCGCGCCGCTCCGAATACGACGCACCGCGGAAGGGGTCTGGGTACTCCGATTCTGCTTCGAAGCCAAAGCCGTAGCCGAGCCACCAGCCGACGTGCCAGCCAGTGGCGTCACGGTCGATGTGCGTGAGCGTGATTTCGAGGTGGGTGTAGGTTTCGAGCGCGCCGTCGCCGTCAGGGTCTTCGCCCCGGACTGCGCCACACGAACCGGGGTCCACGCCGCACGGCGAGCTGTCGGTAAAGCGAATCACGATGTCCGCCTCTGACGCTGAACTCACCGTGACAAAGGAGACGTTTTCGGGGACGTAGTTGTCCGCGCCATTCGAATAGTAGTCGAGGGCGTGTTGTAGCTGCGCGCGGACTTCTGTGCGTTCGCCCTCCGGCACCACGCCGTAGTCAACGTACACCGAGAGTTCGGCGTGGTCCCACGGGAGCGGCCGTTCGGTGGCGTTCGTCTGTGGCAGCGTCGTCAGACTCGCCTGCCCGTTCATGATCGACCGCGGTTCGTCGCCGTGGTCGAGGCCCATCGCGTGGCCGAGCTCGTGTTTGAGGACGAGGACGGTCGATTTTTCGGAGAGTCCAGAGAGCACCTGAATCCGCTCGGGACGGCTCACCTGCCGGGCGTCGGTGATGTACGGTGCGCAGCCAGCGACCTCGCGTTTCTCACCGCAGGTCTCGACGTGCGGGACGAACTCCACGACGATGTCCGGGTTTTCTGCGTTCGGTTCGAGGGCAAAGGAGAGTGGGTAGCCCGCGTAGCGCTGGCTGTTTGCTTCCCAATAGGCGAGCGCCTCCTCGACGAGCGGTTCGTACTCTCTGGAATCGTCTTCTGGAATCGAGAGCGCCACTGTGAGCGTCTCTTCCTGCCACGGGTTGTCCTGTGCGCCGATGGCTGTCGGCGTGGCTTGGGGCGTCGGTGTTTGGGTTTGGGTGGCCTGTGCTGCTGTGGTCTGGCCGGTAGACTGCGTGGTCGTTGCAGTATCTGCAAAGCCCGGGTCTATCGGGGCCGCACAGCCCGCGAGAACGATGAGGAGCGTCAGCAGGAGGGCTCGCCCGTTCATTACTAAGCTATCGGATAGCCCCACCTATCACGCTTGTGGTGGTGCAGTCGCTCCGTGTATGAAAGTGGCTGAGGGGAGTAAGCCCCCTTCTGTTCTTCCCGGTATTCGGCTGAGCGTCCGCATCGTCGTCCGGGCTACCTTAGCCGATGGGACTTGCACCGGTGAGGTTTCGCCGTTCCATCCGTTCTCCACCATCGACCCTCGGTGGGTTAGCTTCCCGTCCTTGCGGTTGGGGTCGCGCACCTCATCGGTCCGGTGGAGGGGTCTCGTTTCTGTTCCAGAGCCAGCGGTCTCCCGCTCCAGACTTGCGCCTGGTCACCTGCCCAGACAGTGGGGGGACTTTCCTCGTTGGCTTGCGCCACGGGAACCGGGCTCCCTCTGCCGGCAGATGGTAGGCCGCGTAGCACAATTAAGGCGTTCGATTGGCCGAAACCCACGGGCTTGTGAGATAGTTTGGGTTCCGGTTTGTCTGAATGAAAGCGTTGATTACTATTGTTCTCGTTACAGGTGGTATGTCCGAGGCTCAAACTGCGCTCTTTTCATACGACGACGGCCGCGGGGCTGTCGACCTCGCACGCGAGGCGGTAGACCTGTTCGTCAACAACGGCCAACGAAAACAGCCGGGGAGTATGCGCGATGCCTTCTACAACCGGGCCGGGGTGTTCATTCGCCTGCAATCGACACAGGGGAGAGGCCGCCTCCGCGGCTGTGCCGGAACTGTCCAGAGTACAGATCGCGTGGGCCACACCATCATCGAAGCCGCGATTCAGGCCGCGAGCACCGACTCGTGTGGCTCCGAACTCGAAGCCGCAGAGCTTTCGAGCACCGCCATTTCGGTGTGCATCGTTACCGACGTCATCGAGACAGACGACCCCGCCGCAGACTTAGCAGTCGGCACCCACGGCCTCGCCGTCCAGAAGGGCAGCCAGTTTGGCTGGCTCTACCCGACCGTCCCGGTCGAGAACGGCTGGAGCGAGTTCGAGTACTTAGACCGTACCTGCCGGAAAGCCGGACTCTCGCCAACGGCGTGGGAAAAAGACGACGTTGACGTACTCTTGTTCCGCAGTCAAGTGTTCGAAGAGCGAACCCCGAACGGCTCGATAAAAGAGCGGACCTTCTAGTTCTCGCCGAAGCCGACCTTCGTCGCGTCCGTCGCGGCGCGTTTTGCAGCGTCTGTCAAGTCAAACTCACGGACGAGTTCACCCTCGCGGATGAGCGGTTCGAGCATCGGCCTCCCGTCGGTTGGTCCGGGACGACTCGCGAGGCCGACGTGGTGGCCGCCGTCGCGGGTTCGGTACACCTGCTTTTTCCCCGAGAGCTTTCCGCGCTTTGAGGCGGGTTCGCCCTCGACTTCGACGATGTCGAGCGCGAAATCGAGTGGGTCTGCGTTCGAAACGTAGCCGCCAACGCCGAAGCCATCGACGAGGTCTTTGAGTTCGTGGAGGTCAGCGGGCTGGAGGCCACCAGAAACGAAGATATCGACGTGGTCGTAGCCGCGCACCTCGAGTTCCCAGCGCACCTCTCGGATGATGTGCGCGAAGTCACCGCGCCGCGAGCGCGTCGTATCGATGCGGATGCTCTCTAAGTCCTCGCCGAGTTCGGCCGCGGCGCGAAGTGCTTCTTCGACCTCATCCGAGTAGGTGTCACAGAGCGCGACGCCCTGTCCGGTCGCCTCGTAAAAGGCGCGCCACGCGGCTTCCTGTTCACCCCGCCCGTAGCACATGAGCAAGGCGTGGGGCATCGTGCCGCCCGCCTCGCGCCCGAGCAGGTCGCCCGCGGCGGCGTGTGAGAAGCCGTCGAAGCCGGCGAGGAGCGCGGAGCGTTCGACGACCGCGGCCATCGACGGGTGGACGTGGCGCGCACCGAAGCTGAGCATGGTCGTGTCAGGGGCGGCGTGTCGGGCTTCGAGTGCCTTCGTCGCAATCCCCGTCGCGTGTGAGAGGAAGCCGAGCAACGCCGTCTCGTAGCGCGCAAAGTCGCGATACTTCCCCGTAATCTGGAGCACTGGCCCCGCGTCGAATAGGTTGCCTTCAGAGAGGGCATCGACATCGACCGGGAGGCCTTCGAGAAGGTGGGCGGCGTCTTTGACGCCAGCAAAGAGGTTGAACTCGCCCGTGGGGAACTGATTGGCCGTTACTTCTGCGACGACCGTCGGGTTCTTCCCCGCGTGGTCGAGCGTGGTTTCGGTCCGCTCGAAGTAGACATCCGTGGCGCGTCCCGCTCGGATGGCTTCGGTGGACACAATATCGAACGCATCGGACATAGTGAACGTTTCCCGGTGGAGCGCGAAAAAACTACCCGTCTATGCGCCCGAGCGCACCGAGTGATGGCGCGTTCACGATTTTCACTTGCGTCCCCGACTGCGTCACCCGGAAGGCGTCTGCGAACGGTTCGCCCTCGGGGATGCGGTAGACGCCGCCTGCGCGCTCGACCGCGCCGTTTGCTTCGAGCACCTGTCGGTAGGCATCGACGAACTCGCGGGCGTCCGCTTCGGATTCCCACTCGGTCACCCAGACGTAGCCGTACTCGTCGCCGTTCTGGTACGGGATGAGGCTGTCACCGGCCCATCCGGTCGATGCCGGGAACGCGTAGGCGTACGGCGACTGGTCTGTCACCACGCCGTTGGCCCAGAGCATGGCGTAGATGGAGGCTTCGCCAACGGTGTCCGCGTTCGGGCGGTTGTCGAACGAAAACCGCTCCCAGCCGCCCGACGACCGGTCTGGCACGTCGAGTTCGACCGGACGGTCGTCCGGGTAGTCCTCGGGGTGGATGACCTGCTCTGTGCTCTGGGGAACGTCGTCGTAGGCGTCGTTCACGGCCTCCCAGCCGCCGCGGTCGCGGAGGGTTTCGACGAACAGCGGCCCCTCTGCGTACGGCTGGTAGATGACCGAGAAGACGCCGCGATTGAAGTCGGCTGGCGCACTGCTCGTGCCCCGGTCTGGCCGGGCAATGCAGTCCCACTCGGCTTGACAGCGCGATTCGTAAAGCTGTTCGACGTAGTTCGCATCGCCTTCGGTCAGGCCGTCTGCGGCGAGGTCGCCGTCTTGGGAGTCTCGTCCGCCGCCGAATCCGAAGTGCTGGTCTTGGAGGGCGTGGACGAGTTCGTGTGAGAGCGTCGTCCGGTCGACCATCGGCGTCGCAGAGTCGCTCACGAGCGTGATTTCGCCGCCGCCGCTGTAGTAGCCCTGCACCGCACTGCCGTAGACGTCGCCAAAGGCGTCTGAAACGGTGGCGTCTTCGGAGACGAGAAACAGTCCCTCCCAGACCTGCTCGTTCCAGCGGTCGTAGTCGGTGGGTTCGTTGGCCCAGTCGCTCCCGCGCCGCGAGCGGTACTCCTCGCGGCTGATGAGCGTCACCGACACCGATTCTGTGAACTCCAGCCCTCGGATGACTTCGACGCGAGCCATCGTCCGGGCGACGACGGCTTCGCGCTCGGTTTCATTCAGGCCGTCGCGCTCGTCAATGGAGAGCGGGTCGTCGTACCAGTAGCCGTTTTCCCAGCCAAGCGTGTCGTCATCGGGGTCTTCTTGCGGGCCGAGAATGCCACCGACACAGCCGGAAAGAACGACGAGGAAGGCGAGGGCAACGAGCGAGCGAGTGCGTGCCATCAGGCGGCGGTCTCAGACACGTCGGGCAGGTCATCGGTCGTCGGCGCGTTCACGATGGTGACCGTGTCGCCCTCGACGGAGATGTAGAAGGCGTCCGCGTACGGTTCACCCTCGGGGACGACCCAGACGTTCTCGCTCACGCGGTGTGCGCCCCAGTGCTGGAGGAGGCGCTCGTAGCCGTCTGCAAACTGCTGGGCGTCTTCGGGGGAGTCCCAGACGAGTTTCCAGACGTAGCCCGTCTCGCCGTCGTCATTTTTGTAGACGTGCATCCGGTCGCCATCCCAGCCGCGGGTGTAGCGCAGGTCGTAGTTGAACGGGTCAGAGCTGTTGACTCGGCCGTTTTCCTCGTAGTTGATGAACTCCTGTGGCTCGACCACGCGTGACTGGTTGTACGAATCGGTGAACGTGTGGGCGAACATCGCAGAGAGCGCAGACTGCCCGAGGCTCGCGTAGGCCGGGCGCTCTTGGTCTGGGTGTGGCGACTCGGGGATGACGCGCTCCCAATCACCGGCGTTGGTGTCTTCAAGGGTCACGTCCGTCGGCTCATCGTCGCCGTACTTCTGCGGGTAGATGACCTGTTCTGCACTGTTCGGGAGGTTTGCGTAGAGGTTGTTCACGCCGTCCCAGCCCTGTGCGCTGTGGACTTGGCCGACGAAGCCGGGCCCGTCGCTGTACGGGAAGAAGTTGAGGAAGTAGATACCCCAGTGGAAGTCGTCAGGGACGCCGCCACCGCCGTTCGATTCAGGCGCTTCGAGGCACTGCCATTCTGCGTCACAGCGTTCGAGGTAGAGCCGCTGGACGTAGTTGGCTTCGCCCTCGATGAGGCCGTTTCGCGCGTTGTAGAGTTCGCGGGTCGGCCGCGAGATAGAGGAGATGTTGTAGTGCTGGTCTTGGAGGGCGTGGACGAGTTCGTGAGAGAGCGTGCCTTCGGCGTCGAGCGACGGCGTCTCGGAGTTTGCGACGATGACGATGGCGTCGTCTTTCGGGCTGTAGTAGCCGAGGACGTTCGAGCCGCGATTCGTGTTCTGGACGGCTAAGGCATCTCTGTCTTCGCCGACGAAGAACATCGCTTCGAACTTCGCGTTGTCGAAGGCGCGGAAGTCGTCGGTGTACTCTTCTTGGGTCTCGTTTTGGTACTCTGCGCGCGTGATGATTTCGACGGGGACGGTCTCGTTGAATTCGAGTTCGCGCACGTGTTCGACCCGAGCCATCGCGCGGGCGACGACGGCGTCGAGTTCCGTCTCGTTCAGACCGTCGTCGGTCGTCACCGAGAGCACGTCGTCGTGCCAGTAGCCGTTCTCCCACCCGAGCACGTCACTCTCGGGGTCAGGACGGGGCGTCGTGGTCGGTGTCTGTGTGGTTGCCTGCGCCGTTGTCGGGCTGGCCGTTGACGTTGCGGTTTGCGTGTCCGCTGGCGTCGTTGTCGTCGCATCCGTGGTGTCCCCGGGGAGCACGGCGCTACAGCCGGAGAGAACGAGGAGGAGTGCGACCAGGACGGTGGCGAGTGCTCGCATACCTCTACAATAGCGGGTGTCAGTGAAAAAGCACCCGGCGAGTTCACCCTGCGAACAGGATTTTTCCCCGACGGCGGTAGATGTCTAGCATGGAACTCGACCCAGCCACCACGGCGGTCGTCGTCGTGGACATGCAAAACGGCTTCTGTCACCCCGACGGGAGCCTCTACGCGCCCGGCAGCGAGGCCGTCGTCGACGACGTGACCACCCTCGTCACACAGGCGCGAGAAGCGGGCGCGACCATCGTCTACACCCGCGATGTCCACCCGCCAGCGCAGTTCGCAGACGCCCACTACTACGACGAGTTTGAGCGGTGGGGCGAACACGTCGTCGAGGGGACGTGGGAAACCGAATTCGTGGCCGAACTCGACGTGCGCGACGAAGACCACATCGTCGAAAAACACACCTACGACGCCTTCTACCAGACCGAGTTGGAGGGGTTTCTCTCGGCCCACGGCATCACCGACCTGCTCATCTGTGGGACCCTCGCAAACGTGTGCGTGCTCCACACCGCGTCGAGTGCGGCGTTACGCGATTTCCGCCCGCTCATCGTCCGCGAAGCCGTGGGAGCCATCGAAGACGGCCACAAACAGTACGCCCTCGACCACGCGGCGTGGCTGTTCGGTGACGTGCTCTCACAGGCTGAGGTGGCCTTCACTCAGGACTGAAACAGCCGGAACGCCGCCTGCCCGGTCGCCACTTCCGTCGTTTCTCCGTCGGGCGTTTCGCTCTCGACGGTGATGTCTGCCCACCCAACCGAGGAGCCGGTGCGGACGACTTCCGCGTGCGCCGTGAGGGCGGCTGAGGCCCGCCGGAGGTAGTTCACGTTCAGGTTGACCGTCGCAAGCGTATCTTCGAGCGGATTTGCGAGCGTGGTTCGGAGGGCAAGTCCGCCCGCGGTGTCGATGAGCGAGGCCGCGACGCCGCCGTGAATCGTCGGTGGGTCGGTCGGGTTCGTGAACTTGTCGTCGAAGGGGATAGTGAGCGAAATCTCCCCGTAAGAGACGGTATCGACGCGCATGCCAAGCCACGCGAGATAGCCATGTTGGTTGTCGATGACGTGTTGAATCGTCTCGGCCGTCCCGTCGGGAATCTGCTGGTCGCTCATATGCTGGTCCTAACAGGCAACGGCCTTCTATGCACTGACTTTCGGTGCGGACAGTCTGGAGAGGCGTACTGTCTCGTATATTTATATGCTCAGCGCGCGACTATATCCATAGACGATACCGGAAACACTGGTGTTGGGGGGCGTGGGTTGATAGGGACATTCGACGGGTGGGTTGGCGGAGCGGTTGTCGTAGCACTGCTAGCGCTGTCGATGTTCGACTCAGCCCTCCGCTCGGTCGCAGACATCGTCCATCTTAGAGACCAGGAAAACGAATCTATGGAAGATCACGAACCAGAGGGCCCGCGCCTCGTTGCCCACGTGGTGACGCGCGTGCCGCCAGACGCGATTGTCAGCAACGCTTGGGCAGACCCAATAAAGGGTTGTCACCCAATTCAGTACATCCTCAAAGAGGCGTTCCTCTCGAAACAGACGCCGAAACTCGTACTCACCAAACAGGAGTCGGTTCAGGACGTGAAACACGTCTTCTCACTGCTTCCCTACACCGAAGGTGACGAGGAAGAAGAACGCGACGGCTACTACGTAAACACCAGCCATGGGGTGGCCGTCCTCACGCTCGAAGAGGCGGTCACGGTCGAACAACGCTGAGCATCACGTCGTCGCCAACGGAAAAATCGTGACCCGGTAAGACGAGTTTTGCGCCGAATGTGTCCTGCGAACAGTAGAGCGACAGCCCCGTGAGCGGCACGTCGTTTGCCAAAACTTCGAGCGAATCCCACGTCACGTCGCGGTCCGTGGCGACGCCGACGCGTTCACCCGCAAGTTCAACCGCCTGCTCGCCGCGATTGCCGAGTGCGCCCCCGCCGTCGTAGTGGGGAAGCCCGCCGTCGAGCACCACGCCCGGTGCGCCTTCGATGCCCGCGAACCACTCACCCGGAGCCGGGTGCTCCGGTTCGTCCAGCCTGAGCCACGTCTCGCCAGTTTCGATGACCGTGCCGGTGCCGTCCCACGCGAGCGGGCGCACCGAACAGTCGAGGTCGAGTTCGACAGACCCCGCCGCCCGATAGTGGTTCGCGTCTTTTGCTCGAAACCCGAGGTGGATGTGGTTCGACACCCACGGCGCGAAAAAGCCCGCGCGCACCATCTCGCCAAGTGAATCGCCGACTTCGACAACGTCGCCCGCTTCGACCGCTGGCTTGACGTGGAGCATTCTGGCCACGTACTCGCCCGTATCCACAAGGATGAGGTAGTCGTGTTCCGGCGAATAGGGCTTTGGCGGCGCGCGCACCGCGCGGGTGTCGAGCACCGCACCCGCAACCGGCGAGGGCGCGTCGTTCGTCTCGGGATAGAGGTCGATGGCACAGCCATGGTCGTGGGCCGCATAGGGAGAGTTGTAGAGCGAAAATCGCGGATACCGAGCGAGTACCGACGAATCGAGCGTAACCATCGCTCGCAGGTAGCAAGGGAGGGTGTTTAGTCCCGTCGGGAAGTCAGTTCTCCCATGCGCGTCATTCGCGGCCGGGCAGCCACCGTGGCCGCAGACCAAGAAGCGAGTCGGCGGCTGCTCGACTGGGTCGCTGAGAACGGAACGCCAGCCGTCCGCGTCTGGACGCCCCACCGACAGGTCGCCTTCGGGCGGCGTGATTCGGGGTCGCCGGGCTACGAGCGAGCAAAACAAGCGGCAGAAGCCCACGGCTTTCCACCCATCGAGCGCAATGTCGGCGGCCGCGCGGTGGCCTACACCGGGACGACCGTCGCCTTCGGGCGCGCCGTGCCCATCGCAGATATGCGAAGCGGACTTAGTGACCGCTACGATAGTCTCACGGCTGCCGTGCAAGTGGCGCTCTCGCGCCTCGGTGTCAGCGCGTCTACGGGCGAGCCGTCCAACTCCTTTTGCCCGGGTGCACATTCGCTTCAAGCCGACGGGAAACTCGTCGGCATCGCCCAGCGAGTCCGGCGCGGCGCGGCGCTCGTCGCGGGCATCTGTATCGTCACCGGCCACGCGGAGATTGCAGCCGTTCTCGACCCCGTCTACGACGCCTTGGGCGTGCCGTTCGACCCGGATTCGGTCGGCAGCGTCGAGAAGGCGGGCGGCCCAGCGGATTCTCAAACAGTCATCAACGCCCTCGAAACTGCGCTCGCCGGGCCGGGCGACCACGAGGTCGTCTCGGTCCGAGACGTTTAGGGTACTCGGCGGCGCAGGTGTGCCCATGCTCATTACTAACGCGACGCTCGCGGACGGCCGCTGCCGTGACGTGCGCATCGCAGATGGAACCATCACCGAACTCGGCCGCACACTCGCGGGCGACGCAGACGTAGACGCGAGCGGGAAGCTCCTTTTGCCGGGCATGATAGACGCTCACGTCCACTTTCGTCAGCCGGGCTACGACCACAAGGAGACGTGGGAGACGGGGAGCCAGTCGGCGGCGGCGGGCGGCGTAACGACGGTCGTTGACCAGCCGAACACCTCGCCGCCGACCGTTTCTGGTGAGGCGTTCGATGAGAAGGCCGCGTTCGCAGCGCAGTCGTACGTGGACTGGGGTATCAACGGCGGCGTCACCGAGAACTGGGACCGAAAGAGCCTCCTCTCGCGGCCGTTGTTCGCCCTCGGAGAGGTGTTCCTCGCGGATTCGACCGGGAACATGGGCATCGCCCCGGTGCTGTTCGAAGATGCCGTGAAAGCCGCGACGAAGAAGGGCGTCGCCGTCACCGTTCACGCAGAGGACGCGACGTTGTTCGACGAGTCGGCGAAAGACCGCGACGACGCCGACGCGTGGAGCGCCTTCCGCGCCGCAGAAGCAGAAGCGGAAGCCGTCGAACTCGCCTGCAAAGTCGGTGAGCAGGTTGGCGCACAACTCCACATCGCCCACACCAGCACGCCCGAGGGCGTTGACATCGCCGCAGATTATGGGATGACCTGCGAAGTGTCGCCCCACCACCTCCTGCTCTCACGGGCTGACCTTGAGGAACTCGGGACGTTCGGGCGGATGAACCCGCCGCTTCGCAGCGAACAGCGCCGCGCCGCCGTCTACAAGCGCGTCGCCGACGGGACGGTGGACATGATTGCGACCGACCACGCCCCTCACACGCGCGAAGAGAAAGACGCGAGCATCTGGGACGCGCCGAGCGGCGTCCCCGGCGTGGAGACGGCACTGCCGCTCCTGCTCGAAGAGGCGCGCAAAGGCAACCTGACCTACGAGCGCGTCCGTCAACTTACGGCGTCGAATCCCGCGGCCGTGTTCGACCTGCCGAAAAAAGGTCGGGTCGCCGTTGGCATGGACGCCGACTTGGTGCTCGTTGACCCCGATGCAAGCCGCGAGATTCGCGGTGTGGACCTGCACTCGAAGTGCGACTGGACGCCGTTCGAAGGCATGCGAGGCGTGTTCCCCGAGTGGACGATGGTTCGCGGCGAGACGGTGTTCGACGACGGCGCGTTCGGCGAGGCGGTTGGCGAGAACGTTCGGTGAGCAGAGAGTTTTGTTTTCGCGGCCCGTACCTAACGGAATGGCCGAAATTCCCCCAGAGTTCCACGACCTGTTCGAAGGCCGTGCGTTCGCCCAATTCGCCTCAGTCCTCCCCGACGGCAGCCCCCACGTCATCCCAATGTGGGTCGAGTACGACGACGGCTTTCTGTACGTGAACACGGTGACTGGCAACCGAAAACACCGAAACGTCGAACGCGACCCGCACGTCTCACTCGCCATCAGCGACCCCGAAAACCCGTATCGCTATCTCCACATCCGCGGCGAGGTGGTCGAGATGACCGAAGACGTTGGCCAAGAACAGCTCAACCGACTCGCAGAACGGTACACGGGGAAGAAAAAGTCGCCACGCGAAGGCGCGGCGGACGCGTCGCGGACGGTGCTGAAGATTCGTCCCGACGCCGTGGTCGGTCGCGCCCCACCGACGCGCCAGCGCCGTTAGAGCGCGAACGAGGCGAGCACCGACCCCACCATCATCCCCGCGCCGAACCCGGCGATGCGCGCCATCGCACGCCGGGAGTCTGCTTCTGTCCAGTCGCCGCCCGCTGCGAGGTACGACTGCATCGTCTCGATGGCCTGACCCATGAACACCGAGCCAGTCCAGCCGAGCGTCGCAAAGCCAAGGGCGAGCGCGCCGAGGGAGAACACCTGACTGGTAGCAAAGCTGGCGTCACCCTGATAGAGCGTGTAGGCAACGGTGGCGACGACACCAACGACGAGGCCAACGAGGCCCGCGCCACCGAGGAGTCGGATGCGTGGGCGAAGCCACGCGCCACCGTCCATTAGTCGATGGCGTCGCGCATCCGTGGGTCGAGTGCGTCGCGCATGCCGTCACCGAGGAGGTTGAACCCGAGGACGGTGATTGCGAGGAACAGGCCGGGGAAGAAGGACCACCACCAGATGCCAGAGAGCAGGCCGTTGGTGACGCCGTTCGAGAGCATCAGCCCCCACGACGGCGTCCCGGGAGCGGCACCAAAGCCGAGGAACGACAGCGCCGCGATGTCGATGATGGCGAGGCCAAAGTTGAGCGTACTCTGGACGGTGATGGGCGCGAGCGTGTTCGGCAGGATATGGCGGAACAGGACTCGCGGGTCACGTGCGCCGAGCGCGACGGTCGCGTCCACGTACTCGTCTTCTAACACCTTGAGCGCCGCCCCGCGGACGACGCGGGCAAAGCGCGGCGTGTAGACGAGGGTGAGCGCGATGACGACCTTCCAGAGCCCCGCGCCGAAGATGGCGACGAGCGCGAGCGCGAGCAGGAGCGATGGGAACGCGAGCAGCACGTCCATCGTCCGCATGATGACGTTGTCGGTCATGTCGGAGTAGTAGGCGGCCATGATGCCGAGCGTGATGCCCGCCATCGTCGAGAGGCCGACCGTAATCGTCCCGTACTTCATCGCCAGCCATGCGCCGTACAGCGTACGCGTGAAGATGTCACGGGCCTGGCCGTCCGTGCCGAACCAGAACTCGCTCGACGGCGGCGCACGGTTCGGGTTCGTCCCGAGTTGCGACGGAACGATTTGGCCGAGGTCGATGAACAGTCGCGCGTACACCGCAATCACTAACAGCGAGAAGATGATTGCGAGCCCGGCGACGGCGAGGCGATTCGACAGGAGTTCAGAGAGGAACGGCGAGGCTTGCAGTCTGTCTACGAAGCTGCGGTCGTTCCGGTTCGTGGTGTTGGTTTCCGTGCTCATTGTTCGATCCGTGGGTCGAGATAGGAGTAGGTAACGTCAACGCCGAGATTCACGAGGGTGAACAAGAACGCGAAGGTGAGCACCGTCCCTTGGACGACAGGATAGTCACCCACCTCGATGGCATCAACCAGCAGCGTGCCAATCCCGTTCAGCGAGAACACCGTCTCGGTGAGCACCGCGCCGCCGAGCAGCGTGCCGAACTGAATCCCGATGACCGTGATGACCGGGATGAGGGCGTTTTTGAAGCCGTGTTTCATCAGCGTGATTTTGATACCCTGTCCCTTCGCGCGGGCAGTGCGGATGTAGTCTTGGCGGACGACTTCGAGCATCGATGAGCGCATCATCCGCGAGAGCAGCGCCATCGAGTAGATGCCGATGACACACGCCGGAAGGATGAGGTGGTGCACCGCAGAGAAGAACGCGTCGTACTGGCCGTATAACAGCGTATCAACCGTCAGTAGGCCCGTGATGGGGTCTGGCGTCGAGTACAGCGGCGAGATGCGCCGACCGGTGGGGAAGATGTCGAGGAGTTGGGCGAGCACCAAGATGAGCAGCGGGCCGCTCCAGAAGATGGGGACGCTGATGCCGGTGAGCGCGCCAACGCGCGTCAGGTGGTCGGTCAGTGAGTCCTGTTTGACCGCCGAAAGCACGCCAAGGGGAATCCCGAGGAAGATGCCGATAAGCTGGCCGTACAGGGCGAGTTCGAGCGTGACCGGAATGCGCGTCCGGAGGAGTTGCTGGACGGTTGCGTCCTTGTCGATGACAAAGGAGTTGCCAAACTGGAACTGGGCTGCATCAACGAGGAAGCGTCCGTACTGGACGTAGATGGGGTCGTTTAAACCGAGTTGATTCTCAATCTGTCTGACTGCCTCCTCTGTTGCCCGTTGGCCTGCGATGACACGGGCTGGGTTACCCGGGGCAAGTTGGAGGATTGCAAAGACGAGCGTTGCGACTCCGAACAGCACCGGAATCAGCAACAGCAAGCGCTTTGCAATGAACCGCTTTGAGACCATACTTCACTAAAAACGAAGTTCAATCAAAAATTGCCCGATTCTATTGGGAGAGGCTAACGTCCTTCAGGTGTGGCCCACCGATTGCGGATGGGACGTATCCGGAGACGTTGTTTGCGACGCCACGGAGTTCCTGTGCGTGGTCGAGGAAGACCCATGGAGCCTCGTCGTGGGCAATCTGAGCGGCCTGATTGTACTTCTCAGTCCGCGTGCCTTCGTCGTAGGTTGCCTGTGCTTCTTCGACGAGCGTCATGTACTCTTGGTTCGCCCAGCCAGCGACGTTCAGGGTGTTGAAGCCCTCGGTGTCGAAGGCGACGTAGTCCTGTCCGTCTGGCGATTCGACGCCGGGGTGGAGCAGGGCGTAGAAGAAGTTGTCTGGGTCGCCGTTGTCGGTGTACCAGCCGAGGAAACACGCGTCGTGTTTGCCCTCTGCGGTGTAGTCGAGGAATGGGTCGAACGACTGCTGGTTGATGGTGACGTCGATGCCGATTGCACCGAGGTCGGAGCGAACCTTCTCTGCGGTCTGGATTGGGGATGGGTTGTAACCGCGTGGGTTCTTGAACGTCGCGAGTTCGAAGGTGAAGCCGTCACCGTAGCCGGCTTCGGAGAGCAGCGACTGTGCTTTCTCCTGGTCGTACGGGTACGGGTCAAGGTCTTCGTTGTAGCCGAGGACGTTCGATGGAATTGGCTGGCTCGCCTGCTGTGCGAAGCCTTCGTAGATGTTGTCCACGATTGCCTTCGTGTCGATGGCGTAGCTGATGGCTTGGCGAACCTGCTTGTTGCGGAACTCCTCGCGCTTTGCCATGTTGAACGCCATGTAGCCGACGTTGATACCCTCAAACTGTTCGAGTTTGGCGTTGGAGGAGTCTTCGACGACCTTCGCGGCCTCGCTGCCGAGCCCGTCTACGATGTGGGTCTCGCCTGCGTCGAGCGACTGCGCGCGAGCGGTGTTCTGGCCGGTCGTGAGGAAGACGGCTTCGTCAACCTTCGGACCTTCGCCCCAGTAGTCCTCGAAGGCGGTGAGGCGGACGGACTCCGTGCTGTCTTCGAGGGCGTCGAGTTCGAACGGCCCCGTGCCGACTGGGTCAGCGGAAAGGTCAGTGCCCTTCTCTTTGATTGCTTTCTCCGAGTGGACGGAGGAAGCGAACATCGCGAGGTTACGCAGGAACGGTGCGTACTCCTCTTTGAGTTCGATGACGAGCTTGTAGTCTTCCGCTGCGTTGACGCTCTCGATCCAGTTGCCGAGCGTGAACGGTCCGTAGGCGGAGGCGTAGTCAGCGCCGGGGAAGTGTTCGTACTCTTCGTCGACGAAGCGGCGGTAGGTTGCCTTGAAGTCAGAGGCGGTGAACTCCTCGCCGTTGTGGAATGTGACGCCCTCGCGGAGGGTGAGCGTGGCCGTCGTCCCAGAGAGGTCCCATTCGGTTGCGAGACCAGCCATGAGCGAGGTCTTGCCCGGCTCGAACATCACGAGCTGGTCGTACAGCTGGTTCGTGACCTTCACGTCCTCGCCAGAGGTCGTGTTCTGTGGGTCGAGGGTACCGGAGTGAGAACCACGGGAGTACAGCAGGGTGCCACCCGAGCCGCTGCCCGAGCCGTCACCGTCGCCGTTTCCATCGCCGTCGCCCTCATCGTTGCCTGCGATACAACCAGCCATCGATGCCGCGACTGCGGCACCACCGGCTGCCTTGAGGAAGCTACGACGCTTCAGGTTGTCTTCAGGAGACATGAATCATAGTCCAACATACATCATTGATAATAGTATCGGATACATTTGGTGAGAACAATAGAGTCGGAAAAACGCCGCAAGGAGCGTGTGAGGCGCTATTTTTCAGACGGCTGCTCGTATAAATGACAGGCGGCCGGATGTGCAGTATCCTGCAACAGTGGACGAGACTGTTCACACGGGCTCGCAAACGTGTCTCGCAGTTCGGCTGCGGCACGCTCCCAGTTCCCGTCTGCGAGGTGGCGCATCGACTCCTCTACGACCTCGCGTGGCTCGCCGGTGAGTTCGTGGTCGAACTCGCGGTCGTAGAGTGCCGAGATGAATGCAGAGAGCGGCGCGGGGTAGCCGCCATCGGTGGCGACTGCACTGCTCTCTGCGCGCGATTCTGCGGCGTCCCAAATGGGGTCGAGCACGAGGTCTTCTGACTCGACGCGCTCACGGTAGTCCATCACCTCGCGGTAGGCGGCCTGTTCGATGTCGAGGCCCTCGGGCGGGATGACCTGCGGACACCGCGTGCGGAAGTGACAGCCAGACGGTGGGTTGATTGGGCTTGGCACGTCGCCTTCGAGCAGGATGCGGTCGGTCTCTGCGTGCGGGTCTGGTTCGGGAATCGCAGAGAGCAACGCTTGGGTGTACGGATGACGTGGCTCGTCGAACAGCGCGCTCGTCTCGGCGATTTCGACGACTTCACCGAGGTACATCACGGCGACGCGGTCACAGAGGTGGCGCACCACAGAGAGGTCGTGGGCGATGAACAGGAATGTCAGCCCGAACTCCCCCTGCAGGTCTTCTAAGAGGTTCAGAATCTGGGCTTGCACGGACACGTCGAGTGCCGAGACGGGCTCGTCACAGACGATGAAGTCCGGGTCAACCGCAAGCGCACGGGCGATGCCGACGCGCTGGCGCTGGCCGCCCGAAATCTCGTGAGGGTAGCGGTCGTACTGAGCCGGGTCTAAGCCAACGGCCTCCATCAGTTCCTCGACGCGCTCGCGGCGGTGTCCCTCCGCCAAGTCGTGAATCGCAAGCGGCTCTTTGATGATTTGCCCGACGCTCATGCGCGGGTCGAGACTCGACATCGGGTCTTGGAAAATCATCTGCATGTCGCGGCGCATCTCGCGCATCTCCGTCTTCGAGAGGTCGTTTATGTCCTCACCTTGGAACACGACGGTTCCCTCCGTCGGGTCAAGGAGACGAAGGATGGTGCGACCCGTGGTCGATTTCCCACAGCCAGATTCGCCCACAAGGCCGAGGGTTTCGCCCTCGTAGATGTCTAAGTCAACGCCATCGACGGCTTTCACGCTCGCTGGTTCGCGCGTGAGCAGTTCGTCGAGCATCCCGTCTGCCTTCGAGAAGTGCTTTTTCAGGTCACGGACTTCGAGGATACGCTCGCCGTCGTAGTCCACCGAGCTTTCCTCGGCAGAAACGCCCACGCGGTCTGCGCCGTACTCGTCTTTGTCGAACGACTCAAAGATACACTTCGCACGGTGGTCGACGTCTTCGGGGCCGTGTTGGAGGTACGGAATCTCGCCTGCGGTACAGTCCTCTGTGGCCCATGGACAGCGGTCTGCGAAGTGGCAGCCGTCGGGCATGTCGATGAGGCCTGGGACGTTGCCCTCGATTGGTGTGAGCCGGTCTGCATCTTCGCGTGGAATTGATTCGAGCAGGGCGTAGGTGTACGGGTGACTTGGGTTGTCGAAAATCTCCTCGACAGGGCCCTCTTCGACGATTTCACCGGCGTACATAACCGCGACGCGGTCACAGGTCTCTGCGACCACGCCGAGGTCGTGGGTGATAAACAGGACGGACATCCCGAGGTCGTCCTGCAGTTCATTGATGAGGTCTAAAATCTGCGCCTGAATCGTCACGTCGAGTGCCGTCGTTGGCTCGTCTGCGATGAGCAACTGTGGCTGACACGCGAGCGCGATGGCGATGAGGACACGCTGGCGCATCCCGCCGGAGAACTCGTGTGGGTAGTTATCGATGCGGGCTTCGGGCTCTGGAATCCCGACCGCAGAGAGGATGTCGATGGTGTCTTCTAAGAGTTCCTCGCTCATGTCGGCGCCGAGCTTTGGCAGGACTTCGCGGACGGCATTCAGCCACGAGTCCTTCTTCCGGCCGCCGTACTGGTGGAGGCGAAGACTCTCTGCGACCTGCTCGCCGACGGTAAGCGCCGGATTGAGCGAGGTCATGGGGTCTTGGAAAATCATGCTCATCGCCCCGCCGCGGATCTCCCGCATCGCGGATTCGGGGGCGTTGGTGAGGTCGATGACACCCTCGTCCTCGTCAACGAACTCGTGGGAGTTCTTGTACTTCGCGGCGAGGTCGGCCGCGACGTCCGGGGCGTGGAACTCCACCGAGCCATCGGCGATGTGGCCGGGGTCGTCAACCAAGTTCATGGTCGAAAGCGCGGTCACGCTTTTTCCCGAACCTGATTCGCCCACGAGGCCAACTGTCTCGCCTTCGCGGACGGTCAAGTCGATACCGTCAACTGCTTTCACCGCACCACGTTCCGTGTTGAACTGCGTGCGGAGACCCGATATGGAGAGCAGGTCGGTCATTGAGGCAAATTTTGAAATCTCACTATAAACCAGTACCGAATGTCTATGCCACGCACGCAATCCACACCCACACAGCCGAACGCTTTTGACCCGTGGAAGAACTTGTACGGGTATGTCTGAGGAAGCCCACAATCCGCTCGGCCGCGTCACCGGCCAGTGGGACGCCGTGCTCGCGGACATGGAGGCAACCGCCGAGGAGTACCGCGAAGACGGCTGGAACGTCATCGAGGTACACCCGGGCGACAGCGTCGCCGTCGCAGACGACGTGCGCTACGGCATCGACCTCATCGTCCCCTCCTCTGAGTTCGAAGCAATCGCCGACTGGATGGACGACGAGCAAGCCGAATTCGACTCCTATGAAGTGTTTCGCGCGGGCAACGACGACATCATTTATCTCCTGCTCGTCATCCGCGACGAAGCCACAAAACGCGCTATCTGCATCCCGTCGTACTACGACGTGCGAACGGGTGAAGACATGATTTCGCGCGCCCGCGAGGAGGGCGTCGTCTACACCCACGCCCGCCGGCTCTCGACCGACCGCATCATCACCTTCACCCACGAGCAGGCGGGGATGTTGTTGCCACAGCGAGACTAGACGGATAGCAGAGGATGTGGTGAAAAAGAGCGGTGATGCTTAGACAGTCGGTTTGATGTTTTGATTCATCCGGAAAAGATTGTCCGGATCCCACTCGTTTTTGAGCGCAACGAGGCGCTCGTAGTTCTCCAAGTAGGCCATCGATTGCTCACCCTCAGATTCGGTCGTGAAGTTCACGTAGGTTCCGCCGGTCGCGTGTGGGGCTAACGCGTCGAAGTACTCCCGGGTCCACGCAATGCACGCATCATCTTGGTTGGGGCTTTGCCAGCGGGTCGTGATGTTCACTAAGAAATCTGCGTCTCGGTGGGGGTAAGCCGTCGCATCCGAGGGGACTCGGTTTACCGCCCCGCCGAGGTGGGTGACAGAGACGCGCGTATCTGGCGTTGGCGGCGAAATCGCGTAGTCCGTGATGCAATCGAGTGCCGCTCCCGACGGGGATTTGAAATTGTGCGATTTCCAGAAATATCGCTCGCCGGCCGGATACGACGCATCGAACGCCTGCTGCCAGTCTACGAACCGCCATGGCTCAACGGTGTCGGCGAGAAGCGTACCGAGTGTTTTGAACGGCGCAACCGCCTCCCGCCCGTCTTCGATGTCGCCCGAGTATATCGGAATGACTGAGAGAATTCGTTTGCCGTGGTACGCCTCCGGGATGAACGGTTCGGGAGCGGCGGTAGAGAAATTGAGCCACACAGACAGTTCGTCGGGGGCAGCGGAAGCGTACTTCCACCACCCCCGGACGACCGAGTGAGCCTCGGTAGCCGGATAGATGAGCAACCCAGCGAGAACCGCCTCCAGTTCGTGGAGGTCGAACTCAAAGTTGGTCACGATGCCGAAATTGCCACTGCCGCCCCGGACGCCCCAGAACAGGTCGGGGTTGCTCTCAGCACTGGCGTGGACGAGCTCGCCCTTGGCTGTGACGAGGTCTACAGCCCGGAGATTGTCTATCGTCAATCCGTGTTTTCGACAGAGGTAGCCGAACCCACCACCGAGGGCCAGTCCTGCGACGCCCGTGATTGAAACGACGCCCGCGGGTGCGACGAGACCGAGCGGCGCGGTTTCGTGGTCAAGGTCGCCCAGTCTCGCGCCGGAGCCAACGTGAACTGTCCGGGCCTCAGTATCGACAAGGACGGCGTTCATGTTACAGAGGTCAATCTGGAGGCCACCGTCGCAGACGGCGTTCCCCGCAACGTTGTGTCCGCCACCTTTCACTGCAATCACGAGTTCATGTTTCCGGGCGAAATCGACCGCAGCCATCACGTCGGCAGCCCCAGACGGGCGCACGATGACGGCGGGGCGGCGGTCGATCATCGCGTTGTACACCGTTCGAGCCTCGTCGTATCCATCGTCGGCTGGTTGGATTACCTGCCCGCGAATGTCTGCGTTGAGCCCACGTACTGCACTATCGTCTAACGGGGCCGTGATAATTGACATCACAACTCACAGTTAACAGACGCAACGCGGTTGCATAAACTTACACGGCAGACGCTGACTCGGTGGTTTTCAAGAAATCAGCTCGCACTGAGAAACGAAGGCAAACTCAGTCACCGGCGGCAACAAAACGGGCCCAGCAGCCTCAGGGTTCGTGAATGCACCCGCACTCGGGGCACTCGACTTCTTCGTATCTGAGTTCTTGACTCGCCTGTCGCACCTCACGCATCACCGTCGAGATACGCTCTTCTGCGGCGAGTTCTTCGTCCACGGTCAAATCGACGCCCTCGACTTCGAGGAGGAACTTTGCGACCTCGGTGGCCTCGTACATCACGTCGTCGAGTTCTTCAGCGGTGAAAAAGTCGCACATCGCGCCGTAGAGGAACGTCGCGCCCGCTTTTCGGACTTTACTCTCGAAACTTGAGCGTGCCTGATTGACCGCCTGTGGCGAGTAGGTGTCGGTCATGAACGGGACGAGTTCGGGGAGGTTGCGCCCGATTTTCGTCATCTCGACGCCGGTTTCAGTGCGGAAGTCAGAACAGAGTCGCGCGATGGCCCACTCGCGGGCGGTCACGTAGGTCCGGTCGCGCAGGAACTGGTTGACGCGGTCGTAGGCCGCCCCATCCATCTTCGAGAAGCGGGCGTACTCGGCGACGTCGTCGGGGATGTCGCGTTCTGGTTCTGCCTCGGGTGGGGTGTTCGATTCCGGAGCCGCCGGTTCGGGTTCCGTGGCGTCCGTCGAGGCTCCCGCCTCTGAATAGTCGCTGTCCGTGTCCTCGTTTGCCTGCTCCACAGGGTTGTCCGGAGCGGGCGGGTCACCTGCCATATGCCACCCTGTTTCGCCGGCCCCAAAACCGTATCGACGGAGGGATAACGACTTTGCCACCGGCACGCGTTTCCCCGCGTATGAACGTGCTGTTGGGTATCGGCGGAACCGACGACTCACTTTACGCGCTCTCGGAAGTCGTCGAGCGGACGAAAGCGACGGGTGATACGCTCACCATTGCCATCCTCGATAACCCCGAATCAGACCGCGCCGCAGACGCCATCGAGCGACGAGTGCGCGACGTCATAGAAGAGTACGGCGTCGAAGCGAGCATCGAACATCTCTCTGGACACCCCGGAAGCAAGCTGGTTGAACTGGCAGACAGCGGCGAGTTCGACCGCGTCGTACTTGGCGGCGGTCAGCGCAGTCCGATGGGGAAAATCAACCTTGGGAGCATCTCTGAGTTCGTCCTGCTCAACTCCCGAACGTCGGTGACGCTCATCCGATGAGCCGCGAAATCTACCCCGACGAGGTGGCAGGCCCCTTCGACGAACCACCGCTTTCGTTCACCGACACGGAAGGCCGCGAGCTATCCGTCGAAGCGTACGACGACGCGATAGAAGAACTCGTGGCGATGTACGTCGAGTTCGACCCCGCAGACCGCGCCCAAGGCATCCCACCAGTCGGCGAGGAGAGCGTCCGCAAGTGGCTCGAAAACATCGTCCCGAAAGGACACAACGTGGTCGCCCGCCACGACGGCACCATCATCGGTCACGCCACGCTTGTCCCCGACGGTGAGACGTCGTACGAACTCGCCATCTTCGTCCTCCACGCCTATCAGGGCGCAGGCATCGGCTCGAAACTGATGACCGCACTGCTCGGCCTTGGCGCGGCACGCGGCGTCGAAAAGGTGTGGCTCACCGTCGAGCGATGGAACGCCGCCGCAATCGGGCTGTATCACAAAGTCGGCTTCGAGACGAGCGGCACCGAGAGCTTCGAACTCGAAATGGCGATTCGACTAAACTGAGAGCACGGGCTGGCTCGCATAGAGCAACACGTATTCTGCGGCTTTCGAGAGCACTTCGTCAGGTCGCCCCGTGAGCGGTTCGCGGGGGATGACGAGGAAGTCTGCGTCCACGTCGTCTGCCACGTCCAAGATGACGCTTCCGGGGTGCTGGGTTTTGCGGTGCAGCGAGAAGCCAGCGGCCGCAGAGTGCCCAACCGACACGGATTCCGGGCGGATGGATTCGAGTGATTTGACGAACGTCTCCATGCGGTCTGCGACGGTGTCAGGTTCGAGTTCGCCTGTCGCCATCGCACGGACGGAGTCTTCGCTCACGATACTGAGGAGGTGAACCGATGCGCCGTAACGTTCGGCAATCGCAAGCGCGTATTCGGCAGCCTGCATCGAGGCTTCGCTGCCGTCGACGGGAGCGAGCACCGTGTCAACTGAAACGGGCGCAGCCATGTGCCAACCTGGGTCGTCCCACCTAAAAAAGCCTCCGAGGGCGCGACAGGCAGAATTTATACATCATCGCGCAAAACGACAGCGTATGATTGACTCCGTGGTCATCGCAACCGATGGCTCAGCCAGCGTCGAGCGAGCCGTGACGGTTGCGCTCGACCTCGCAAACCGCTTCGATGCCACGGTACACGCCCTCTATGTTGTCGATGACAGCGAGATTGACACCGCCCCCGACAGCATCCGCGAGGAGTTCCGCGACGCACTCGAAGACGCCGCAGACGAAGCGCTCGACGCGGTGAAAGCGGGCGCTGCTGGCGACGTCGTCACCGCCATCGAAACCGGTCGCCCGGCGAGCGTCATCTGCGACTACGCCCGAGACCACGACATCGACATCGTCGCAACCGGCACCCGCGGCCGTCACGGCGAACACCGCTTCCTGCTCGGGAGCGTTGCAGAGACGGTCGTCCGCCGGTGTTCCGTACCCGTCCTCACGGTGCGCCAACTCGAAGGCGAAGCCGCCCAGTAACCGAATTCGCGCGTCTCGCCAACCGAGGCGTTCTTTTCTCGCCAGCCCAACAGGTGCGTATGGACGACTATCTCATCGACGACGAACACCTCTCGTTGGCTCGGAAATCCGTACTCCCGGGGACGGGCTTTTTCACCCCCGACTCGTTCGACGACGAACTCGAAGAACAGGAAGTGAAAGAAGCCCTCGAGGGTGCCTCGACCGTCGTCATCGCAGACCCGGACGCAGACGGACTCGCCTGCGTGGCCCTCATCCGCGCCGTCTACGGCGAGGCCGCGCTGGTCGGCGCTGGGCCTTACGACTTAGAGGACGCGATGGAGCACGTCGCCGAATACGCAGAACCCGGGGCGACCGTCTTCATCTGTGACCTCTGCCCGGACAAGTTCAAATACGTAGACGAGGAGCTGCACCTGCTCGTAGACCACGCGGACGTGACGTGGTTCGACCACCACCAGTGGAACGACGAGGTGGCAGACGCCGTCCGTGAAACGGGCGTCGAACTCGTCATCGGCGACTCAGAGGAGGAGTGTACGGCGGACGTGGCGCTTCGCTCACTTGACTTCGACTTCCCCGACTACTTGGTAGACCTCGCCGCAGTCACGCGAGACCACGACCTCTGGTTGCGCGAAGACCCTCGCAGCGACGACCTCGCAGACCTCGCCTACTGGAGCGAACCAGAAGAGTACGCAGAACTCATCCAAGAACACGGTGCAGCCCTCCCGGAAGAAGCCGAGGAGTTCTTAGCCGAGATGCGAATCGAGAAAGAGGCGCTCATCGAGCAGGCGATTTCGCGTGCCAACTTCCACGAAATTGGTGACTGGACGGTCGGCGTGACCTACGGCCGGTGTTCGCAAAACGAGGTCGCAGAAGCCCTTCGTGAACAGGGCTCTGACGCTGCCGTCATCGTCAAACCCGCAGGCAGTGCGTCGATTCGCGGCACCGAGACGTTCAAACGCTGTCACGAAGTCGCCGCACAAGTGAACGGTGGTGGCCACCCGAAAGCCGCAGGCTGCAAACCTGACATTTACGACGACATGCTCGACTACGCCCACCACTGGACGACGCAGGGTGCCGTGACCAAACAAACCATCATCTCTGCGTTTGAGCGACTCGCAGCCGAAGAATCGGCGAGCAGTGAACCGGACGACGACGAATAACACTCCGTTCGATCACCCTTCGAAACAGGGCAAATAGTTATATCACAACACTGCTATTACCATCGCAGGGGCCATCCTGCGATTTGTTCTCTGTGCCCCTACCCCCACCCCCCTTACATTCCCACGAGCGACGGCGTTTCAGGCGTCGCGGTCGCCGACGACCCAGCGGTCTGAGTAGGCCGCACCGCAGGTACAGTGGGCGTAGGCGTGGATGACGTTTCCTTCCGCGTACAAGCCGCCTACCTCCTCGTTTTGCTCCTCTGCGAACGCGAAGATGTTGCGAATCTGGTGGTCGTCAGTTGACTCGTCGTCCCACTTTTGTGGACAGGTCGCAGAGAGCAGGTCGCCGCCGATGTCGCCTTCTGTGCCCATCGCCCGCTGGGCGAACGTCATCGGGTCAACGCCCGTTGCTTTCTCGTACATCGCGCGGCCTTGCTCGCCGGGGAGCACCATCACGACGCCCTCGTCTCGCAGCTCGCCGTGGTCTGCGAGCGCCTCCGGGTTCGAGAGGGCGTGGGCGGCGAAGAAAATCAACACGTCGTCGGTACGCTCACCAGCAAGGAACTCCTCACGCGCAGTTTCGCTCATGGCCGTGCTATCGGCGCAGTAAATAAAAACGGTGTGGCTTACCGCTCGAGTTCGTCGCCGCGAGCAGGATGCGAAGCGCCTCGTCCGGGGAGAAGTCAGGAGCGACCGCACCGGTCACGGTGCACAAGAGCGTATCGAAGACGCCATGCGCCAACACCTCGCGATTGGGCGCTTTCTTTACGGCTCGCTCCAGCACATCTAAGATTCGTCGAGCGACCGCGCAATATCGGTCAGGCTCGAATTTGGGGCTTCAACCGCCGTGTACACGGCTCGTTCACCCGGCTTTCTGAGACCGTAGAGGAAGCCACTTTCGACGATGTCAACGAGGACAGAGCTCCCAAACGAGCGTCCGGAGTGTTTGACCCATGCGTCCAGATGGTTCTCACCCTCGCCGTCGGCGCGGGCGAGCCGAGCGTTGTCGAACGCGCCGTGGAACTCCGGCCCGTCGCTGCCGAGGGGCGATTCGATTCGCGAGTGGTACTGTTTGCCGTCAAGGACGAGGCGGACGACGTCGCCGACGGGGAAGGCGTCGTGGTGGGCTTCGGGAATGGTTATCGACGGGCGGTCGGTACGGCCACGGCGAGTGAGTGTCGCGCGGACTTCCGTCACCGAAGGGTTGTCACTCGAAATTTTGTCAGCCATTGGTGGGGACACGAAAGCGGACGGCAAAGGTTCTGCGCTTTCGAGAGCAAAGCCGTGTCACTCGGGAGCCGAGGAACGGAAAAACAAACCGCCAAAAACGGGGTTATTCTTCGTCTTCGCCGTCGTCCTCGTCGAGGAGGGCTTCGATGGACTCGTCACCGCGGACGGTGATTTTGGCGTTGATTTGGCGCGTTTCGTCACTGATTTCGCGGCCACGGACGGTGATGCGGCGGCGCTCGCCGTCGCGCTCTGGCTTGTAGCCCGTGCCACCGGTGAGGAGGACTGCTTTGACGTTCGGGCCGGAGACGTCTTTGCGCATCGCGCGGCCGGTGTTATCGGAGCCGCCGGTGATTTCGAGCGTGTAGCCGGAGAGGCCAACGGCGCTTCCGTCTACGTCATCGCCGATGGACTTGCCCATGAATCGGTTCGCATCCTGTCCCTCAATGTCGCGCTGAAAGGTCTCGCCGGACTCGGGGTCAGCGACGACGACCTGAAAGTCTGCCATGCGTGTGTAAATATGGTCGCGCTTGAAAAGCACATCGAAACCTCGTTTTCCCCGGGTGGTCGCCCCGCACGGCCGGGTGGATGGCCTAGGCTATGGGCACCGTCAACGCGACCCGATATGCCCGAGCGCATATCTGTAGAACACCCGGAGAAGGCCGGAGCGGTCCGAAAATGGCCGATTTGTCAGTGTAAATCCCCGAAGCGTCAAGTGCGTCCGGGACGAACAGACAGCCATCATGGACTCAAAGCGGCTCGAACGGGCACTCACGGCGGAGTTTGACCCGAATGCAGACGAGCTGCGCGTCGTTGTCCGTCAAGCGTGTGACTTAGCCGATTCAGGGAAGGTAGCTCGCGACCGCGGCCACGAGCTCACGGTCGAAGACATCATTGAAAACCTGAACGACGCACCAAAGCACAGCTCGCTCTCCCAGCGCTGGAACTGGTGGCTCGGCGCGCTTGAGACGGCCTACGGCGGGTACGCAGAGTTCCGAATTCTCCCGACGCTGTTTGGCGACATCTGAACCGATGGAGGCAAACGAATAGCGCCACTACCGTCGCGCAGATGAAGCTACGCTTTCTCGGCGGTGCACGAGAGGTTGGCCGGAGTGCCATCCTCGTAAACGACCGCCTCCTCTTAGACTACGGGATGGCCCCCGGCAACCCGCCAGCCTACCCCGTCTCCGACGTTTCGCCGGACGCCGTCGTCGTCTCACACGGTCACTTAGACCATATCGGCGCGTTGCCAACGCTGTTGTCGGGAAACGACCGACCACCGATTCACTGGACGCCGCCAACGCGCGAGCTCGCGTTGACGCTCTGTCGAGACACGCTCAAGCTCCACGGGGGAACCTACGACTGTCCGTTCACCGAAGTCGAAGTCGGTCGGATGACACAGGTGTCCAACGAACACGGCTACGGCGAAACGTTCGAAGGCGCTGGCCACGAAATCACGTTTTACAACGCCGGGCACATCCCCGGCAGCGCCCACGTCCTCGTAGACGACGGCGAAACGAAACTGCTCTACACCGGCGATTTCCACACCGACGATACCCGACTCCTCTCGGGGACGACCGACCGCCCCGACGCAGACGTGGTGCTCTGTGAATCGACCTACTCTGACGTTGACCACGACCCGCGCGAGCAGGTCGAGAGGCGCTTCGCAGAGAGCGTACAAACCACGGTCAGAGAAGGCGGCACGGTCATCGTTCCAGCCTTCGCAATTGGTCGTACCCAAGAACTCCTCCACGTCTGTGCGGCCCACGGTATCGACTGCTACGTAGACGGGATGGGCAAGTACATCACGCAGCTGCTCCGCTCCTACCCCGAGTACGTCCGAAGCGAAGCTGCGCTCAAGCGAGCGAAGTCGAACGCCCGATTCGTGACCGGGAAAAACGGCCAGCGAAAACGCATTGCGCGCAAGAACACGGTCATCGTGACTACCAGCGGCATGCTCACCGGTGGCCCGGCGATGACCTACGTCCCCGAAATCCGCACGAACCCAGTCAACAAGCTCACCTTCACGGGCTATCAGGTCGAGGGCACGCCCGGTCGTGAGCTACTGGAGTACGGTCGCGCAGAAATCAACCGCCAGGTGATGCCCGTGAGCGCGCAGGTCGAAGCGTACGACTTCTCCGCCCACGCAGACCGGAATGGGCTCAAAGCCTTTCTCGCCAGCTACACAGACACGCCAGTCCTGCTCAATCACGGCGACCGGTGTGAGGCGTTTGCCGATGAGTTGCAGAGTGAAGGATTCGACGCGAGTGCGCCGGAACTTGGCGAGACGGTTCACGTCGAGTAACGGGACACGGGTGGTGTCCGGTCGTTCTCGCGTCTAGACTCGGTTAGGGACTACAGTGGCAACAGAAGTCGATTCGCCCACCGTTGGAGACTCGAAGTATCGGGTGCTCCTGCCGATTGATACGGATGAACAAAGTGCGCTGTCACAGGCGCACTATGTGAACTCGCTCCCGGATGCGACAGCGTCGGTGTTGGTGACGCTCACCCACGTGCTGCACGGTCCTGAACTCGACGCCTCGAGAGAACTGCAGAGTGCACAGCGTGTAGGCGCGGTGCTGGCCGCCCACGAGTGGCTTACCGAACACAATATCGAATCCGAAATTCGGGACGTTGACCATCCGTACCCACCAAGAGACGGAATCCTCGCCCTTGCAGAGAAGATAACCGCAGACGCGATTGTGCTGTCGGGCAGAAAGCGCAGCGCGGTCGAAAGTGTCCTGTTCGGCAGCGTCGTCCAGACCATCCTCAAAAACACGACACGCCCCGTGGTCATCGTCGACCCATCGAACAACGACGAATGAGCGAGTGTCCCAGGCACCTTTTTTGCGACAGCAGATTCACCGATTCACACGCCCACCTATTCTTTATGCCCCCATATTTTTGGACATGGTTCGATAATTAGATGTATTTTCGGTTGATGGGCAAACTTTTTGCCCTCAGTTGAGAAACGCGACGCATGGCCAGCCCAGCAATTCACGACCTCCACTTCGACGACGCGCCGGACGTCACCACGGCAGTCCCCGGCCCGGCCTCGAAGCGACTCATCGAGAAGCAATCAAAGATTGACAGCAACGCGGTCGCGTATCCAAAGCGCGTCCCAATCGCAATCGAGGAGGCGAAGGGCGCGACGGTGCGCGACGCCGACGGCAACACGTTCCTTGACTTTTTCGCAGGGATCGGCGTGCTCAACGTCGGCCACTCGAACCCGTACGTCCTCGAAGGCGTCCAAGAGCAACTGGAGAAGGTGGTGCACACGGTCGACTTCCCGACCGAAGCACGCCTCGACCTCATCGAGAAACTGAACGAGATTGCCCCCGGCGCACTCCCGGACAACAACCGCGTGGTGTTCGGCGGGCCAACGGGCAGTGACGCCATCGAGGCGACCATCAAACTCGCAAAACACAACACCGGCGGGTCGGGCCTCATTGCGTTCCGTGGTGCGTACCACGGTGGGAGCGCAGGAGCACTGAGCCTCACGGCGGGCAAGAAGTACAAGGAGAACTACACCCCACTGCTCGGTGACGTGACCCACGTCCCGTATCCGTACGCCACGCGGCAGGAGCAGTCGCCGGAAGAAGCCGCCGAGTCGGCGTTAGCAAACGTCCGCGAACTCCTCGAAGACCCCTACAGCGGACTGGCGAATCCAGCCGGAATTTGGGTCGAGCCGATTCAGGGCGAAGGCGGCGTCGTGACGCCACCTGCGGGCTTCCTCCCTCGGCTGAAAGAACTCGCGGCGGCCAACGACGTACCACTCATCGTCGACGAAATCCAGACCGGCTTCGGGCGGACGGGCCAGTGGTTTGCAAGCGATTGGGAAGACGTCACCCCCGACATCATGCCAATGGCGAAGGCGATAGGCGGCATCGGTCTGCCGCTCTCCGCGACGATGTACCACGAAGACCTCGACACGTGGGGGCCGGGCGGCCACGTCGGCACCTACCGCGGCAACGTGCCCGCGATGGTCGGCGGCATCAGAGCAATCGACTACATCCAAGACCACGACCTGCTCGCCCACGCCCGCGACCTCGGTGGCTACATGCGCGACCGACTACAGGCGGCCGCAGACGGGACGGACAGAATCATCGAGGTGCGCGGCCGCGGGCTGTTCACCGGCGTCGAGTTCGTAGACGGCGACGGCAAGCCGGACAAAGACGTAGTCAAAGCGATCCAACGCTACTGCTACGAGCGCGGCGTGCTCGTCTGGAGCGCCGGTCGGTACGGGAGCGTGTTGCGGCTCATCCCACCGCTCGTGGTGACGCGCGAGCAAGCCGAGGTCGGGTTGGACGTGGTCACCGAGGCAATCGCCGAAACCTGCTGAACGTTCGATACCGAGTGGACGACCTGTCAGTGCGCAGCGGTAGCCGTTCTGGCATCAGTTTGTCATCTTCGGTGTTGTGCGATGCAGCTGTCGAAGCGCGAGCCGGAAAAATCACCGTCTGCCTGCGTATCCGACCCAGTTTTGGGGAATAACTATATGTGGGGTGGTCACATGGCCCAACACGTACCGCTATGAAACCGTGCCACAGCTGTCAAACAGTCATCGACGAGTACTATCTAGATAAACAACTCGAACCCCTTCGTGACCTCACCGTTGACGACTTCAACCTCTGTGCGGACTGTGTAGACATCGTCGCGGATGCGTGCGTCGAGTGCGGCGGCGGCGTGTACGTCCCCCGCACCGAAGCGGCCACCCCCGACTACTGTCCGGCGTGTCGGGCTGACGTTATTGCCGACACTGGCCACGACCCCGGCTGGCATCACGACACCGTGACTCTCTGACCAACGGTTCCCCGCAAATTTTCCGGTTTCGTTAGTGGGTTTCGTCCCAGTGGTCGGCGATGGCCTCGCCGGTCGTAACCCACGTATCGCCCGTGGCGAGCATGTGCTGGAGGAGTTCTTCGAGCATGTCGATGCGCCCGGCGCGGCCGATGATTTGCGGGTGCATCGTCAGGACGAAACAGCGCCCGCGTTTGTAGAGGCCGTCGAACTCGCGTCGCCACGTATCGAAGACGGGTTGCGTGGGTGAGATGCCGCTCTGATACGGAAGCGGCGGATACATGTTGAAGCCGAAAAACGGCCAGTCATCGAGGCTCCACTCGAAGGGGATTTCGATGAGGTTACGCTCGCCTTCAAGGTTGTGGAAGTAGGGAATATCGGTGTCGATGAGGCTGCTTTCGTAGGTGAACCCGTTGTCTGCGAGCAGCGAGAGTGAGTTGTTACTGAGGTCTGCGGCGGGGCTTCGGTAGCCCACGGGCGTCTCGCCGATGACGTCGTCGAACGCATCGAGGCCGCGTTTGAGTTCTTCCTCTTCCTCGTCTGTGGTCATGTTCGCTGGGTTCGTGTGGGTGTAGCCGTGGTGGCCCAACTCGTGGCCCGCTTCGTGAATCGCTTGGATGGTCTCGGGGTACGATTCGACGACTTTCCCGGGGACGAAGAACGTACATTTGCGGTCGTATCGCTCGAACAGTTCGAGGATGCGCGGGACGGCAACGTTCGGGCCGAACTCCCCGCGGGTCTTTATCGGTGGCTTGTCGTACGCAGGGTCGGCTTCGATTTTCGTCCGCCAGAGTTCTTCTGCGTCGAGGTCGAAACTGAACATCGCCGCCGCTCGGTTCTCCCCCCAATTTGCGTCATCCTTGGTAGGCATTCCCATGAAAATTCAGCGAGCGTGGTGAAATATCAATGGGTGTCAGCCACTGTTGCAGAAAGCGGGTGTCAAGATTTTCGGCCAATACCACAGGGAGGCATACAGTTAGGGTACTCTGTGAAAATTGGAACACAAGGACCGTGTGTCATGACAACAGATAGAACACAAGTACTAGAGTACATCGAAGCAAACAGTGACCAGCTTTTCTCTCTTCTTTCGGACCTCGTCCAACAGGAGTCGGTCACCGGGAACGAAGGCCCCGTCCAACAGGTCGTCATCGAGAAGTTCGAATCGCTTGGGTTGACGCCCGACGTCTGGGAGCCAGACGCTGAAAAACTGCGCGGGCATCCGGGCTACTTCGAGACGACGTCGTTCGAGAAGTACGGATACGAGGGCCGACCGAACGTCGCCGCGGTCGTCGAGGGGGCAGGCGACGGGCCGTCACTCGCGTTCAGCGGCCACGTTGACGTGGTGTCGCCAAATCCAACCTCCGCGTGGAGCCACGAGCCGTGGGGGGCAGAAATCGAAGACGGGCGGATGTACGGGCGCGGGACAGCCGACATGAAAGGCGGCGTCGCCGCGTTCATCTTCGCGTATCAGGCGCTTTCTGAGCTCGGCGTTGAGCTTGCGGGCGACCTCATTCTCCAGACGACCATCGAGGAAGAAGACGGCGGCGTTGGCGGTCTGCTCTCCGCGCTAGAGCGCGGTTATCAGCCGGATGCAGCCATCGTCCCGGAACCGTGGATGATTCCGAACGTCGGCATCGCCAGCGCGGGCGTGATGTACTTCCGCGTCACCGTGTCGGGCAAGTCGGCCCACGCCGCCCGCGGCTACCAAGGCGTAAACGCCATCGGCAAGATGTGCAAACTCTACGCGGCGCTCGATGACCTCGACAAGGAGCGCAAAGCCAGAATCGACTACGCTCCCGTCACCAACCGCGACCCGAACGCCGCCGGAAACGTCACCAACCTCAACGTCGGCGTCATCGAAGCCGGTGACTGGCCCTCGACGGTGCCCGGCGAAGCCACCATCGAGTGTCGCATCGGCTGGCCGCCGGGCGAGACCCGCGAGGAGGTTCGCGCACAGGTCGAAGCGGCAGTTGAAAGCGTCACCGCAGACGACGAGTGGCTGGCAGAACACAAGCCAACAATCGAGTGGTACGGCTGGAGCGCAGACCCACACGAAACCGCAACGGACGAAGAAATCGTCACGTTCGCAAAGCAGAACGCAGAGAGCGTCACCGGGCGCACGGGGGCGTTCATCGGCGGCGACGCCGGGCTTGACGAGCGTTTCTACAACCTCTATTACGACATCCCGGCGGTGACGCTTGGCCCCACGGGCGAGAATATCCACGGCGCAGACGAGTTCGTGGAACTCGATTCGCTCGTTGAAACGGCCCAAGCGCTCGCGCTCACGGCACTGGATTGGTGCGGGACCGTGACAGACAATTAAATTACGTTTTAATTATTTCCGAATTATTGAGCATTGTCCGATAATTAGTCATCGGAATTGTTTTATCACCTGTCTTTGTTATGTATCACCATGACAAAGGATGAGTACTCATCACAGCGGCGTCGCTTCCTGAAGACTATCGGGGGCGCGGCGACCGTGTCGATGGTTGCTGGCTGTCTCGGCGATAACGAGGGTGCAGACGGGACGACCACAACGAGCGGCGCTGGCGGCGACGAGACGACCACCAGCGGTGGCGGTAACGGTGGTGGATCCAGCGGCGACGCGCTCAAAGTCGGCGTGTACGGCCCGTTCTCCGGGCCGGCTTCGAACATCGGCGATGCGCTGAAAAAGGGCGCACAACTCGCGGCAAAGGAAATTAACGCGAGCGATTCGGACACGCAGCTGGAACTGTACTTCGGCGACTCAGAATCAGAGCCCGCGAAAGGACGCAGTGCCGTTGAGTTCCTCATCGACGAAGAGGGAGTCGACATGATTGCCGGTGGCTTCCACAGTGACGTGAGCCTCGCGGTGGTCGAAGTCACCGCAGCGAAAGGCGTCCCGCAGATGATTTCGAACTCGGTGAGCGCGGCCATCAACGAGAAAATCGAAAGCCAGGACATGCGCAACGTGTTCAAGATGAGTCCGCCATCCGAAGCGTACGGCCTTGGCTGGCAACAGTTCTTAGACGGGATGCAGGAGGCCGGTGACGGCTACTTCCCGTTCGACAACAAGCGCATTGCCATGATTGGCGAGACCACCTCCTACGGGACGTCCGTGATGGACGCGACCGCCTCGTACTTAGAGGAGGGTGGCTGGAACGTCGTCTCCCAGGACGAAGTGGCAGTCGACGAGACCAACTTCACGTCGCTGCTGACCCGGATTCGCTCGAACGACCCGGACATCGTCTGGGCCGTCCAGACCGCACCATCGGCGGGGGCGAACCTCATCAAGCAGTTCAGACAGACTGGCTTCGACCAGACGCACTTCATGCACACGTTCGTGCCGTCGAACCCGGAGACCATCAACCTCGCCGGAGACGCCGCAAACGGCGTGCTCTGGATGACGAACATCGGCGCAATCCCGAAACTCACCAAAGAGATTGGACTGGCCGACGCGTGGCAGTCCGAGTACGGCGGTGCCGTACCCGGGTCCTCTGGGTCGCTCTCGTACGACAACCTCAAAATCGTCGACAAAGTGATGGCGGAAATCGGTGGCAAAGCAAACCTCTCGGTCGAGACGTGGGAACAGGCGGTCATCGACTTAGACCCACACACCGGCTCTGCAGGGATGTTCGACTGGACCGAAGACGGTCCGTTCCACCAAGCACTGTGGGGCAAGGATACGGTGCCAGCACTGGCCTCACAGATTGTCGACCAGCAAAACAACGTCGTCTGGCCGTTCGAACTCTCGGACACGGAAATCGACAACTCGCTGTACGAGTAACTCAGGCGCACCAGCCGCCGTCCACGACGAGGGTTTCGCCCGTCACGAACGAGGCGGCGTCGCTCGCGAGAAACACCACCGCGTTCGACACGTCCTCTGGCGTGCCAAAGCGCGGTAACAGCGTTTTTTCCTGCTTGTAGGCAACCGTTTCAGGGTCATCGAGTTCCTGTGCGGCCATGCCCGCGTCGATAATACCGGGAGCGATGGCGTTCACGCGCACGCCGTCGGGCGAGAAATCGACCGCGAGCTGGCGGGTCAGATTCACCAAGCCCGCTTTCGACGGCCCGTAGGCGGCGTAGCCCGGCGAGCCGTGTAAGCCCGCGGTGGAGGCGATGTTGACGATGCTCCCCGAGGTTTCGAGCAGCGACGGAAGGGCGTAACGGGCGGTGAGAAACGCCCCGCGAAGATTCACCGCGAGAACCGTATCCCAGTCTGCGACCGACACCTCGTCTACACTCCCGAGGTGGTTTACGCCCGCGTTGTTCACGAGCACCGAGAGCGGGCCAAAGCGGTCGATTGCAGCCGCGATGCTTTCTCGTACCTGCGTTTCGTCAGTGAGATCTGCCTGCAAGAAAGCTGCACTCCCGCCCAGTTCTTCTATTTCTGTAACGACCGACTGTTGTTCGTCTCGTGGGGTTTCTGCAATGTCGAGCGCAGAGACCGTCGCACCCGCCGCCGCAAACGAGAGCGCAATGTGGCGGCCAAGGCCGGTGGCCGCGCCGGTCACGAGGACGTGGTCGTCTGCAAACGAGAGGCCGTCTGCGAGCGGTGGAATCGAGGCTGTCATGCGAAACGATGGCGCTGCAGGAACATAATAATTCGAAAACCAGAGCGTGAGACCGTCCGCTCAGACAGTCGGCCAGCCGTGGTAGGCGGCGTAGGCCTCGAACCCGTCGCCGAGCAAGTCTGTGAGGGCGTCGGTGAGGTCGTCTTCCGCGACGTCGTAGGCGGAAACCGCCTGCTCGAACGAGACGAAGCCGCTCGCCACGTCCGCTGCGACACGCGCGACGGAGCGGTTCGCATACTCGCCGTAACCACCGCCGCCGCCCATCGTCACCGAGACGACGTCGCCGGTGTCGAGCGGCGTATCCCACACGGTTCCGAGCGGCGATTCCGTGCCGTCGGTTCGGGTGACCGAGGTGTCGCCCGGCATGCCAGTACCGCCGCCGCCCACACCCCACGCGCCGTTTTCGAGCCGTCCGGCGTAGCCCGTACTGCTCGCCGGGCCGGAGGCGATTTCGAAGGCGCGACGAACCCCGAGGCCGCCGCGATACTCGCCGACACCGCCGCTGTCGGGCACGAGGCTGTAGTCTGCGACGCGAAGCCACTCGTGGTCTTGTTCGATTGCTTCGATAGGGATGTTCATCTCGTTTTGGAGCGGGTTCGTCGTCGCGGATGCGCCGTCGCCGCCGGGGTACGCTCCCCAACCGCCGCCGGGCAGGTCCATGAACACCTCCGTGTGGTCATCAAATTGTTTGGCGAACACGATGGGCGTCGTGCTGTTGAACGCGCTTGCTGGGACGCGTTCTGGTGAGAGGTCAGAGAGCGCCCGGAGCACGGCGTCGTAGATGCGACAGCACGTCTTCATCCGGGCGCGCGTCGCTGCCGGTTCGGTCGGGTTGACGAGCGTCCCCGAGGGAGCCTCGATGGCGATTGGCCGATAAACCCCGGCGCTGATTGGGAGGTCTTCGCCCCCGAGCGACGCCAGTACGGCAAAATACGCCGCAGAGTGCGTCGAGGCGATGGGCGAGTTGATGTAGCCGGGGAACTGGTCGGCCGTGCCGGTGAAGTCAACGGTTAACTCGTCGCCATCGACGGTGACTTCGACGCGAACCGTCGTGTCCACGGGTTCGTCGCCGGGCGCTTCGATTTCGACCGTCTCGCTTCCCGTCGCGGTGCGGTCGTCGAGTGCGGCGATGCGACTTCGCATGAACCGCTCTGCGTAGCTATCGAGTTCTGAGAGCACCTCGCGGTACGTCTCGACGCCGTACTTCGTGGCGATGCCCGACAGGCGCTCGACGCCGCGGCGATTCGCCGAGAGTTGGGCGTTGAAGTCGCCGATGACGTACTCGCTCGCCCGGACGTTCGAGGCGAGCGTGCGGACGAAGTTGTCGAACTCGCGGCTCGTCGTATCGAGGACGAGCGGCGGGAAGCGAAAGCCCTCGCCGTAGGTGGTCGAAACGCCCGTTCCTAAACTGGCCGCACCCTGCCCACCCATGTCGATGTGGTGGGCGATACTGCCGGCAAACCCGATTCGCTCGCCGCCGACGAACACCGGGTGGAAGGCAATGATGTCCACGATGTGCTGGCCGCCGTGATACGGGTCGTTGAACACCAGAATCTCGTCTTCTCCGAGCGACGCGGCGACCTCGAAGTTGTGGGCAAGCGCGTACGGCATCGACCCGAGGTGCATCGGGATGTGTTCTGCCTGCGCGATGAGGTCGCCGTCGGGGCCGAACAGCGCGGTCGAACAGTCTCTTGCCTCGCGGATAACAGAGGAATAGGCGGTGCGAAGCAGCGTTTCGCCCATTTCTTCGGCCGCGCTGTGCAGCGAGTTTCTGACGATTTCTAAGGTTGCCGGGTCGATGTTACTCATCTGTGTCCTCCAGAATCATGTTGTAGTGGTCGTCGATGCGTAGGGTCTGGTCGGGGAGGACAACGGCCGTGCTGTCTTCCATCTCGACGATTGCCGGGCCGGTCGTTTCGTAGCCCGGGGGCAGGGTCTGGCGCTCCAAGACGGTCGCCGTGTGGTGGTGACCGTCGAGGTACACGTCGCGGGTGCCTGCGTCTGCGACGTCGTCTATCTCCCACTGGATGGTCGGCTTCTCGCCGGGGACGGTCACCGCGACGCGGCAGGTCACCACCTCGATGTCGCTCTCCATCACGAAGCCATAGCGTTCGTCGTGGCGGGCACGGAACCGGTCTGCGAGCGCGTCTAAGTCTTCGGCCGTCAACTCGGCCGGCGTCTCGACGCTGATTTCGTGGGCTTGCCCCGCAAAGCGCAGATCGGTGTGGCGGGTCACCGTCGCCGATTCGGGGACGCCAATCCCGCTTCGTGCCGCTGCTTCGAGGTCGGTGAACTGCTGTTCGAGCGTCGCCGCGGGCGTGTCTGCGAGTCGGCTGATGTTCGTCTTGCTTGCGGTTCGGCGCACATCCGAGTACACCAACCCAACCGCAGAAAGGATGCCCGGGCGGGGCGGAACGACGACTCGTTCTGTGCCGAGTTCGCGGGCAACGGCCGCGGCGTGGAGCGGGCCTGCACCCCCGAATGAGACAAAGGAAAACTCCCGCGGGTCGATGCCCTGCTGGACGCTCAACACCCGCGCGCTCTCGACCATGTTCATGTTCACGATGTCGTAGACGGCCTGTGCCGCCTCAAGCACGCTGCAGTCGAGTTTTGCTGCGAGCGGGGCGAGCGCGTCTTCTGCCGCCTCTTTCGAGAGGTCGATAGATCCGCCGAAGTTGGCGTCCGGATTAATCAGGCCGAGAACGACGTTCGCGTCGGTGACGGTTGGTTCCGTCCCGCCGTGGCCGTAGCACGCAGGGCCGGGGTCTGCCCCCGCCGAGCGCGGCCCGACCTTGAGTAGGCCGCCGTCGTCCACCCACGCAATGCTCCCGCCGCCCGCGCCGATGGTCCGAATGTCGTACATCGGAATCGAGGCGGCCTGTTCGCCGATGGTTCCCTCCTTCGTGATTTCGGGCGTTCCGTTTCTGACGAGGCTGGTGTCCGCGCTCGTCCCGCCCATGTCGAAGGTGAAGATGTCCGAAAAGCCTGCTTGCTGGGCAAGTGCGGTGGCGGCAGTCACGCCCGCAGCGGGGCCGGAGACCCCCAGATACACTGGCAAGGTGGCGGCTTCGGTGGTGGGGACAACGCCACCGTCAGAACGCATGACGACAATTTCATCGACGGCACTGTGGGCGTCGATTTCGCTCGTCAAGCGGTCGAGGTACGTCTCTGCGACCGGGCGGGCGTAGGCGTTCAACACCGTCGTATTCGTCCGCTCGTACTCGCGGAACTCGGGGAGTACCTCACTCGAGGTCGTCACGGGAATGTCGAGTTCGGCGTCGAGCAGTTCCTTTGCGCGCCGTTCGTGTTCGTCGTTCACGTACGAGTGGAGAAACGAGACGGCGACCGATTCGATGTTTGCCGCAGAGAGAACCGCCGCAATCTCCGTGACCGCGGACTCATCGAGTTCCGTAACGACCTCGCCGTCGGGGCCAATGCGTTCTTCGACGCCAAAGCACCGGTAGCGCGGGACGAGCGGCTGTTTTCGCTTGTACGAAAGGTCGTAGATGTCGTCGCGGTCTTGTCTGTCCAGTTCGAGAATGTCCGCGAACCGCGCGGTGGTGATGAGTGCCGTCTCCGCACCTGCCCGTTCGAGGATGGCGTTCGTGACGACGGTGGTGCCGTGTGAGAGCCGACTCGCCTCTTTTACCCCGCTTTCACGAAGCGCATTTCCGACCGACCGCTCCGGTGTTTCGGGAACGGACGGCGTCTTTACGACGCGAACCGTTCCGGTCTGTTCGTCAATGCTGATGAAATCGGTGAACGTGCCACCGATGTCGACGCCGATGCGTGTGTCTTCTGGCATAGTTATGATAACCTAATCCGGGTGTGCTGGTTCTGTGCGTCGCGGTCTGCAAACCGCGACGGAGAAAAGATAGAGAGGTCAACGAACGGATCGTCGCCGAGCGCGAGCGCAGAGACGGCGTCGCCAACGCCGGGAGAAAGCATGAAACCGTGGCCGTTGAATCCGGCCGCAGTGATGAGGTTTTCGACCGTTGCGTGGGAGCCAATAATTGGCAATCCGTCTGGCGTGGCTGCCTTCAGTCCAGCCCACGAACGTTCGATTTCCATGTCCGCAAAGCGCGAATCGACGCGCTCGATGCGTTCACCGAGTTCGAGGAGGGTGTCGAGACTGACGCTACCGTCGTACGAGTCGGGGTCTGCAGGCTGTCCCGCAAGTGGCCCGCCGATGAGCGTTCCCCCACCCGGTTCGTCGCGGTAGTAGACGTTGTGGTCGAGCGAGAGCACCATCGGGGAGTCGTCGAGGCTGACCGGCGACGTGAGCGCGAACGTCCGAATGGGTGAGATGGGCATCGAGACGCCAGCCAGCGACCCAATCTGTGGTGCCCAGACGCCCGTCGCGTTCACGACGGTCTGTGGCTGGATTCGGCGGTCACCCGCAGTGACAGTCTCGACGCTGCCGTCCGAAACCGAGATTTCCGTTACCGGGGTGTTCGTGTGAATCGTTGCACCTGCCGCACGAGCAGCCTGCGCCTGTGCGGTCGCAAACAGGTACGGGTCTGCGTAGCCGTCGGTCGAGACTTCAGTGCCAAAGGAAACCGCGTCGTCACACAGCGTCGGGAGGCGGTCACGACACTCGTCGCCCTCGTAACGCCGGACTGGTGTGCCGAACTGTGCTGCGTTGTCGGCTGCCTGTTCGAGTTTTTCCCGATAGGCGTCGCCGCCGAGAAGTAGGTAGCCCGGTTGGTGGAGGCCAATGCCCGTCTCTCGCTCCACGGCTTCGAAAACCAGCACGCTTCGGGCGGCGAGGTGTGCCGTCTCTAGGGTTGAAAACTGGCTGCGAAACATCCCCGCGGCTTTCGCGGTGCTTCCGCCACCTATCGACTCCGCTTCGAGAAGGATGACCTCGCCGCCGCGTTCGGCTGCTGCCCGTGCCGTGCTCGTCCCGACCGCGCCGCCGCCGATGACCAGTACGTCACACGAACTTGAGGGGGGCATTGTCAGGTTGACCGACGCCCGAGGTACATCTCGACCAGTTCGTCTTCGTCGGTGAGTTCGTCCTTCCGGCCCTCGAAGGACACCGAGCCTTGGTCTAAAATGTAGATGTACTCGGCGATATTGAGCACCTTTCGGACGTTCTGTTCGACGATAATCATGTCAATGCCCGCGTCCTTGAGGCGCGCGAGGTGGTCGAACACCTCGTCGATGAGGTTCGGCGCGAGTCCGGCGCTCGGTTCGTCGAGGAGGAGGAATTTCGGATCTGCCATCAGCGCGCGGCCGAGTGCCAACATCGCCTGCTGGCCACCGCTCATCGACCCGGCGAGCTGACCCTCGCGTTCGCGGAGGACGGGGAACGTCTCGTAGACGTGTTCGTACCGCTCTGCAAGCACGTCGCTGTCGGATTCGAGGTACGCACCCATCCGCAGGTTCTCTTTGACGGTCATCTCGGGGAACACGTTCCCGCCCTGTGGGACGGTGATGATACCGCGTTCGACGATGTCCCGAGGCGTGGCCTCGGTCATGTCTTCGCCGAGAATTTCTAAGGTTCCGTCCCAGATGGGGACGAGGCCGTTCATCGCCTTGAGCGAGGTCGATTTCCCGCTGCCGTTCGGCCCGATGATGCAGTTCACCCGGCCGACCTTGACATCCATCGACAGGTCGTGGAGCACCTGATTCTCGCCGTAGCCAGCATCGACACCGTCGAGAATGAGTGCAGAGTCGTCGCTCATTGTTATTGCCCTCCGAGATAGGCTTCTCTCACAAGGTCGTTCTGCTGCACTTCTTCAAACGTGCCGCTTGCGATGTTCTGTCCGTTGTTCATGACGATAACGCGGTCACAGAGTTCGGCGACGATGGACATGTCGTGTTCGATGATGAGGATGGTTCGGCCGTTTTCGTTGAGTTTTGCGATGTGGTCTAAGATGTCGTCCATGAGCGCCGGATTCACGCCGGCGCTTGGCTCGTCAAGCAAGATGAGGTCTGGGTCGAGCATCAACACGCGGGCGATTTCGAGCAGTTTCTTCTGTCCGCCACTCAGGTCCTCGCCGTGGTTGTCGGCAACCCGTGTGAGTTCTAAGTCGTCCAGCAACTCGCGTGCGTGTTGGAGTTTTGCCTCGCCAGAGAGCGGCGATTGGGGAACGAGCATGTTCTCGAACACGGTGAGTTTGCCAAACGGTTTCGTCTCCTGGAACGTCCGGCCAAGGCCGAGCGTTGCGATTTCGTGGGTCGAACTCGACGTGATGTCGGTGCCGTCGAACACGATGCGCCCGTCGTCAGCCGAGAGGAATCCCGTGGTGAGGTTGAACGTCGTCGTCTTCCCACTGCCGTTCGGGCCGATGAGACCAACGATTTCGCCGCGTTCGATTTCGAAGTCCAATCCGTCTACCGCGACGAGGCCGCCGAACGATTTTTTCAGGCCGTCAATTTCGAGCAGTGCAGTCATTTATCGCGCTCCTTTGTGTCACCGAAGAGGTCAGTGAAGCCATCGAACTGTTGTTTGAGGATGTCTCGTTGCGTCGTGCTGCCAGCGATGCCGTCGGGGAAAAACAGGATGATCAACATCAACAGCAGTCCCCAGATGAGCAGGCGCTGTTCGATGACGCCACGGAGTAGCTCTGCGACGCCGACAACGGCGATGACGCCGAGGATTGCGCCGCTGAACGTCCCGAGCCCGCCGATGATGCTCATTGCCATGAACTGAATCATCTGGTTGAGTTCGAGCATCGGCGGCGAGATGATGAGGATGTTGTACGCCTGCAGTCCACCGGCGACACCAGCGAGCGCAGAGCCGATGAAAAAGCCGACGAGCTTGTGGCGGTAGGTGTCGTTGCCGAGCATCTGGGCTGCGTCCTCTGCCTCGCGAATCGCGCGGGCAATCAGCCCGAACCGAGAGACGAGCAGGGCGTACTGTACGATGAGCAACACGAAGACAAGCACCAGCACGAAGTAGTAGAAGGTAACCCGGTCGCCGCCGAACATCGGCGCGAACCCGGTGTAGCCGGTTGGTCCGTTGGTCACGTCACGGAACGTGATGACCGCGAGGTGGATGATTTCTGCGAACGCGAGCGTCACCATCGCGAGATACGACCCGCTCAGCCGGAGCGCAGGAATCGTAATCGGGAGACTGAACAGCCCGGCGACCAGCCCGCCGATGGCCAGTGCCACGAGCGGTGGAATGCCGAATTCGGCGGCAGAGATGACCGTCGCGTACGCACCAACGCCATAGAGCGCCGCGTGCGTGAAACTGAACATGCCGAAGTAGCCAGCGAGAAGGTTCCAACTGGAGACGGCGAGGATGAAGATGAGTATCTGGAGCGTGACACTCAACTGGAACTCGCGGAGCACGAACGGTGCAGCGAGCGCTAACAGGATGCCAAATGCGGCGATAATGCCTTTCGGCCCGACGAGGTCTTCTTTGAGTCGGGTCTGTGTCCGCGAAACCGTCAGGCGGAGTGATTCGGCGAGGCTCATCCGTCAATCACGCCTCCAATGCCGGTTGGCTTCACAATCAGAATCACAATCATCGCAAGGAAGAGCAACATCGAGGTTTGCTGACTCGACGTGAACGTGAGGCTCACACTGCGAAGGACACCGATGAGCAGCGCCGCAATCAGCGTGCCACGGACGCTCCCGAGCCCGCCGATGATGACCACGATGAACGCGAGCAAGAACGGCTGCCAGCCAACGGAGGGATAGATGTTGAAAATCGGTGCGAGCAACGCGCCTGCGAGTCCGGCAAGCGCCGCGCTGATACCGAAGGTGATGGCGTAGATGCGGTCAGAACGCACGCCCATGAGCTTTGCCGTGTTCTGGTCTTGGGCAACTGCACGCATCGCCATGCCGAGGCGAGTGTACTTGATAATCGCAAAGAGGAGGCCAAGTGCGACGAGTGCGACGACGAACAGATACACCTGTTCTGCCACGAAGAAGAACGGTCCGACTTCCCACACGCCCGGAACGATGGTGGGGAGCGTCCGCCGAGTGGAGCCCAGTGGAGAGCCTCTGATGATGTTCTCTAGAACCACTGCCAATCCGAACGTCCCGATGATGGCAGCGAATTCAGCGTTATCTCTGTCCCGTAGGCGGCGAACAACCCCGAACTCAGTCACCATACCGAGGACGAACACGACGAGAACTGCGCCCGGAAGCGCCAACAACGCGTTGCCCGTGAGCTCGAAGGTGAGAAAGCCGGCGTAACCACCCATCATAAACATTGCACCGTGGGCGAAGTTGAGGATACGAGTCACACCCCAAATGAGTGTGAGTCCAACCGCCACCAATGCAAGTTGGCCACCAAACAAAATTCCATTAAAAATTTGTTGGAGAACCAAGAGTAGGTCGACCATATGACAGCCTTTGCAGAAGAAGGATAAAAGCCTTGTTTTGTGTTCACTTCTACCAAAGTGAGAAATACTCCGTACGGTCAGGTGTCGGGCGTGAGGCGGATGGGAAAAACCGAACTGCCCTTCGTAAGGTGTCAGTCGAGATCCGGAAGGAGCTTCGTCATCAGTTTGTCGAGGTCGTAGTCGTTGAACGGGTTCGACCCGTTTTTGAGCGTCGTGATGACAAACGTCGAGCTGGTGCGGTCGATTTCATCGATCTCTTCGAACGCCTCGATGAGTTCTTCGACCATCTCACGCGACATGAGGTGCGAGACGAGAATGAAATCCGTGTCACCAAGCGTGAAGTAGACCTGATTGACTCCGTGGATCGCCCCCAGCTTCTCGCCGACGGTTTTGTGATAGCCAGAGTCGTACTCCGCCCACACCTCGGTGATGAGCGTGAGGCCAAGGCCTGCTTTCTTGAAGTTGATGTCGAACACTTCGTTCTCGATGATACCGTCTTCCTGCAACTTTTTGAGGCGATAGTGAACGGTCGATTTTGGGATTCCCGTTTCGTCTGTAATCTTGTCCGGGCTGCCAGAGCCGAGCGTCCCGATTGCCTTCAGAATTCGAATATCCTTCTCGTCCATAGACAGCGTTCGGAACATTCCGTAATGATTGTTCTGTGTTTAGTACTCGCGCTGTCAGTCAGTCAGCTGAAAATTCTGCAAACGAACGGGTAGGTTCGGAAAACCGATTGAAAACAGCGGTCGCAGTGCGATTAGTCGTCGCTCGTAACGCCAGTGCGCGCGCCACGCGCAGAGCCAGGTTTCGCGGAGATGTCCTTTCGCCGGGCGTCAAGCTCTGAGAAGCCGTACACTAACACGACCAGCGTCACGACGCCGAGTGGAAGCAAGATGAGCGGGCTGAGGTTCGTCATCCCGTACAGGAGGTAAATCACGCCCGTTGCAATGAGCACGGTAAAGGCGTAGTACATCTGGGTGCGGACGTGGTCAATGTGGTCTGAACCCGCGAACGTCGATGCGAGGACGGTGGTGTCGGAGATTGGCGAACAGTTGTCGCCAAACACCGCACCGCTGAACATCGCGCCGACGGCGACGGCGAGGAACTGTGGGTCGTTGCTGCCGATCTCCCACGCGAGTGGAATCACGATTGGCGTCATAATCGACATCGTCCCCCACGAGGTGCCAATGGCGAACGCGATGAACGCCGAGGTGAAGAACACGACAACGGGCACCATCAGCGGTGAGACGACGCCCGTTGCGTACTGGGTGACGTACGCGCCAGTGCCAAGCGCGGAGGCGACGGAGCCAATCGACCACGCGAGCACGAGGATGCTCACCGCAGGGAGCATCGTCCCAAAGCCGTCTAAGACGGTTTCCATCGACTCGGCGATGGACAAGAGGCCTTCGCTGAGTGCGAGGAGGATGGCCGTGGCAACCATGGCGAACGACCCCCAGACGAGTGCGGTCGCAACGGCGGTGTTGTTTATCATCTCGATGAACGTTCGACCGGGCGCATAGCCCATCATCACCGCACCGCCGATGACGGTTGCGACGAGCGCGAACACCGGGAGGACAAACACCCGAAGCGGGGCATCCTCGGTGACGGGTTCACCCAGTTCGTCTTTGATGTTCTGGAGGGCGTTTGCGTCCTCGCGGATGACGTTGCCCGTTTTTACCGCGCGATTTTCGGCGGTGAGCATCTCGCCGAAATCCCGCTGTGTGATGACGATGATGCCGACCATCGCCACTGCGAGAATGGAGTACATGTTGTACGGAATGCTCTGGATGAACGTTGCTGCCGCAGACGGCGTCTGTTCTGCGATGCCGAGTTCTTGATACTGCGTTTCGATGAGGCCGATTTCGAAGGCAACCCAGCTTGAAATCCCGATTGTCGCCACGGGTGCGGCGGTCGAATCGAGGATGTAGGCGAGTTTTTCGCGCGACATCTTGAGTTCGTCTGCAAGGTTCTTCATCGAACTGCCGACGATAGCGTTGTTGGCGTAGTCGTCGAAGTTCCAGAGAATGCCGAGCAGCCACGTTGAAATCCCGATTTTTCGGTGTGAGTCGATGCGTCGCGTTGCGAATTTAGTGATGGCGTGTGCGCCGCCTAACTTCCAGATGAGCGCGATGCCAGCCCCAAGTAACATCACGAACACGAGAATCGTCGCGTTGAACGTACTTGCACCGATGGCGTTGACAATCCACTCGAACGTCTGTGCCACGCCGAGGTTTCCGGCGTAAATGACTGCGCCAATCCACACACCGACGAACAGTGAAAGCATCGCTCGTCGGGTGATAATCGCCAGCGCAATCGCGATGAGCGGTGGCGCGAGTGATAATATTCCGAATTCTGTAGCCATGTTCTATGCGTTCATATAACATGGAATAAAACAATTTCGTCAATTTTTCAACTTATTCGCGACAGTTTGTGCCATCAGCTGTGTAGACATACACAGACGAACACCAGCAGCACACAAACGACCCTATCCGGTCAGTTGCTAACAGTGGGACTACACATGCTGTGCCGCCAGACGAATCCCTTTCTGTGTAGCATCCGAAGATGCGCCAATGGTCTCCAATCAGAGCGATACCTTCGACATCGGTGGCGAACTCACCGTCAACCGACTCGGATTCGGTGCAATGCGCATCACCGGCGACGGCATCATCGGTGAGCCAGCCGACGTAGCGAATGCAAAGGAAGTACTCAGAAACGCAGTCTCCCTCGGCGTCACCTTCATCGACACCGCAGACTCCTACGGACCGGGAACGAGCGAGCGACTCATCCGCGAGGCGCTCGCCCCCTACGCAGACGACCTCGTGATTGCGACGAAAGGCGGCCTGCTTCGCAACCGACAGACCGACTGGAAGCCGTGTGGCGACCCCGACTATCTCCGGAACGCCCACCTCGCAAGTCTCGACCGGCTTGGCCTCGACGCGATTGACCTCTATCAGTTCCACCGCCCCGACCCGGACACGCCGTTCGAAGACTCCGTAGAGGCACTTGCCGAACTCAAAGACGAGGGCCTGATTCGCCACGTTGGCCTCAGCAACGTGAGCGTCGCCCAGTTAGAAACCGCCCGCGAAATGGTGGACATCGCCACGGTGCAGAACCGATACTCCATCAAAGAGCGCAACGCAGAGGACGTTCTCGACGTCTGCGAAGCCGAAGGCATCGGCTTCATCCCGTGGTTCCCGCTCGGTGCAGGCGACCTCGGCAAGACGGGCGAAATTCTCGACGAGATTGCCACAACCCACAGCGCCACGCGCTACCAGATTGCCCTCGCGTGGCTGCTCCAGCACTCACCGGTCATGCTCCCGATTCCGGGCACGTCGAGTCTGACCCACTTAGAAGAGAACGTTGCTGCCTCCGCCATCACGCTCTCTGCAGACGAACTGGCGCGCCTCAACGGGTAACCGAGAGAACCTTTTTCGCGTGTGTGATAGTATATCTAGCATGGTTGAACACGACCTCACCCCAGCGGAAAAGGCAGCCTTACACGAACTCCAACTCGGTATCGAACACCTGTATCGTGCCTTCGGGAAGTTTCTCGAATTTCATCACGGTATCGGCCACGCGATGGACCGTTTTGCCACCGCAGAGCGTGTGCTCCGGGAGGCAGGGTACACCGACTTTGCGGACGAGTTGCGCGACCAGCACCTCCCCGCGGGCGTGGTTGGCGACAAGTGGACGTACGAACTCGTAGAGGAGTTCAAACGAGGATTTCTCGCTGACGCAGACGATTTCGAGCGGCGTGTGTGTCGAGAACTCGCGGGCGGGATAGACCACGTCAGCGAGCGCGAGTTACAGTTGTACTGGCGGGCTAACGCAAAGAAAAACGCGACCTAAGCCTGTTCGACTGTTTCTGCGTGCTTCTCAAGTGCTGCAGCGAGCTTCCGCGCGTCGTCGGGCGAGAGGCGTACGGTATCGGCGTGTGGCGAAAGCGTGTCGAGTTCGGTCGGGTCGAGTTCGAGCTGGAGCGAGACGTGATCTGGCTGTTTTCGCGGGGAGGTGACGTTGAGCGTGGCAAACGCTTCCTCGGTGAAGCCGTGGCCCTCCGCCTTGGCGTCGACGAGGTCAAGCGTGGTGTACGCGTTGACCGTCATGAGTCGGTCGGCCATCAGTCGTCAGATGGCGCGGGCGAGGCGTCCATTTCGTCGTCTTCTGCGTACGGGTACCACGTCATCTTCGTGTTGTGCATGAACGGGTCTTCGTAGGAGGTCTCCTCGGGTTCTGCGAGGCCCTGAAGCTCGTCCTCATCCTTCGCGGCGATGAAGTCACGGAAGCTTTGGCCCTCTTCTCGCTGGGCTTCGTACACCTGCAACAGGTTCTTGATGTAGCCCGGCACCTCGTCTGCGGCGACGCGCATCTCGACCCACTCTGCGAACTGTGGGTTCTCGCCGAGGCCGCCACCGAGGCCGATGTCGAACGCTTCGACGGGGTCGCCGTCCTTGCGCGTCTTCATGCCTCGAAGGCTGATGTCCGCAATCTGTGGCTGGGCGCACGATGCCGTGCAGCCAGAGAGGTGGATGTGGAAGTCGGTGATGCCTTCGGGCAGTTCGACGTTGTCGCGAAGCCAGCGGCCGTAGCGCACCATCCGATTTTTCGTCTCCACGATGGAGAGCGAGCAGTACTCGGTCCCCGTACACGCAATCGACCCACGCATGAACGGGTGTGGGTCGGGCGAATACTCCTCCAGAAGCGGCTCTGCGAGGAAGTCGTCGAGGTCCTCTTCTGCGATGTCGGCGATGATGATGTTCTGGCGCTGGGTGAGACCAATCATCTCAGAGCCGTACGCTTCCGCGAGGTCTGCGAGTTCGATGACGTCTGCTGCCTTCTGGCGGCCGACAAGCACGTAGAGGCCGACGAAGTACTGGCCGTTGTTCTGTTCGTGGACGCCGATGTAGTCACCCGACGCGTCGTTGCGCCCGGCGTTGTAGTCGTATTCGTGGCGCAGGTCGTCGCCCGCGGTTTCGAGTTCGTAGTCCATGTACTCGTCTTGGAGCACGCGACGGAATTTCTCGGGGCCCCACTCGTCCATGAGGAACTTGATGCGGGCGTTGAATCGGTTGTCGCGGTCGCCGTGGTCGCGAAACAGCGCGGAGATGCCAGCCGACACGTCAGTCATCTCCTCTGGGCGGCAGAACACGTCGATGTCGCGGGCGATGCGCGGCTCTTTGCGCGCGAGGCCCCCGCCGACGCGGACGTTGAAGCCAATGACTTCTTCACCGTCGTGAGAATTCTCCGAGTTCTCACTGCCTGACGAGCTTTGCTCGTCAACGTCTATTTCTTTGGTTGCTGGCTCAAAGGCGAGGTCGTTGATGTCGCCCTGTCCGGCCCCGCGGGTGTCGCCAGTCACCGAAACCTTCCACTTGCGCGGGAGGTTCGAGTAGGCCTCGTTGCCTTTGAACTCCTCGTTGAGTTCTTCGACGAGCGGCCACACGTCGATGTGTTCGTCGGCGTCGCGGCCAGCGACTGGACTGCCGACGATGTTGCGCCACGAGTCACCGCAGGCTTGGATGGTAGAGAGACCGACTTCCTCAAGTCGAGAGAAAATATCTGGAATATCCTGCAGTTGAATCCAGTGAAGCTGAATCGACTGCCGGGTCGTCCAGTCACAGACCGCGCCGGGCCACTCGGGGTTGTCGGCGGGGCCGCTTGCGTAGTCCTGTGCAATCTCTCCGACGACGCGGAGCTGTTCTGGCGTCAGGCGACCCATCGGCACACCAACGCGCATCATGAAGTAGCTCTCTTGGCCGGAGCGCTGGTGGTAGAGTCCCCACCATTTGAAGCGCTCGAACCAGGCATCGTGTTCGTCTTCGGGGATGGCGTCGAAGCCCTCCTCGGCGAAACGTTCGAGGTGGTCTCGAATTTCGAGACCGTAGGTCTCGTCTTTCCAGCCCTCGACTTTGGTTGGCATATCTGGCTAGTTGTACTAGCTCCATATACGCCCAAGCGTGCCGTCAATCATCCCCGCGTCTGCCTAATTGCGGAAAATATTGCCCAGTTTATCGAGGCGACGTGCGGTGGCGAAGGCGGGGAATGTGCACACTTTCGGGGATGACGCCGTGGAACTCACCGTCTATGACCCGGCCCACGGTCACCCAGTCGGTGACGCTTTCGTCGCCACACACGATACAGCGACCCGCGATTTTCGCGGCGATGTCGCCGTCAGAGATGCCGACACTGACGAACGCTTCGGCGAGGAAATCGGCCACCTCACAGGCGCACACGTCGTGTCGGGCGAGCAACCAGAGGTCGCTCACGCTGACTCTACGGGCGTCGTTTACGCTAATCCACGCCCCATCGTCGAGCGTGTGGACGGCGACTGGCATACCCGTGCTAGCGCCCGGGCGACCCAAAGCCCACCGGCCCGAGCAACGTTCCCCGGCGGTGGTGACAGAGAGAAATGAGAAAACCGCACGCAGGCACGCTATTTTAACACGGTTTGAGCGTCGCAGAAAGCGGGTGATGTTGCCGACAGGCGGTTTTGTGGGTCAGACTTTCAGGTGAGCGCGGGCTTATTTGAGTTAGGCTTCTACGAGGTGGTAGGTCAGCTAACCCCGACACCGGCGCGCTCTCACGTCTTGACTCAGAGCGCACCCGCAATCGAACGGAGGGACACCACTTGAGTAACCAGACACCAACCACAGACGCCGATTCAGACCAAGCAGAGAACAACGAGACGAGCCACTTAGACGACTTAGCGGATGGAAGTGGCTGCACCGAAATCTGGGAGAAACTCTCAGAGCAACGCGAAGCCGCAGACGACTGACGACCCAGCCTCGATAGCTGTGTGCGGAGAGCGCACGCCACGCGCAGATTTTTACGTTCCATCCACCTACGGCGTCGTATGAGAGAGCCGCGGCGACGCGACGAGATAGGTGCAGGGCGCGAGTCGCCCGTCGGTGAACCCGTCATCCGTGGCGACCCCGCGGTCACCGGCGAGCGCGCGCAAGAAGCCGCCCGCTTCGACCCCGACGACCCAGAGAGCCTCGCCGCCGCCGCAGAGACGGTGCGCAACTTCGCCAACAACACCATCGGCGACGAAGACTACGTCTACATGCTCGAAGGCGCGGCCGCCTGCGCCGCCCTCGTGCGCGGCGAAGGGTCCTACAAAGCTGCAGCCGCCCGCGCCGACGGCGGCGTCACCGTCTCCTTTATCCGCAAGTGGGCGCGCGTCCACGACCTCCCCCGCGCCATCCGTCGCCACGTCGCCCAAGGCGAAATCGCCCCAACCGCCGCCAAACACATCGCCCGCGTCCGAGGCGAATCACGCTTCCTGCTGGCGTGGGCCGTCCTCGACAACGACCTCACCGTCCGGCAGGTGCGCGCCGCCGCGAGCGCCATCAACAACGGTGAGAGCGTCGAAGCCGCCCTCGCAGAACAGGGCGTCCACCCCGGCGAAGTCACCCTCTCGTTGCCGATGAACGCCTACCGCGAACTGCGACGCAAGGCGTCAATTCAAGGCGTGACTCCCAGCGACATCGTCACAGAAGCACTGGACGCCGCGTGGGACGAAGAGTAGCAAACCAGCAGACGGAATCGTAAAGGTTTACCACTAACCACCGGTAGATGGAGGTACAGGGCTGGTAGCTCAGTTAGGCAGAGCGTCTGGCTTTTAACCAGACGGCCAGGGGTTCAAATCCCTTCCAGCCCGCTTTTACGACGAACAACTCCGGCGAGCACCGCGGAGCGTGTGCGAGCCACGCCGTGAGTCGGAGAACGGTAACGAAGGGATTTGAACGAAGGAGCAGTTTGCCTGCGACTGGCGTTCAAATCCAGCGGTCGCTTCCAGCCCGCTACATTCTCTCGCGAGCAACCCGGCGAGCGAGTGCTGTTTCGATGCTGAAGAGATTTGAATCAGGGAGTGAAACGAACGAAGTGAGTGGAATAACCGGGGTTCAAACTCCGATGCGGCAGAGCCGCATCGAGGCTCGCACACGCGCAGCGTGTGCTCACCTTTATCTCAAAACCGAACCCAGAAACAGGCATGAAACTCGTCGCTGACGCACTCTCACTTTTATTGACGGCGACTGGTGTATTTCTCATCCTCGTAAGTCTGGCGACCATTGCAGGGATGCCGTGGACGACCAAAGCAAGCGCGCTTGCGGCGGGGATACAGGTCGGTGGCGCGCTCGTGGCGATGGCTCTCGGTGCGAGTTTTGTGTGGGCTGGAAGAAAAGCGTAGACCGGATTAGCCTTTGTTCGGGAGGTACGCGAAGGTGATCATGAAGATGACCGAGAGGAGGCTCAGGATGATGATGCCCCAGAGACCATTGATGGTGTCTTCGAACTCGGTGATTTCGTGTTCTTGTTCCGCGAAGTTCTCGTAGTTTGGCGAGAGCTGCACTTCCTCTTCTGAGATGAAGTTCGCGACGTACGACTCACCGGAGAGGGTCACGTTGCCAGCCTGTGAGAGTTCGATGGTGTTGGTCTTCGGTGCGAACCACTCGACGGTCGCCCCACTCTCAGACACGCTCTGGACGGTGGTCGAGTTGTTCTGGTACTGGATTTGGTCACCAGTCTGGAACGCTTGGGTGTCGGGTTCAGGGAGGTACTCAGAGAGGAGGCGGAGGCTCTCGTTTTCCGAGTAGACGACGTAGCGCTCGCCGTTGCGGGTGATGGTTTCGTTGTCCACGGCGGGGTCAGCCGCGAGGCGCTGGGTGACGTTGAACTCTTGGTTGAGCGTGAACGTGGTGTAGTTGCTCTGGTTCGGGACGAGGACGCGGTACGTGCCGTCGTTGTACGCCACGGTGGAGTTGTTTGCGAGCGTCGCCGTGTATTGCGCAGACTGGTTTGTCCACTGTAGTTCACCGGCGTAGCTGGCACCGCCACCACCGCCGTGCCCGCCGCCACCCGACTCTTCGAGGGCGATTTTCGTCACCGTGTACGTCCGGTCGCCGACCGTGACCGTGTCGTTCATGCCGTACGTGGGGCTATCCAGTTTGATGTGCGGCTGTTCGGCCGTTGCGATGAGCCCGAAGGCCCCCGCACCGGCAACGACGAAGAACACTGCAAATATGGCCGCGGCGCGTCGTTGCATGCCTGAAGCGTCGAACGGACGCCGTATAACGGTTACTAATGAGTATCGCGAAGTCCCTAAACCGGGAGCCAGCGCGCCTATCTGCGGGGGACAGCCACCAGCCGACTCGCACACCGAGCCAACACGGCGCACGCCGGAGATAGTGTTATATGCTACCGAGTCGCATAACTCGTAAGGGTATCGATGGCTACAATGACCCAGCGAGCAGCATGGATGCACTCCGCTGACCACAGGATTCTGGACTATCTCCAGCGCGAGCGACCGGACTACGCACCGCTGATTGCCAACCGGCTCGGTATGCACTTGAAATACGTCGAACAGCGCCTCGAAGTGCTCTGCGCGTATGGATTACTCGAAGCAATCAGCGACGAGGTCGTCTACCGCATCACCGACACCGGGGTGGCCTATCTTGAAGGCGGGCTTGACCCGACCACGCTTACACCATCGAGCAAGCAAGAGCACTAAAACGTGAGGTGAGAGGACGACGAGGGCATGTCGTCGCCGTCGTCGATGCCACCCTCACGGACGAACCTGCATTTTGCGTCCGTAAGATACACGTCGCCGTCTTCGAGCGTTACGTCCACCGCTACGAGCGTCGAACCAGCGGCTTTGCCGTTGTCACAGTAACCCGAACAGCCGTCGAACATCGACCTGCGCTTTGGACAGATGAGCTCGCCATCGCGGATGGCTGCGCCCATCCCGCGGTCGAGTCGCTGGTCGGTTTCGTGCTGGCAGAAGTTCTTCCATGCCGCGACGCAGTCTGCGAGATTGACGAGGATGACTTCTTCTTCGCGTCCATCGAGTTCGCGCACGGTGAACAGGTACGACTCGTTTTCGGAGAGGGCTGAGAGAGAACAGAGCTGCGTCCCGCGAGGCATACCCAACCTGCGGACAGCGCGGCCTTCAATTCACCGTCCCGCCACATCCACGGGCTTTATCGACGTGGCCTCCGCTCCGTGACACAATGAGACTCTACAACGCGGCAAAGCCGATTCTGTTCAGGCTTCCGCCCGAGACGGCCCACGGGCTGGCACACCGCTTTCTCGGCGCGGTCGATGGCACGCCCGTCATGAGCGCGATGCGTCGGGCCTACACCGTGGACGATGAACGCCTTCGAGTTCGGGCGTTCAACCAGCAGTTCGAGAATCCGGTTGGCGTGGCCGCCGGATTCGATAAGAACGCAGAGATTCCCGGCGCGCTCGCCGGACTCGGCTTCAGCCACGTCGAAGTTGGCGGCGTCACCGCAGAACGCCAACCCGGCAACCCGAAACCGCGCATGTTCCGCCTCCCCGAGGACGAGGCGCTCATCAACCGCATGGGGTTCAACAACGAGGGCGCAGACCTGATTGGCGAACGTCTCGCAGACGTGGACGTGGAGTTCCCACTCGGGATCAACATCGGGAAATCGAAGGCAACACCGCTCGAAGACGCCGCAGACGACTATCTGTACACCTACGAGCGTGTCAAAGACGGCGGCGACTATTTTGTGGTGAACGTCTCCAGTCCGAACACGCCGGGCCTGCGCGAACTCCAGAACCGCGAACCACTCGAACGAATTTTCAGCACCCTTCAGGACGCAGGCGCGAGCCCGCTGCTCGTGAAACTCTCACCCAATCTCACGAACGCCGCCGTCGAAGACGCGCTCGCCGTCGTCGATGAACTGGACTTAGACGGCGTCGTCGCAACCAACACCTCGACCGACCGCCCGGCGCACCTCCAGAACGCGAACAGCGCCCAGACCGGCGGTCTCTCCGGGAAGCCAATCGAGGGGCGCGCTACCGAGATGATTCGGTTCGTCGCAAAGCGCACGGACAAACCCGTCGTCGGCGTCGGCGGCATCGACTCTGCACGCGGCGCCTACGAGAAAATCAAAGCAGGCGCGAGCGTCCTGCAACTCTACACTGGCCTCGTCTATCACGGCCCCTCCATCGCCCGCGACATCAACAAAGGCCTGCTGAAACTCCTCGAAGAAGACGGCTACGACAGCGTCGAAGCCGCCGTGGGCGCAGACCTTCCCTGATTACTGCAGTGCTGAGAGGTCGAATTCGAAGCCAACGACCGGCAGTTCGAGACCGTGTTCGACGAGCACTTTCGGATGCAGTTCGCCGATGACACCGGCTTCCTCGCCCGCTACGACGACTGCGGCGGTGCGCCCGGCGATGAATGACGGGTGCGCTGTGGCCGGAGTTTCGAGTTCCACGTCGAAGGCACGACAGAGCGCCTGCAGGCGGGCTTTCGCGTCCTCGTAGGACACGTCGTTGCCGGCGAGAACGGCGGCGACGTGGCGAGCTTCTGCGACCCGCGTGTTGAGCGAATCGTCGCGGTGGGCGACGAAGCCGATTTCCGCCAAGTTCTGTGGGTACGCCCGGTGGGTGTTGTTCTCTAAGACCATCATGAGCGACGGGAGATTCCACGTCCGGAGCATGGTGTACTCCTCGCTGTACGGTTCGGTGATAGTCGCGGGCGTCTCCGCACCAAGACCGTCGTCTTCGGGCGCGATGCCCATTCGCTCGAAGTTCTCGACTTCGCTCGTCATGTGGAAGTTGAGCAGGTCCTGGAAGCCAAGCCCGACGAGCGTGTCGCGGGCGGCGGTTTCGAGCCGAGAGCGCTCGTGGAGGCCGCCAACTGTCGACACGTCCGGGTACTTTGGTTCAAGGTCGTTGAAACCGTAGGCCCGCCCGATGTCGTCGACGATGTCGAGCGGGTGGAGCACGTCCACGCGGTACGGTGGAACGGATACCTCGTAGGCGAGTTCGTCGTCGCCGATCGTCTCGACTTCGGCGTCGAGTCCGGCGCGTTCGAGCAAGTCCACGATGTCTTTTTCCTCGAAGTCGAGGCCGAGCAGTTTCTCGACGCGCTCGTGGGTGACAGTTTTCGTCTCCACTTCGAAGTCGGGGCGCGTGAGTTCGTGGTCTGGGTACTCGACGGTGACCTGTTCGACAGTGCCACCGCGGGCGTCAAGCGCGTAGCAGATGATGTTGCACATCCGGTCGATTGTCCACTGGTCGGTGCCCGTGAGTTCGATGAATAGGTCGCGCGAGTCCGTCGAAACCTCGGTGCGACGGCCGTTGATGACTGGCGGGAACGAGAACAGGCCAATGTCGTCGTAGATGGCGGGATACCGGTCTAACTCCTCCACCAAGTCTGCGTACTTTGTGCCCGTCTCGTGTTCCGTGAGCACTTCGCGCGGGGTGAGTTCTTGGTCTGAATCGAGTGCAACGAAGGTGACGCCGTCGGGGTCGACACCCTTGTACGTGATGCACTGCTCACCCGCCTCGTCGGTCGCTTTCGCGCCCTTCAGCATGGTCAGGTCGTGGACGCCGATTGCGCCCTTGGCGCGTTTGCGCCCCATCGTCGCGTGGAGTTTTTCCTGTAACTGGATGAGCGATTCGAGCCCCTCGTCTGAGAGGTTCACGCCGCGGACGATTGCCCCCGTCACGTAGGGGCGTTCTTCCGGGACAGACGCGTCGACGACAATCGACCAGTCCGCGTCGTTCGTCCGCGGGATGTAGACGCCGCGGTCGTCGCCATACTGGTAGCGAAGCGACCGGGCGACACCCTCGACCGAGAGCCGGTCAAGCCGGTCTGGGGCGAACTCCAGTTGGAACTCGCCGTCGTCGGTTTCGCCCTCGAATTCGAGGCCGAGGCCGAACAGGTCATCTTTCAACTCGTCGTCGCTCTTTTCGTCGTGGCCGGTCAGGCGGCGCAGTTCGTCTGGGTCAACGTCAACAACGGGCATTAGTAGACTACCTCCACGTTCCGCAGCAGGTCAAGGTCACACAGCGTGCCGTGTACGTCGCGGATGTCTTCGAAGCCGTGCATCAACATGAGCAACCGTTCAAGCGCAAGTCCCCACGCCATCACGTCGCACTCGACGCCGAGGGGGTCGAGCACTTCGCGGCGGAAGATGCCACTGTTCCCAATCTCGATGATTTCGCCCGTCTCTGGGTGGCGACCGAACAGCTCGAAGCTCGGTTCGGTGTACGGGTTGTAGTGGGGTTTGAACTCCAAGTCGGTGATGCCGAACTGCTCGTAGAACTCGGTGAACGTCCCCATCAGGTCGCGCACCGAGAGGTCGTCGGCCATGACCCAGCCCTCGATTTGGTAGAATTCGAGCAGGTGGGTCGGGTCGAGCGTGTCGTTGCGGTACACCTTTTCGACGGAGAAATGGCGGGATGGCTTTTCGAGTTCCCCGACCTCGTGGCCGGAGAGATACCGCATTGAGAGCGAGGTGGTGTGGCCGCGGAGGTCGATTGCGCGGGCTACGTCCTCGGTCCACGGCGAGTGGTAGCCCTCGCCGTCGTCGCCTGCCCCGTAGAGATGGGCGTTGTGCACTCGCTCAAGGAGGCCTTCGGGGAGAGATTCCATCGGCGGCACGTCGAGGGCGAACTGGTCCCAGTGGGTGCGCGCCGGGTGGTCTTGGGGCATGAACAGACAGTCGTTAATCCAGAACTCGCTGTCTGCGTGTGGGCCTTCCATCTCTTGGAAGCCCATGCCGACGAGCACGTCTTTGACGCGGTTTGCCGTCTGGCGGAGGATGTGCTCTTTGCCGCCGAGATACTGCTCTGCGTCGGCTTCGACGTTGTACTCGGCGAACTCGACGTCTTCCCAGTCGCCGGAGGTGAGCATCTCGGTGGTGAGTCGGCCAACGGTTTCTGCCACGGAGACGCCCTCCATGAGGGCATCGACACCCGCGTCGGTGAGGCGCACCGAGCGGATGGCCGATTCAGATACGTCGACGAGGTCGCGACGAGAGAGCTGAGAGAGAACGTCGCTATCTTCGATGGAATCGCCCGCGACGAGCGCGGCGAGCGCGTTGGCTTCTTCGTCTGCTTCAGGGTCGGCGTCTGCATTGACGGATACCTTGCCGCTGTCAATCGAGCCGTAGCCTTTGCGCGCGAAATTCGAGAGCGCGATGTTGACTTGTGGGCCGCCGAGGCCGGATGCGCCGATGATGCGGCCCATTTCGACGGCGTCCTCGGCCGCACCCTGTTCGAGTGCCGCATTGTAGAGGCGGACTTCGGGAAGGCCGTCCTCGGCATAGTCGAATCCTTCGTCGGTGACGGTGACGGTCTCTGCAGTCTCCTCAGAAACGGTGACGAGGCCCTCGGCTTCGAGCGCGAAGGCGGCTCCAGCGACCGTCTCTGCGGGGAGGTCGGTGGCCTCCGCCAGTCGGGAGAATGTCTGTGCGTCTGTGGCGGACGCGGCCTCTAAGACCGCGACCTGTGGTTCGGGTAGTTTCATTATTTGGTGTTGTCGCGTACACTGCGAGCAAGTCAGTTAGCGGTTCCGGATACGCTCACGTCGGTTTCCTCTGGCCCGAAAGCCGGATTCCACCGCCGCGCTATTCAGAACCGAAAAAAGCCGAACCCGGGGGTCAAACGAGAGTCGTCGCCGGTCAACACTGGCGTGGGTTCGGGTGCCATATCCGGTGATACGAGCGGATTCGCTAAAAAGCGTTCCGGACACACCCCACATGAGTCAGAACGCATTCCGAGATGTCCGTGACGCATACCGGTTCACACCGACAATTACCGGAAATTATTGACGTTACCAATATATTGAAATAATATTTTTCTGCTGTGGCCACATATCCTGTGAGTACAGTCCGGGCAGCCTGCCCGAAACCCGCCGCACAAATGAACGCAACCTACGCAGACGACACGGTCATCGAATGGAACGATTTCTACGAAAACGGCGAATACGAGCGTATCGCCTACATCGGCGAGGAGGCGATGCCGAAGCTTCTCCGCCGGTTTTTCGAGCGCCACGGCGCGCCCGAGAGCTTCGCCTCCATCGGCTGTGGCCCGGCGGCTGCCGAGTTCGCCCTCGCCCCAGACTACCCGGACACCGCGTTCTACGGGTACGACATCTCAGAAGCCGTCATCGAGGACAACGCCACCCACGCTGCCCGCGAAGGACTCTCGAACATGCACTTCGACGTGGCGAGTCTTCCAAATCTCGGCATCGACCGCCGCTTCGACGTGGTGTACTGTCTCGCCACGCTCTACTTTGTGGACGGCGTCGATGACTCGGTGAACGCCCTCTACGACCTCGTCAAACCCGGTGGCTACCTCATCTTCAACTACCCGAATCGGTACACGATGTGGACGTTCGACGCGGCGTTCGAAGGCAGTCGCCGCGACCTGTTCCACCGTGTCGTCGACGGCAAAAACCTGCTCTCCTACGAGCGCATTCGGCACCTGCTCGACGCGAACCCCAAGAGCTACTGGAAGCTGATGGATGCAGAAGCACTCCCCTTTGTCGGCCGTGACACGCCGTGTGTCTACCTGCGAAAACCAGAGAATTAGCGACTCAGCGGCGCGACGAGACGAGTTCGATGTCCGCGTCCTCGAGGAGATGTTCGACCTCTGCGCGCTTTTCTTGGTGGTCTTCTAAGAACTCCTTCATCAGCTCTGCGGCCTGCTCTTTACAGCCACCGCAGAGGCGTTCGCCGCCGACACACTCGTCGTAGACTTTCTTCGCGAAGGCGTCGTCGTCGGCCGCGAGCAGGTAGGCGTACAGTTCGTACACCGGACACTTGTCGGCCTCGCCACCGAGTTCGCGCTGTTCTTCTGCGGTCGAACGGCCGCCCGTCGTCGCGGATTTCACCTTGTCGTAGCCGTCCTGTGGGTCGTCGAGCAGGCTGATGTGACTCGCCGGAATCGAAGAGGACATCTTCCCGCCCGTGAGGCCGGTCATGAAGCGGTGGTAAATCGAGGACGGCGCGTAGAAGCCGTAGCCGCCGGTGTCGAGTTCCACGCTGCGAGCCAACTCCTCTGCCTCCTCGCGGGTGAGTTCGAACGAGTCGATGTGCTCGTCGTAGACGCGTTTTTCGCCAGAGACGGCTTCGATGAGCGCGTCGAACGCCTCGGGTGTCGCATTTCGGTCAACGAACCTGACCCGTGGTTCGAGCGGCTCTTTGCCCGCAGAGTCGAGTTTGGCGACGACGCTGTCGAAGCCGTCGTCTGCGGGATTGCCGTGTTCGCGGAGCCACGCTGCGGCGTCCTCACAGCGGACCGTTTCGCCATCGTCCGCAGAAAGCGCGCCGTAGGCCGCCCCGAGCAGTTCGAGTTCGTCGCCGCTCGCCTCGAAACTGGCGAAGGCTTTGGTGACGCCGAAATAACGCATCCGCGCCGCAAGGTCGCGGGCGAGGCGAACGTGCGGGTCTTGGTCGGGGCCGACCGGAATAACCGTCGGCTTTGGCTCGTCGAGTTGCGGGTACAGGATGTCCGCCATCTGTGTGACGACGCTCTGCATGTGCGAGACGTCCGTCTCGCCGTCGAAGCCGTAGATGTTCTCCAATTCGGAGAAGTTGGCCTTGATGCCGAGTTCGAAGGCGAGGTCTTGCAGGCCGCGGTTCTCGGATTGGCGGTAGAGTTCGCCCTTCTCGGGGTCGAAACCGAGCGCGAGCAGGCTCAGCAGGTAATCGCGAGAGTGCTCGTCGATTTCTTCCCACGAGAGGCCGCGGGCGGCGTGGGCTTCTAAGTCTGCGATCAGGGCGTAGGCGTCTGCGCCCTGCTGTTGATGCCAGATGATTTCGTCAAAGACGAGTTTGTGGCCGATGTGCGGGTCGCCCGTCGGCATGAACCCCGAGAGCGCGGCGGTTGGCTTGCCCGCGGCCATTGCCTCAAGGACAGCGCGGTAGTCGCGGTGGCCAAAGATGACCCCGCGGCGCATCAGGTAATGTGGATGTTCCACGTCCCCGAGCAGGTCGTCGAACTCCTCGATGCCGAACTCCTCGAACAGTTTGCGGTAGTCAGCGATGGTCGACGAACCCCACGGGTCGAGCGTCGTCGCATCTGTCTCGCCCGTTGCTCCCGTGTCATGTTCTGTATCGCGTGTCATGGTGTGAGTCGACCTACCGACAACCAGGTCTCTGTTCCGTCGTTCGCATCCGTCAGCGCAAAAACCATTCGTTTTCTGACCCCGTGGGCGAGGCGCACGTCGAGCGCCAACTCGCGCAGGGCGAAGGCGTGGTCGCGTTCGAGCACCCGAATCAGGTACTCAGAGTGGCTCAGGTCGGAGACGGATTCCACCGCTGCGTAGGTCCGAAAGTCAGCGCCGAATTTGAAGCCCGTCTTGGGGACGACGTTCCGGTCGCGCAGTTCGGTGTACACCGTCAGCCGTCGGTCGAAGCGGTCGCCTTCGACGGCGTGGCCGTGTGCTCTGAGCGCGTCTGCACCTCCTTCGACCGAGAGCGTCCCGTTGTCGGCGAGATACGCGGCTTCGAGCAACGAGAGTTGCACCGGGCCGTCTTCCATCCGGCGGCCGCCGAGTGGCTGGCCGTAGAACGCAGCCGTATAGAGGTCGCTCGGCGGCTCCCAGACGACGACACGGTCGTCGATGAGCGTCCCCGAACAGGCGGGTAAATCGAACGTCGAGGTGCCCTCGATGTCGAGGTCGTCGGTGTCGAAGTAGGTGATTTCACCCTCCTCGTCCACCACAGCGAGAACGAGGTCGCCAAGGGAAGCCGCCGGAACGCGCTGGCGCTCGCCAACGGCGCGGACGCGGTAGGCAATCTCGTCGTTCCACGGGCCGTTGCCGCGGGGGAAGACCACGAAGTCCTCGTCGCCGGTCGGTTCGACCCAGCCCTCGCGTGCGGGGGAGAGATAGAAGCCGCGGTCGCGGAGGTCGCGGTAGACCTGAAAGCGGACGGCGAAGCCGTCGCCAGTGACGTGGGAGAAGAACGCCTGAAAGTCCATTCCATCGACTGTGTCGAGGTCGCCGCGAAAGAGCAGATGCGCCGCTTCGACGGGGTCGAGTTCGACCTCGTTGCCCCCGAGCGGGCGGCCGTAACCACGGGCGTCGTAGTACTGCTGGCGGGCGTTTCCGCCAACCCGGACGACGCCGTCTTCGAGCGTGCCGTTCATGCCTATTTGCTGGTGGCTGACGACAAAGGGCCTGCGGTCAGACGGCGTCGCAGGTGGCGTCGAGACACTGATGGCCCGACGCCGTTTCGAATTGGGGCAGGCCACACGGACAGTCGCCCGCGTGCAGGCCGGTCGGGAACGCGAAGCCAGTCTCGCACTCCGGGTAGTTTTCACAGCCTGCGATGAGACTGCCCCGTCGGAGGATGTGCAGGTCGCCATCGCACTCTGGACACTGCCATTTCCTGTCGAACTCGGCCTGAATCAGCGCATCGAGTGACTCACACGACCGGTCGATACAGAGCTCGAATGCGTTGCCGTGGGTGGCGCGCATTTGTGGAAGGCCGCAGTCGGCGCACTGCTCGTCCAGAATTTCTGCGTGCTGCGGGAGACCGAAGGCGGCATCGCAACCGAGACAGGAGACAGACTTTCGAGTTTTAACGAGCGAACTCTTGCACGCGGGACACGTGCCTACCGGTGTCCCCGCGTTGCTCGCCGGAACGCGGGCTTCGGTGTGCTCGTCGTGGATTGTGACCGTGAGCGTCTCGTCGCCGTCTGTGGCGATGATGGCCGCATCGCTCACAGAGAGCGTTTCTGCGCGGGTGAGCCACGCGACGGGTTGGTAGCCGTCTGCGTCGTGGACGAGCAGTGTGTTGTCGGGCTTTGCGACCACGACGACGTGGCCGCGGGCGGTCTGTTCGCGGGTTCCGTCGACGCTAATCGTACAGTCGCCAGCGAGGACGCGAATCGAGTCGGGCATGGCCCGGACTGGCCGCGTGTTGGTATAAAAATCTCAGTCCACGCGAACGGTTTTTCGCTCGACTTGCGGCAACAGCGGCAGGTCGGGGAACGCGACGTGGACGGCGTACTCAATCTCCTCGAAATTCCCGCCGAAGACGGGAACGAGCAGCGTGTCTTCGCCAAGATACGACGCCTTCGCAGAAACTTCCGTGTCGTTGCCCGTGACTCGAAGGCCGGCGCGCGCGCCGCCACTGGTGTTTTTGACGTGGACTTCGCGCATGTCGTTTTGGCCTTTTGAGATTGTTGTCGGGAAGTCGCCCCAGTCGAGTTCGACGCTCGGGAGTTTGCGGGCGGCTTTGAAGACCCGCTCTGCGACACCCTCAGAGAGCCCGGCATCGATGAGGCCGTCTACGCCTGCGGCGCGCACGTCTTCTGGCGTTTCGATGCCCTCTCCAGCGAGTTTGTGCGCACGCCCCGAGCCGACGCCGTCGATGGCGGTGAGGCCAACGGCAGCGCTCGAAATCCCGGTTTCGACGCGGGCTTCGACGCGGCGGGCGAGGTTCGCAGTCTCCGCGGTGTCGAAGCGTTCTAAGAACGACTGCATCGCCGCGAGCAGGCGGCGGGCGTTCTGCTGGATGACCCACGCATCGCTTCGGAGTTCCGGCGGCGTCCCGCCGTTCATGCTGGCTCTGAGGATGGCGAGCACTTTGCGCTGACCGGGTTCCATGCTGTCTGGCGTGTTCTGCCCGACGAGGATGGCGTTGATGGCGTCGCGCTCTGACTGGCGCGCGCTCACGCTGTCGAATTCGGCGGCGCAAGCGACGGTTTCTAAGATAGACGCTTCGTCGATGAAATCCCGGTCTGCGAGGCGTTTGAAGCGTTCTGCGGTGGCGAGTCGGAGGTAGAATTTCGAGGCGAGAACGCCGAGGCCGGTTCCATCCACGCCCAAATTGTCGTCCATCTCGACGAATCCTCTAGAAACGAGTCCCGAGAGCGCGTTTCGCACGCGGTCGCGGAGGCCGTCAAAGTCGTATTCGGCCGGTTTCGAGCGGGCGCGGACGGCGTAGAACGTGGTGTCGAGCCAGCTCATCACGTCGTCTAAGTCTCGAAGGGTTCCCATCGAGATTTCCGCGTTCAGGTGGGCGTCCAAGTCGTCTGCGAGGCGGGATTCGATTTCCTTGCCCTCGCGGAGCAGGTTGCGGTACTTGTCGGCTTCAGAGCGGTCACAGACCACCCAGCCGTAGCCCACGTCGTCGTAGCCCGGTCGCCCGGCGCGCCCGAGCATCTGGAGCACGTCGAGGGGGCTCATGTCCACCTCGCCTTCGAGTGGGTCGTGGAGTTTGGTGTCGCGGATGACGACACATCTTGCTGGCAGGTTTACGCCCCACGCGAGCGTGGACGTGGAGAATAAAAGCTGAATCTTCCCCTCGCGGAACCACTTTTCGACGGCGTCCTTGTCCTCTTTCGAGAGCCCTGCGTGGTGGAACGCGACCCCATCGGTCACCGAATTTTTGAGCGTGTTGTTCTGGAGTTTTTGGGCGTCCGTATGAAAATCGTAGTCGCCGCGTGCGCCAATCGGGATGTCGCGCTCTGCGAGTTCGTCGCGGGCTTTTTTCGCCGCCTGCACCGTATCCTGACGGCTGGCGACGAACACGAGCGATTGCCCGCCGTCTCTGATATGCGGCTCTGCGAGGTCGATGGCGCGATACAGGCGGCGGTACTTGTCTGCAAACGAGTTGTCCCCGTGGGTGTACGTCTGGACGTCTGCGTGGAGGTCAACCGGGCGGTAGGCGTCATCGAATTCGAGCGTCGTTTCTGGCACCGCACCGAGCCAGTCGGCGACGTCTTGGATGTTCGGCATGGTCGCAGAGAGCGCGACGATGCGCGGATTACACAGCCGACGGAGACGCGAGACAGTGACTTCAAGGACGCTGCCACGGCGGTCTGAGTCGAGCAGGTGCACCTCGTCGATGACACAACAGGTGACGTCGGTGATGAACGAGTAGCGCGGCGAGTCGTGTTTGCGGGTGGCCGAGTCCGTCTTCTCGGGCGTCATCACGAGGATGTCTGCGCGCTCTGCGCGCCGGGAGTTCAGGTCGCGTTCGCCCGTGACGACGTAGACGGAGTAGCCGAGGTCTTCGAAGCGTTCCCACTCAGATTCCTTCTCGTTGGTGAGCGCGCGAAGCGGCGCGATGAACAGCGCCTTGCCACCGTCTGCGAGGGCTTTACAGATAGCGAGTTCTGCGAGGGCGGTTTTGCCACTCGCCGTGGGCGCGCTCGCAACGAGGTTCTCCTCGCGGTGTAAAATCGCGGGCAACGCCTCGCGTTGCATCTGGTTGAACTCCTCGAACGGGAACACGGCTTCGAACTGCGGGATTGCCTCTGCGACTTTCACACGAGGCACCTCACAGTGGCAGGGAACGGGAGAGAGACCGCCATCTGGTAGCACCTTAGTCGCCCTGCCAAAAGGCGTTTCCTAGTCGGCCGCGCTTGCACTCGCCCGTTTGAACATGCCACTGCTCGTAGAGTGATAGAAGTAGACGCCAAGCCCAACGGCGGCGGCGATGTTCGAGAGCGTCACCGCCCAGAACACGGCGTCCATCCCAAACGTGAGGACGAGGCCGCCAACGGCGGCGATAGGCAGACGCACGCCCCAGTACTGGATGAGCGAGGCGTACATGCTGACTTTCGTCCGGCTTGCGCCGTTGAACCCCGCCTGAAACAGGTAGATTGCCCCCAGCGCGGGGTAGCCGTAGGCGAGAATGCGCAGGTACTCGACCGAGAGCGCGAGGCTGTCTGCTGAGAGTTCGGGGACGAACAGCGTCGTGAGCGCAACGGGGAACAGCCACTGGACAAGCCCAATGAGCCCGAGCCCACCGGCGGCGAGGCGAACCCCGAGCCACGTCGTCTGTTTCGCCCGCGTTAGATTTTTCGCCCCGAGATTCTGCCCGACGATGCTCTGGGCGGCTTGTTGCAGACCCTGTGCGGGGATGAACGCAACACTCGCCACGCGCGCACCGACGACGTAGGCTGCGATACCCGCGACACCGCCAACAGCGAAGACGACGACGACGATGATGAGGCGCACAATCTGGTTCGCGCTCTGTTGGACGGCCGTGGGAAGCCCCACACTGAAGATGGAGCGCAGTTCCGCCACGTCGAACACGAACGACTGGTCAGAGAGCATCCCGCCGTTGCGCCCGCGGAGGATGAACACGAGGCCAAGGCCCATCCCCGTGGTGTAGCCAATGACCGTTGCAAGCGCCGCCCCCGCGACACCAAAGCCCTCGATTGGGCCGTAGCCGAAGATGAGCAGTGGGTCTAACACGATGTTCACGACGACCGCGGTGAGGTTCATCCAGAGCGACGCACGCGAGTCACCCCACGCGACCAACCCGGCTTCGAGCGTGTCGCCGAGGGCGATAAGCGGGAGACCGAGCGCAATCACACCGAGATACGCCACGGCCATCGCGGGAACCGTCCCGTCGACGCTCATCGGGTTCGCGCTCACGAGGAGCGACGTGAGCGGCCGGGCGGCGACAAAGGCGAGTGCGCCGAGCAGGACACCCATCCCGAGGGCGATGTAGATGCCAGCACCGAACGACTGGCGGGCGCCAGCGAGGTTATCGCCGCCGATGCGTTGTGAGACGCGAATCTGTGTCCCGACGTAGGGAATGAAAATAGAGAGCGAGAACAAAAGCGCCATCGCGGGAGCCGCAAGCCCAACGGCGGCCACAGCGTCGCCGCTCAGCCGACCGAGGAAGATGAGGTCAACAATCTGAACAACAACTTGCACGAAGTTCTGCACCAGTAGCGGCGTCGAGAGAACCAGCAACGCGCGGAGTAACGGCCCATCAGTGATGTCAGCCGGAGAGAGGGTAAAGTTTGGACGCCACATTCTGAAAGATATAGTACAATAATGCGCCCAGATACATATATTTGTCAGGGAATCTCGCGAGGAAGAATACCACGGCATTTGTGAACAAAGCTGAGTACAGCAACCCAACTATGGTGCGCGTATCGACACCAGTTCACAGGGAGAAATCGGGGTTACCTTAGCTTTTTGTCCCCGTGCCTCCAGACATTTGCTAATGAGTCGCTCGCGGAAGCCTGACTGGCTGAAGATGCGTCCACCATCCGGCCAGCAGTTTACCAAAATCAAGCAAACCCTGCGCGAGCACAACCTCCACACCGTGTGCGAGGAGGCCAGTTGTCCGAATCTCGGTGACTGTTGGAGCGGTCGCAACGGGCCGGGCACGGCGACGTTCATGCTGATGGGCGACCGCTGTTCGCGGGGCTGTAACTTCTGTGACGTACAGACCGGCGGGATGGAACCGCTCGACAAAGACGAACCCACGAACGTGGCAGAGGCAATCGCCGAGATTGGCTTAGACTACGTCGTGCTCACCTCGGTCGACCGCGACGACCTTCCCGACCAAGGGGCGGGCCACTTCGCAGAGACCATCCGCGAAATCAAGCGCCGCGACCCGGGCATTCTCGTCGAAGTCCTGATTCCTGACTTCCAAGGCGAACCCGAGTTGGTGCGAAAAATCATCGACGCAAAACCGGACGTCATCGCGCACAACATCGAGACGTGCGAACGCCTCCAGTGGCCAGTCCGGGACAAACGGGCGGCCTACGACCAGAGTCTCTCGGTGCTCGAACAGGTCGTAGACGAGTCTGAAATTTACACGAAAACGAGCATCATGCTCGGCGTTGGCGAGTACGACCACGAGGTGTACCAGACGCTCTCTGACCTCCGTGAGTCGGACGTTGACATCGTCACCCTCGGCCAGTATCTCCAGCCGTCGCGTCGTCACCTCGATGTGACCGAGTTCGTCCACCCAGACCGATTCGACGTCTGGCGACAGGTGGCAGAAGAAGAGCTCGGTTTCCTCTACTGTGCCAGCGGGCCGATGGTTCGTTCTTCGTACAAGGCTGGCGAGCTGTTCGTGGATGCAATCTTGCGGGAAGGCAAGACCGTAGAACAGGCCCGCGAAGAGGCACGGGCCGCCTCACATTCGGCCTGAGTCTGCTGGTTTCACCCGGCGTTCTTGCGTGAGTGACGCACTGTCGAACCAGAGTGTCACTTGATTCTTCATCAAACTTCATATTCGACCAGAATTGTCCAGTGACAATACGCATATTTGAGTTATAACACCATAATTTCGGCCCAAAGTGGATGATTCTCTAAGAAAGTCCGGCAAGAATAGGAGTTACCCAAAGGGATTTACGAAAACACTTTAACCAAGGATGATGACTTTTTGCTCATGTCAGGAAGGTGGGTTCGACCGTGAGCACGCTTCAGCGTGACCCCAGCGACCAGGTACAGATTCTCGACGATGAGGGCAACGTCTTAGAAGGTGCAACCGTCCCCGACCTCGACGACGAGACACTCGTGAGCATGTACCAGAACATGACACTCGCTCGTCGATTCGACCAGCGGGCGGTCAGTCTCCAGCGCCAAGGCCGGATGGGAACCTACCCCCCACTCTCGGGGCAGGAAGGGGCCCAGATTGGCAGCGTCATGGCACTCGAAGACGAAGACTGGATGTTCCCCTCCTACCGCGAACACGGTGCCGCACTCATTCGCGGCCTGCCACTCAAGCAGACACTCCTCTACTGGATGGGCCACGAAGACGGCAACAAACCGCCGGAAGACGTGAACATCTTCACTGCCTCCGTCCCGATTGCGACGCAGGTGCTCCACGCCACCGGCGCGGCGTGGGCCTCGAAGCTCAAAGGCGAGAACAAAGCGTTCATCTGTTACTTCGGTGACGGCGCGACGAGCGAAGGCGACTTCCACGAAGGGCTCAACTTCGCGGGCGTCTTCGACACGCCGAACATCTTCTTCTGTAACAACAACCAGTGGGCGATTTCCGTGCCCCGCGAACGCCAGACTGCGGCGAAAACCATCGCCCAGAAAGCCGTTGCCTACGGCTTCGAGGGCGTCCAGGTGGACGGCATGGACCCACTCGCCGTCTACAAGGTCACGAAAGACGCCGTGGACAAGGCAAAAGACCCACAGGGCGAACTCCGGCCGACGCTCATCGAGGCCGTCCAATACCGCTTCGGTGCGCACACGACGGCCGACGACCCGACCGTCTACCGCGACGACGACGAGGTCGAACACTGGAAAAAGAAGGACCCAATCCCGCGCTTAGAGAAGTACCTCCGCGGCGAGGGACTCTTAGACGACGAGAGAGTGGACGCAATCGAGCAGGAAATCGAAGACGACGTGGCAGAAGCCATCGCCGCGGCAGAGGCCGTCCCGCGGCCGTCGCCCGACGAAATCTTCGCCCACGTCTTCGAGGAGATGCCCGCCCGCGTCCGCGCCCAGTGGGAGGACTTCGAACAGCTCCGCGAAATGTACGGCGACGACAAACTTCTGGAGGAATAAATGAGCGATACGCAAAATCTCACGCTTGTACAGGCGGTCCGCGACGGGCTGAAAGGCGAAATGGAACGCGACGACGACGTTATCGTGATGGGCGAGGACGTTGGGAAAAACGGCGGCGTCTTCCGCGCCACCCAGGGGCTGTGGGACGAGTTCGGTGACGACCGCGTCATCGACACCCCGCTCGCAGAGTCCGGCATCGTCGGGTCGGCCATCGGCATGGCCGCCTACGGCATGAAGCCGGTTCCCGAAATCCAGTTCCTCGGCTTCATCTATCCCGCGTTCGACCAGATCGTGAGCCACGCCGCCCGTCTCCGCACCCGGAGTCGCGGCCGGTACACCTGCCCGCTCGTGGTTCGCGCACCCTACGGCGGCGGTATCCGCGCACCAGAACACCACTCTGAGTCGAAAGAAGCCTTCTTCGCCCACGAACCGGGCCTGAAGGTCGTCGTTCCTTCGACGCCGTACGACACGAAAGGGCTGCTCGCAAGCGCCATCCGCGACCCCGACCCGGTCATCTTCTTAGAGCCGAAGCTCATCTACCGCGCATTCCGCGAAGAGGTACCAAACGAGACGTACACCGTGCCACTCGGCAAGGCCGCAACCCGCCGCGAAGGGACGGACGTGTCGGTGTTCACGTGGGGTGCGATGACCCGACCGACGCTCGAAGCCGCAGACGAACTGTCCGAAGAGGGCATCGACGTCGAAGTCATCGACCTGCGGACGCTCTCGCCGCTCGACGACGAGGCAATCCTCGAATCGTTCAAGAAAACCGGTCGCGCAGCCGTCGTCCACGAGGCCCCGCTTTCAGGTGGTCTCGGTGGCGAAATCGCCGCGACGATTCAAGAAGAGGCGCTCATGTATCAGGAAGCGCCGGTAAAGCGCATCACCGGGTTCGACACGCCGTTCCCGCTCTACGCGCTCGAAAACTACTACCTCCCACAGGTCGCCCGCATCAAGGAAGGCATCAAAGAGGCCTACGAGTTCTAAGATGGTATTCGAATTCAAGCTCCCCGACGTTGGGGAAGGACTCACTGAGGCAGAGATCGTCAGCTGGCTCGTCTCCGAGGGCGACACCGTCACCGAAGACATGCCGGTCGCCGAAGCAGAGACAGACAAGGCCGTTGTCGAGATTCCCTCGCCCGTAAACGGGACCGTCAGAGAGATTCTCGCAGACGCAGGCGAGATGGTTCCCGTTGGCAACGTCATCATCACGTTCAATGTTGAGGGTGAAGACGAACCGCCAATCGAAGCGGAGACAGAGACGGAACCAGAGAAACCGGCCGAAGCCGAAAAAGCTGCCTCGAACGGCGAATCATCGGCCAAAGGCGGCCGCGTGTTCGCCGCCCCGAGCGCCCGTCGACTCGCCCGCGAACTCGGCGTCGACATCACGACGGTCGTCGGCTCAGGACCGAGCGGTCGTGTGACCGACCAAGACGTTCGCGCCGCCGCGGAAGGTGGCAAAGACGGTGCCCAGGCTGCCGCCGAACCGACAACAGAGCCGGAAGCCGAGCCAGCATCCGACACGACCGAGTCGAGTGGCGCACAGGCCGCCGTCTCGATGCAGAAACCAGCAGACCGCGAGAAGACGCTCGCCGCACCCGCGACGCGCTCGCTCGCAGAAGAACTCGGCGTCGACCTGAACGCCGTGCCGGAGGTCGAAAAACGCGAAGGCCAGTCGTTCGTGACGCCCGAGGCCGTCCGCGAGTACGCAGCGGCCCAGACAGAAGCCAAGCAGGCAGACGTTGCGAGCCTCGCAGCGACCTCGAAAGAGGACGAACGCGTGCCGTACCGCGGTATCCGTCGGACCATTGGCAAGCAGATGGAGCGTTCAAAGTACACCGCTCCACACGTGACCCATCACGACGAAATCGACGTGACCGACCTTGTGGCGATGCGGTCTGACCTCAAGGAAGAGGCAGAAAATCGCGGTGTCAAGCTCTCGTACATGCCGTTCGTCATGAAGGCCATCGTGGCCGGGCTGAAGGAGTTCCCGTACATGAACTCCATGCTCGACGAGGAGGCAGAGGAAATCGTCCTCAAGAAGGACTACAACATCGGCGTGGCCGTGGCGACGGACGCAGGCCTGATGGTTCCCGTCGTGAAAGGCGTAGACCAGAAGGGCATGCTGCAGGTGTCCCAAGAGATGAACGACCTCGTCGGGAAGGCGCGCGACCGCTCGATTGCCCGCAGCGACATGCAGGGTGGAACGTTCACCATCACGAACTTCGGCGCAATCGGCGGCGAGTACGCGACGCCAATCATCAACTTCCCCGAAGTCGCCATCCTCGGACTCGGCGCAATCAAGGAGAAACCCCGTGTCGTGGACGGCGACATCGTGCCGCGCCACATCATGACGATTTCGCTCTCGATTGACCATCGCATCATCGACGGCGCAATCGCGGCACAGTTTGCCAACACGGTCAAGAACTATCTGGAAAACCCCGCACTACTACTACTTGAATAATGGTCGTTGGAGACATCGCAACTGGGACGGACGTATTGGTTATCGGTGCGGGGCCGGGCGGCTACGTGGCCGCCATCCGCGCCGGGCAACTCGGCCTCGACGTGACGATGGTCGAGAAAAACGCCTACGGGGGAACCTGCCTGAACTACGGCTGCATTCCTTCGAAGGCGCTCATCTCCGCCACTGACGTGGCGCATAACGCCGCGAACGCAGAGGACATGGGCATCCACGCAGACCCCGTCGTCGACATGCAGGGCATGGTCGCGTGGAAAGACGGCGTCGTGAATCAACTCACCGGCGGCGTCGAGAAGCTGATGAAAGCAAACGGCGTGAACCTCATGCAGGGCACGGCCGAATTCGCTGGCGAGAACACCGTCCGCGTCGCCCACGGCGGCGAGGGACAGGGCTCTGAGTCCATCGAATTCGACTCCTGTATCATCGCAACCGGCTCGCGCCCATTCGAAATTCCCGGCTTCGAGTTCGACGGCGAACACGTGCTGAGTTCGCGCGAGGCCCTCGCGCTTGACGAGATTCCGGAGAAACTCGTCGTCGTCGGTGCGGGCTACATCGGGATGGAACTCTCGACGGTGTTCGCCAAACTCGGCACCGACGTTACCATCGTTGAGATGTTAGACGACGCGCTGCCCGGCTACGAATCGGACGTTGCCCGCGTGGTCAAGAAAAAGGCCGAAGCACTCGGCATCGAGTTCCACTTCGGCGAGGCCGCAAAGGAGTGGCGCAAAGAGGCGGACGGCATGACCGTCGTCACCGAGAACGAAGACGGTGAAACCTCCGAGTTCAACGCCGACAAGACGCTCGTCGCCGTGGGCCGCCAACCCGTCTCGGACACGCTCAACTTAGAAGCCGTTGGCCTCGAACCCGACGAGAAGGGCTTCCTCCAGACCGACGACCAGTGTCGCACCGACGTAGGTCACATCTACGCCATCGGCGACGTTGCGGGTGAGCCGATGCTCGCCCACAAAGCCTCGAAAGAAGGCCACGTCGCCGCCGAAGTCATCGCTGGCGAACCGTCGGCGCTCGACTACCAGGCCATCCCCGCCGCCGTGTTCACCGACCCCGAAATCGGGACGGTTGGCATGACCCAAGCCGAGGCCGAAGAAGCCGGCTTCGAACCAGTCGTCGGCAAGTTCCCGTTCATGGCGAGCGGACGCGCGCTCTCGACGGGCCACAGTGATGGGTTCGTCCGCGTCGTCGCAGACGAAGAGTCTGGCTTCATCCTCGGCGGCCAGATTGTCGGGGCGGAAGCCTCCGAACTCGTTGCCGAACTCGCGCTCGCGATCGAGATGGGCGCGACCCTAGAGGACCTGACCGCGACGATTCACACCCACCCGACGCTTGCAGAAGCCGTGATGGAAGCCGCCGCCAACGCGAAAGGCGAGGCCATCCACACGCTGAACCGGTAGAAACCCTTTTTCCCATCCCGATTCTCACCGCGTGATACTCACCACGCCGGTATATCGACGCCGCCGCCGAATCTAAACGCATGGAGCGAACTGTCCTGTTTCACGCCGCGTTGAGCGTGTTCGTCGGGCTCGTCGCCGGATTCGGGAGCGGCCTGCTCGTGACCGCGTGGCTCGACCCGCTCGTCTGGCCGTCGGTGTTCGTCGGACTACCGGTGGGCGCCACCATCGCCGTGGCAACCGCGCTTGCGACGTATGCGATACTGGCACGCCGTGCAGAGCGTCGAGTAGATGAACTAACCCAGCGGACGGCGACCCGCATGTGGGCGGCAGTCGCGGGACTCGCTGGGATTGGCGTACTCGCACTGCTCGCAGTCGGTGCGGTCGCACTTGGCGAACTCGGGGTTGGCGTTGGCCTGCTCGCCTTTGGCTTCCCGCTCTGGTATCTCGTCTGTGTGGCTGGGGCGTTCGCGTTCCTCGGCGCGCGACGACGCACGAAGCGCGACCAACCCCGGTCACTCTGAGTGAGAACGCGCAGTAGCGTTAAATCTCAGTCTGACGTATAGAGTAGCCGAGGGTCTTGGGGTAGACCCAGTGGTTTCAAATGGCAATGCGAAAGTACAACCCGTTTGACGAGCTCGAAGAGATGTTCGAACGCATGGGCCGCCAGTTCGAGGATATGCCCGGACGCGGCATGATGGGCATGGCACAGATTATGGTGGACGTAGAGGAACGCGACGAGGACTTCGTCCTCCACGCAGACCTCCCCGGCTTCACCCGCGAAGACATCCATCTCTCGGTGCTCGGCGACCGCGTGTCAATCAAAGCCGAACACGAGGAGTCGATGGAGGAAGAAGACGCGACCTACGTCAAAAAAGAGCGCAAACACCGCACGGTTCGTCGCTCGCTGCACCTCCCCGAAGACGTGAACGGCGACGAAGCGAAGGCGTCGTACAAAAACGGCGTCCTCTCGGTGACGCTGCCGAAAGTCGCTGGCGCGACGAAAGGCAAGCAGATCGACATCGACTAGTCGAATTTTCACCGCGGGCTCCATGACGGGCCCGCGAGGCTATCAGACACCTGCGAGCGTCAGGTATGGTAGTTCTTTTACCTTCGCCACCTGAACGAGAGTACATGGATTACGACCCCCGCGCAGTCGAGGGGAAGTGGCGCGAGCAGTGGGCCGAGGAGGGCCTGTACGAAGCCACCCCCGACGACCGAGAGGAGGCGACGTTCATCACGGTTGCGTATCCGTATCCGAGCGGCGGGATGCACATCGGGCACGCCCGGACGTACACTGTCCCAGACGTGTACGCCCGGTATCGCCGCCAACAGGGCGACAACGTGCTGTTCCCACTCGGATGGCACGTCACGGGCACGCCGATTATCGGTGCCGTCGAGCGCTTGAAAAAGGGCGAGGAGAAACAACTCTCCGTCCTGCGAGACACCTACAACGTCCCCGAGGAGACGTTACAGGACTTGGAGACGCCGATGGGCTTTGCGCGCTACTTCATCGAAGAACACTACAAGAAGAACATGAAGGCGCTTGGCCTCTCTATCGACTGGCGTCGTGAGTTCACGACGAACGACGAGCGCTACTCGAAGTTCATCACGTGGCAGTACGAGACCCTCCGCGAGCGCGGCTTGCTCGAAAAGGGCCTGCACCCGGTCAAATTCTGTACGAACGAACAGAACCCGGTGACGACCCACGACCTGCTCGAGGGCGAAACCGCCGAGTTCCAAGAGTATACGCTGGTCAAGTTCCGCAGCGGCGACATCGTGTTGCCGATGGCGACGCTGCGCCCGGAGACGGTTCACGGCGTCACGAACGCCTACGTCCAGCCGGACGGCGCGTACCGCCGGACACTGGTGGACGGCGAGGAGTGGATTGTCTCTGTCGAAGCCGTCGAAAAGCTACGCCTCCAAGAGCGCGACGTCGAAGTCACCGAGGAACTGACGGGCGAAGACCTGATTGGCACGTTCGTCACGAACCCCGTGACCGACGAAGACGTGCTTATCCTGCCTGCAGACTTTGTGGACACGGACAACGCGACGGGCGTCGTGATGTCCGTTCCGGCCCACAGCCCAGACGACTGGGTGGCGCTCGAAGAGGCGAAAGCCGACACTGCGCGAATGGAGTCGTTCGGCATCGACCCCGCCGACGTCAAGGCCATTGAGCCACGCGCTATTCTGACCGTTGAGGGCTACGGTGAGTTCCCCGCCAAAGACGCCGTCGAAGAACACGGTATCACGTCCTCAGACGACCCCGCACTGGAAGAAGCGACCAAAGACGTGTACAACCGCGAGTTCCACGCCGGAAAACTCTCCGACATGTACGGCGAGTACGCCGGCGAAATCGTCGAACACGTCCGCGACGACCTGAAGGCACACTACCAGAGTCAGGGTGCCTTCGACGCGATGTACGAGTTCTCAGAGGAGGTTATCTGCCGGTGTGGCGGCGTGGTCGAAGTCGCCAAACAGGACACGTGGTTCCTGCGGTACAACGACGAAGACTGGAAACAGAAGACGAAGGAAGCCATCGCGGACTTGGACGCGATTCCAGAGAACACCCGCGAGCAGTACCTGCACACGGTTGACTGGCTGAACGAGTGGCCGTGCATCCGCAACTACGGGCTAGGGACGCGCCTGCCGTGGGACACGGATTTCGTCATCGAGCCGTTGTCCGATTCGACCATCTACATGGCGTACTACACCATCGCCCACCGCATCCAGGATGTGCCCCCGGAGGAACTCACCCGCGAGTTCTTCGACACGCTGTTGCTCGATGAGGGTGACGACGAGAAAGCCCTCGACCTGCGCGAGGAGTGGGACTACTGGTATCCCGTCGATTACCGGTGTTCGGGCAACGACCTGATTTCGAACCACCTGACGTTCTACTTGTTCCACCACGCAGAGCTGTTCGAGCAGCCAAAACAGCCACAGGGCATCACCATCATGGGGATGGGGCTGCTCGAAGGCGACAAGATGTCCTCCTCGAAGGGCCACGTCGTGTTGCCCGCAGAGGCCATCGAAGCGTACGGCGCGGACACCGTCCGGCTGTTCTTGCTCAACTCCGCCGAACCGTGGCAGGACTACGACTGGCGCGCAGAGCAGGTCGAGTCCACGCGCAACCAGCTAGACCGGTTCTGGATGCGCGCGCAGGAGATTATCGCGGACGACGCAGGCGAGAAAGAGCTGAAGCACGTAGACCGCTGGCTGCTCGCGAAGTTGCAGGACACCGTCGAGACGACGACCGAGGCGCTCGACCGCTTCGAGACGCGAACCGCGAGTCAGGCCGCCTTCTACAGCTTCGAGGAGCAACTGCGCTGGTATCGCCGCCGCGCGGACTTGGAGCGACCCGGTGCGAAGTGGACGCTGCGCAAGGTGCTCGAAACCCGCCTGCGCCTGCTCGCGCCAATCGTCCCATTCCTCACGAACGAACTGCACGAGCAGCTCACTGGAACGTCGGTCGAGAAGTCGGCGTGGCCAGCGGTCGAAGCCGAGTTCGTCCGCACGGAGACCGAAGTGCGCGAGCAGTTGGTGTCGCGGCTGACCGACGACATCCAAGACATCGTCAACGTCACCGACTCGAACCCGGAGACGATTCGCATCTACACCGCCGCCGACTGGAAGTACACTGTCTTCGACGAGGTTGTCGAGACGGGGACGAACATCGGCCAAGTGATGGGCAAGGTCATGCAACACGAATCCCTGCGCGAGAAAGGCAATCAGGTGAACGACCTGGTGCAAACGCTCGTAGACGTGGTTCGTGGACGCGACGACGACGTGCTCGCCGCGATGAGCGAGTTAGACGAGTTTGAGGTGTACGAAGACGCCGCACGCTTCTTTGGCGCGGAGTTCGACGCAGACATTGAACTCTACCGCGAAGGCGAAGACGCCTACGACCCCGCGGACAAAGCCCGCCACGCAGAGCCGTTCCGACCGGCGATTCACCTCGAATAAGCTGGATTCGCTGAGTGTAGGGCCAGCTTCATTCTTTCTGCGCGCGTCTGTTAGGGTATGAGCGAGAGCGAAAGTACCACCACAGACGAATCGGGGCTTCCCAGCGAGCTGAAAGAGGTGTACCGCTCGGTCAAGCCAGAGATGGGGATGCACGGCAACAACGAGATGAGTCTGCTCGGGCTCATCTGGTTTGGGCTGCTCATCGTGCTGCTCATCCCGCTTGCGCCGTTTATCGCGCTCGTCTGGGCGATTGGCTACGTGCGCGAGCGGATGCTGTCTGAAGAAGAAGTAAACGTCCACGTCCGCGACCAGATTCGGGCGCGCGAACGTGCTCGAAAGGGACGCGTTGGATAGGCGTTAGTGGAGTGCCGTGCCGATGAGGTCGAACGGGTAGCCGTTGTCGTTTTCGTCTGCGTGTTCGTAGACGACGTGGGCGGCGGCGACGTCCTGAATCGCAAGCCCGGTCGAGTCGAAGACGGTGAGGCCGTCTGCGTCGGTGCGGCCCTCGATTTTGCCGACGACGATTTCGCCAATCTGGCCGTAGATGTCCTCGTCAGTGAGGACGCCCTCGTGGAATGGGACGTTGATTTCGCCCGAGTGGGTCGTCTGGTCGTAGTCGTCGATGACGAGTTTTGCGTCGAGCAGAATCTCGTCTGCGAGTTCGTGTTTGCCTGCTGCGTCCGCGCCCATCGCGTTGATGTGGGTGTGCTCGCCAACGGCTTCGCGCGAGACAATTGGGGATTCGACGGGGGTGACCGTCGAGAGAATGTCACACTGGGCGGCATCCTCGATGGAGCCTGCGCGCACGTCGAAACGGTCTGAGAAGGCGTCGATGAAGGCGGCGACGGCCTCTTCGTCAAGGTCGGAGATGACGACGGTTTCGATGTCGCGAATCTGGCTGATGGCTTCGAGTTGCGTGTACGACTGGACGCCCGCGCCGACGAGACCCATGGAGGTGGCGTCTTCGATGGCGAGGTGGTCGGTGGCGACGGCGGCGGCCGCGCCCGTGCGCTTCATCGTGAGTTCCGTCCCGTCCATGATGGCGAGCGGGAAGGCGGTTTCAGGGTCGGAATAGACCATCGTCCCCATCACGGTTGGGAGGCCGAACTTGTCGCGGTTGTCGGGGTGGACGTTCACCCACTTGATACCTGCCGCGTCCCAGTCGCCCGCGTCGATATAGGCTGGCATCGAGCGGAAGTCACCGTTGTACTCCGGTAGGTCGATGTAGGATTTCGCGGGCATCTGGGCGTCGCCGCGTTCGTAGGCGGCGAAGGCGTCCTCGATTGCCTGAATGAGTTCAGGCATCTGCGTGTTCTCGTCTACGGCCTCCCGATTGAGGAGTAACGTTTCCATGGTGGCGATTTTTGCGCCCGAAACTTAGTTCCATCTTTCCGTGATTCCAGTGGAGAACGCAGGAAACGACCAGATTCACCTTTGGAGACTGACCAAAAAGCCTATTCCACGGGGTTGGATCACCTCAATTAATGCACACGTCCCTCCCCGCGACGCTCCTCTGTTGTCTCCTTCTCATGACCGCCGGGTGCAGCGGTTTGACCAGTGACGACTCAAAACAAGGCGTCTCTGCGACACCAATTGAGGTTCCCGAAGACCCAACCTACCCGCCCGGCGTGACCGAAGACGGCATCCAGAGTGTGAGCGCGCTCGTGTCGGCGCATCAATCGGCGCTCGCAAATCAGTCGGTTACGTTCCATCAAGAGACGACGGCGACGCGTACCTGCACGCGGGTCACTTCCTCCGAGGGCGAAGCGTTCAGCTGTGAGAACTCGACTATAATCTACGACGGCTACGTTCACGGAGAGTACCTGAAGAATCGGAGTTACTTCCTCACGCACACGTTCGCTGATTCGGAGTCGATGACCGAAGTGTACGATGACTACATCGTCCGCGCGTATGCCGACGGCAAGCGCGTCTACATGAACGAGACGCAAGCGGACAACTCGACGTATCGGACGCTGTACGACCCGGACGGCGAGCCAATCGACCCGCGCGAGGTGCTGTACGTCAATCTGCACAAAGAGAGCGAACTCATGAACTACCTTTACACGATGAACATCGTGACAGTCGAGCGGGTTCAAGAGTCTCCGACGGAGCGGTATCGCATCACTGCGGAGGGCTTCGAGGAGCCAGAACAGTTCGCAGACCAGCGGGGCGTGGAGGCCGTTTCAGGTGGGAGTTTGTCGCTCGTCGTCGCAGAGACCGGTGCAATCCAGTCTTTCGACGTGTCCTACACGCAGACGACCAAGAACGGGCGCGTCCACATCGAACAGTCGGTCACTTACACAGACTGGGGCAACACGACCATCGATGCACCTGAGTGGATTTCGAAGGTGAACGAGACGGGCGCACCGGCCAGCGACACGGCCACAGATGAGGGACGCTAAATGCGACGCGTCGTTGCGACGCTCGCCGTCTCGCTGTTGCTCGTGGCTGCTGGGTGTAACGGGTTCACGGGACAAGGTGAGCAAACAGCCGACTTCTCAGCCACACCTGTCAACGTACCGGATGACAGCACTCCTGGCCCCTCGCTCGACTATCCACCCGGAGTGACCCACGAGAGATTGCAAAACGGCGTCGAACTCCGAGAAGCGCACACGGAGTGGGTTTCTGAAAAAGGATACGTCCTGGAGTACGGTGTAATCAAGCGACCGATTGGTGCTGACGGATTCGAGGAGTTCGACACCACGCTCACAATCGAATCCAACCGGTCGAACTTCCACCAGCGAACGGTTCACCGGACTGCGTCGAGGGATTCGCCTGCAGTCACGGAGCTGTGGGGAACGGAAGCGAACGTTTACGAGATGGAGGTGAAGGCTGGAGAACCCAAGTTCGAGATTGCGTTAGAGATTGAGGATGATATTCCTCACCAAGACGGGAAGCACACGATAGACGGCCTCGGGAGACGTGACCTCACGTTGCTGCTGAATAACGACGAGAACGTCTCTATCGAACCAAGGATGGTCAATGGAGGTCAGGCGTTCTTCCTCCGAGGGGAGGAGATTCCTCCCGGGACGTTCTTCACTGGACCACAACAGCACTTCACAGAGACACCAGGATTCGAGGTCCACAACGTCTCTTTCAGACTGCTCGTGACGAGCGAGGGCCACATCCGTGAGTACCACTACACCCTCGTGGGCGAGAAAGACGGAACGCCGTACGTGGAGAGCGTTTCAGGAGTGTACGAACGAGTTGGCGACGTGACCGTCTCACCACCGAGATGGGTTGACGAGGCAAATCGGACGCTCGACAGCGGTTCCACTACGGAAGCAACGTCGGCGTAAAAAAACGGTCAAAAAACGATTCAACAGTCAGCGGTTGGAGATGGGTTGTTGGCCGACGTTTACATCATGCCGCCCATGCCGCCCATACCGCCCATGCCGCCACCCATGCCGCCGCCAGGTGGCATTTCCTCGTCGCCGCCCTTGTTGGTGGAGAGGTCACCAGCGGCGATGATGTCGTCAATTTTGAGGACGAGGTTCGCGGCTTCGGTGGCACTGGAGATTGCCTGCTCTTTCGCGTGGGCTGGCTCGACAATGCCTGCCTCGAAGGTGTCTTCGATTTCGCTGGTGAAGACGTTCAGGCCAGCGCGTTTCTCGCCGGCTTCGTGGGCTGCACGAAGATCGACGAGCGTGTCGATGGAGTCAAGGCCAGCGTTCTCTGCGAGGACGCGTGGCACGAGTTCGAGGGAGTCTGCGAACGCTTCGACGGCGAGCTGCTCGCGGCCGCTGACGGAGTCAGCGTAGTTGCGCAGACGGCTTGCGAGTTCGACTTCGATTGCGCCACCGCCGGCGAGGACGCGACCGTCGGAGACGGTCTGTGCGACGACGTCGAGCGCGTCGGTGATGCCACGTTCGAGTTCGTCAACGACGTGCTTCGTGGAACCGCGAAGGAGGAGGGTGACGCCGTGGGCCTCGCCCTCGCCTTCGACGTAGAACAGTTCGTCTTCTTCGTCACGGCGGATGGAACCGTGGCCGAGGTCTGCTTCCTCGACGCTGTCTAAGTCGGAGACGATGGAGCCGCCGAGCACTTCCTTGAGGAACTCGATGTCGGACTTCTTCGTCCGGCGCACCGCGAGGATGCCTTCCTTTGCGAGGTAGTGCTGAGCGAGGTCGTCGATGCCCTTCTGGCAGAAGACGACGTTTGCGCCGACGGCTTTGATCTGCTCGACCTTCTTTTTCAGCTGGGCTTCTTCGTTGTCGATGAACTGCTGGAGCTGGGATGGGTCCGTGATGGAGACCTCGGTATCGACGTTGGCTTCCTCGATTTCGATGGCTTCCTTGAGGAGGAGGACGTTCGCGTCAGCGACTTCTTTCGGCATCGAGTCGTGGACGGGGTCTTTGTCGATTGCGCCACCGACGAGGAGTTCGGACTCGCCTGCGGCACGGCCGGTCTGCGTTTCGATGTTGATGAAGTCGAGGTCAACGACGTTCTCGCCGTCGTCGTTTACGACCGTGACCTGACGGACGGCATCGACGATGATCTGGCTGAGGACGTCCTTGTTGAGCTCTGCGCCCTTGCCGGTCATGGAGGTCTCTGCGACCTTCCGGAGGAGCTGTTCGTCGTCGGTGTCGATGCGCTCTGCGATGTCGTCGATTTCCTTGCGCGCCTGCTGGCTTGCGAGGTGGAAGCCCTTGATGATGGCCGTTGGGTGGATGTCCTGCTCTAAGAGATCTTCTGCGTTCTTGAGGAGTTCACCCGTGACGGCGACGGCGGTGGTCGTGCCGTCTCCTGCCTCGTCTTCCTGCGTTTCTGCGACCTCGATAATCATCTCGGCCGTCGGGTTGTTGATGTCCATCTCTTTGAGGATGGTCACGCCGTCGTTCGTGATGGTGACGTCGCCCATCGAGTCGACGAGCATCTTGTCCATCCCTTTCGGGCCGAGTGTGGAGCGTACTGCGTCAGCAACTGCGCGGGCTGCGCGGATGTTGTGTGCCTGTGCGTCGCGGTCTTTCATGCGCTGGGAATCTTCGCCGAGAATGATCATCGGCTGACCCTGCATTCGCTGACTCATAATCAAGAGCGACTATAAATGCGATTCTATATAATCTTTTTGCTTTCGCCCAGTGGCAAATTCGGCACAGAGCGACCCGTTATCCCCGGAAATCACGCGATAGAGTGGTGTCAAAACGCCAGTTATGTGGGCGGTGCACACGGCCTGACACCGACCTAACCCGCTCATTTAAGTAGTGAAACAGGGCAGTTTACGCTTCTTTTGCGATGTAGACGCCAAGGATGCCGCCGACCGCGCTCAGCACAACGGTGTAGAGGAGCACGAAAAAGAGGATGACCCAGACGATGAGGCCAACCGCAAGCCCGCCCCCCGGCTCGCCAGCGCTGATGGTGAAAAACGAGACGATGCCGAAAAAGAGGAAGGCAATGCCCATGATGGGAATCGCCGAAATCACGCCCGAGAGTGCCCCAACTTTCAGTCCCTCGTCTTTCTGAAGATACCCCGCGATGGCACCGCCAAGCACCGGCGAGAAGGGAATCCACGAGAAAAGAACCGCCACGACCGCGCCGATGAGCGCATTGACCCAGATATTCTGCTCTGCCATACCTGCAGTAGGCGGGGAGCAGAGAATAGTCTATTGGATGATGTGTTAGCGCGACTGGGGCGACGAGAGCCGCTCACGACGGACGAACGCGATGACCGCACTGACTGTCATGCCGACGATGAAGGCGAGCGTTCCCAAGACGAGCGCCTCAACCGCGAGAAACGCGAGTCCATCGAGCTGGAGGAAGTAGCCGAGTTGGTCTAAAAATGGCCGGTACGACAGGCCGAAAAAGGCGTGGTCTGCGAGGTAGCCGAGAAGAGAAGCATACGCGAAAATCCACGCAACAAGCAGCCCCCGCCGTGCATACCCGACACCGAACGCGGCGAGCACACCGACGAGTGCGGCGTCGTACGGAATGAAAACAACGCCACCGGTGACTCTGAACAGGCCAACGGCGTAGGCTGCGAACGTGAGTGCGAACAGGCCGCAGGTGAGGAACGCGACGAACAACCAGCGAGGCTGTTTCGACCCGAGGAACAGCGAGCGGAGGGTGGGGACCATGTGTGATATTTCTCAGACGAGTGGTTTAAGTGTTGGAGTGGTAACAGGTGTGGGCGAGAAGAAAGTAGACGCGCTGCTGGGGGTGTTGCGTTGAGAAAACGCCAGGACTGGGAGTGAGCGAAACCACTGGTTTCGCGAACCTCGCTGAGCCTGTGGCTCAGCGTAGTTTGAAGGCACTCACCCTGCGCGAACTCGCGTTAGCGATGTTCGCGCAACTCCCGCTCAAATCCCAGTCCCCGTTTTCATCGCCACGAGAGAGCGACGCGTGAGTCGCGTCGCTCTCAAAGCTGAATCGATGAAAACGCCAGGACTGGGATTTGAACCCAGAATCCCGAAAGGGAACACGCTTTCCAGGCGTGCGCCTTACCGTTCGGCCATCCTGGCTCGCGTCCGTGACTATCCCCGTGATGCGTTTAAGTCCTTCTTTTTCCGGCGGCGAGACGGCGGTCTGCGAGGTTCGTTAGCACCGTTGCGCCGACAAAGACGAGGAGCGCGACGCCACCCTTCACCAGCAAGTCAACCGGCTGACTGGTGAGGAGTTCGTACCCTTGGACGAGCACCAGAAACGCGAGTGCGCCAACGACGCCCCACAGCAGGCTCGCTTTCGTCCGGGGGTGCATCGCAGTGGCGTTACTCCACGGAGGCGATGGCTTCGATTTCGACGCCGACGCCCTTTGGCAGGTTGCCGACTTCGACGGCGCTCCGGGCCGGTGGTTCGTCATCGAAGTAGGTCGCGTAGGTGTCGTTCATCTCGGCGAAGTCGTCGATGTCATCGAGGAAGACGGAGACTTTGAGCACGTCGCTCATCTCCGCGCCTGCTTCCGCGAGGACGGCGGTCAGATTGTCGAGGCACTGACGCGCTTGGACGTCGATGGGTTCGTCATCCAGCAGTTCACCGTCCGGCGTGAGGGGGATCTGCCCGGCCGTGAAGACGAGCGAACCGTTGGTGGTTGCTTGGCTGTACGCCCCGACGGCTTCTGGAGCCTCGTCGGTGTGGATGATTTCCTTCATGTCCCGAAACGCAACGCCGAGCGTGATAAAACTGCAGGAGTCTTGTCGCCGCCGAAGGTTTACGCCCGTGGTGTGTCAACGAATCAATGAACACACATGGGAGCCGACTACGAGCTTTCGCCGCCCGAACTGACCGCAGACCGGATTCTCACCCTCACAGACCCCCGATTCACCGACAAATCGGTGGCCATCGTTACCGGCGCGGCCTCCGGCATCGGCCGAGCCACCGCCGTCGCCCTCGCCAAAAACGGCCTCACCGTCGTCGCCACCGACATGGACGAAGCGGGCCTCGCAGAGACGGTCGACATCGCGGGCGAAGTTAGGGCATCCGGAACTATCGAAACCGCCGACGTGAACCTCACCGACGACGCGGCCGTCGAAGCGCTCGTGGAGACGGCCGCCGAGTTGGGCCAACTGCGCTACGTGGCGAACATCGCCGGACTCCAGCACATCGACCCCATCGAGACGTTCCCGATGGAGACCTACGACCTGATGCAGAACGTGATGGTTCGCGCGCCATTTTTGCTCACGAAATGCGCCCTCCCACACATCCGCGAGGCCGACGACGGCGTCGGCGCAATTGCGAATATGGCCTCGGTACACGGCCACGTCGCCACGAAAGACAAGCCTGTCTACATCATGACGAAGTTCGCCCTCCGTGGGCTGACTCAAGCGATTGCCGCAGAGGGCGAGGGGACAATTCGGAGCTTCAGCGTCTCGACGGCCTACGTCAAAACACCGCTCGTCACGAAGCAAGTTCCTGACTCCGCCCGCGAGCGGGGAATCAGCGAGCGCGAGGTGGTCGAAGACGTGATGCTCGGCCACAGTCGCGTAAAGGAGATGATGGAGCCGGTTGACGTGGCGAACCTCTTTGCCTTCGGCTTCTCGCAGTATGGCCAGCACCTCGATGGAGGCGACCTGCGCTGGGACGGCGGCATGACCCTCACCTATGAGTAAGCGCGTCGCCATCGCGTGTCAGGGCGGCGGGAGCCACACCGCGTTCACCGGTGGCGTCCTCAAAGGCATCCTCAGCGAACGACCGGACATCGAACTCGCTGGCCTCTCTGGCACCTCGGGCGGGGCCATCTCTGGGCTCGCCGCGTGGTACGGCCTGCTCACCGACGGCCCCGAGGAGGCGTGTCGGCTCATCGACGCCGTCTGGGCCGATATCGCCGCGAAGCCGGGCATAGACCAGTGGGTCAACGACTCGATGGTTGCGTGGACGCGCGCTGGCAACAGCGGGTTCCCACTCCCTGAAATCAGCCCGTACAGACACCCACTGTCGGGGTGGGGCCACGACCAACTCCGCGAGACCCTCCAGCGATTCATCGACTTCGAACGCATCCCAGCCCTCTACGACGACAGCCAGCCGAACTTCGTCGTCGGAACCGTGAACGTGAACGCGGGCGACTTCGAAACGTTCGAGAACGCGGCGATCTCAGAAGCCGCTATCCTCGCGTCAACGGCGATTCCAACCCTGTTTCCGGCGGTCGAAATCCACGGCCACTGGCACTGGGACGGGCTGTTCAGTCAGAACCCCCCGATTCACGACCTCATGACCGGAGACGGCGAAAAGCCAGACGAAATTTGGGTCATCCAGATAAACCCGCAAGTGCGCGAAGGCGAGCCACAATCGCTGGTAGAAATCCATGACCGGCGCAACGAGTTGGCCGGAAATATTTCGATGAACCAAGAGTTGCGCTTTATCCACCGGGTAAACGAATGGGTCGAAGCGGGCCACCTCCCCAAAGAGCACTACAAGCCCGTCAGAACCCGGAAAATCGAGTTAAAACGCGAACTGCCGAGCGCGACCAAACTCGACCGCTCGCCCGACTTTATCGAAGAGTTACTCGAACACGGCGAGCAATGCGGGCGGTCGTTCGTCGCTCAGATGAGGACGTCCACTTCGTAGCCGTTCTGTTCGAGCGCGGCCACTACCTCGGCGACGTGGTCGTGTCCCCTCGTCTCTAAGTCTACTTCGACCTCTGCGGCGTTCATCGCGAGGTCGCGCGAGGTGCGGTCGTGCTGGATGGCGTAGATGTTCGCCTTCTCGACGGCGATGACCTCGATGAGACGTTCGAGCGCGCCGGGGCGGTCTTTGAGCACGGTGCGAATCTTCAGGTAGCGCCCCGTCTCGACCAGTCCGCGCATGATGACCGTCGTGAGCACGTTCAGGTCGATGTTCCCGCCACAGAGCGCGGGGACGATGACCTCGTCTTCTTCGTAGTCGAACTTCTCAGAGAGCAGCGCAGCGAGCGGGACGGCGCCTGCACCTTCGACGAGCGTCTTGCCGCGTTCGAGCAGCGAGATGAGCGCGACCGCAATCTCTGAGTCAGAGACCGTGACGACCTCGTCGACGCGCTCTTCGATGACGTCGAACGTCTGTTCGCCAACGCTTCGGGTGGCGATGCCGTCGGCGATGGTATCGACGCTGTCTATCTGCTGAACCGACCCTTTTTCGAGCGATTGGGCGACGCTTGAGGCCCCTTCTGCTTGGACGCCGATGACGCGAATATCCGGATTTTTCGCCTTGAGCGCGGTTGCGATGCCGGCGATGAGGCCGCCGCCGCCGATGCCCACCACGACCGTATCGACTTCGGGGAGGTCGTCGTAGATTTCTAAGCCAATGGTTCCCTGTCCGGCCATCACCTTCTCGTCGTCGAAGGCGTGGACGTAGCAGCGCCCTTCCTCGCGCTCTATTTCGTGGGCCTTCTCTGCGGCCTCGTCGTAGTCTTTGCCGTGGAGGACGACCTCCGCGCCGTAGGCGCGCGTGGCCTTGACCTTCGAGATAGGCGCGTACTCGGGCATCACGATTTTCGCGTCAACGCCGTTTCGCGTTGCGGCGAGGGCGACGCCCTGTGCGTGATTTCCGGCGCTCGCGGTGACGACGCCCGCCTCTTTTTCATCGGGTGAGAGCGTGGCGATTCGGTTCGACGCACCGCGAATCTTGAACGAGCCAGTGCGCTGGAAGGTTTCGAGTTTGAGATGTACCGTCGCGCCGGTGATATCGGAGAACGTGTGAGAATAGTCGAGCGGTGTGTGGCGGGCGACCGCCTCGACCCGCTCTCGGGCCTCGATTACGTCAGCAAGTTCGAGCATACTGGTGGTTGCTTGCCCGCCACATTAACGGTTGCCTGTGGCTCTCGAATGGTAAAGTAGGGGGGATAGGGACTGAGCATTCCCAGGGGATGGGGGACGCGGTCCCAAAGCGTATGACTGCATCTGGATGAGAGCAGGGAGGGAATATAAAGGATTGGGAGGCGGAGTGAAAGTGAAATCGGTAGACTACGCCGCTTCGAACCAGGTGTCAGACGCTCGTCGGCCACGTGTCATTCAGGTCGCGTCTGACGTCTGACTGCTCGGAAGCTGACAGGTTACGCGATTTCACGAACGCACACCGCGTGTTCCGCGAGGTAGCGGTGCACGCGCGCCTCGAACGAGCCGTCACCGGGCCACTTGACTGGTTCTGCGACGTCGAGTCGACCGGGGTCGCCAACGTACACCGCAACCGACTGGTCTGCACAGGGCACGCTCACCCGGACGTACAGCCCGCTTTCTATCCCTTCGTAGGCGTCGAGCGAGCGGATGTCAGCGGTTCGTAAGAGCTTCCCGTCGACCGAGTTCCCGGGCGCAGGCGCGAGCGTCGGGTAGGTCCCCTCGACGCGCCGGAGACCATCGAGACGAGCATCGCAGACGAACTCAAAACTGGAGACCACCTCGCTCACCGTATCGGGGTCGGTCAGCGTGCCGTAGACGAACACATCCATACGCGGTGCTACACGACCCGGTGCCTTGCACGTTGTGGGAAAATGAGCTGACGAAGCCTTATCGCTCGTCGAACGGCGCGACCGTGCGGTCTTCTGCGCCGACGTAGCGAGCGCGTGGGCGGATGAGGCGGTTGTCCTCGTACTGCTCTAAGACGTGCGCAATCCAGCCACCGGCCCGGGACATGGCGAAGATTGGCGTGTAGATGTCGATTGGGATGCCCATCTGGTAGTACGTCGTCGCGGAGTAGAAGTCAACGTTCGGCGCGAGGCCCTTCTCCCCGCCCACGTACTCCTCGATGGCGACGGAGTAGTTGTACCACTTCAGGTCGCCTGCGGCCTCGCCGAGCGATTCAGACTGCTCGCCGAGAATGTTTGCGCGCGGGTCTTTGACGTTGTAGACGCGGTGGCCGAAGCCGGGGACGCGACGGCCGTTTTCGAGGGCGTCTGTGACCCATTGGGTCGGCTCTTTGCCGCTGTCGTCTACTTCTTTCAGCATCTTCATCACGTTCGCGTTCGCGCCGCCGTGGAGGCTGCCAGCGAGCGTGCCAATCGCGCTCGTAATCGCGCTGTGAAGGTCGGTGAGCGTCGAGGCCGTCACCATCGCGGAGAACGTCGAGGCGTTCAGGCCGTGGTCTGCGTGGAGCACGAGCGCCTGGTCGAACACGTCTTCTAAGACGTCGTTCGGTTCCTCGTCGTTCAGCATGTAGAGGAAGTTCGCCGCATGCGAGAGGTCTTGGCGCGGGGAGACAGGGTCGTTCCCGTTGCGGATGCGGTTGTACGCCGCGAGGAGGGTCGGAATCTTCGCGGTGATGCGCCGTGCCTTGCGGAGGTTCGCGTCAACGTCGGTTGGGTCAACGTCGGCGTTCGCGTCAGGGTCGTAGGCGGAGAGTGCGGAGACGAGCGTCCTGAGGGCTGCCATCGGCTCTTCGTCCTGCTCTGCGAGTTCGCGGACTTCGGCAAGCAGGCCGTCTGGAACCTCGCGTTCGGTGGCCATCGCATCGGCGAACCCGGCGAGTTCGTCCTCTGTTGGCAGCTCACCGTGCCAGAGGAGGTAGAGTACTTCTTCGTAGCTTGTATTTCGAGCGAGATCCTCGATTGTATAGCCACGATAGACGAGCTTGCCTGCGTCGCCGTCAATAAACGAAAGTGACGACTCTGCAACAAGCACACCTTCTAGCCCTTTCTTGAGCTCGTCAGACATACCGTGACACTAGCTTACCTGCCGGGAAAAACATTATTGTTCGTCCGCATACTGCCGCAGGCTCCGGGCAACGTTTTTTGCCGGTGCCAGTAAACTGCCGAGTATGTCCGATGAGGTCGGCTATGAGCCGGTTAGCGTAAAGCAGGTTCTTGCAGAGATGAAAGACATCGCTGAGCTGCTCATCGACCTCTCCTACTCGGCCGTGTTGCTCGGCAGCGACGAAGTCGCAGAGGAGGTGCTCGTCTTAGAAGAACGCATGGACGTCCTCCAGATGCAAGCGCGCATGAGCCTGCTCATGGCCGCGCGTAGCCCCGAAGACGCAGAGGCGCTCGCGCCCGTGCTCGGCGTCGTCGGCGCAGCGGAGAAAATCAGCGACGCCGCAGGCGACATCGCCAAAATCGTCTTAGAGGACATCGGCCTGCCCGACGCCATGCGGGCGGCGATTCCAGAAGCCGTCGAAACCCTGGTGCGCGTAACCATCACCGAACACGCTGCGCTCGACGGGAAATCACTCGGCGGCGAAAACATCGAGACCGAAACCGGCGTGCGCATCATCGCGCTCCGACGCAGCGGCACCTGGCTGCTGAATCCCGACCACGAAACCAAACTCGAAGCCGGTGACGTGATGTTGCTTCGCGGGCCGGAAGACGGCGTCTCGCGCGTGTACGAACAGGCGAGCGGCCGCGCCTACGTCCCGCCAAACCCACCAGAACCCGGCATCGAAGACCTAGAGCGCGCCGTTGACTCGATTGTGCTGATGAAGAACATGGCTGAACTCGCCGTGGATTTGGCCTACGGCTCCGTGCTGTTCGACAGCGCCGAAGTCGCAGAGGAAGTCGTCGAACTCGAAGCCGAAGTGGACGCGCTCCAGTCCCGGTTCGAGGCATGGGTGTTACAGGCGGCGAGTCGCGTCGAAGACCCCGTCCAGTTGCGCGGTCTCGTCCACCTCGCGCGCTCGACCGAAGTCATCAGCGACGCCGCACTCGAAATCAGCGAAGGCGTCCTACGCGGGCTTGGCACCCATCCCGTGGTCGAACAGGCCGTCCTCGAAAGCGACGAGGTCATCATCCGCCTGACGGTGGGCGAGGGAAGCGACTTAGACGGCGTAACCCTGCGCGATAAGATGGTGAAAACCGAAACCGGGATGCGCGTGATTGCCGTCCACCGGCGGAACAAAACCCACGACGCCCGCGGCGTGCCAGACGAGTGGGTCGTCTCGCCGGGGCCGCTCACGGCGCTTCACAGCGGCGACGTGCTCATCGCAAAAGGGACGCGAACCGGCGCAGAACGCCTCGCGCAACTCGCCGGTCAGGACTCTCTCGACAGCCTGTAGGCCGAAATCAGCGTGAGAATCACCGTCGCAAACGCGCCGAGCGACGTGGCGAGCACGAATCCGAGAGCGACGTACAACACCGGCGAGCGGAACGTCCCCGGCAGGAGGACGAAGAAGACGAAGAGGGCGAGCGTCGCAACGAGGCCAAAGCCAAAGCCGCGCCGGGCGTTCTGTGGCACGTTGAGCGCGGCGACCATGTTCGCACGCGGCGAGCGGGACGGGTCGTCTGTCACAGGCGGAATTTCGAGTGCGAGCGCAAAAACCACGTTGGTTTCCCGCATACCGAACATCTAAAGAGCGTGGGGTTGCCGTCTAGGGGTAATGACGACCCTCGGCACGGCAGCGGCCGCTCCTGGTGAGATGGATGTCGGTCGCTTAGCCGTTGGCGAACTCCGCGATGGCAGCCCGCTTCGGCTCCCTGTCGCCGTGATAAACGGGGCTGCCGAGGGGGACACGCTCTACATTCAGGCGGCGAGTGATGGTGACGAACTGAACGGCGTTGGTGTGTTGAAGACGCTTGTTCCACAGCTCGACCCGACCGAACTCGCTGGCACGATTCTCCTCGTCGGCATCGTCAATTATCACGGCTTTCAGGTCGCACAGCACAGAAATCCAATCGACGATACGAAAATGAACCGGGCGTATCCCGGCGACAAACGCGGCACCTCTTCAGAACGGATTGCCGCCGCCACCTTCGAAGTCGCGAGTCGCGCAGACTACATTCTCGACCTCCACCAAGGCTCGACCAGCCGGATGATAAACGAAACCCGCGTCCGGTGTGGTCGCCGCCACCACATGCACGACGAGTGTCTCGAACTCGCCCGCGTGTTCGGCTGTGGGCACATCTTAGACCAGAAAGGCCCGAACGGCCAACTCGCCCGCGCCGCCCCCGACAAGGGCATCCCGACCATCGACCCCGAACTCGGGGGCGCGGTTGGTTGGGACGAACAGAGCATCGGGCTTGGCGTCCGCGGCATCTACAACGTGCTTCGCTACTACGGCTTTTTAGACGGCGACGTGGACGTAGAACCCCAAACTCGCGCGCGTGGCTTTCGCCAGTTTGGCGCGCCCTCTGGCGGCCTCGTGAGCTTCGAGAAAGACCTTGGCGACCGAGTACGGGCGGGCGACACGCTGTTTCGCATCACCGACGTGTTCGGCACCAGAAAGGACACCATCGAAGCCGACACCGACGGCATCTTCTGGCGAACCCGCCGCCTCCCACAGGTCGCAACCGGCGAGTACGTCTGTTCGGTCGGCGTCGATATCGACGAAATCTGATGTACGCCTGCACGTCTTGTAATCGAACCTCCGACGCTGGCCCCGACGAGCCGTGGCGCTGTGTGTGTGGTCACGCCCTCGATTTCGCAGACCGACCGCTTCCCGACAGGCCCGCACCCGACCCCACGGCGCTCGATACGCGACCCGGCCTCTGGACATTTCAGGAGTTTCTCCCCATGGAGCCGCGCGTCACGCTCGGCGAGGGCTGGACGCCGCTCGTAGACGCCTCCGACTGGGACGCCCAGTTTAAATTGGAGTACGTCTTCCCGACAGGGAGTTTCAAAGACCGAGGCGCGACGACGACGCTCTCGTGGGCCAAACAGTTAGGTGTCGAAACCGTCATCGAAGACTCCTCGGGGAACGCGGGTGCGGCAATCGCCACCTACGCCGCTCGCGCGGGCATCGACGCGGAGATCTACGTGCCCGCAGACGTGAAACCCGCAAAGCGCCGCGCCATCAAGCGCGCCGGGGCGACCGTCGTGCCCATAGAAGGCGGCCGTGGAGCCGTCACCGACGCCTGCATCGAGGCGGTCGAACGCGGCGAGGGCTGGTATGCAAGCCACGCGTGGAACCCGGCCTTCTTCGCCGGAACCCAGACCGTCGCCTTCGAACTCGCCGCCCAGCGCGACTGGGACGTGCCCGACGCGGTCGTGTTGCCACTCGGTCACGGAACGCTGTTTTTGGGCGCGTACCGCGGCTTTAAAGCCCTGCTTGATGCGGGCTGGACGGATGAAATGCCTCGTTTATTGGGCGCACAGGCCGCCGGATTCGCCCCGATAGCCGAGGAGCTGCACGGACCGTCAGACGCCGAAAACGACGTTGCAGACGGGATTCAGATACGCGACCCCGCCCGCAAAGCCCAGCTCCTCGCCGCTATCGAAGCCACCGGCGGCGACGCGATTGCCGTCGAAGCCCCGGAAACGGAAGTCGAACTCGACCGCCTCCACCGCGCGGGCTTCTACGTCGAACCGACGTGCGCGAGCGCGACGGCCGGTCTGGCGGCGTATCGTGAACGCGGAGCTATCGACGACAGCGATGACGTAGTCGTCCCACTCACCGGGAGCGGACTGAAGATGGAATGATTCCGCTATCGCTCAGGAAGTAGGTGTGTACCTGCTGGCGCGGGCCACGGATGGAACGGCCGTGGCGGCGGTGGCAGCCGCCGAGAACCGGCCAAGGGGATTTGGTCGGTACTGAACGCCACCGTGGTGAGCGGTGGCGAGCGCGCCAGCAGCGCAGTGGCATGGCAGACAACGAAGGCGCTGGCGACGCCTTCGATGGAGCGCAGTAGGGTGCGCTGTGTTTGGTTCACAGCCGCGTGGGGGCGCGGCCGGGGCGATGCAACCGATAGGGGGTACCGGCCTCCCCGACGGGGAGCCGGGTTGGGGAAGGGCCGAAGTGAGGGACTCGGTTCAGCGAGCGTCCGTTACGTCGACGAAAGACCCCTCGGACGCCGTAATCCACTGGGTCATCAGCGCGTCTTCGGTCGCCTCGCGTGGGTACACGGTGCACTCTTCGCGTGGGCCGTTCGACTCGATGGTGTAATCGAGGTCGAACTCGGGCCAGCGGTTACGCGAGGTAAACGACTGGGTTTCAGCGCCATTCGTCCATCCGGAGTTGCTGAGATCGTATTCGTTTCCGCTCATGGTTGGGGTCTCCGTTCACGTCGGGTCATCGACGCGTACCAAAGCCAAGTACCCCTCCCACCATACCTATACACTGGCTAAGCAGACCGTTAATTCCGTTCTAAAGACGAGAACGATCTGAAACAGTCTGCAAGACGATGCAAGAGACACCCAAAAACGCACGCAGTCAGCGCTCTGTGTGGGTTTCACACTCGAAGCCACCACGAACTAATGGTTTGGCGATATGTCGTCGTGCACACGGCGGCACCTCGTACCACCCGTGCTCGATATTGCGCGCGACAGACACTTCGACTTTGCCCGGCGCGCTCGTGTTACAGTCCCGGCAGCGATAGCCTTGCTTCGCGCCTGCAGACTTCATTCGTCGGCCGCAGGTGGGGCATTCTGGCGTTTCGAGCGCGGTCGTGTTCAACTCGCGAACGGCGAACTTTTCGAGTTTCAGCGTGTCTCGGCTGAGTTCGCCACACACCACGAGGTCGTCGCCCACGCGGAGGGCGCGCACGCGGTCACGGAACCGCTTTGTAGGCTCGAATGCGGCACACTGGAGGCGGTCGCCACCTGATTCAATGTCAAAAAAGACGTGCCCTCCTTCCTTCGTTTCTGGTGGAGTGATAACACGGCCTGGAAGGCGGTACGCATGGCCGTTTTTTGCAGTGGAAATGGTTCCCGCTTTGAGGTGGGCGTCGGTGCCCTGATTCGTCGTGAAGAGGGCAGTTTGTTCGACTGGTTCGCTCTCGATGGCGTGGGCAACCTCCCGGACAGCAGCAGGGTCGTCGCCGCGAATCCCGTGGAGGATGGGGCCGGGCGTGTGCGGCACACAGACGGCTTGTCCTTCGACCTCGTCAACCGTGTCCCAGACTGCGGGATAGCCCGTTTTCGCGGCCGCAAACACCGAATCGTAGTCGATGTCGCGCTCGGTTCCCCACCGCTCGCGGGGCCGATACGAGATGTATTCGTACGTCCACGCAGAGAAGGCGTCCCACGCCCCGACGGCAGCGAGCGCGCCGATGAGGCCGCGCCCGCGCTTCCATTCCGCAGACAACAAGCCCTCTTTTTCGATGAGTTTCCGAGCGGCTTCGGTGTCGTGAAACGCCGTGACGGCGTCGCGGGCGAACGCTTTGACGGCGTCGGAGACGGTGTCTGTCTGAGAAACGACGAGTCCTGGATTCGTGCGCGGGTCGGCGGTTTCTGCAGAAGCCTCGATTTCGTCGCGGGCGAGTTCGAACGCCGTTTCGGGGTCGCAGTCGGTGTGGATACAGAGCGCAGCGTTCCCGCGCGTTTTGTGTTTCACGGCTGGATTCAGCCGGATGAGCAGCAGGCGAGCGACGTGCCCGTCGGCCTCGCGGATGCGACCGGCAATCCGGGCGGCGGCGTAGGTCGTACACATCCCGCGTTCTCTCGAATCGGTGTCGTCGAGGCCAACGAGCGTCACGCGAGGGGGTTACCGGCGCTCGAATTTCTCGGTTTCGACCCGGCGACGGAATATATGAATCTATCCCCACAAACCAGGTGAATCGACCGAAGGCGTGGGTTTTCGGGTGGCACAACGCATATATGGCAGGACTGGCTTATTATTGTCCATGTCACGGTCAGCACTGGTCGAGAACGTGACCGCAATGCTCGCCGATGCGGGCTTTACGGTGAGCGACCGGTGTGCCATCCGTCCGAAAAGCTTCGACGTGGCGGCCCGCCGGCACGATGACCTCATTCTGGTCAAGATTCTCGGCAACATCGACGCCTTAGACGCACACACGGGCATCGAGATGCGCCGCCTCGGACGGTTCTTGGACGCGACACCGCTCGTCCTCGGCCTCCGAACCCGCGACGAAGACCTGAAACCGGGCGTCGTCTATTTCCGCCACGGCGTCCCCGTCATCAGCCCCGACACCGCGATGGACTTCTTCGTCGAGGGCGTTCCACCGCTCATCTACGCCGCACCCGGTGGCCTCTACGTGAACATCGACGAGGAAGTGCTCGCAGACGCCCGCGAAGAGCGTGGCTGGAGCCTCGGACAGCTCGCCACCGAGCTCGGTGTCTCTCGGCGCACGGTGTCAAAGTACGAAGACGGCATGAACGCGAGCGTCGAAGTCGCCGCCCACTTAGAAGAGCTGTTCAACCGCCCGCTCACGACGCCCGTCGAGATGCTCGCAGAGGAACTTGCAAAGGAAGAACGGCAGGCCGAAGAGGCCGTAGACCCCGACGACGCGCACTTCGTGAGCGCGCTCACGCGGGTTGGCTTCCAAGTCCACCCGACCGCCCGTGCCCCCTTCAAAGCCGTAAGCGAGACGGACAACCGCGAAGACCGCGTCCTCACGGGCCACTCTGCGTTCACGAAAACCGCAGAAAAGCGCGCTCGCATCATGAGTTCGCTCGGCAAAGTCACCCAGACTCGGTCCGTGTACGTCGTTGACCGCGCAAAGCGCGATTCGGTCAAGCACACGGCCATCATCGAACAACAGGAAATCGAACGCATCGACGACCCGGACGACCTGCGCGACCTCATCTACGAGCGCACGAAACGCTCTGGCTCTGAGGCCTAACTACTCTTTCAGCCGGTCACGGACGGCGGCCCGGTCTTCTACACTTTCGAGCGTGTCCGTATCGAGCAGGCGCTCTAGCTTGCGCTCGAACTGTTCGTCGGTGAGTTCGCCGCGTGCGTAGCGGTCTCGCAGCGTTTCGAGCGCGTCGCGGTTGTTTACAGTTGGCTCCGATTCCGCCTGCTCGCTCGTGTCGTTCCACTGGCCGTCCCACCACGTATCGAGGCCGTCCTCGTCATCGCCAAAGAGAAGGGCGACGATGGGGACGACGACGATGTAGCCGAACAGCATGGCCGCGAGCCACCAGCTTTGCCCGGTGAACATCGCCGCGAGCCAGATGCCGGTGACGAGGAGGCTTGCGATACCGGCGGCGTTTTTTCCGGCGCGTGTCCGAACCGTTGAACCCATTGGATGTACGTTGGCGTGAAACGGGTAAAAACACAGGTGTCACTGGGAGTGGGTTCCAGTCGAAACAAGGGGGTGTGGGTTGCGTTGGCGAACGCCAGCAGGGACCGCGAAGACAGTGCTTACGCGTAGGTTTCTTCTAAGTACTGGACGATGTCGCTGCTCTCTGCCATCCCGGAGACACCGTGTTCCTCGTCTACGATAACGGGGACGCCGGTCTGACCGCTTACCTCCTCCACTTCGGTGCGTTCTGCGTGCGAGGAGGGGACGTTGATTGTGTCGTACGCAAGCCCAAGTTCATCGAGTTTGCTCGTGACTTTCGCACAGAACGGGCAGCCGGGAAGTTCGTAAAGGGTGATATTCGCCATCGACCCCATCTATGGAGTCGTTCCTAAAAAGGGACGCGGAGGTGTGCACCGTGCACACAACAACGAGCTTAGAGTTGGCCAGCGAGCAGGCCGCTCGTGCGGACGAAGAAGTAGAATACGAACAATGCGGCGAGAATCCACTGGCCTGCGTGGACGTCGCGTGCTTCGCCGGTAGCGGCTTTCACGAGCGGGTAGGAGATGATGCCTGCGGCGATGCCGTAGGCGATAGAGAAGGTAAACGGCATCACGAGGATGGTCAGCCCGGCCGGAACGGCGTGGGAAATCTTGTCCCATTGGACGTCCGCGATGTTGCGGAGCATGAGCACCGCGACCACCACAAGGGCGATGTGTGAAGCGTAGAGCGGGACGGCTGCGGCGAGCGGGACGAGCGCGAGTGAGGCGAGGAACAACAGCGCAACGACGAGCGCGGTCATGCCCGTGCGACCGCCCTCTTCGACGCCCGTTGCGGATTCGATGTACGTCGTGACTGTCGACGTGCCGAGGATGCCACCTGCCGTCGTCCCGACTGCGTCTGCCATGAGTGGCTTGTCGATGTCGGGGAGGTCGCCGTCCTCGTCGAGGAAGCCTGCGACTTGGGCGACGCCGGTGAGCGTGCCCGCGGTGTCGAAGAAGTCCACGAAGAAGAACGTGAAGACGATGAGCGAGAAGGCAAGCGCGTCGACGTTCTGGAAGCCTTGGACGAACGCGCCGACGAGCGGCGTGATGTCGTAGCCAGCTGCGGAGTAGGTGACCTGCGTGGAGCCGACGAGCGAACCTGCGGCGAGCGTGGTTCCGTCTGGAACCTGCTCTGCTGGAAGCGCGCGGTAGCCCATCGCGTGAGCCACATAGCCAGCGACGGTGGTCAGGATGATGCCGAGGATGATGGAGCCACGGACGCCGCGGGCGTAGAGCGCGAACGTGACGAACAGACCCACCGCGGAGATGATGGCGATTGGGTCTGCGGCGAACACTGGGTTGAACGAGACGAACGTCGCAGCGTCACCCGCAACGACGCGCATGGCTTCGAGGCCGATAATCGCAAGGAAGAGGCCAATACCGGTCCCGACAGCGAACTTGACGGGTTCGGGGAACAGGCCGATGATGAACTCACGCGCGCCCACAGCGGTGAGCGCGATGAACAGGATACCTTCGACGACGACCGCGGCGAGCGCGGTCTGCCACGGGACGCCGAGGCCGAGGACGACCGTGAACGCGAAAAAGGCGTTCAACCCAAGGCCCGGTGCTTGGGCGAACGGCCGATTCGCGTAGAAGGCCATCACGAGCGTTGCGATGGCGGCGGAGATCATCGTGACCACAGCAATCATCTGGAATGTTTGTGCGTCGGTGCGCCCAGGGACGTCGATTGCGAGGTTGAGAATCGCGGGGTTGACGACCACGATGTAGGACATCGTGAGGAACGTCGTAAGCCCGGCAATGACCTCGGTTCTGAGGTCGGTGTTATGTTCCTCGAAGCCGAAGTAATCGGCAATTGTGTCAGTTATCGCCATAATGCACGTTTAAGCACAGTGCCTGAAATTGACTTAAAAGTTATCCTCTCACTGCCACGTAAATCAACACAAACGTGTATAATTAGGGCTCGAGTTGGGTCAGCGCGCCGACTGGTGCATCCGTGAGTTCGCGGGCGCGGGAGACGCCTTCTTCGCCAACCGCAATGAGGGCAAACACACCACCGACGTCTGCGTTCGCGCTCGCTGCGATGTCGAGAAGGAGTTCTTGGGTCTCCCCAGAGCGGATGAGGTCGTCTACGACGAGCACCGTGTCGTTCGCGTCGATGGCAGAGGTTGGGAGGTAGTAGGTGAGTTCGATGCCCGACTGGAGGCGCTGGCGGGCTTCGATGAACTCCTCTACGGCGGTTTCTTTCGATTTCTTCGCGTACGCGAGGCGCGCGCCGAAGTAGCTCGCCATCGCGGCGGCGAGCGTGATGCCGTCGGTTGCGGCCGTGAGCACGACATCGGGGGTTTCAAATTCGAAGGTGTCAGCGGCGATGGGGGCGACGAGGTCGAGGAACGACTGGTCGAAGACGACGCCGGAGTTATCGACGTAGCCCTCGCTGTCCACGCGGATGCGGGCGTGGAGTTCGCGGGCGAGTTCGTCGTGGCCGACGCCGCGGACGACCTCGCGGGCGCGTTCGACGCCGGGGAGGACGTGACCGTTGACGTAGCGATTCAGGTCACCGGCGGGGAGGCCGGTGAGGTCGGCGAGTTCGTCGTACGTCCGACTCTGTTTGAGCATTCGGAGGACGGCGACCGCCTGCAACTGGATTGCGGCTTTCTCCGCTCGATTCATGCCCTGTACCTCATGGTTGCACAGTTATGAATACATCGATGGGATGGCACGCTGGAAGTAACCATTGATGTGCATTAGCATGGTCGCGTCGTGTTGGGGTTATGAGAGGTGGTGAGCGGCTGTGCGGCGGTTGCGGTGCGATTGCGGTGCTGTGCTGCGTTGATTGTAGTGCTGTGCGGTGCGGTTGCAGTGCGGAAGTCGTCTGGCACAGCATCCGAATGCGCCAGCGGCGCATTCGGCCTTTTCAGGGCGGGCGAGACGCTGTGCGTCTCGCTGCCTCCGCGAATCTTCGATTCGCCAGAGCATGGTTTTGCAACGAGCGGTTCGCCTCTGTCGAACCCGAGTTGTAAAAAGATGCGCTCTAGTAGGGCTCGTTTTTCAGCCCCAACAAATAGGCAATCACGTTGGTGATGACGTGAAGGAGCGGGGTGAGGATGAGGACGGCCACGACGACGGAGAGCGTGAAGGTCTGTTTGAACCAGCCGGGAGTGACGAAGAACGTCAAGATGAGGGCGACGACGACGAAGTCGAGTTGGTCGAGCAGCGGAAATGCCGCGCCGCGTTCGCGCCCGAAGCGGCGTTTGATGAACGACGCGAGGATGTCACCGAGCATTGCGCCGAAGGCGAGCGTGAATCCGGCGACGAGCGGGAACGCCGGGAGCATGAAGTCGAGTTGGTGGTTGAGCGTGGGACGGATGGCGTTGAGCAGAAGGGCGACGAGGATGCCGATGACAGTGCCAGCGGCGGTGCCGCGCCACGTTTTCCCGTCGCCGAGGATGCGCTTCCCGTTCAACGTCCGGCCACCGTCGATGGGCGGGCCACCGCCAAAGAGGACGGCGGCATTGTTGGGAATGTAGGCAGGCAACATCGCCCAGAAGGCAATCGCAATCACCGCAAAGATACCCATATGTCTGCTCTGACTCAGGCGGCTACCTTAATCGGGGGTGTTTTTCATCTGTCACGGACGAAAAGCAACATTCTGAAGAGGAGAGCGCAAAAAGTGCCGGTATGATTCCGCCCATCGCGAGCAAATTCGTGGCAGGGGAGACGGAGGCGACCGCCCTCGACCACGCGCGAAAACTCAACGAACGGGGGGTAAAGGCGATTCTCAATCTCCTTGGTGAACACTACGCAGAACGCGCGGAGGCAGACGCCGACGCCGACGTGTACATCGACCTCGTCGATGAGATTGCAGCCGCGAATCTCGATGCGTGCATTTCAGTCAAACCGTCGCAGGTTGGGCTCGACTTCGGCGCAGACGTATTCTCAGAAAACGTCACGCGCATCGTCGACCACGCCGCAGCGAAGGGCGTGTTTGTCTGGATAGACATGGAAGACCACACGACGACCGACGACACGCTCGACGTGTTCTGCGAACTCGCACGCAAACACGAAGGCGGCGTCGGGCTGGCGATTCAAGCGAATCTGAAGCGCACACGCGAAGACTTAGCCCGCCTCGCCGACGTCCCCGGGAAGATTCGCCTCGTCAAAGGCGCGTACGACGAGCCAACGGAAATCGCGTACAAGGACAAGGCAGCCGTGAACCGCGCGTACAAAGAGTATCTCAAATTCATGTTCGAGTCGTTCGAGGGCGGCATCGCCGTCGGGAGCCACGACCCGGAGATGATTGCCTACGCGAAAGAACTCCACGACGAGTACGGCACCGACTTCGAGATTCAGATGCTGATGGGCGTCCGCACCGACGCGCAGTACGACCTCGCAGATGAGTACGAGATGTGGCAGTACGTTCCCTATGGCGACCGTTGGGCGCAGTATTTCTACCGCCGCGTGATGGAGCGAAAGGAGAACGTGTTGTTCGCGGTGCGGGCGATTGTTGGTCGCTGAGCCAACAGGTGCGAAGGAAAGGGCTGATAATCGTGGGGCGTGTTGGTACGCCAAATGGCCTCCTGGAAACGTGATATGGCCAGTGGCCTGGTCGTCCTCATCCCTATCCTCGTCGTGGCGTACGTGGTCTTCCGACTGTACATCCTGATTGCGTCGATTTCAGGCGTTGCCAACATTCAACCGATCTGGCTCGGCGTCATTCTGACGCTCATCGTCTTTTCCCTGTTCGTCCTCGCGGTGGGCTACCTGATGCGCACCGCGTTCGGGAGCTTCGTAGAGGATACCATCGACGGGCTGATGAACCGACTGCCGGGCCTTCGTATTGTCTACAACGCCTCGAAGATGGCCATCGAGACGGCCCTCACCGGCACCGAGGACCTCCAAAAACCCGTCAAAGTCGAGACGTGGGACGGGCTTCGGATGACCGCGTTCAAGACGGGGAAACTCGCCCCTGATGGCCGCGAGGTGCTCTTTTTACCGACCTCACCGAACATCACGACTGGCTTCGTCATCGAAGCAGAATCCGACCGCTTCGAGGAGGTAGACGAGAAGGTAGAAGACGCGCTCATCCGCGTGCTCTCTGCTGGGTTCGGTGAGAATCGCGACTCCGCGGGCGTGAAAATCGACGTCAAGGAGGACGGCGAGACACCCGCACCCGGCGACGACTGAACGGAGCGCCTTTAGTTTCTCACGCCCTACCGGCGAGCAGTGAACCTGCACGTCCGCTACGAGGGCGATGACGACCCGAAGAAGTGCACGGCCCGTAAGCTCGCGCGATTTGACCTCTGTGAGCTCCATCGCTCGGCACGGGCCACGCCCTACGGTGTGATTCTCAATCCACACGCAGAGCAGGCGCTCTCGCCCGCCGACGCCGGCCAGTCGAACCTCGTCGCGCTTGACTGTTCGTGGGAAACGGCGGGCGAAGCGATGTTCACGATGCGCGGCGAACATCGCGCACTCCCGTTCCTCGTCGCGGCGAATCCGGTGAACTACGGCAAGCCCTTCCAATTGAACACGGTTGAGGCGTTTGCGGCGGGACTCGCGATTCTCGGCGAGTACGACCACGCAGCAGAAATTCTGTCGAAGTTCCGCTGGGGCCACACGTTCCTCGAGATGAACGAGGAACCGCTTCGACGCTACGCAGAGTGTGCTGATTCGTCGGAGGTCGTCGAGGTCCAACAGGAGTACTTAGACCGCGGTGAGTGACTCACTCGGGGCAACTCGGAAACTTTTAACCGCCACAGGCGGTAACCCGCCAGTATGGCCAGCTTTGAATCCGCCGAAAAACGGACTCTCGAGAAGATGATTTGCATGCGGTGTAACGCCCGCAACCCGAAACGCGCAGAGAAATGCCGCAAGTGCGGCTACGCAAAGCTTCGACCGAAGAGCAAAGAACGGCGCGCAGCCTAAGCCCGCCACTCGCGGGCGAGGATTGCGTAGCGCTCGATTGCGACGCGCTCGCCGTCCAGAATCGCCGCTTCTTCGAACGTTCCCTCCTGCCGATAGCCGAGGCCCTGCCAGATGCGCGCAGACGCCTCGTTCGACGCGAGGACGTCCGCAAACACGCGGTGGAGGCCGCGTTCGCGGAAGGCGTAGTCGGTCATCAACTGACTCGCTTCTGTGCCGTGGCCCGCGCCCCAGAACTCGGGCGCGAGAACGAGCCCGATTTCTGCGTTGCCGTCTCCCGCCTCGAACGGGCCGAGACCGATGGTTCCGGCACGCTCGCCATCGACGCAAATCAGGAGGTTTGCGGCAGTCTCTGCGGAGATGCTCTCTTCGAAATGCTTGGTTTCCTGCGTTAAGTTGATGGGCGCGCGGCTGTGTATCGTCGGGCGAACCTGCGGGTGGTTGATGGTGTCGCGGAGAAATTCGAGGTCGTCTTCTTCGATGGTGTAGAGCGAGACACCGTCGCCTTCTAAATAGAGTGCACCAGGCATGGCTGGACAGACACAGATTGCACTCAAAAATGTTGCTCGGACGGGTTATTCGGGGTATTTCGACGTGCGCTGTTCTGCGCGAGAGAGCGCCGTCTCGATGACGTCGCGCACGTCGCCGTGGAACGCATTGCCGTGGCCCGCGTACAGGTGTTCGACGCCCTCGGGGAGGCGGTCTAAGATTTCTTTGATGCTCTCGATGAGGCGTTCGCGCGACTGACCGGGCATGTCGGTGCGCCCGAAGCTGCCGTAGTCGAAGGCGGCGTCGTTGTGGACGACCACGTCGCCGGAGAAGATGGTCGAATCGCTTACGAGCGCGATGTGGTCTGCAGCGTGGCCCGGCGTGTAGATGGCTTCGAATGTCTCGTCGCCAATCTGGATGGTCTCGCCGTCGTCTAAGTGGTTGGTTCGCAGTTCGTGTTCGCCGTAGGCGTAGCACTCACAATCAAAGGCCGAAAGAACGTCCGCCAGCTGTGCGACGTGGTCGCCGTGCTGGTGGGTGAGCACGACCGCATCGAGGTGGTCTGTGTGCTCTCGGACAGCCTCTACGACGCCCTCCATTGCGCCTGCATCGACGAGCACCGTCCGGTCACCGACGACGAGGTAGACGTTCGCGGTGAACACCTCCGCATCCTCGGTGATATTGATAACGTGCATACAAACCCGTGGACCCGGGGGTTCTTGAGGCTACCGGGGGAGGCAAGTGCTAGACGGGACGGCTTTTGTCACGAAAGATGAAAATTCGACAGCGTGGGGAAAACTGTTCTACAGACAACAGGTGTCGTGGCTTTTTTCCGCGTGAGTCCACAAGAGACAGGTATGGGATTTGGGAGCTACGATGAAACCGAGCAGTCACGGCAAGAAGTCGATAGTGACGAATCAGATGGCGAAGCAGTAGCGACCAGTGATGCACACCACGATGGGAGCATCGACTACGAAAATGGTGCGTCGTCGGACGAACTCCTCGACCGGTTACAGGAAATCAAAGAGCAGTGAAGCAGGGCGTGCGGGCGCTCGGCATCGCCGAGTCGTTCCGCGATGAGCGAAGTATGCTGGCTGGCGTCGTCACACGCGCCAGTCGCGTCGTCGATGGCTTTTCTTTCGGGACGTGTACGGTCGGCGGACTGGACGCGACCGATGCAATCTGTGCACTCTATGAGCGCCTCGCCCGCGAAGACGTGCGCTACGTCATGGTTTCTGGCATCGCGCTCGCGTGGTACAATCTCGTTGACTTACACCGGGTACACGAGCAAACGGAACGGCCGGTAATTTCCGTCACCTACGAAGCCAGTGACGGACTGGAACAGGGGCTCAGAGGCGCCTTTTCGGGCGACGAGTTGGCTGCGCGAATGGCCATCTACGACGCCCAGCCGCCGCGCCACGAGCTCGCCGTTGGCCCGGAAACGGTGTGGGTGCGGGCGGTGGGCTGTTCTCTTGAGGAGGCCGCCGAAATCGTCCGCGGGTTCACGCCCGAAGGCGGTCGCCCCGAACCGCTCCGGGTGGCCAGACTCGCGGCACGGGCGGCCGACGAGTGGGAGAATTAAGTAGCCCGCTCGCCCACTTCCGGGCAATGGGAGAAATGGACGGCCTCACCGTCACCGAGTGTACGAAGTGTCCCGACCTCGTCGCGTGTCGGTCACAAATCGTGAACGGTGTCGGCCCGGCGGACGCGGATATTCTGTTCGTAGGCGAAGGCCCCGGTGCACAGGAAGACGAACAGGGTGAACCCTTCGTCGGGCGGAGCGGAACCGTCCTCTCTGACACGCTCCGCGACGTGGGCTTAGAACGAGAAATCGTCCGTATCACGAACTGCGTGCGGTGTCGCCCGCCGGACAACCGCAACCCCCGCAAAGAAGAACTCGCAAACTGCCGCGAGTATCTAGAGAAAGAAATCGACCGCGTCGACCCCGAACTCATCGTCACGCTCGGGAAAGTCCCGTCAGAGCACCTCTTGGGCCGGTCGGTCGCGGTGACGAGCGAAGCCGGGAGCCTCGTGGACAAGGCAATCGCGGGCAAGCCCCGACGCATCCTCATCAGCGTGCATCCGGCGGCGACGCTGTACGACCGAAGCCAGACCGACACCTTCGTCGAGACGCTCACGAAGGCCGCAGAGTTCACCACCGACACCGGCGGGCAAAAACGCCTCGGCGATTTCTGACTGGCGCAGAACCCACCGCAACGGAAAGGGACTTGTTCTGCACCACGAATTCTCAGGTATGAGCCAGCGCGCCCCACAGCAGACGACAATGGCCGATATCGTCGTCGTGGACTACGGTCTTGGCAACCTCCGGAGCGTCACCCGCGGACTCGAACGCGCCGGGGCGTCGGTCGAAATCACCGATGACCCCGACCGCTTTGCATCGGCAGACGGCATCGTGCTGCCCGGCGTCGGCGCGTTCCGCGAGGGCGTCGAGAACGCCGGCCCCTACCGTGAAGCCCTGCGCGACGCCGCAGACCGCGGCCAACCCGTTTTCGGGATTTGTCTCGGGATGCAGATGCTGTTGACCGCGAGCGAGGAAGCAGACCGTGCCGGACAAGGCGAGGTGACCGGCCTCGACTTCATCCCCGGAAACAACGTCAAGTTCCGCGAGGGGCAGAAGGTGCCCCACATGGGCTGGAACCAGCTCAACGTGACGCGCGACCACCCGCTCGTGGAAGGAATCGACGGCGAGTACGCCTACTTCGTCCACTCTTACTACGCCGTCCCCGACGACGAGGCCGCCATCGTCGCCACGACCGACTACGGCGTCGAGTTCCCTGCCATCATCGCAAACGAGGAAGGCAACATCTTCGGTACGCAGTTCCACCCCGAAAAGAGCGGGGAGGCGGGACTCAGGATTCTCAAGAACTTCGTGGACATCTGCATCGCGGACTGATTACAAAAATTCGCGCACGTCCGAGTACCACATGTCGTGGTCGTCCACCATGTCGATTCGTCGGGCGATTTCCGCGGCGAGGACGTGCCAGCACAACTGTTCTGGGTCGGCCTTGTCGAGGTTGAACGCCGCGTCCTGACACTCACAGGCGCGTCCCTCAATCACGTATTCGTCTTCGTGTCCGACGACGACGGTGAAATCCCGGTACTGTTTGACTCTGAGTTCCGAGACGGCTTCGATGGCGCGGACGCCGCGCGAGCCGTGTATCGAAATGATGCGGTCAACGATAGCCGGGGCTAACGAACCATGTTGCTCCAAGTCGGACTGCCAGCGTTCGACCGCGTTCACACGTGAACGTAGGAGGTGCGTACCAAAAACCCATGCGATAGTGCGACTACGACTGGCTCGGGAAGCGCACGCCAACCCAGTCTACAGAGCCGAGTGCGATCCGATGTGACACCACGAGAATCACGACGCTCACGACGATGGTTGCGGCTTTCACCGGCGTCGAGAGCAGGCCAAGTGAGACGATGAGGGTGGTCGCACACGCCGGCGCGTGGACGGTATCGGTCTCGAACATCGCAAAGCTCGTGAGGGCAATCGAAAGCACGCCGCTCGCGGCGAGGCGAAGCCCTGCCGGAGAAAACGGCGCAAACGAGTCCGTGAGGATGACGCCGTTGGCAACGAGGAGGTAGGCAACGAGCCCCGCGAGAGAACCAATGAAGTGACTCCCGATGACGCGACGAGGGGCGGTCTGTGCGCTCCGTCCCTCGAAGGCGAGGATGAACGCAGAGGGGCCGAGACTCGGGAAGATAAACGGTTGGCCGGTGACCCACGCAAGGAGGCCAAGCACCGTAAACAGCACCCCGGCGTAGAGACTCATCCGCAGGCGACGACGACGCATACCGGTTCTCACGGATAGACCAACAAAACTCCTTCTGCTCGCCCCGAGAGCGTGTCGCTTTTCGTCTGCGACCGGTGAGAGGTGATATGCACGTCCGGGAAGGGGACATTGAGGTCGCCGTACCAGAGCAGGCAGGCGACTCGATAGAGGACGCCGTGTTCTTCAATCCGAACCAAGAGTTGAACCGAGACATCACCATCGCCGTCCTCAGAGCCTACGCCGAGCGAAACGAGTACGCGAGGTCCTACTTAGACGCCACCGCCGCGAGCGGCATCCGCGGGGTCAGAGCCGCGAACGACGGCTGGGAGGCCACCTGCTGTGACGTGGACGAGGACGCCGTTGCGCTCTGTGAGGAGAACTTCGCGCGAAACGACCTCGCGGGAACCGCCGTCCGTCGAAACGCGAACGCCCTCATGCACGAACAGCGCTTCGACGTCGTGGACGTAGACCCGTTCGGGACGCCCACGCCCTTCGCGGACGCCGCGTTCAACAGCGCCCGAAACCTCGTCTGCGTGACCGCGACCGACACCGCCCCGCTCTGTGGCGCACACTTCAACTCCGGCGTCCGCAAGTACTCCGCGGTCCCTCGGAACACCGACTACCACGCCGAGATGGGCCTTCGCATCCTCCTCTCGATGCTCGCCCGCACCGCCGCCCGCTACGACGTCGGCGTCACCCCCATTCTGAGCCACGTCACCCGCCACTACGTCCGTGTCTACCTCGAATGCAGTCCCCGTGCGACGGACGCGAACCACGCCGTGGACGAACTCGGCTACGTCCACCACTGCAACGAGTGCATGCACCGCGAGTGGGAACAGGGCCTGATTGCTCATCCACCCGAAGCGTGCCCGAACTGCGAAACGAGCATGGTGAGCGCGGGACCGGTGTGGCTCGGAAAAATCCGTGACCCACACTTCACTGCGAACGTCCGCGACCAGTTGAGCGAGGAGATGGGCCGGGCGAAAAAAGCCGAACGCATGCTCGCAACGGTCGAAGACGAACTCGACGTGCCCTTCCACTTCGACCAGCACAAAATCTGCAAGCAGTGGGGCGTCTCCGCCCCCGCGATGGACGCCTTTCTCGACGTACTCAGAGACGCTGGCTACGAAGCGCGACGGGCACACTACGGCGGTACGACCTTCCACACGGATGCGACGATTGCAGAAATCGAGCAAGCAGCGCGCGAGCAGTTTAGCTGATCTGTCAAGGGCAGCGGGGTGTGGCCACAACCCTTGAAAGGCCCCGTAGGTAACGGAGTATCTATCGAATGGCCGCCCTCCACTCGGTGAACGCAGTCGTGACCGTGGCGAAAGAAAAACAGTTGAACGTCAAAGCCGCGAGCCTCGCGTACTTCGCCGTCGCCTCGCTCATCCCGTTTGCCCTCTTGTGCATCATCGCGCTCTCTACGTGGGGCGGCGATGGCTTTGCTGCCTTCGTCATCGAGCGCGTCCTCTCGAAGGCGCTCCCGGCGCAGACCGAGCAGATTCGGTCAATGGTGATGACCGCCGCGGGCCGCACGCGGACGACGGCACTCTCTGGAATCGTCTTGTTCTGGTCGTCGCTCCGGCTGTTTCGCGGGCTCGATGCGGTGTTCGTCGAACTGTATGGCGACCGCGAGAAACACGGGATTCTCGACCGCGTCCAGAACATTTTGCTCGCGTTCATCACCGTGACCGGTGCGGTCGCGCTCATCCTCGGGATGGGCGTTGCCCTCGCCGTCTCCTTTGACGCCACATTCTGGCGATATCTCGGCCCGCTGCTTCTCGTTCCCGGGCTGACGCTCGTGTTCCTCCCGCTGTTTCACATCTTCCCGAAGGGGACCGTGCCGCTTGGCAAGGCGCTCCCCGGCGCGCTCATTGCCGCGGTGTCGTGGGCGCTGTTGTTCCTCGGCTTTCGTCTCTACAGCACGACCATCGGACAGGCGCGCCTCTACAGCAGCGCGGGAATCGCGCTCGTCGTGCTGACGTGGCTGTACCTCGGAGCCATCTTCCTCCTCCTTGGGGTGGTGTACAACGCGGTGACCAACGGCCACGTCGAACCCGAGGGGCCACCGAGTTTTTTGTAGTCGTTGACGAATTGAGACATGTGAATCAACGCGCCGCCACGCTTGCAGACACGGGGAAGGCCATCGTCCGCGAGGCACAAGACCAGCAGATTACGTTTCTGGCAGCCAGCCTCGCCTACTATGCGTTTATCTCGCTCATCCCGTTGCTGTTGCTCACCCTCGCCCTCGGGTCGCTGTTCGGCGGTCAAGAGTTCGCCACCGCAATCGTCAACGCTCTCTCAGGCATGCTCTCAGCGGATGGTGAAGCACTCATCGCCGCCGCGCTCACCGGCGCGGCCGGGCGGGGCGGCGCGACCGTCATCGGGGTTGGGTTCTTGCTGTGGAGCGGCCTCAAAATCTTCCGTGCACTTGACATCGCCTTTTCGAACGTCTACGACAGCCCGCTGCCAGACTCCATCGTCGAGCAGGTGCAACACGGCCTCGTGACGCTCATCGCAGTCGCGGGGGGACTCGTCCTGACCGCGGTCGTTGGCGCGGTAATCGCGTTCACTGGGTTACCAATCTTCCAGTTCGTCGGGCCGTTCGCGCTCATCGTCGTCCTCGCCGTGGCGTTCGTGCCGCTGTACTACTTTTTGCCCGCGAAGGACGTCTCCCTCCGCGAAGCACTGCCGGGGGCGGTGTTCGCGGCGGTTGGCTGGACCGCCCTCCAGACCGGCTTTCGTATCTATGCCGGGCAGGCAGACCAGTTTCAGGCCTACGGCATCATCGGCGCGGTGTTGTTGCTCGTGACGCTGTTCTACCTCGGGAGCGTCATCCTGCTCGCCGGAGTCGTCATCAACGCCGTCCTCGCCGGGCGAACCGGCGCACCGAAAGACCGGCAGTTACACAAAGGCGGCCAACGAGGTGACAAGCGACAACCCGCGAGCATGACCGACGAACGCGACGACACAGAGACGGCCACCGAATCGGTTTCCGACGAGCTTGCCGCGCTTCGCGCGGACGTAGAAGCGTTCGAGGAGGAAATCGAACAGCGGACGGTCACGCGCGACGAGGTCGAAAACGACCTCGAACGCTACGTTCGCGGCCGGATGCGCCGAGGCCACGCCCGCGGTTGGGGACCGTATCTCGTGCTCCTCTACGGCACCATCATGACCCTCGGGGCGTTTTTCTACCTCTCTGGTGGCTGGGCCATCCTCGCAATGCTCGTCGTCTGGCTCTCGACGCTCGGCCTCTACGTCGTGATGCTCGGCGTCGGCCTCGTCGGGAACGTGGTCAACGTCCCGGGCCGAGTGCGTGACCGCTACAGTGCGTGGCGACAAGACAGATGACGAGAGGGCTTGGCGAACTCGACGTTTTGCGCAGTCTCATCCCCGACCTGCTGGTGCCAGTGTTCGCGCTGGTCACCCAACTCGGTGACCTCTGGGTTTACTTCGTCGTTCTGTCGGTGCTCTACTGGCTCGGCCCGCGAACCCCACGCTGGCGCGACGGCGTCGACCGAGAGAAGATGGCCTACGTCATCGCGCTCACGCTCGGCGCGCTCTCGCTCACCCTCGCGCTGAAAGGACTGTTCGCCCTGCCCCGCCCACCCTCCCCGGACATCGTCCCGGGGAGCCAGTTCGTCCCGCAGGCCTACCACGCCGCCTACGAGTGGCTCGCGGTCTCTGACGGCTACGGCTTCCCGAGCGGCCACGCCCTCGGCTCGACCGTCGTCTGGGGCGGCCTCGCACTGACGCTCGCTGTGAGCACGCTCCGACGCCGACTCGCAACGGCAACGGGTATCGTCGCGCTCATCTCGCTGTCCCGGCTCGTCCTCGGCGTCCACTACCTCGTGGACATCCTCGCGGGCGTCGCGCTCGGGGTGACCTACCTGCTCATCGAACGACGCATCACGGGCGAAGACCCCCGACTCGCCTTCTGGGTTGCCGCGGGTATCGCCGCCGTCGCGTTCGTGACGACGGGCTTTGGCTTCGAAGGGGCTGCCGCGCTTGGGGCGACGCTCGGCGGCGTGTTCACGTGGCAGGCCGTCTCGCCACGACTCGACCGCACGCCGACCAGACGAGAAGCCTATACCACCGCGGTGTTGGGTCTGCCCGTTCTCGGCCTTTTGCTCGCGCTCGTCACGACCGTTTCTGACGTACTCGTCGCTTCACTCCTCGGCAATGCCGTCGTCATCGCGGGACTGCTGGCGCTGCCGATCGTGAGTAATCGCAAATAAAAAGCGGTGAATTGTCGCCTTAGAACGTCTCGAGGTAGCGGTCGAGTTCCCACTCGCTGACCGAGATGCGGTACTCGTCGTACTCCTGGGTTTTCGCTTGGACGAACTTCTCGTAGACGTGCTCGCCAAGGGCGTCCTGCATGTCCTCATCTGCTTTGAGCGCGGTGAGTGCCTGACCAAGGTTAGCCGGAAGCGTGTCGATGCCGTACTCTGCGCGTTTGTCGGCGTCGAACTCGTAGATGTTCTCGCGGACCGGGTCGGGCGCTTCGAGTCCGCGCTCGATGCCGTTCAGCCCGGCGTGGATGATGACGGCGAGTGCGAGATACGGGTTGCACGAAGGGTCTGGAGAGCGCAGTTCGATACGCGAGGCGGCCGGCACGCGGGCGGCCGGCCGGCGGATGAGCGCAGAGCGGTTGCGGTCCGACCAGGCGACATAGACGGGTGCTTCGTAGCCGGGGACGAGACGCTTGTATGAGTTAACCGTCGGGTTACAGACGGCGGTGAGCGCCGGGGCGTGTTCGAGAACGCCCGCGAGGAACTGCTTTGCCGTGGCAGAGAGGCTGAACTCGTCGTCGCCGTCGTGGAACGCGTTCTCGCCGTCTTCGGTGAACAGCGAGATGTGCGTGTGCATGCCAGAGCCGTTGATTTTGGCGATTGGCTTTGGCATGAACGTCGCGTGGTAGCCGTGTTCTGCGGCGATGGCGCGAACGACCATGCGGAAGGTTGCGACGTTGTCTGCGGTCGTGAGCGCGTCGTCGTACTCGAAGTTGATTTCGTGCTGGCCTTCTGCGACCTCGTGGTGGCTGGCTTCGATTTCGAAGCCCATGTTCTCTAAGCCGTAGATAATGTCGCGACGGACGTCGGAGGCGAGGTCTTTCGGTGCGACGTCGAAGTAGCCGCCAGCGTCGTTCGTAATGGTCGTCGCGCGGCCATCTTCGTCCTCCTCGAACAGGAAGAACTCGGGTTCTGGCGCGGCGTTTACCTTGTAGCCCATCTCCTCTGCGCGGGCGAGTGCCTGTTTGAGTACGTAGCGTGGGTCACCGTTGAACGGTTCGTCCGACCCGGTGTTGACGACGTCACACATGAGGCGAGCAGAGGCGCTGTCCTCGGTGTTGCGCCATGGGAGAATAGCAAACGTTGCGGGGTCGGGCTTGAGCCGCATGTCCGATTCCTGGATGCGTACGAATCCCTCAATAGAGGAACCGTCAAAATAGATGCCCTCGGTAAATGCCTTCTCCGCCTGCGAGGCGGGGACAGCGACGTTCTTCACAGTGCCGAGAATGTCAGTGAACTGGAGACGAAGGAAATCAACATTGTTTTCTTCGATTTTATCCACAACCGCCTGTGCTTCTGCCGAAAGACCGCCATCAGTGGCAATATTTTCGTTTGTCATCTTTCTCTTACACGCCTTCGGACTACCTCAATCATTAAAACACTAATGGTCGGTGCAAGTCTTTGATTTACGTCGAAAATTGGATATTCGTAAAATTCTAATGGCAGGAGACAGAGTAGCAAATATGACGTATGAAAACCTCGACAGCAAACTCATCAATGCATTGCTTGAAGACGGCCGCGCCAGTCTTCGCAGCCTCGCAGACGAACTCGACGTGTCGGTCACGACCGTCTCGAACCACCTGAAGAACTTAGAAGAAGAAGGCGTCATCACCGGCTACACGCCGAAAGTCAGCTACGACAAACTCGGCTACGGCGTCACCGCGGTCATCCAACTCAAGGTCGAAGGCTCCGCGCTTCCCGAGATTACAGAGCAGCTCCGCACCCACCGCCAGATGGTCTCTGTCTACGAAGTCACTGGCGACCACGACATCATCGCGATTGGCAAGTTCAAGGACACAGACGACATGAACAAGCAGATCAAGGCGCTGCTCGTCGAACCCGAAATCAAAGAATCGAACACGAGCGTCGTCCTCAACGCCGCTGCAGAGCACGAGCAGTTCGACTTAGAAATCGAAGAATAATCGCGGAAGCCGGGCATCGGGCACGGTGATTTCGCGTCGCGTTTTTTCACAGAGCCAGAAAAGAACACCGCGAGAGACGGTGTTTCTATAAATACGCAAAAACGCCGGTAGGCTACGGAAAACCCATCGCTCACGGGGTGAGCGTTACAAAAAAAAATCGGCGTCGGTTTTCGCTGCGATACTGGACGCGGGTTGGTGTGGGTGTATGGTGTTCCGTTGAGGGGAGCTTACATCGCCCCGCCCATGCCGCCCATACCGCCCATGCCACCCATGCCGCCGCCACCCGGTGGCATGTCCATGTCATCGTCGTCGTCGGTGACCTGACCACCGGAGAGGTCGCCAGCCGCGATGACGTCGTCGATGCGGAGGATCATGACAGCGGCTTCGGTTGCGGATTCGATAGCTTGGGTTTTGACGCGGAGTGGCTCCACAACGCCTTCGGCTTCCATGTCGATGATGTCGCCGGTGTAGGCGTCGAGACCCGTCGTCTGCTCGCCTGCGTCGTGCTTCGAGCGAAGGTTGACGAGGCTGTCGATTGGGTCGAGGCCAGCGTTCTCTGCGAGGGTGCGTGGAATCACGTCGATGGCGTCTGCGAACGCTTCGACGGCGAGCTGCTCGCGGCCGCCAACGGAGTCGGCGTAGTCGCGAAGACCGAGGGCGAGTTCCGTCTCCGGAGCTGCGCCGCCGGGCAGGACTTTGCCGTCTTCGAGCGTGACGCGAACGACGCCGAGGGAGTCCTCGATTGCGCGCTCGACTTCGTCGACGACGTGCTCGGTGCCGCCGCGGAGAATCATCGTGACGGACTTCGCTTCTTTGACGTCCTCGACGAAGATACGGTCTTTGCCGCCAACGTCGCGCTCTGCGACGGAGCCAGCGAAGCCGAGGTCTGCTTCTTCGATGTCGTCAAGGTTCGAGACCACGCGTGCGCCCGTCGCGCGGGCGAGGCGTTTGATGTCGGACTTCTTGACGCGACGGGCGGCGAGGATGCCTTCCTTCGCGAGGTAGTGCTGGGCCATGTCGTCGATGCCCTTCTGGCAGAAGACGACGTCAGCGCCGACGGCTTTGAGCTTGTCGACCATCTCCTTCAGCTGGGCTTCCTCTTGGTCGAGGAACTGCTGGAGCTGGGCTGGGTCGGTGACGTTGACTTCGGCGTCGATTTCCGTCTCCTTGATTTCGAGTGCCTGGTCGAGGACGGCGACGTTCGCGTCTTCGACGGCGTACGGCATGTTGTCGTGGACGCGGGTCTTCGAGATGATGACGCCTTCGACGAGTTCGGATTCGTCGATGGAGCCGCCGATGACCTTCTCGACTTTGATGTTGTCCGTGTCGATGCCGTCATCGTCTGCGACGGCGCGAACGGCGTCAACAACGAGCGAGGAGAGCGTGTCCTTCGCGCTCTCTGCGCCCTTGCCGGTCATTGCGGTTGCGGCAATCTGGTTGAGAATCTCCTCGTCGTCTTCGGAGACGTCGATTGCGATGTTCTCTAAGATTTCCTTGGACTTCGACGCGGCCTGACGGTACCCCTGTGCGAGGGTGGTCGCGTGGATGTCCTGTTCTAAGAGGTCTTCTGCCTGCTGGAGCAGGCCGCCCGTGATGACGACGGCGGTGGTCGTGCCGTCACCGACTTCGTCTTCTTGCGTCTGGGCGACTTCGACAATCATGTTCGCTGCCGGGTGCTCGATGTCCATCTCTTTGAGGATGGTCACACCGTCGTTCGTGACGACGACCGACCCCATCGAGTCGACGAGCATCTTGTCCATCCCTTTCGGGCCAAGGGTGGTGCGTACCGCCTCGGCGACCGCCTTCCCGGCGGTGATGTTCATCGACTGCGCATCGCGACCGGATGTGCGCTGGCTATCCTCTGAAAGTACAATGAGGGGCTGGTTGCCCATTCGCTGAGCCATAATCAGTTACCAGATTGAATGCGATTCTATAAAAAGCTGTTGCCAGGTGATTGAGAAAGTGTAGCACAGAGGCCCCGTGCATCGGTGTGAGAACGACTAACAAATGATAGTTTATATACTGTTAGCCGGAGAAGCGGTGGAACTCCATCCCCTCGGTTTTGAGCTCGTTGTGGGCGCGTTCTAAGTAGGAGTAGACGGTGCCGTGGGGTGCGCCGTCTAGGAGCATTTCCGCGGCTCTGCGGGCGACTTCGACCTGCTTTGGCGTGCCGATGATACCGAGGGTCGAGCCGTAGATGGTGACTGCCGCACCGGAAAGCTCGGACATCAGTTGCCGGGTGCGGCCGCCTTCACCGATGAGGCGACCCTTCTGGCGTTTCATGTCGTTTTTGTTGCGGCTGTGAGCGTCGATGTCGATGAGGTCGAACATCATCATGTCGTCGTCGAGCAGGGAGAGCGCCGCGTCCGGGGAAAACCCGCGGCCGATGGCGCGCACCACATCGGGGCCTGTGAGGCCGGTGATGGGGTCGCCAACCGACTCGACTTTCACGGACCCGGACTCCGAATCGATGTCGAGGCGTACCTCTGCACGCTTTTCGATTTCACGCATCGTCGCACCGCCTTCGCCGATAAGGACGCCAATGCGGTCTTGCGGAATCTTTACGTGTTGCATGGACCAGTCTACTTTCTCACGCAGTTTTAAGCCTTCGCACACGGCCGAACGGCTTACTCAGCGCCAGCCACGACGCCGAACTCCACGTCCGCAACCGGTCCCAGTCGTCGGAGCGTCGGGAGAGCGGTCACGTAGAACGCAACGAACAGAAACGACGCCCCCGTGGCGAGCATGACCGGCTGGGTACCGTACACATCTGCGGCGGCCCCGCCAAGGAGCGCGCCAAGCGGTGTCGCCACCGTGGCCATGCTTGTGAGCACCGACGTAACCCGGCCGACGAGGCGCTCTGGCATCCCCGTCTGGACGAGCGTCATGATGAGCACGTTCGTCGCACCGATTGGCACGGAGGCAACCGCGATGAGCGCAACAGTCGTCGAAAGCGACGGTGCGAGAATCGCCACCACCCAGAGCGCGCCGGAGACGGCGTAGCTCACCACCAACAATCTCCCAATCGGGAAGTGGTCAACCGACGACGCCGCGAGCGCGCCGACGAGCATCCCTCCAGAGAGCGCGGCGAGCAGGAAGCCGTAGGCCGCAGAATCACCGAGCGTGTCTGCGTACGCCGGGAACACCGCAAACGCCCCGCCGAAGGCGAAGTTCGCCACGACCGCGCCGACGATGAGCTTGAACAGCGGCGAGTTGCGAAGCGCGGCAATGCCCTCGCGCAGGTCAGTCAGATAGTTCTGCACCGGCGACCCCGTCGTCTCGGTCGTATCCTCCGCAGGTGGCACGCGAACGGAGAAAAAGAGTAACGCTGCGGCCGCGAACGTCACCGAATCTGCGAGAAACAGGGCAACCGCGCCGAAGAAGGCGACGATGAGGCCGCCAACGGCGTTGAACACGAAGTCCACGCCCTGATAGGCAAACGAGAACGCCGAGTTCGCCGCCACCAGTTCGTCGTTTGAGACGAGCCGGGGCAGCGCAACGATTTGGGCGGGGTACACCACCTGGTTGAGCGCCGAAAGAACGGGCATCACCACGAGGACGAACCAGACCGTGAGGTGACCCGTGTAGTGGGCGAGTGGGATGGCGAGCACCAACACGCCTTGGACGATCTGCGTCGTGACGAGCACGCGGCGAATCGAAAGCCGGTCTACGAGCGGCCCGGCAAGAAACTGAAACGCCCCCGGCAACAGGGTGAGAAAGCCCGCGAGGCCGGTGTAAAACGACGCCCCCGTGAGCGAGTAGACGAGCCACATCGCCGCGATGTAGTAGAGGCTGTCGCCCGCGTTCGTGATGAGCCGCCCGGCCATGAGCCGGACAAACGGCCCATTGCGAGAGAGCGAGTGCATGGCTGCAGTGACGCAGAAAGCGAGGATAAATGATTGCAGAATGTCATTTCTGTCGCGTCCATTGCAGAAGCGTCATTCTGTAAACGAGTTGGAATTACGGTGCAGTTTCAGTTTCGACGACCGAAAGCGAGTCGTTGACAGTGACGGTGAGCGTGCCGTCGCCAACCGCGCCCGTGGCCCGTATTCTGAGCGGGTCGGTCGAGACGGTTTCGACGGTCGTGTCTTTCAGCCATTGGAGTCGCCACGTCGGTTCGGCGGTGGACGACACGCCGTGGTCGTGGTGGAACGCAATCACGGCGGGGTCGAACATGAGCGCCTCTGGTATCGTCATGTACACCGCTTCGTCACACCGCTTGCAGCCGAATTTCACCATCCGGTCGTCGGTTCCCCACGTATCAGCGTCGAGCAGGACTTCGGACGTGGTTCTGCCCTCACACGAGACGCAGAAGCCATCGACTGCGCCGCGGGCTTTCGAGCGGAGCCAGCGGTCGAACACGAGCGGGTACTCGTCGCGGTCGTAGCCATCAAACACGCCCGGCGGGACGGCACCGTCAAGGCTGGTTCGCTCGCACGCCGCGCAGACGACCGACGCGCGTTCGTTCTCGTAGGTGAATTCGAGCGCGCCGCCACACTCTGGACACGGGTCGGGGAGCGTGAACGGCCCGACCGTCGCTGCGTGTTCGTACGCACCGGCGAGAATCGCGCCGACGACGTGCGCCCCGGCGTAGCGCAGGCGGTAGCCATCTTCGACTTTGTCGATGAACACGCCCGTGAGCTTTCCCAAGTGATAGTTGAACTGGCCGCTATCGCGCATGCCCACCCGTTCACGAAGGTCGGAAAACGACAGCGGCGCATCCTGTGTGTCTGCGAGTGCACGGAGGATGGCGACCCGCGTCTCGTTGCCGAGCAGCGCGAACGCCTCGTCAGGGCGGACGTCCCCCACAGATTCGTTCATGACGGTGAAACGTCACTCTCCGATAACTGCGTTTCGCTGAGTCAGTCGTCCTGTTCGGTGACGTGAGCGAGCAGCGAATCTGGGTTGGTATCGACGCCCTGTCGGGCAAAAAAGTTCGCAATGTTGCGACAGTCGCGGGTAAGGAAGTCACGAGAGTTCGGGTGGTGGACGGTGACGGCTTGGCCGAGGTCGATGACCGTGAGTTCGCCCTCGTGGACGATGATGTTGTACTCAGAGAGGTCGCCGTGGACAAGGCCCGCGTCGTAGAGGCGGCGCATATACTCGCGGACGACTTCGAACGCGGTCACGGGATTCTCGATATGCACCTCGCCGAGGCGGCGAGCGCGGTCGTCGCCCTGTCCCATGTACTCCATGACGAGGACGTTTCGCTCGGTGGCAATCGGGTTCGGCACGCGAACGCCCGCCTTTTTGGCGCGCTTGAGGTTCGCGAACTCCTTTTTCACCCACGCCATCACGACTTGTCGCTTGCGGTTGCCAATCCCCTCAAAGCGCGGGTCGCCCTCCAGGTAGTCGCGCATCTGGCGGAAGTTGCTCGTGTTGATGAGGTACACTTTCACGGCGACTTCGCCGTCGGGGCCGTCTGCGAGGTAGACGTTCGCCTCTTTGCCGGTCGAAATTGGCCCACCAAAGGCGTCGATGTGGCCGTCTTGAACGAGTTTGTAGAGCGCCGCGAGCGTCGCGTCGTCGAACACCGACGCCTCGACTTTGAACTGCTCTGAGTCCTTGATTCGAATCGCGAACTCCTCGAAGTCGCGGTCGTGGCTCTTTGCGATGCGGTCGGCCTCGCTGTCTGGAACGTCGATTTCCTCCCATTCGTCGGGGTCGGCCATCTCGGTGTCTACGAGACCTGAGTCATCGCTCATCTACCGGTGAGTAAGGTGTCTACGCCTAAAAGCGGTGGCACTTCACGCGGTGATGTGACCTTCGCGGCGCAGCTGGTCTGCTTCCTGCTTTTTGAACCGCCAGACGATGTCCGCCTTCTCGTCTTGCCAGTCCCACGGTTCGATGATGACCACGTCGTCTTCGCGAATCCAGACGCGCTTTCGCATTCGCCCGGGAATGCGGGCAGTGCGTTCGACCCCGTCCATGCACTGCACCTTGACGCGGTTCGCGCCGAGCATGTTTGTGACGACCGCGAACACCTCACCGTCATCAGGCATCCGCAGGTTCTTCCTGCCCTCATTGCTCTCGTTCTCGCTCATGGGGGCCTGTTTATCGGGAGGGCATTTAAGATTTGCAACCTCGACCGACCCACGACACCGTTCCCTGCCGTCTCCCGCACACTTAACCGCGCGTTTCGACAACTGGTACCAATGCGCGCAGTAGTGTTTCAGGGTGCGGGAGAACCGCTCACCATAGAAGACGTGCCGGAGCCAGAATGCCCGCCACACGGCATCGTCGTCGAAACGGAAGCCTGTGGCATCTGTCGCTCGGACTGGCACGCGTGGCAGGGCGACTGGGACTGGGTGGGCGTCAAGCCACAACCCGGCCAGATTTTCGGCCACGAACCCGTCGGTATCGTCCGCGAAGTCGGTGCGGACGTGACGCGCTTCGAGGAAGGCGACCGCGTGACCACGCCGTTCAACCTCTCTGACGGAACGTGCCCACACTGTCGGGCGGGTCGGGCGAACATCTGTGAGAACATCGTCCCGCTCGGCTTCGTGGGGATGGCCCAAGGCGCGTTCGCTGGGCAGTTCGCGCTCCCCGACGCAGACCACAACGCCGTCCGCCTGCCAGACGACGTCGACCCAGTGGCGGTCGCGGCGCTCGGCTGTCGGTTCGCCACCGCCTTCCACGGACTTGCCCACCGCGTGTCGGTGACTGCGGGCGATTGGGTCGCCGTCCACGGTTGTGGCGGCGTTGGCCTCTCTGCAGTGCACATCGCCGCCGCCCTCGGGGCGACCGTCGTGGCCGTCGACATCGGCGACGACAAACTCGACAAAGCCCGCGAGTTGGGCGCCCACGAGACGGTGAACGTCGCCGACGTCGACTCGGTCACGCGCGAAATCAAGCGAGTTACGGGCGGCGGTGCGAACGTCTCGGTCGATGCGCTCGGCATCGAAGAAACCTGCCAGAACTCCGTGAACTGCCTCGTAAAAGGCGGCCAGCACCTCCAAATAGGGCTGACGACGAGCGACGAACGCGGCGAAATTTCGCTCCCGATAGACGCCATTGCGATGGGCGAAAAAGAGCTCTACGGCGCGTTTGGGATGCAGCCAAACCGCTACGACGAAATCTTTCGCATGATTGCAAACGGGAGCGTAGACCCCGGGAAAATCGTCTCGGAGACGGTTTCGCTCGATGCCGTCCCCGAGAAACTCGCGGCCCTTTCTGACTACGAGTCGGTCGGCATCCCGGTCGTCAACGAGTTTTGAGCCGCCATCACCGCACTTAAGCGTGCGCGCCGAAAGTCCCGGAGTATGTTGGATAAGCTCGGTACCGGTGGCCTCATTGGCCTCATCGTACTAGTCGCTGGACTCGGCGTGATTGCCTACGCAAACCCCCTCATCGCCGCCGGACTCGCGCTCGTGCTCGTCGGTGTCGGTCTCGTGGCAAAAGGACTCGTCTCGGGACTGCTCTCTGCGTTCGGGATGGGCGGGATGTTCTAACTGCGCGTGAGCAGATACGCAAACAGCCCGGCCGTGCCGGTCATCACGTTGAGCAAGAACAGCGTGCCCACGAACGCCCCCCAGTGCGGAGCGCGCTTTTTCCCGCTTCGCTGGGCGTCTCTGTAGACACACGACCCGGCAAGCACGGCTAACACCGTGTTAAAGATGAGAAAGAGAACCAGCAACACCCCCAAATCGGGACCACCAGCGAGGGCGAACGAAACCATATTTCTCACTCGTTGTACAACCGGTAAAAGCTTGCTGGCCCTCTAGACAACGTTTGAGACTGTGTTTTCTGGTGGAATTTTTCTCTCAACGGGTGCCTTTATCATGATACCACGGTGAGTGATAGCTAGTGGCGCACGGAACCAACGCCGCCCAGTCGGAAGCGATTACGTCGACGATTCTCGAAACCAGTCCGGTCGGCATCGCTGTCTTCGATGGTGACGCAACAATCGTCCGCGTAAACGACCGCCTGGCAGACTTGCTCGGCGCGGCAAAAGACGAAATCATCGAGAAAGTTACGCGGCTTGAAGAGTGGCCAGTGTACGACGAAACGAGAACCCACGTCCCGAAAGCCGACCTCCCGATTCGCCAGGTGCTCGTGAGCGGCGAGCCACTCTACAACCACGAGTACCAGATTCCCCGGAGCGATGGCGACTGGCTCTGGTGTTCGCTGAACGCCGCCCCGATTTTTGACGACGACGGTGCGGTGGCGTTCGTCGTCGTCTCGGTCGAAGACATCACCGAGCGAAAAGCGCGTGAACAGGCGCTCATCGAGCAGCACGCGGAGTTACAGACGGTCAACCAGATTAACAACGTCATCAGAGACATCAACCACTCGCTCGTTGGTGCGACGACGCAGGAAGAAATCGAAACCGCCGTCTGTGAGGCGATTGCTGGCTCAGCCCTCTATGAGTTCGCGTGGATTGGCGAGCGACACACGAGCGGTGTGGGGATGGTTCCGCGAGCGAGTGCGGGCGTCGATGCGGCCTACTACGACACACTGAGATCGCTCGCACGAAACAACCCCGAAGCCGCAGAGCGGTGGCCCTCGACGAAGGTGTTCACGACGGGGACGTACTCCCTCGCCCGCGACGTGTCCAAGACGACGGCCATCCCGGGAGAAATTCAGACCCACTCACAGCGACTCAGCGGCGAGTCGTCGGTGGCAATCCCGCTGCTGTATGACACCACCGTCTACGCCGTGTTGGTCATCTCGACCGACCGCGAGGATGCGTTCACCACCCCAGAGCTCAACGTCCTCTGTGAACTCGGTGAGACGATTGGCTACGCCATCAACGCCATCCAAACGCGGCGGCTCTTGTTCACTGATTCGGTCATCGAACTCGAATTCGAGGTGGCAGATGAAAACGCCGTGTTCGCACAGCTCTCGCGCGAAGCGAGCTGTCACATCGAGATACACCAACTCGTGACGCGCACCGACGGCGGGCTCGTGCTCTACTGTGAGGTGAGCGGTGCGCCAGCCGAGACAGTCGAGGAGACGGCGCGCGCGTTTCCAGAGATCAAGACACTGCGACGCATCCGCGAAGACAACGGGGCAACCCTGTTCGAGTTCAGCGTGTCCGTCCCGTCTGCGGCCAAGTCGCTCATGGACCTCGGTGGGCAGATTACGCGCACGGCGGCGACGGACGGCGTGAGCCGCATCGTCGTCGAATTCGCGCCCGAAGCGGACATCTATGCCGCCGTCCACGCGGTGTCTGATATCTATCCAAACGCCACGCTCATCGCAAAGCGCGAGCGCGACCGTCCCGTCGAAACCACGCGCGAGTTCAGGCACAAACTCAACGAGCAATTGACCGACCGCCAGCGCGACGCGCTCAGCGCTGCCTACCACGCGGGCTACTTCGACTGGCCACGCGGCTCGACCGCAGAGGAAATCGCTTCGTCGATGGGCATCTCCTCTGCAACGTTCCACCAACACCTCAGAGCGGCCCAACGAAAGCGGTTATCGGCCTTTTTCGGCGGGAATGAGCGCGGGAACCTACATACATAGGTATCTACTTTGTCACGGTGCGCGCGCAACCTACGAGTGCCTCTCCGGGAAGAGGTGTCTCTAGACAGGGTGTGAAGTGGGGTAGGGGGGAGGGGCCGTTTCCGGCACCTAATGCCACTCCAACGTGGAAAAATGCCACACTGTTGGAAGTAGCATGGGTATCTAGGAGAGAGAATAGGTTAAGCGTGACTCTAGGTGACAGTGGGCATTGATAAAATCTAGTCACTCTCACCGTGGCCAGCACGATGCTCGCTGATGAGGCGGTCTATCATCGCCTCTTGCTGTTCCTTCTGTCGTTTTTCGGCCCGTTTCTCCCACTCATCGATGACCGCATTCACGTCGCTTTCGCGCGCCACCGCGAGGTCATCTATCTCTTGAATGTCAACGGTAGTTACATCTCCGGCAGGGATGTCGTGGGCGAACAACACTGCATCCGCCGCGTCAGAGAGCGTGCCGTGTTTGAGAACGACTTTCGGCTCGGTCGCGGCGAGCGCTTCTGCGGTGCTCCGGCCCGCTCCGCTTGCATCTCGGAGGAGAATCACGTCGTCTTTTGCGAGTCCGTACCGTTCTTTGGCCTCTGCAATCGCGCCTTTCGTGAACTGCGAGATGGGCTTTACCGAGACGAGGTCGTTGTCGCCAGCCACATCGGCGAGGTTCGAGTGGTCGATGCGCCAGAGGTCTTTCAGCCGTTCGAGCTTGGCAGAAAGCTCCTCGTTCGTCTCTTTTTGGGCAGCGAGTTCGCGTTTGAGTCGCTCATTATCGCGTTCGACGCGCGTGATTTCGCGGCGCTCTCTGGCTTCTTTGCGCTCCTCTCGTCGGGCTTGCGAAAGCTCAGTTTCGTATTCTGCAAGCCGTTCGTTTTTCGTCGCAATCGTCTCGCGGAGGTCTTCGACGTGTGATTCGAGCCGGTTTACTTGGGCTTCCAGGCGCTTGATGCGCTTTTCCTCGCGCGTCAACTCCCGCGCAGTGTGTTCTGTGTGTTCCGCTTCTGGGTCGTCTTCTGCCAGTAAATCGTCCAAAACGGCTTCGACGGTTTCGCCCCCCGCGAGCACGCGCGCGGTCACTTCGCCGCGGTCAATGGGTGCTGGCACTTTCCGGGCGATGCGTTCGAACTGGTCTTCGTGGGCGTCGTAGGCGAACAGCGCCGCGGCCATCGCGTCGCGTTCGTGGTCGTTGTCGTAGCCCTCCTCGCGGGTGCGGTGTTGCTTTTCATCGACGGGCAAGTCGCTCGCTGGTTCCCACGGCGCGGCCGTGAAACTGCGACGGAACTTTTCGACCGTCTCCGGCATTGGCGTCACGTCCGCGGCGATGAGAATCGGTCGCCCGCGTTCGATAATCCACTCGATTATCGCCGCGGTGTCCGCAGTGCGCGTCGAGAGCACGTCAAGCACCGCGCCGTCTAAGCCAACGATGGCGACGCCGGTGGTGGTGCCGGGGTCGATGCCCACGAGGACGTGGTCGCGGCGCTTTGCGAGCGGGCGAAACTCGATGCCGTCGCGGCGTTCGCGCTCCATCTCGACGCGCACGTCGCCCGAGCGGTGGGTCGTCACTGGAATCTCTGCGGGTCTGCCGTCGACCGTGAAGAGAGCGTTCGAAAAGCCGCCGTACTTCTCGGTCACGTCTTTCTCGAAGTCGAGACCCACGTCTTTGAGCGTGGCCTCGACTTCACGGGCGCGCGTCCTGACCGCGCCGTGAATCCGCCGGGTGAAGCGGTCTTCGCTCCACCCACCTTTGCCCGTAGAGCGCCCGCGAGAGACCTTAATTTGGGTCGTGTTTGTGAACGCAGACACCTCGTAGCCGACGTTCGCGGCGGCGAGGCGGGCTGCGGCTTCTGCTTCCTGCATCGAGTCTTTGCCGTAGGGGACGCCGTGGCGAGCAGCGACTCGGGAGAGCGGTTCTGGTCGTTCGTCGCCGGTCACCTGCACGAGTTTTGTCTCACTCGGGAGTTCGCGCAGGAAGTGGACGAGCGCGTCCTTGTCGGCAGCGAGTTCGTACATGTTGTCGGTGGCGACGATGGCCGGTTGGTCGCGCCGGATGAGTCGACACAGCTTGCGGAAGGTGACGACGTCGCGTTCGAGCGACTCTCCATCGAAGGCAACGAGGGCGAACGACGGCGCGTCACCCCGGATGTCGCCACTTTGCACGTCAACCCCGAAAATCAGGGCGTCGAGGGCACTCGTTCGAGTACTCACACGCCCGGGTAGGGCCGCATGTGACTTAAACTCATGGCGGCCTTCGACTCAGGCGGTTTGCCTGACAACGCCGCCGAAAAACAGCGCGGCGACCAGCGCAAACACCACGAGCACGCGCCACCCCGCAGCATAGCCGCTCACGTCCGCGACGTAGCCAAAGAGGGGCGGGATGACGAGTGCGCCGGAGTTGAGCGCGGTCTGCGCGCCAGCGGTGGCCGCACCCACTTCGTCGGGAGCGACGAGCATCGTCACCGAGGCGTGGTACAATCCCGTAAAGCCGAGGACTGAGAGGCCGAGCAGCGCGAACACCGCAATCGCGGAGAGACGGGCGTCGGCCAGCGGGAGGAGGAAAAACAGCCCCGCAGAACAGAGCGCGAGGACGACCATGATGAGCGCGCTACCGCGCACCGATTCGCCCGGCAGACGGTCTGCAAGGCCGCCAAAGGCGATGCGGCCAGTGGACCCCATCACTTGGACGAGCGCGAGCGTCAGTCCGGCAACCCCCACCGAAATCGAGATGGATTCGGTGAGGTAGGGCACGAGATAGCCCGTCATCGTGAACAGTGTCGCGGCGAGGAACACCCCGCCCGCGATAAGCAGGACGTAGGCGCGGTTGTCCGCGAGGCCGCGGACGTCCGGGATGGCGAGTGCGCCCGTTCCGTCACTCCCGCCGCGGTAGCCCTGTGAGAAGGCGGCGGTGACGAGAAACGCGAGGCCTGCGGCGACGTAGAAGCCTGCGTCCCACGGCACGCCAGCGCGGGCGGCGAGGCCGGTGACGACGAGCGCGCTCGCGCCCGCCCCGGCGGAGACGCCGACCTGTTTGATGCCGAGGGCGAGGTTGCGCTGTGAGTTGGGCACTTTCTCGACGATGGCGCGGTTGGTCGAGGGCATCGCCGTGGCGTAGGCCGCCCCGAGGGCGAACACCGCACCCAGCAGGAAGGCAAAGGAGGAGGCAAGCGTGACGCCGAGGACGCCGAGGGAAAGCGCGATGAGGCCCGCGGTCATGACCCGCTTTTCTCCGAGGCCATCGACGGCCGCGCCCATCGGGAACAGGAAGATGGTGTACCCGAGGGTGAGCGTCGAAACGACGAGGCCGAGTGAAAATTTCGAGAGTTCGAATCCCGCTTGGATGAGGCCCGTCGCGGCGAACACGCTGTAGTAACAAACGCTCGCCGCAACCTGCCACGCGAGAATGACGGCGACGGTGCGTCGGGTGTCAGTCATCCGGGTACGGGACATCGACGGTTTGGCCGTCGTGAGGGACAAACACGTCACCGTCGAACGCGGCAACAGCGTCCTTGTGAATGAGCCCCGCGTTCCCGGCGTAGCGCGAGGAGATGTGCGTCAGCGCAAGGCGTTTGACACCCGCTTTTTTCGCCACGTCGCCCGCCTCTGCCCCCGTCGAGTGCCCCGTCTCGCGGGCGCGGTCTGCGCGTTCGTCGTCGAACGTCGCGTCGTGGATGAGCAGGTCTGCGCCCGTCGCCGCCTCGATGACTTCTGGGGTGGGTCGGGTGTCGCCAGTGTAGACAAGACGACGACCGGGGCGTGGCTTTCCCACGACCTGTTCGGGTTCGATGACGGTGCCGTCTTCGAGTTCGACGGGATTGCCCGCGTGGAGATCTTGGAACAGAGGGCCGACTGGGACGCCGAGTTCTTCTGCCTTTTGGCGGTTGAACCGGCCTTTGCGGTCTTCTTCGACCAGCGCGTAGCCGACCGAGGTGGTTCGGTGGTCGGTCTCGAAGGTGCGCACCTCGTAGTCATCGCCCGCGTAGGCGACCTCGTCGGGTTCGACTTCGTTGATGTGGACGGGATACGAAGGGCGTGCGCCCGTCGCTTCGACGAGATTCCGGATTTCGCGGCGGGTGCCCGTCGGCGTGTGAATCATCAGCGGGTCGTCGCGCCCGTTGAAGTCCCACGTCTGGACGAGGCCGGGAATCCCGAGGACGTGGTCGCCGTGGAGGTGCGTGACGAACAGGTGGGAAACGGCAAACCCGGTGCCAAAGCGCATCATCTGTCGCTGGGTGCCTTCGGCGGCATCGAACAGCAGTCGCTCGCCTTCGCGGTTGACCATCAGCGCACTGGGATTGCGCTCGGTGGTCGGCACCGCCCCGCTCGTTCCGAGAAACGTCACGCGCATTGCCCGGATTTGGGCGATGGAGGATTAAACGCGCTTCGGAAACAGCCTGCGACCTGCCGAATCGTTCATCGGTAAAACCGACCGACGTGAACCGTGTGAAACGATCGAAAACGAAAGATGGTTCTTATCCATTCGGAATACCACGAAAGAAGTGTATGTCACAGAAACTGATTGGTTCGCTGCTCATGGCCGCCCTGCTCGTCCTTGCAGGGTGTACCGGCGGAATGGGACCGACAGACGAGACGACGACGGCGAGCGGCGGCGACGCCGCGACGATGGGGACGGTAAACTTCTACATTTCTGACCAAGAGAACGCCATCAACGATTTCGAACACCTGAACGTCACGGTCGATGCGGTGTCGTTCCGCAAAGCCGGTGGCGACGAGGAGACCGAAACGACGACTACTGCCACGACGACGGCTGAGACAGAGACGACCGCGAGCGAAACCGAGACAACAACTCAAACGACCGCCGAGACGACGGCGACGGAGACCACCGCAGAGGAAGCCGCGCTTCAAGAGGAGTCCGAGACGGAAACCGAGGAGACGGCGACGATGACGGAAGCAGAGACTGCGGGTGAAGGCGAGAGTGACGACGGCTGGGAGACCTACGACGTTGACGCGAAAACGTTCGACCTGACACAGTTACAGGACGAAAACGCCCAGAAGCTCTCCGAGTTCGACCTCGAAGCGGGCACGTACACCGAGGTTCGCCTCCACATCTCTGGTGTGAACGGAACGCTCACAGACGGCGAACAGGTGAACGTGAAACTTCCGAGCAACACGCTCAAAATCAAATCCGAGTTCACGGTTGACGCGGAGACAGAGACCGACTTCGTCTACGACATCACCGTCCACTCTGCGGGCAACAGCGGGAAGTACATCATCAAGCCGGTCGTGAGCGAATCCGGCGCGAACATCCCGTACACCGACATCGACGCGAACGAAAGCGACGAGAGCGAAGCCGAATCTGACGACGAAGAAGCCCTCTCCATCGAGTTCGTCGGCGAGGTCACCGCAAGCGAGAACGCGACCGTGAAAGTCACGCAGGCGGGCGAACCCGTCGCGGACGCGAACGTGACCGTGAACGGTGAAGCCGTCGGAGCCACGGGTGAGGATGGGACGCTCACCTTCAGCGCACCCGCCGAAGGCGACGTAGACGTGAAGGCCGTCTCCGGTGAGGCAGAAGGCGAAGTTGAAGTGTCGATTACAGCCGCGGCGACCGCCTCGGCTGACGCCACGGAAACGGCCGCATAACCGACCGATTCTTACCCCCGCCGTTCCTCTTTTGCACTAATGGACGGGCCGCTGTGGACCGATACGCACGCACCAGCGCTTTCAGACCTTCCCCAGCCGGAGGTCCGCGACTACCTCACGCGGGCGGTAGACGAACCGCTCAACCTCGTGCTCCACGGGCCACAGGGGAGCGGAAAAACCGCTGCCGTGCGCGCGCTCGCAGCGGCCGCACACGAAGACGACGACAACGATTTGGTCGAAATCAACGTTGCCGACTTCTTCAACCGAACCAAAAAAGAGATCACGAACGACCCGCGCTTCGAACACTTTCTGACCGGGAAAAGCGACCTCCCGAAGCGCGACATGATAAACCACGTCCTCAAGGAATCGGCGAGTTACGCGCCGGTGTCGGGGAACTACAAAACCATCCTCCTCGACAACGCAGAAGCCATCCGGGAGGACTTCCAGCAGGCACTGCGCCGGGTGATGGAGCGCCACCACGCGACGACGCAGTTCGTCATCACGACGCGCCAGCCGACGAAGCTGATTCCTCCCATCAAATCGCGCTGTTTCCCGGTTCCCGTGCGCGCACCGACCGCCAAAGAGTCGGCCGAAGTGCTCCGGAAAATCGTCGAAGCAGAGGAAGTAGACCACGATGACGACGGCATCCAGTACCTCGCGGGCTACGGCGGCGGCGATTTACGGAAGGCGATTTTGGGCGCACAGGCCACCTACGAAGACGCGGGCGAAATCACGATGCAGACGGCCTACGAAACCCTCGGCGAGATTGGGAACAAGGAGGAGGTTGAAACGATGGTCGCCAAAGCCGAGAAACGCCAGTTCACCGACGCGCGCAAGATTCTGGACGACCTGCTCGTCGACGAGGGCTACAGCGGCGGCGAGGTGTTACAAGATATTCTCTCGGTGGCGCGCTCGCGCTACAGCGGCGAGAATCTCGCACATCTCCACGAGATTGCGGGCGAGATTGATATGGATTTGGCGGAGGGGACGAGCGACCGGATTCACATCTCGCACCTGCTCGCTGAGTTGGGTCGGTAACGATTAGAACGTCGGTAGCTTCTGCGAGCGACTTCCCGCAACGTAGAAAAACACGAACAGCACGGCGAGTAGCAAGCCAGTTGTGAGGTTTACCGCGACCCATTCGTACGGAGACACGGCGATTGGGCGCGGTTTGAGAATCTGGAAGTATAGGTACTGCAGTTGCGTCGAAAAGACGTACGGGACAAGGAACCCGGTGACACTGAGAGCGCCAACCGAGCCTGCTCGGAGAAGCCGACCGTTCAGTGAGACTGCTCGGCGAGTGCAGTCCATATACACGATGCTCGAACCGATGAGACCGACAAGAAGTCCGCTTGTGAGCAAAATTCCAAAGAGCCCCATGATGTCAAATTATCTGAAAGGAAGTGCGCGGCTCTTATAACATGCCCGGTGGGAAACGGAGAGGAATCATTACGACCTTATTTTCGTCCACCCGCAAGCCGCGTCGATTCCGGTCGCATCCGCAGTCTGAGCATCGAGAGCGTGCCGAGCGCGGGGCCGATTGCGAGCGGGGCAAACGCCCACTGCCAGCCGACGAAGTCTACGAGAATCGGGATGAGTTGAATCGAGACAATCGTGAGCAGGAAGCCGATTGCGGTCTGGAGGGTGAGCGCCGTACCGACGTAGCTTCCTTCCGCAAGTTCGGTGATGGCCACCGAGAACTGGGCCGAGTCTGCGATGACCGCAAATCCCCAGAGCAAGACAAAGGGCGTGAGAATCCAGAGCGGTGCGCCGAACACGAAGCCTGCGGCGAGACACGCAAGGCCGCTCACGGCCATGCTAGCGCTCGTGATGGTGGTTCTGCCAATTCGGTCTGCGGCGAGGCCGGCGAACAGCGCGCCAAAGCCGCCGACGGCGATGGTGGCGAAGGCGAGCAGGCCGGCGGTTTGTTGGGTGCCGGGCGTGCCCGCGGCGAGGCTGGCGACGAGGAAGACGGGAATCCACGTCCACACCGCGTAGAGTTCCCACATGTGGCCGAAGTAGCCGCCGTTTGCGAGCAGCGTCGGGCGGTCGCGGAGGATGCGCACCGTCGCCCGCGGGTCGAACGGGGCGGCGGGCGACTGGTAGGGGCCTTCGGTCACGAACAGTGCTATGGCCGCGCCGACGAGGGCGACGCCCGCCGCGCCGAACAGCACCGCGCGCGGGTTGCCAACGCCGCCGATGACGCGGATGAGGTGGGGCAGCGCAGAGCCGACAGTGATTGCGCCGACGAGGACGCCCACGGCCATGCCGCGGCCCGCGCGAAACCAGCCCGCGAGCAGCTTCATGCCGGGCGGATAGACGCCTGCAAGCACCATCCCGGTGAGAAAGCGGAGCGCGACGGCAGGGAGGAGCGAGGAAACAGCGGCGGCGATGGCGGCGGTTGCGCCCGCGCCGACGAGTGCCGACCCGGCGATGAGGTATTTTGGCGGAATCACGTCAGAGAGGGTGAAAATTGCAGAGAGCAGCGCCCCGGCGACGAAGCCAAGTTGGACGGACGTGGTGAGCCACGCCGTCTCGCTCGGGGTTAGCCCCCAGTCTGCGGCGAGTTCGGGGGCGGCCGCCGTCGCGGAAAACCAGAGCGACATGATGAGTAGCTCTGCGACTGCGATGAGAAGGAGGGCACGCCACCGGCCGGCAAACGCGGCGTCAGACATTATTCAAAGAGATGACAGACACAGGCTAAAACGTTGCTCGGCTGGGTGGCTGTGAGACACGAAATGAGGCGCTCAAAACGAGGAGAGTGGACTGGCGACCGGAGACGGTTGGGACGTACACGCACATTCCAGTTCGGGTTGAATACGAGATAAAATCGCTCTCAGTACAGTGGTTTCTTCTGCATTAGTAGATTGACCTCTCAGAAAAGCCGACGTAAATGTTGACCAGAAAACATTTACAGCAACTGACTGTCACAGTGGGGTGAATGCGACAGCACCACCGACGAACCTCCCTCCAGGTTCTCGGTTCCCTGGTGGGGGGTCGAGATACTTCAGTACTGTTGACAGCATTGGAAACGGGGACGGTGAACAGGGACGATGGGTAAGCGACCACCTTGTGACCGCCCCACAAGCTCCCGGCGACGGTTGCTCGCACTCGCTGGCGCGCTCGGGCTTGCTGGGTGTTCGCAGCTTCCGCCGAAAAACGACGACGCTACGCCGACCACGACGAGAACCACGACCACCGAGACGACGACCACAGAATCAGCGACGGTGGAGACACAAGCGACGACTGAGTCGCCAGAACCGGCCCAAGAAGCGCTGGTGGCCGAGGTTCCCATCCAACGAACCGAGTACAGCTACACGGAGCTACCATACGAAAAACGCCCGCAGTTTTTCGGTGCGTTCCGTGAGTCTGCCCCCGAATGTCGGACCTCGGTGGACGCCCTCGACAGCGTGCCGAACCTGATTCCGGCCACGGTGGACGGCGAAACCGGCCACTTCCCACTGCGGACGACGCGGTGGCTCCTGCGCTGTCTCCACTGCTATCGAACCCAAGGCGACGAGGGGTATCTCGAAAAAGCACAAGAGATGTCACAAGCGCTCGTGGATGACGCCGCCGTTGGCGAGAACAACGGCCTGTACTTCTCCTATCGCCTCGACAAAGCTGGGTCAAGCGCCGACCTGAAAGCCCCGTGGTACTCCGGGATGTGCCAAGGGGTGGGCCTCTCTGCGTACACCTACTTCCACGAACTCACCGGCGAGGAGAAGTACAAGGGACTCGCAGAACGCGTTTTTCAGACGTTCAAGTCCGTCAAACGCACTGCCGACGGCCCGTGGACGACGATGGTAGACCCGGACGGCTACTACTGGGTCGAAGAGTACCCGTTCGAGCCACCAACCCACGTCCTGAACGGCTACTGCATCGGCATCTGGGGGCTGTACGACTACTGGCTGCACACGAAATCCGAGGAGTCGAAACGCCTGCTCGACGCCGCCGTCACGACCATTCAGCAGTACGCAGAAGACTGGCGCGTGCCCGGCAAAGTGAGCTACTACGGCTTAGACGGTCATCGGCGCTGGCAACTCGGCCAGACAGAGCGGTATCCTGACCCGTATCGGGGCAACGACTACTACCACGGCGTCCACCTCATTCAGCTCGATAAGCTGTATCAGATAACGGGCAACGATTACTTCAGAGAGGTACGAGAGCTCTACGAGTCGGACGACCCCGGCGACATGTCCTGAGGAGAGAGGACGAGAATGTGACGCGTGAGCGTCCCGTGGACGTAGCGCTCGAAGGCGTTCGTGACCTCCCAGCCGGCGGCGCGGGCGGCGTGTTCCCACGACCGGTCTGCGACGAGAACGCATTTTCCCCCAACGCGACGGGCTTCGCGGAGCGCGCCTTCGACGAGCGTTTCGAGGTCGAGGTTGGCGATTTTCGACTGGCGACCGTACGGTGCGTCGAACACCACGCCGTCTGCAACGCCGTCACGGAGCGCGAGCGCGGTTGCGTCCCCGCGAATCACGCCGAAGTCGGCGTCGTCGGGGAGGAGTGCCGAGAGGTTTTCCTGTGTCCCGCGAACCATCTTCCACTGGGCGTCGTTGCCGATGGCGCGCGACCCGGTAAGTCCGGCTTCGAGGAGGACGCCGCCGGTTCCACACATCGGGTCGACGATGGTTCGCCCGGGGCCACCTCCCGCAATGTTAACGAGCGCGCGGGCGAGCAACGGTGCCATCGACCCGGGCTGGAAGAAGGGACGGTTGGTCGGGTTGCGGTCGCCAAAGTCGCGGACGCTCGCGGCGGCCTCCCAGCCGAGGGCGCACACGTCGTCTGCGAACAGCGCGCGAAGCGTGTGGTCGGGAGTATCTAAATCGACGCTGAAGCCCCGCTCTACGAGGACTGCACCCAGTTCGCGCTCTGCCTGCTGCGTCGAGACGTTCGCGGTGCGCTGGATGTTGCGGGCACGGACGGCGACGCTCCCGTCGCGGTCGAACGTCGCGGCGTCTAAGAGGGTTCGAGCGCTTTCTACTGAGGCGTCGGTGTGGCCAACGAGTTCGTTCGCGCGGTGGGTGTAGGCGAGCCGCGAGATGGCTTCGGGGTCGATGCTGCCACAGCGAGCGAGGCCCGTGGCCATGACGGAGACGCTCGTGGCGGCGCTCTCGGCCTCGCAGGCGGCGAAGGCGTGGTCTTCACCGCCGAGTTCCAGGACGTACACGATGCGCACTCTGGAACCGCAAACAATGAGCGTATCGGTTAAATACGCCAACCTGTCAACAACAGGCACCAACATTTATAAACCTTAAATACAAGTTTTTAAACGAAACATGACTGACCCCAAGGAGACTATTACTGACCCTAAGGAGACAATTAATATTGAGAACGTGGTTGCCTCCACAGGAATCGGTCAGGAACTCGACCTTCAGTCCGTCGCAATGGACCTTGAGGGGGCGGACTACGACCCTGAGCAGTTCCCCGGTCTCGTTTACCGTACGCAGAACCCGAAATCTGCCGCACTCATCTTCCGCTCCGGCAAAATCGTCTGTACCGGTGCGAAGAGCACCGACGACGTCCACGAGAGCCTGAACATCGTGTTCGACAAACTCCGCGATCTCAACATCGACGTTGACGAAGACCCGGAAATCGTCGTCCAGAACATCGTCACGAGCGCAGACCTCGGGCGTAATCTCAACCTGAACGCAATCGCCATCGGCCTCGGCCTTGAGAACATCGAGTACGAACCAGAGCAGTTCCCGGGCCTCGTCTACCGCATCGACGAACCGAAAGTCGTCGCCCTTCTCTTTGGCTCCGGCAAACTCGTCATCACCGGCGGGAAACAGCCAGTTGACGCAGAGCACGCCGTCGACAAAATCGTCTCGCGGCTGGAAGAACTCGGCCTGCTCGAGTAACTTTCGCCACACACAAGCCTTTTCGAGCACTCACCTTCCAGTATGGACTCTACCGCATTGCAGGTCACGCCCGCAGAAGGCGGCCTGCTCGCGGTCGCCGGAACGTTCGTCCTTGGAGCGCTTTTTTACGCACTCACGGCGCACATCGCCGCCCGCTACGTCCTCGGCGACGTACCCGTTACCCGCGCGCTCATGGTCGGTCCCGTACCCGCGCTCGTGACGATACTCCTGCAACAGTACCCCGTCGCGGTGATGCTCGTAATGGGCTTTCTCGCGGACTTCCTCGCGATTCGCTTCATCTACCGCGTCAGGCTCAAAACAGGCGGCCTCATCACGGTCATCCACTACACCGTGACCGTACTTATCGCGCTCGTGCTCGCAAACCTCTTGGCGCTGCTCAGCACCGCCCCCGTCTGATTATTCGACCAACCGTTCGATTTCGGTGACCAAAATCCCCGATGCGCCGAGCTGTTTGACCTCGGTGATGGTTTCGAACACGTCGCGTTCGTCGACGACCACGTGGACAGCCACCGCCTCGCCGCCCGCGATGTCCATGACCGTTGGCCCGCCAAGGCCGGGGAGGGCGTCGCGGATGGCGTCTAGCTGGTCGCGCGGGACGTTCATCATCAGGTAGCGCTTGCCCTCTGCGTGGAGCACGGAGTTGAGCGCGGTCTTGATTTGGCCCACCTTGTCGTCTGTCGCCACGTCCTCGCGGGCGAACAGCCGGACAGAGCTGTTCAGCACTTCGTCGAGGATGGCGAGCCGATTCACGCGAAGCGTCGTCCCCGTCGAGGTGATGTCGATGATGGCGTCGGCCATATCGACGTGTGGCGTGAGTTCGGTCGCGCCCGTGACCTCCACGATGTCGGGGTCGATGTCGCGTTCGGTGAAGTAGTTTCGCGCGATGTTCGGGAACTCGGTGGCGACGGTTTTGCCCTCTAAATCATAAATTTCCTCGATGTCGCCGTCTTCGGGGGCGGCGAGGACGAGGCGACACTGGCCGTAGCCGAGGTCTAAGAGGTCGGTTAAATTCGTGACCCCGGATTCGTGTTTCTGGTCTAAGCCGGTGATGCCGATGTCGGCTGCGCCGTCTGCGACGTACTCGGGGATGTCTGCGGCGCGGACGAACAGAATCGTCACGTCGGGGTCAACCGTGCTGGCGTAGAGTTTGCGGTCTGCACCGTCCACGACATGAAGCCCTGCGCGTTCGAGTAGGTCAATCGTTGGGTCGTGCAGTCGGCCTTTGTTCGGCACGGCGATGCGCATTGACAGGGCCTTTGCGTGCGGCGAAGAACTGTCTTTCCCTCCCGGTGTGTTTTTCACCGGCCAATACAGAGCGTTTGACATGTCCGTTCCAGCCTCTGCACTCTCTGGCGCTGCCCTCGCGTTCGCCGCCTGTGTTGTTTTCTGGGCTCTCTGCCTCCGCGGGTACGCGTGGTGGGTGCTCCGTCGAAGCGCAAAACCCACCGCCCGTCTGCGCCGTGGCATTCTTATCGGGCTTGCGTTCGCCGCCGCCACCACATTCGCCACCGTCCGTGTGGCTGGACTCGATGAAATCGCGTTCGCACTGGTCGGTGAGACGCCGACCGCAGACCTCCTCGGGTGGGTCGTTGGCGGCCTCTGTGGCGTCGTCGCCGTCCTCACCGCGTACCGCGGGATGTTCCCGTACCTGCTGCGCGCCCGCGACCTCGACATGAGCGCGACCACGGCGCTGTTGCGGTTGGCACGCTACGTGGGCGGTATCTACCTCCTCCTCGTCGTTTCGCTCGTCCCGGTCATCTACCTCTCGGGGGTTGCCATCCCGCTCGTGACCGTCGCGTTCATTGGGGCAATCTACGCCGTCAGCCCACGGCTGAGCCTGCTAATTAGCGAAACCCGCGACCTGACCCCTGCAAAACGAGACCGGCTCGACCGCCTCTGCGAGGACGTTTCCCTCGACGTGACCGACGTACACGTCCTTCCCGGCGAGGAGAACAAGTGGGCCGGGGCGACCGTCAGCGGGCCACCTGGTCGTCGCCAGCTGTTCGTGACCGACTATCTGCTCGACACCTACGACGACGACGGCGCTCGCGCCCTGCTCGCCGCAGCCGCCGGACAGACCGCAGTCTGGTATCGTGAGTACCGCATCGCCACGGTCCTCCTGTTCGCCGGTTGGGTCTGGACGGTCGTGTTCGCGCCGATTCCGGCCACCGGGCGACAAGTCCTTGCAGGGCTGGTCGTCGTCTGTCTCTTGCTGTGGCTCGGGGCGCGCCTCGTCTACCGCGCAGACCGCGTCGCGGGCGAACGAACCGACCCAGGGCTCGTCGCAGAGACCTACGAACGGGTCGGCAACGAACAGGAAGTCGATTTCTCGCAAGGCTTCGTCACGTCGCTCGTCCGGATGAAACCGTCGCTCAACAAGCGCATCAATCGCTTATACAACCAAGTCTGAGTCGGCACGTTTTCAACACCCGGGGGAAAATTGCCGGCCATGACTACGCTCCAGCTTACCGGCGGGAAGGTCCTCTTGCCGGACTTGTCGGTCGAAGCCGCAGACGTGCTCGTAGACCAAGACACGGGCACCATTCTCGCCGTTGGCGACGTGGAACCCGGCGATGAAACGCTCGACGCGTCGGGGTCGCTCGTCATGCCGGGGCTCGTAAACGCCCACTGCCACGTTGCGATGACGCTCCTGCGTGGCTACGCCGACGACAAACCGCTCGGGGAGTGGCTGCAAGAAGATATCTGGCCCGCAGAGGCTGAGTTAACCCCAGAAGACGTGCGCGCCGGAGCCGAGTTGGGCATCGTCGAGATGATAAAAGCCGGTGTCACGACGTTCGGAGACATGTACTTCGAGGTGCCCGAAGTCGCCGCCGCCGTCGAAGAGCTGGGCGTCCGCGCCCGCATCGGCCACGGCATCGTCACCATCGGCAGAGACGAGGAGGCTGCGTGGGCAGACATCGATGAATCTCTCGACGTGGCCACTGCGTTCGACGGCGCGGCGGACGGCCGCATCAAGACCGCGGTGATGCCCCACAGCCTCACGACCGTGGGCGAGGAGTACTACCGCGAGTTCATCCCGCAGGTGCGCGAGGCGGGCCTCTCGCTGCACTACCACGCGAACGAGACGGTGAACGAAGTTGAGCCGATAGTAGAAGAGCGCGGCGAGCGCCCACTCGAGTACGCAGACGACCTCGGGATGCTGGAGGCAGGCGACTTCTTCGCCCACGGCGTCCACCTCGATGAAACGGAGATTTCGGTGCTCGCAGGCCGCGAGGCATCGGTCGTTCACTGCCCGGCATCGAACATGAAACTTGCAAGCGGGATGGCTCCCGTCCAAGCCCTCCGCGACGCGGGTGTGACCGTCGCACTCGGCACCGACGGCGCGGCCTCCAACAACGACTTAGACCTGTTCGACGAGATGCGCGACGCCGCGATGCTCGGTAAACTCGCCGCAGAGGACGCGAGTGCCGTCCCCGCAGAAGCCGTCGTGGAGATGGCGACGCAGGGCGGTGCTGAGGCGCTTGGCTTCGACGTGGGACGCATCGAAGAAGGGGCGAAGGCTGATTTCGCCGTCGTGGACTTCGACGCGCCACACCTGACGCCCGCCCACGACTACGTGAGCCACCTCGCCTACGCCGTCCGCGGCTCTGACGTGCGCCACACCGTCTGTGACGGGCAAGTGCTCATGCGCGACCGCGAGGTGCTCGTCGGCGACGAGGAACCGATTCGTGAGCGCGCCGCGGACGCTGCCCACGAGCTTGTCGAGCGCGTCTGAATCAGCACGGCCCCGCAGATATGTTGGATTGTTTTCGTGAAAGGAGAGCTGACTTGTCCGAAAACACAACAGTGTCGATAAACATTCAGAGGCGTTTTTGAACCGTAAGACCCGATTTGAGCAGTCCATTTTTGTCGGGTGAACGGAAAGAACCACACCAAACTGAACTGAACAAAAATCTGTATTTATCCCTTTTACAGAATATCACTGAATCGATGAGCACGAAACCAAAGCTGTTCGCAGTCGCCGCCGTCCTGGCCATGCTGCTCGCCACCGTCGGTCCGGTGGCTGCGTTCGCCGGAGACGACGCCGCCGGAAACGACTCAATGGCGACGGCGGGCAACGACGCACCGCTCGCCATTCACGTGAGTGAAACCCAAGAAGATGCCACCGTCACCGTGACCAACGGGACGGAGCCGGTCGCATCTGCGACCGTGAACGTCACCACGCTCGGCGATGCCAGCTACGCCGGTGCGGGCAGTTACACGACCGACGAAAACGGTACGGTGACCCTCGCAACCCCTGATGAGGAAGTCGAAGTCGAAATCGTCGCCACGGCGAACGGCGAGAACGCGTCCCTGACAACCGTCCTTGGCGACTGGGAGCCAACGTACGATGATGACGCGCCGTTTGGCCAGCACGTCTCTCGGTTCGTCCATCACCTGTTAGACCGCGACGACCTTGACGACGACAAACCGTTTGGCCAGATGGTCCGTGAGTTCGTCCACGAACAGAAGGACAGAGCGAACGACCGCGCCGCGAAACACGACCGCGCAGACAGCACCGACGACCGCGACCACAAATCCGACCGTGCTGACCGCGACGACCGCGACCGCAGCGACAAGCGCGCAGACAACGCACGCGACAAAGCAGACAAGCGACCCGACCACGCTGGCCCGAAAGACAAGGCCGACAAGCAGGCTGACGACAGCGACGAAGAAGAAGACGACGAAGACAGCGAAGAGACCGAAGCAAGCGACTGAAATACCCATTTTCAGAGGCACCCCGCTCCTGCCGTGGGAGCTTCCACACCCCCGATTTCTGTCCGTCTTTTTTCACGCGCGGTAGTCGAGTTCGGTAGCGTTTTCACCCGCCTGTGCAATTCTTCGCCCATGAGTGAAGCCTATCCGCCAGTGAGCGAGCACCTCGATGACGTCGAGGCCGCTCGCGCCGAAGGCCGCCGCAAGATGGACTGGGCGCTCCAGCACATGCCGATTCTCACGGCCCTCCGCGAGACGTACGAAGCCGAAAAGCCGTTTGCCGGCCACGTCATCGGGATGGCGATGCACGTCGAGGCGAAAACCGCGAACCTCGTCGAACTGCTCGCCCTCGGTGGCGCGGAAGTTGCGATTACCGGCTGTAACCCGCTCTCGACGCACAACGACGTGAGCGCCGCGCTCGACGCGAACGACAACATCACCTCCTACGCCGTCCGCGGCGTCGACAGCGACGAGTACTACGACGCCATCGAGGCCGTCATCGCCCACGAACCAACCATCACCGTAGACGACGGGATGGACATGGTCGCCGCCATCCACGAGAGTTACCCCGAACTCATCGACACCATCGTTGGCGGTGCAGAGGAGACGACCACGGGCGTCCACCGCCTGCGCGCGATGGACCGCGACGGCGAACTCAAGTACCCCGTGTTCGCCGTGAACGACACGCCGATGAAGCGCCTGTTCGACAACATCCACGGCACGGGCGAGTCCTCACTTGCCACCATCGCCATGACGACGAACCTTTCGTACGCCGGGAAAACCGTCGTCGTCGCGGGCTACGGCTACTGTGGCAAGGGTGTCGCGAAGAAGGCTGCTGGCCAGAACGCGCACGTCGTCGTCACGGAAGTCGACCCACGCCGCGCGCTCGAAGCCCACATGGAGGGCTACGAGGTCAAACCAATGGCAGAGGCCGCCGAAATCGGTGACGTGTTCATCACGACCACCGGCAACCGCGACGTCATCACCCGCGAACACTTCGAGGTCATGCAAGACGGCGTCCTGCTCGCAAACGCGGGCCACTTCGACGTCGAAATCAACCTTGAGGAACTCGACGACCTCGCAGAAACCGTCTACGAGGCCCGCGACGGTGTCATGGCCTACGAACTCGAAGACGGCCGCGACCTGAACGTCCTCGCTGAAGGCCGTCTCGTCAACCTCGCAAGCCCAATCGCACTCGGCCACCCGGTCGAAGTGATGGACCAAAGCTTCGGCGTACAGGCCGTCGTGGTCGAAGAACTCGTTGCAAACGCAGACGCCTACGACGCGGGCGTCCACGAAGTTCCGGACGAACTCGACCGCCGCGTCGCAGAAATCAAACTCGAAGCAGAGGGCATCGACTTCGATGCGCTCTCAGAGGCGCAGGCTGACTATCTCGGCAGCTGGGACCACGGAACGTAGGTTTACAGGCTATTTTGCGCCACGGACGACGTGGCCGTATTTCAGCAGCGAGACGAACACCGCGCCGCCAATAGCGTTGCCCACAGTTGCAAGCACGAGGAAGTGCAGGTAGTCGAAGACACCGAGTTCGGGGACTAAAAACAGCCCGGCGAGCACTTCGACGTTGCCCGCGATACTGTGTGGAAGCCCCGCCATCCCAATCGTGACGGTGACCAGCCAGACAAAAAAGACGCGGCTGATGGTCTCTTGGGCGGCGGCGACGAGCCACGAGAGCAGGCCCATGAGCCAGCCTGCAAGAATCGCGGCGGTGAACAGCCCCCACGTCGAGTGTTCGGTGAGCTTCACCGAGATCTCTGCAAACGCGGAGGCGTCTGCGATACCGTAGGAGGGCGCAGCGGTAACGGCAATGGCGGCGAAGATGATGCCGCCGATGATGTTGCCAGCATACACGATGCCCCACAGTCGCCCGAGTTGGGCGAGCGTGGCGTCGCGGTTGAGGACGGGCAACACGGCGAGGGTGGTGTGTTCGGTGAACAGCTCAGAGCGCCCGAGGACGACGAAGATGAAGCCCACGGCGTAGGCATTTGCGAGCGCGAGATGGAGGAGCGGTTCGCTCCACACGTCGCCCGCCATGGTGAGGATGACCGCCATCAACAGTGGGCCAAAGCCGATGTCGAGACCCGCAGAGAGCGCGGAGAGAAACAGTCCCGTCCGAGGCCGCGTGAGTTCGTTCAACCCCTCCTCGATTTGCCGCGAGAGAATCGTCTTCGAGGAAGTCTGTGCCGTGGTCGCGGGTTCCTCGGCATGGCTGGGTTCGCCGCTCATGGTGCTACGCGCAGGTTCACCGATTACCAGTAAAAGTCGTCTGGCCACCACTCGGATTGGACGACACCAACAGGCGGGTAGGGCCTTTTATACGTCCCCGGCGACCACTCTGAGCCACGAATGGCAAACTCCAACTCGAAGGGGAATCGGCGCGAGCGCGAACTCGTGAATCTCCTCGACGACGCCGGGTTCGCGGTCATGCGTGCGCCTGCGAGCGGCGCGGCGACCACCCGCGAACTCCCCGACGTACTCGCCGGAAACGGCAACGTGTTCTACGCAATCGAGGCGAAGTCCTCCTCCGGGCGACCCATCTATCTCACGGGCGAAGAGGTTGAGGCCCTCGTGTACTTCTCACAGAACTTCGGCGCGAAACCGCGCATCGCCGTGCGCTTTGACCGCGAAGACTGGTACTTCTTCCACCCCGCAGACCTGTATGTCACCGACGGCGGGAACTACCGCGTCAAAAAGGAGACGGCACTCGCTGAGGGTGAAGATTTGGACGAACTGACCGGCAAATCGAAGAAAACGCGGCTATCAGACCTCAGCGACGAGGCCTAGGCCGCTTGCGCCACGTCCGGGGCTGACTCTGTCGAGGCGTCTATTTCTGCGGGCCGGGCGAGCCGTGAGTAGGGGAACGAATACCGGCGCAGTCGGGTGCGTCTGAGCGTGTCGCTCGGGTAGACGACTTCGACCACGAGGTCGTCTGCGTCGTAGCGGTGGTTGCCGGGATACCCCGCAACGGTCGTGTTCGCAGACGGAATCTCGACCTCGTTTGCCCGGTCGGTCGTGACCCGGTAGACGATGAGCTGGTCGCCCGTCTCGCGGTCTCTCACGCGGTCGCCTGCTTCGAGTTTGTGGGCAGTACACAGGTACGGTCGGGGTTCGCCGCGGCGGGCGACGACGCGGTCGCCACAAACCGCGCACTTGGTGGTGAACTTGCCCGGTGGGGGCACCCGTCCAAGGGTGATTTCGAGGGCGACCCGGCGCAAGTGCTTGCACTTTGCGTGTCTGAGTTCGTAATCCGGGCAGGAACACTCGTGGGCTGCGAGGGAGACGACGTACGTCGCACCGCTCTCGCTATCGACGGCGTAGCGTCCATCAGGAAGCTGTCGGACGGCCATGCGTTCCGTCCACGCACGCGCAGACCGGCGGTCCATCCGCGAGGTGTCCGGGGCGAGTGCGATTTTTCGTGCTGGTGACGCTGGTGTTGCTTGCAAAGGCGTCATAGTTGCTGTGTGGGTGGCGACACGTCATTCGCCGTAGCGTCCGCCAACCACTCCACACGAAACATAGGCGTTCAAAAGACGTAAAGCCTTTCTCTCAGCGACTTATCAGTGTTTTTCTCCGACGTGACCTGCGTGTAAACGCCCCCCATGTTTCGACTGGAGAGCGTCGCCACAGGCTTCGAAGCGCTTTTGGAGCGGCGAAGAAAACGCCGTGCATGGAATTAGAGCGGGACACAGTCCGTGAAATCGTCGTCTCAACGCTCGCGGTCGTGCTGTTCGTCGCTGCTGTGGTGGTCATCGGGGCGACATATACGAAAGACTCCCTGTCCAGTCAGGGTGCGCTCGCGCTCGTTGGCACAATCGTCGCGTTCGTGCTACTGATGGGCGTGGTTGGTTTCTGGCTCTCGCGGCAGGATTAGGCTTCTTCTTCTTCGGCTTCTGCCTGTTCTGTTCGCCAGTCGGTGAGTTCGTCGTCGTCTGCGTCATCGAGCGCCTTTTCGTAGTACGCCATCGGGTGAGAGATGGTTTCACAGCGGTCGTCTTTGTTGACGCAGTCGCCGTAGGATTGCATGGTCGCACACGACGGCGCTGAGTACTCCGTTGGGCTGGTCGCTCCGCGGATGTGGTCTGTCTGGTAGCGCGTGATGTCCTCGCCGAAGCCGGGATTCACCTCGTACAGGGAAACGATTTCGTCCGTGTTCATCCCGATGCTTGCGAGAAACGCAGTGATAGCAAAGCGCGAGTGGTGTTCTAAGTGCTCACCTTTCTGAATCTTGTCGAGCAGCGCGGTCATACACGGTGGGAACAAGTCGGGGACGACGGTGTCGATTTCCCGAGTCAAATCGAGTTCCGAGATGACTTCCTCTAGGTGTTCGACCTCGTCTGTCAGCGACTCGGCGATTGCGTCGGGGACGTTCAGGGGCAGGCCGTCTTCGATGCGGTGTTGGATGGCCTGTCTGAGCAGGTCGTAGCACTCCGCTTGCGTCACCGGCACTTGGCCCTCGGTGAGTTCGCGGTTGACGAGGCGCCACTCATCGCCCCACATATCGGCCGCGAGCAGGAGGTACGTCGCCACATCGACGCGGTAGCTCGCGCCGTCTTCGTGGATGTGGCTCGTGAGGTCGAACTCAGCGAGCAGCTGGTCGAACGAGAGTCGCTCTGTCTGCGTGCTCTTGAGTTCGGTTCGGTCTTCGAACTCCTCAACGAATCGCTCGTGGGCCCCAGCGGCCTCTGCCCGGGCGTAGCGGCGGGTGCAGATGTGGACGTCAACGAGCGAGACGAGCACGCGGGCGACCGGGTACGAAAGGAGTTCGTCCCGGGCGCTTCTGGACTGCTCGCCTACGTCGCCCTCGGTGAGTGCGCCCTCCACGCGCGCCACCGCCCGTTCGACAATCGGGTCGTCCTCGCGGGCGACGAGTTCGGCGAGGTCGATGCCCGCTTCCTGCACGGCCTGCCGTGAGGTGGCGAGAAACGGGTATCTGGCGTGGAGTTGCTTCATCGAACTGCACCTTCCGAGCGAACGCGAATAAATTGAGTGGATTTGCTGAGATTTCGGTCAGGTGGTGGCTGCCGGGAAACTGCGGTCGCTCACCGTGAGTGGCGAAAAGCGAGAGAAGTGAAGTTAGTCGCTCTGGATGCGCGGGGCGAGCATGTAGGTGACGCTGCCCTGGCCCTCTGCGAGTTCGAAGTGGAGTTTCACCGGGAACTCCTCGCCTAAGTCGATGGTGACCTCCCCGTCTTTCGGGATGGCCTTGTTCATATCTTTGAGATAGTCGAGCGAGAACAGTGAGCGCGCTTGTCCAGCAGAAAGGTCGATGAGGTCTTCGCGGGGGAGTTCGAGGCGCACGTCGTCCGTGTCGCCCTCTGCAGAGACGTAGAACAGTTCGTCTGCTTCTTCGACACCCAATGCGATGTGGTCGGAGACCATATCGGCTGCCTTGACTGCCCGGTCGATGTCGCGTCCCTCGATGACGATCTGTGCCGGGAGGTCCAGATTTGGAATGTCTGGTTCCTGCCGGATGGAGTCGGGGTCGATGAGCGCGAGGGTGTACTCTAAGCCCTCGATTTGGATGTGGAGCTTGCGCGTCTCCTCGTCGAGTTCGAGCTGCACAAGCTGGCCGGAGCTGGCCATTCCTGCGATGTTCTCCAGTCGGGAGAGATTAACGCCAATGACGCCGCCGTCCGCCTCATAGGACTCGAAGGCGCTGGCATCGAGCGTAAGGTCAACCATCCCAACGTTCGCGGGGTCGACCGCCCGGATGGCGAACCCGTCCTCGTTGAGGTGGATTTTACACTCGTCTACCAGCACACTCACGGAATCAAGGGCCGTCCGGAGCGTTTCAGCGCTCACGATAGCCTTGAACATGTATTTCGGGGTACGAAAGCCCGGCATAAAAAGACTCGCGTTCGCGCTCGCGGACCCGCGCGTGCGCGATATCCATTCGTGAATTTCGCGGCCAGCACCTACTCAAATCACACGCACGACGATACCCACTAGTTCCCCGTGAGATGGCGTGTGGGCATCGAATAGACGAGTCGGCTTCAGAGCTCACGGCTCGCACACCCGTCAGAACCCATAGTGAGCGCACAATAGCCCTCAGGAACCCACGCTGATAGAAAATAGATTCGGCCGATTGAACCGTTGACACGCGACGAAAGCCTAATATGAGCAGTTGTTCAAGTATTCAATCATGGCGCAAGATACGACGAGACTCCGTCGACTCCTCGAAGACGAGAGTGGCACGTGTTGTGACGCGGACGTAGATGCGCGACTCGACGCGCTCACGACGCTGACCGAGCAGGTGCCGGAAACGTACGAGGCAGACAGCGCGGTGTTGAAGGCGCTCGGCAACGAGACGCGCTATCGAATCGTGCGCCTGCTCGTCGCCGCAGACGGCGAACTCTGCGTCTGTGAAATCACGCCACTGTTCGACGTGAGCGAGAGTGCTGTGAGCCACGCGCTCTCAGACCTCACCGAGGCCGGGCTCCTCTCGCGGCGAAAATCGGGGACGTGGCGCTACTATCAGACGACGCCGCGTGCAGAGCAACTCGTCGCCGCACTCGACGCGACCCGAGGTAACGGACAATGAGCACCACACCGGTCCGTGTCGCGTTCATGTGCGTCCAGAACGCCGGGCGCAGCCAGATGTCGACTGCGTTCGCAGAGCGCGAGCGAGCAGAACGCGGCCTCGAAGACGAGGTCGAGATTTTAACGGGCGGTACGCACCCCGCAGCCCACGTCCACGATGTCGTCGTGGAAATCATGGCTGAGGAAGGCTTCGGCCTCGAAGACCGCGTCCCCCGCGAGATTACGACCGAGGAACTGGCGTCGTGTGATTACGTGGCGACGATGGGCTGTTCGACGCTTTCGCTCGACCCGGCTGCGGGCGTCGACGTGCGAGACTGGGCGCTCGCAGACCCGGACGGCCAAGACAAAGAGCGCGTCCGCGAGATTCGAGACGAGATTGCTGAGAACGTGCGCGTGCTGTTTGACGAACTAGAAGAGGAGTTACAATGAGTGAAAAGATGGACCGTACGGAAGGCACCGCAACCGAACGCGACGCAACCACACAGCGACGTGCGGTTCGAAATCGCTACGCGAACATCGCGACCGCGACCGAAACGGGCTGTGGCAGCGACGGCGGCTGTTGTGACGGCGAGCCAGCCACGGCGGGCTCAGAACGACTCGGCTACTCAGCCGATGAGATGGAGTCGGTCGCGACGGGCGCTGACTTGGGTCTTGGCTGTGGGAATCCGACGGCGCTCGCCTCGCTCGACGCAGGCGAGACCGTCCTCGATTTGGGGTCAGGAGCCGGATTCGACTGTTTCCTCGCCGCCCAAGCGGTCGGTGAGACGGGCCGCGTCATCGGCGTCGATATGACCGCCGAGATGGTCGAGAAAGCCCGTGACAACGTGGCGAAAAACGGCGCGACGAACGTCGAGTTCCGGCTTGGCGAAATCGAACACCTCCCGGTCGCAGACGAAACGGTCGACGTCATCATTTCGAACTGCGTCATCAACCTGTCACCCGAAAAATCACAGATGTTCCGTGAGGCGTTTCGCGTGCTCAAACCCGGCGGCAGGCTGGCGATTTCGGACGTCGTGATGACGGCGTCGGTCCCTGAGTCGGTTCGGGGCAACCCAGAGTCGGTGGCCGCCTGCATCTCCGGCGCATCGACCGTTGACGACCTCATAGCGATGCTGGCTGAGACCGGTTTCGAGACCGTCGAAATCACCCCAAAAGGAGAGAGCGCCGAGTTCATTGGCGAGTGGGACGACACCCTCGACCTCAGCGACTACATCGTCTCCGCGACGATTACGGGCGAAAAACCAGAATCGGATACCGACTCGCTCGCATGAGCGGGCTTGGCCCATTCTCGCTCTCCCTGCTCGTCGCCGCCTTCGCAGGCGGGGCGTTCGGGGCGGCAGTCGGCGCGCTTCCGTCGTTCACGCTCGCCGGGCTCATGGTCATCGTTGGCGAGTTGTATAGCCTTGTCCAGCGCACAAGTGGCGTCGAACTCGCTGCCGTGGACATCACCGGCTCCATCGCCTTCGGCGCAGTGCTTGGCCCGCACGTCGCCTTCGGCGGCGGGGCCGCAGCCGCCGCCTACGCCGCCAATCGCGGCTATCTCGATATCGATGCTCACCACCCGGCAAAAGAAGTGACGCGCGGCCTCGGGAGCAAACCGGACGTGCTCGCCGTCGGCGGCGTGTTCGGTGTTCTTGGCTACCTAATTGCCGCCGTCTCCGGAACGCTCTCCCTGCCGCTTGACCCCGTCGCCCTCGGCGTCGTGGTGTCGGCGCTCGCCCACCGCGCGGCGTTCGGCTACAGCCTCATCGGCGCGGCACCGCGGAAACTACTCGACATGTCACCGTTCGACCGAGCGCGTGACCACGGCGTCCAGACTGACGGCGGGCGCAGTGTCGAGCCATGGTTGCCCTACCAGTATCGCTGGGGCGACGTGCTCGCACTCGGCGGCGTCGTCGGGATTCTTGGTGGCTACGTCGCGTACCTGACCGGGAGCGCGTTTCTCGCCTTCGGCATCAGCGTCGTCGTGCTGTTCCTCGTGAGCGCAGGTGTGCCAAACATCCCCATCACCCACCACATGTCGCTTCCGGCGAGTACGGCGGTGCTCGCGAGCGTGGACGCGCCGCTCGGGTCGCTCACGCCCGCAGCAGTTGCCGGGGCAGTTCCACTCAGCGAGGCGCTCGTGCTCGGGGCCGTCTTTGGGGCTGTTGGCGCGCTCTTTGGCGAGGTTGCCCAGCGCGTCTTCTACGCCCACGCCGAGACGCACCTCGACCCACCCGCGGCGAGCATCGTGGTCACGTCGCTGTGCATCGGCGTGCTCGCCATCCTCGGCGTGTTCCCGAGCAGTGCGTGGGTTCCGCTTCCCTGACTCCCCACACGCCCGTTTCTGTGGGTCGAAGGGCGTAAGAAGCCCCGTTCCCTACGCCACGGCAATCAGATGCCACGCAAAGACCACTACTACAACAAATCGAAGCAGGAAGGCTACCGGTCGCGGGCGGCCTACAAGCTGAAACAACTGAACGAGGAGGCCCACCTCATCGACGAAGGCGACACCGTGGTCGACCTCGGCGCGGCCCCCGGCGGGTGGCTGCAGGTCGCAAACGAATTTGCAGGCTCCTCAGGGACGGTCATCGGCGTCGACCTCCAGCGCATCGACCCCATCGACGGCGTCGAGACCATCAAAGGCGACATGACGACCGACGAAATCAAGGACGCGGTCAAGGAAACCGCCGGTGAGGCCGACGTCGTCATCTCCGACATGGCGCCGAACATGACCGGCGAGTACAGCCTCGATTCGGCACGGTCTGCATATCTCGCGCGCCAAGCGTTCGAGACGGCCCTCGATATTCTCGCCCCCGGCGGCGATTTCGTCGCCAAGATTTTCGACGGGCAAGACGTGATGCCACTCCGTGAAGATATGCAAAAGGAGTTCAAATACGTCCGCGCCATCCACCCCGACGCCTCGCGTGACGAATCCTCCGAACTCTATCTGGTCGCCAAAGGCTTCCTCACCTCGCCCGTCCGCGAGGGCGACCGCGTGGAGGTCACCATTCAGAGCGTGGGCAAGGAAGGCGACGGCGTGGCAAAACTCGAAGGCTACACGCTGTTCGTTCCAGGCACGGAAGAAGGCGAAACGGTGGAAGTCAAAGTCACGGACATCAAGCCGCGCTTTGGCTTCGCAGAGCGCATCGACAACTAGTCGACGAGCGGCGACGGGCCGAGCAGTTCGACGCCGTATTTTTCGAGATGTGCGTTTAGTTTCTCGAGCATCTCGTCGGTGGGTGGTGTAACGGTCGGCAGTTCTAATCCATCTACGTCGAGACCGATGTCGCGGAAGAACGCTTCGCCACCGCCTTTGCGGATGTCGAGCCAGCGCGTGCCATCCGTATCAACACGGAAGGCGTGGGGAATCCCGTGGGGGGCGAACACTGTCGTCCCGGCGGGCGCGGTGATTTCCTCGCCGTCTACGTGGTAGGTGACCTGTCCGTCGATGACGTAGAACAGTTCGTCCTCTTGGTGGTGGACGTGCAGCGGCGTCGCCATCCCGGCGTTCGACCGCTGTTCGACGAGGCCAAACGCCCCGCCCGTCTCGGAGCCGGTTACTTTGATGAGCGCGAGTCCGCCAAGGATGTTGTACACGTCGCCTTCGTCTGCGGTCCGAACCACCGGTGGGAGTGCCTGTGTCTTCGACATAGCCCCGTCCAGATGGGGCGGAACCGAGATAGCTCTATACGTACAGGCTGAAATCGACAACGAGAGGCGAGAAGTGCGAAGGGTGTACTATTCGAACACGAAGCCGCCGGTTTCCGCGGCGTCCTCGCGCGAGCGGACGTAGCCAACGACGGCGTAGACGAACGGGGTGTCCGCGAACGCAATCAGGAGTTTGAGGATGTACTGGCCAACAATGAGGCCCGCGACTTGTGCGAGCGGCAGGGGTGCGCCCGTCCCGAGGAGTTGGGGCACGAGGAGGAACGCGAGCGTGACGAAGATGACGGTGTCGATGATCTGGCTGCTCGCGGTCGAGCCGATGTTTCTGAGCCAGAGATGGTCGCCGTTGGTGTATTCTCTGATTTTGTGGAACGCGAAGACGTCCCAGTTCTGGCTCACGAGGTAGGCGGCGAGGCTGCCGATGACGATGTTCGTGCTCGCGCCGAGGACGGTCTCGAAGGTCGCGGCGTCGACCGGCGAGAACTGGAACGTCGGCGCTTGAATCGTCGTCCAGACGAGCGCGAGCATGACGAAGTTCATCACGAAGCCGATGTTCACGAGGCGGGTCGCACGCTTTCTGCCGTAGAGTTCGGCGTAGCAGTCAGAGGCGAAGAAGGTGAGCGCGTAGGCAAGCGCCGCGCCGGGGAGCGTGAGCGTGTTGCCGGTGAAGGGAAGCGAGAAAGGGATGGCGAACGCGAGCACCTTCGAGGCGGTGAGTTGGGCCGTGACGAGCGCGGTGATGAAGAGCGAAGCGAGCGAGATGACGACGATATCCTCCCCGTCACTCATCCTCGATTCTCCCGTGTCGGTCGTCGATTTCATCGAGTAAATCGAGCATCTTTCGAATCGAGGCGCGGATCGCCTCGCTTCGGTTGACAAATTTGCCTTCGTCTCCGACGTGGGCATCAAGGTCTGAAAGGAGTTCCTGGGGCACCTCAACGCTGATTTTTGGCATATGAAAAAGTAATGACTCGATTACTTAAACCTGTACTAATCCGCACCCGCTTGCTTTTTCTCGGGGACGCGGCGGCCGCCGAGCGTAACGACCCAGAGCAGGCCAAGCCCGAGGAAGTAGGCAAGCAGCGTCGGGATGGCGAGGATGAACATCATGAACATCCCGCCGGGCGCGCCAAACGCCGCAATTGCGAGGACGGCGATGGTGACCTCGCGCCAGCGGCCACGGAACGTGCGGTAGGTGATGATGCGTCCGCGGTGGAACAGCAACATCGTGACCGGAATCATGGCGAGGATGCCAACCCCGGCGGTGGTGAGGAACACCAGCCAGCCAAAGGCGTTGATGCGATAGGAGATGATCATGTTCGCCTGAATCGCGTCGTTTGTGAGCCACGAGATGACCGTTGGCGCGATGTAGGAGTAGCCAAAGGCGCTCCCGGCGATGATGCCAACGAACAGCGACAGCCCCCAGACGAGCAAGACGTTCCGGTTGCCGCGGGCGAAGCCGCGCTCTTTGAGCGCTGGCCACGCGAAGTAGAGCAACACGGGGATAATCGAGACGGCGGCGAGCACCGTGGCGATCTTCACCTCGAAGATGAGCGCTTCGACGGGGTGGAGCGCGACGATGCCCACCTCTTCTGGGCGCACGGCTTCTGGCAGGCGACGCAGGAAGTCGGCCTTGATGAGGCCAATCCCGCCCTGATAGAGGAAAATGAACACCGAAGCGAGGACGAGCATGAACGTGCCGACCAGCCAGAACGCCTTGGACGTGAGGCTGTCCAAAATGAACGCGATGTCGTAGTAGTAGCCGCCGATGTCATCTTCTGACTTTTCGTCCTCCGAGAAGGCGTTCACGATGCCCGTCGTCGTGCGCGTGATGGCACTCGACTCTTCGCGCTCCCGCTCTTCTCGGTCTTCGACATCCGCTTCGGTTTCGACAGGTGCTTCCTCGTCGTCGGCTTCGGCCATGTCGTTCGCCGCGGCGGCCGTCGCACCGTTTTCGACCGGTTCGGCTTCGAGCGCCTCTTGGACCTCGTCGAAGCGGTCTAAGATGGCTTGGGCCTTGTCCGCGTCGTCGTCTTGCATCGCGGCGCTCGCGTGTTGGAGCGCCTCGTCTTCGGACATCGCCGCGAATACTTCTGCGGGTGCGGCGGCGATGGCGGCCGCATCGAGCGGCCCGATATCGATGTCTGCGGGGTCGCCCGCGCTCGCCGCGTCGGGGGCCTTCCGTGACCGGCGTGTCGAGACGACGATCTTGGTCAACCCGAGGCTGAACCCGTAGAGGATGAGCAACGGCACGGCCCACATGATTTGCGTGAAGGGGTCTGGGGGCGAGAACAGCGCGCCGAAGACGAAGATGGCGACCACGGCGTGGCGCCACTTGTCGCGCCACGTTTCGTAGGGGACGACTTCGATGTACGCGAGGCCGCTCATCGCCAGCGGAAGCTGGGCGGCGAGGCCGAACGAAACAGTGAGCAAGAAGACGAACTGTGCCCAGTGGACGATGGAGTACGTCGGCTGGAAGCCGCCTTGAATCGCGTTCCCGGCGAGGAACTCGAACATCAGCGGGAAAAACAGGAAGTAGGCGTAGACGACGCCGCCGACGAACAGGGCGAAACTCAGCGTGAGGACGAACGCGAGTTTCCAAAAGCCGATGCGCTGGGTCGGCCAGAGGTTGCGTTCGCGAAGCGCATCGCGCGAATAATAGATGAGGAAGGGGAGAGCGAGGAGCGCGCCGACGACGAGGCCGATTTTCACCTGTAACAGGATGACGTCGAACGGCGTGACCGCAATCACGTCGGTCTGAGAGGCGACGTTGTCACCGAGTTTCGAGAACAGGTCGGCTTTGAGTCGCAGCCAGACGAACTCGCGCAGGGCGTAGATAGTGCCCATCAGCCCGATGACGAACACGATGAACACCTTCTGCAGATGGGTCTGTGCGGTGCTGAGCATCGCGCCGAGCGTTTCGCGCCCGCTTGCGACAGCGCGTTTCGTGTCGTCGTCTATCGCTCCAGACATCCCCGTATCTGGCGAACGTAGCCCGGTCTGAGTTATCAATCTTGTTCTCTGCGCGGAGAAGAAAGCTTACAAACGTTGGCCTGACTACCCTCGTATAATGACGGGAGTAGCGGAGGAAAGAGCCGATGGCTGACCACTTTTCGGCACCGCCGGTCGAAGAAGACGGCGGCATCGTGAGCGAAGGCCCCTCTTCTGACAAGGAGATGCCACTTGCAGCGCACATCGAAGAGATGGTGCGACGCACCGGCATCGTCCTCATCATTATGGCCGTCGTGAGCGGCATCGTCTTTCCCTTCGCAGACCAGATCATCAACTTCCTCTGGAACAACATTCTCCCCGGCACCGACGTTGCCCGGCCGCGCGTCTACCACCCGCTCGCGCTGTTGCTCGCGCGGCTCAAGGTCGCCACCCTCGCCGGGTTCGTCATCGCGCTCCCCGTGTTCGTCTACGAGACGTACCTGTTCATGCGCCCTGGCCTCTACAAACACGAGCGTAAATACTACCTCGCCGCCGTCCCGACGAGTCTCATCCTTGCCTTCATTGGCGTCTCGTTCGCGTTCTACCTCGTCCTCCCGACCATCTTCACGTACTTCACGTACTACACGCAGGGAGCCGCGACCGTCGCCTACGGCCTGACCGAGACGTTCAACCTCATCGTGTTGCTGATGGGCTTTTTCGCGCTCATCTTCCAGATTCCGCTCATGGTCATGCTTGCCATCATGATGGGGCTGACCACCCGCCAGTGGCTCGCAGACCGCCGCCTCTACTTCTGGGGGGCCTTTGCGGGCATCGCGTTCCTGTTCAGCCCCGACCCGACGGGGATGGCGCCCATCATCGTCGCCGCCACGATGATTGCGCTGTTCGAAGGAACCCTGTTGCTCCTGCGCTGGACGCAGCGATAACACTCTTTTCTCCCCCCGCCCTCTGCCCACTCGAATGAGAGTGTTGGTGGTCCGCCACGGCGAGACGCACTGGAACCGCGAGCGACGCATGCAGGGATGGGCTCCTTCACAGCTCACCGAAACCGGTGCAGAGCAAGCGCGGGCGACCGGCGAAACGCTCGCAGCAGCGTACGATATTTCTCACATCTACGCCTCCGACCTGACGCGCACCCGCGAAACGACGGCGCTCATCCGTGAGTCGGTGGCTGCAGAGGCCACCTTCGACCCCGCGTGGCGCGAGCGCGACCTCGGCGTCTATCAGGGACTCACCTACGACAACATCGCAGAGCGATTTCCCGAGTTTTCGCTACAGAGAGCCGGCCTCGAAGCCGCGACGAAGGTTCCGGACGGCGGCGAGAGCATCGTGCAGGTCAAAGACCGCGTGCTCGCCGGGTGGCAGGAGCTCGCGGAGAATGGGCACGACGACGACACCGTGCTCGTCGTGAGCCACGGCGGGCCCCTTTACCTCCTGCTTGGCCATTTACAGGGCTACAACATCGTGGACAGCTACGTGCGGATGAATCTGCAAAACTGCGCCGTCTCAGAAATCGAAGTCGAGGAGGGAGCCGCGCGGGTCGTGCGCGAAAACGAGACGCCGTACTAGTTGCCGGTCGGATACTCAGCGTCGAACACGTTTTCGACGAGTGGTTCATCGTCCTGTTGACCGGCCGGACTCACGCTCCCCGTGCGATAGCCAAAGAGGTCGAGCGTGACGTGGTCGAAGCCGACGTTTTTCAGATGGTCACGGGCGGCGCGGATGAAGTCTACGTCGAGGGCGCGCTCCAGTTCGTCACCCGCGATTTCGATGCGCGCGAGCCCGTCGTGGTCGCGCACCCGGAACTGCGAGAAGCCCCACGTTCGGAGCAACTGTTCTGCTTTGTCAACGCGGGTGAGACGTTCTTCGGTGACTTCGAGGCCGGTCGGAATGCGCGAGGAGAGACACGCCATCGCGGGCTTGTCGGCCACCGAGAGGTCGTACAGTTCCGCAATCTCGCGGACTTCGGCTTTGGTGATGCCCTGTGCGACGAGCGGCGAGTAGGCGTTCAGTTCCTCGACGGCGCGCAGACCGGGTCGGTGGCCCTCGCCTAAGTCAGAAGCGTTCGTCCCGTCGCAGACGAGTTCGATGCCGAGTTCGCGGGCTTTGTCGAACATCTTGCCGAGTCGCATCGTCCGGCAGTGATAACACCGGTCTTCGTCGTTTTTCACGAAGTCGGGGCTGTCGAGTTCGCTGAACTCCACGAGTTCGTGGCGGATGCCGATTTCTTCGGCGACGGAGACGGCATCGCTGAGTTCGGCGTCGGGGAGCGTCTCGCTCTTTGCGGTGCAGGCGACGGCGTTCTCGCCGAGTGCGTCTGCGGCGAGCGCCGCGACGACGCTCGAATCGACGCCACCACTGAAGGCGATAAGGACGCTCTCGCGCTCCGCGAGGTCGGCGCGGACGGCTTGTGCTTTCTCCTCGACCGTAGGCATGCGCGTCGTTACTTCCCGCTCGCAGAAAAGCACGTTGTCCCGCGTCAGGGGTGTGCGGGCCGGGCGAGTGGGTCACGAAACAAGTCGTACTGCACCGCGATGACCGAGCCGGTGGCGGTCACGGCACCCTCGGGGCCGAGTTCGACCCGAACCCGCATCTTCGGGCCCACGTCACCCTCAATCCACCCGCGCAGGTGAATCGGGACGCCGAGCGGCGTCGGTCGCAGGTAGGACACGTCGAGTCGGCCGGTGACACAGGCGATGCGCGGCGCGCTCCCGAGCGGACGGCCTTCAGTCTGATACGCCGCTGTCATCGCCGTCCACATGGCGTGACAGTCGATGACCGACGCGATGTAGCCACCGTACAGCACCTGTGCGAACCCGGCGTTGAATCGTTCGTCAGGGTGGACGGTCGCCACGAGCGCCTCGCCGTCTTCGTAGCTCTTGAGCTGGAAGCCGTGGTGGTTCGCGGGGCCACAGCCGTAACAGGTCAGCTCCGGCCACGAGTCTTGGACGGCCAACGGTGCGGTGGTCATACGATTTCCTCCGGCTCCTCAGGCGGAAGCGTCGTCTCTGCGAGCAGTCTGCTGGCGACGGCGACGATGACGAGCGCGAATACAATCGAGACGAGCCCCGCACCGAGCAAGAGCAGTGGGTAACCCGTGACGGTCGCAAGCCCCGCGAACAGTGCCGGGCCGGTCGCCCGGCCGAGGAAGGTGGTGCTGTTGCGCAGGCTGAGCGCCCCGGCGCGGTACTCACCGCTCACCACGTCGCTGATGGCGGCGTCAACCGCGGGCATCGAGAGCCCGAGGCCCGCGCCGACGACGACTGCGCCAGCGGCCACGATGAGGACGCTCGGCGCGAGCCAGATGACGAGCAGGCCAACGCCGAAGCAGACGAATCCGCCCGCGACGAGCAGGCCGTTCGAGACGTAGCCCGCGAGCCGCCCGTTCTGGGTCGAAACGACGATAGACCCGGCCTCTGCCGCGACGATGATGCCGCCGATGAACACCGGCGCAAGGGCATACTGTTCGTTGAGTAAAAACGGCAAGACCGTGATGATAGCCCCGAACAGCAGCAGTTCGGTGGCGAACGCCGCGGCGTAGAGAAACAGCGTGTTCGGCCCCGTGACCACCGAGACCGCACCGCGGAGGTAGGTGAGACTGCGCATTTCGCGCTCGACGGCCGGCTCTTCGAGCGCGAGCAAGGCAAACAGCCCCACCGGGAGTGCGAGCAGGCAGGCGACAAACGGGACGTTCCACCCGAAGGTGACGAGGATGCCACCGACGAGCGGGAACAGCGCCGCGCCCGCCGAAAGGACGGCGATATTCATGCCGAGAACGGCGTTTCGTTGGGTTCCCTCGAAGGTGTCGCCGATGATGGTCACGGTGGCGACGAACAGCCCGGCAGCGGCCGTGCCCTGAATCGCCCGGAGGACGAGCAGCGCCGTGAAGTTTGGCGCGAAGAAGATGGCCCCACCGGTGAGGCCGAAGGCGAACAGACTCGTCACGAGCACGCGTTTTCTGCCGACGCGGTCTGCGAGCAGGCCAATGAACGGTGAGAGCACGATACCGACGACGAAGTAGGCGCTGACGACGAGGCTCGCCTGTGCGTCCGTGACGACGAAAGCGTCACGAATCACCGGGAGCGCCGGGGCGATGAGCGGGACGCCGATTGGCGCGAGCAGCGTGCTCAAGAGAACGACCTGTACCGTCCGCGAGCGCCACGGAACCTGTCCCTTCGAAATGCGTCCAGCCATCAATCCACCCCCGCGGCGACCTGTCTGTCGTCGCGCACCAACCACACCATACTAGCTTCGACGCTCGCAGAGTGGATAATCCTGCTTCAAGACGGGCTGTCACTCCCGAAATCAGGAGTTTCCCGGGACGGAGGGCGAGCGTCTGTCACCGCGAACGCTTTTTGTCTCGGGGTGGGTATCACTGCGCTGAATGGATTTCGAGGGCATCCCGGGCGTTGGCGAGAAGACAGCGGCGGCACTTGCGCAGCTCGACGACCCCGAGACGGCACTCAAACGCGGCGACGTCCTGCGGTTATCGAGCGCACCCGGCATCACCGAAGGGCGCGCAGCGAGCATCGCGCGGGCGGCCATCCGCGAGCAACACGGCGACCCCGGGCGATTCCTCGCCACCAATCGCGCCCGCGAACTCTACGGAGACACCCTGTCGCTGCTCCAACAGCGCACCGTCACGACGTACGCGAAAAAGCGCCTTGAGACGCTGTTTCCGAGTTCGAAACGCTCGCGCATCGACGAGGTGCGCGCGTTCGTCGAGCAAGCCACAGAGCGCGAGCCAACGCCGGAGGTGCTGGAGGCGCTTTCAGCCGTCGAACCGCTTGTCCACCCGCGCGGGGTCCGGGTGCGCGACCGGTGTCTCGCGACGATGGACGCAGAGACGTACGCCGAAGCAAAAGACGCCGTCCCCGAACTGAGCGTCGAAATCGTCGAAGACGCGCGCAGACTCGGGGATTTGGCCCGTGGCTACGCCACCGTCATCGCCCTCGATGAGGAGTTCGCGGGCGTGGACATCGACGGCGACGTGCAGGTGAAACCCGACGCGCTCGACACGCCGGTCGAAATCGTCCCCGAACGCACGCTCTCGTTTTTTGCGACGAACCGCGCCCGCCTGCAGGCGGCGATTCGCGTCCACCGCGCAGCCGGAATGGAACCACCTTCGGGCCTCGATTTGGACGCGCTCGAAGCTGGACTGTCACGGCTAAACGACGACGGGACGGTCAAGGGCGACGAAGAATTGGAACGGCTCACCGACGCCGCAAACGACTTAGACGCGGCGGTGTCGATGGCCGAGAACGTGGCGAACGACCGGCTGCGCGAGGCGATTCAGGCCCGTGACGTGACCATCGAAGGCTCCGACCTCCTCTCACTCGTCGAACAGGGCGCGGGCGTCGATTCGCTGCTCTCGCGTGAACTCGCAGACGAGTACGACGCGGCCATCGAAGCGGCGCGCGACCACCTCGTGGACTCGCTGTCGCTGGACGCGGGCGAAGAGGAAGTCGCCCGGATGATTTTCGGCGAGGAGCCGACGTTTCCGGTTGGCTACCAAGAAAAAGTCGTGAGCCGGTTGCGCGAGGACTTGACCGTCGCGCGCGACCGCCGGGCGGCGCGCAGAAAGCGCGAAGTCGCCCGCGAGTTGGCGGAGCTGACGGAGGCGGTGGACGAACTCGTGTTTGCGTCGCTCGAACTCGACGTGGAACTCGCCATCGCGCGCTTTGTCGCGGATTTCGACTGCGTGATGCCCGAACTGTCGGGCGAAGGCTTCGCCATCGAAAGCGGCCGCTCGCCCCTGCTCGACGTGTCCTTCGAGGAGGTCGAACCGGTTGACTACGCCGTCTCCGGCGTCACGCTCCTTTCGGGAGTTAACAGCGGGGGGAAAACCTCGACGCTCGACCTCTGTGCAGTCATCGTCATCCTCGCGCACATGGGGCTTCCCGTGCCCGCAGCACACGCACGCGTCGGGCTGGTCGAAGAACTCCACTACCACGCGAAAACCCAAGGGACGCTCGACGCGGGCGCGTTCGAGAGCACGCTGCGCGACTTCGCGGGCCTCGTCACGGGCGAGGCGAAAAAGCTCGTGCTCGTAGACGAGTTGGAGTCGATAACCGAACCCGGCGCAAGCGCGAAAATCATCGCGGGCATTCTCGAAGCCTTAGACGAGCGCGAGGCGTCGGGCGTGTTCGTCTCCCACCTCGCGGGCGAAATCCGCGATGCGGCGGATTACACCGTCGCGGTGGACGGTATCGAGGCGGTCGGCCTCGTGGATGGTGAACTGGTCGTGAACCGCTCGCCGCAGAAAAATCACCTCGCGCGCTCGACGCCGGAGTTGATAGTCGAGAAGCTCGCCGCGGAGGGCGACGCCACCTTCTACGGCCGATTGCTCGAAAAGTTCGAAGCCTGAAACCGCGCTTCTAAGCTCCGTGCGCGCCTATCTTCGATGATGCCTGCGCAGTACCAGTGTCCGGTCCAAGGGTGTGCGTTTCTGGTTCGCGCCCACGACGAGAATCACGTCCTCACGATGGCCGTGAAACACCACGGCCTCAAACACGATACGCCCGTTTCGGGGGACGAAGTCAGGCGCACGATGACGCACGTCTGACACCGATAAACCCCAATTTGGCGAACAGTTAAGTAGCGTCACAGGCACGGTGAAAGTGATGGCTGATGACCCCGACGGGGGGATGCTTTCGTGGGATGAGTCGGTGTTCCGAGACGAACATGTGTTCGAAATCGACTACGTCCCCGAAGTGTTCCACCACCGCGAGACGCAGATGCGGAGTCTGAAATACGCACTCCGGCCAGCGGTGCGGGGGTCGCGCCCGCTGAACGTCCTGATTCGCGGGCCGCCCGGAACCGGCAAGACGACCGCCGTCCAGAGCCTGTTCGGGGAACTCAACGCAGAAACCGACGTGCGCACGGTGCGCGTCAACTGTCAGGTGGATTCGACGCGCTACTCCGTCTTTTCGCGCATCTTCCAGGGGATTTTCGACTACGAACCGCCCTCAAGCGGTATCTCCTTTAAAAAGCTGTTCGGGCAGGTCACCGACCACCTCGTTGACGAAGACGAGGTGCTCGTGGTCGCGCTCGACGACGTGAACTACCTGTTTTACGAATCAGAGGCGTCGGACACGCTCTACTCGCTTCTGCGCGCCCACGAGGCCCACGCCGGGGCGAAAATCGGCGTCGTGGTGATTTCCTCAGACCTCAGTCTGGACGTCATCGAAGAGCTCGACAGCCGCGTCCAGAGCGTGTTCCGCCCCGAGGAGGTGTTCTTCCCGGCCTACGACGAAGCCGCGATTCGCGACATCCTCGCAGACCGCGCGAAACCCGGCTTCCACGAGGGCGTCATCAAAGGCGACGTGTTAGACCGCGTGGCCGCACTCACCGCCGACTCGGGCGACCTGCGCGTCGGGATTGACCTCCTGCGCCGCGCGGGGTTGAACGCCGAGATGCGCGCAAGCCGCGTCGTCACGGGCGAGGACGTGGAATCCGCCTACGACAAATCGAAATATATCCACCTCTCGCGGAGCCTCAGAGGGCTCTCAGAACCGGAGCGCGCGCTCATCAAGGTGATTGCAGAACACGAAGGCGAGCAGGCGGGAGCCGTCTACGAGTCGTTCCACGAGGAGACCGACCTCGGCTACACGCGCTACTCCGAACTCATCAACAAACTCGACCAACTCGGCCTCATCGAAGCGCGCTATACGAACGTCGAAGGCCGCGGTCGCTCGCGCGAGTTGACGCTGAAATACGACGCACAAGCCGTCTTAGACCGGCTTTAGAAGGTTTCGACGTGCGGGCGTACGTCCAGTTCGAGCGTCCACGTGTCGGGGGGCTGTTGCACCAAGTGCCAGTAGGAGTTGGCGATCGATTCTGGATTGAGATACTGATACGGGTCGCCGTTGACATCGGCATCCGAGACCGACGGGTCGCGGATTCGCCCGTCGATGACGACGTGAGCGACGTGAATCCCCTCCGGGCCGAGTTCGCGGGCCATCGATTCGGCCATGCCGCGGACGGCGAATTTGGCGGCCGAAAAGCCAACCGCACCTTCTCGCCCGCGAATCGAAGACGTTGCGCCGGTGAAAATGATGGTTCCACTGCCGGATTCGAGCATATCGGGAAGGACGGCTTGCGTACAGAGCAGACTGCCAACGGCAGCGACCCGCCACGCGTGTTCGAACTCAGAAAGCGAGATGTCTCTGACGCCCTTCCACGCCGAATCGCTCGCGTTGTTGATGAGGACGGAGACCGGGCCAAATGCCTCGCGGACGGTAGCGAAGGCGGCGGTCACGGCGTCGGGGTCGGTCACGTCCACGGGGACGGCAAGAACCGTTCCGGGTGCCGCGTTGAGTTCGTCGGCCAATGTGTCGAGATAGTCACCTGACCGTGCGAACAACGCAATCTGACACCCTTCGACCGCGAACCTGCGCGCAAGCGCCGCCCCGAGTCCGGGGCCGACACCGGCGATGACTACCGTCTCACCCATTGGTGGGTAGTTTCCTCGTGAGGAGAAAACAGTTCGTGCCCAAAGACGGTTACTGCGAGTCGGTGACGATGCCGGTCGCGCGCTCGAACACTTCGTCTGCGCGGGCGGGGTCGCGGGCTTCTGCGGTGACGCGGATGAGCGGTTGGGTGCCAGACGCCCGGAGGAGGAACCACGCATCACCGAGGTCAACGCGGACGCCATCGAGGGTCTGGACATCATCGAACTCCGAAAGCACGCGGGCTTCGATGGCGGCCATGAGTTCGTCTTTGCGCTCGACTTCGAGGCTGGTGCGGCGAATCGGATACGGTTCGAGGTCGGCAAGGCGGGCGGCGAGCGGGCGCTTGCTTGCGAGTTCCACGAGGCGAACCGCGGCGAGCGGGCCGTCTGGACAGAGGGTTTCTTCGGGCCAAATCCACGCCCCAGAGGGTTCGCCGCCGAACACCACGTCGGGTTCTGTGGCGCGTTCTGCGACGTACACGTCGCCGACTTTGGTGCGCGTGAGCGACGCGCCCTGTTCTGCGAGCAGGTCTGCGACGACCAGACTGGTGTCCACGGGCGCGGCGACGCGCTCGCCCTCGCCCGCGGCGTCGAGCGAGAACAGTGCGAGGAGCATATCTCCGGAGATGAAGTCGCCGTTGCCAGTGACAGCCATCATGCGGTCTGCGTCGCCGTCGTGGGCGATACCGAGGTCTGCGTCTGAGGCAGCGACGAGCTGGCAGAGCGATTCGCAGGTCTCGGCGGTTGGCTCGCTCGGGCGACCGGGGAAGCGGCCGTCCGGCTGGGCGTTCAGGGTTTCGACCTCACAACCGAGGCGAGCGAGTGCTTCTGCGGTGACGCCGCCTGCGCCGTTGCCCACGTCCACGATGACCGAAAGCGGCTCGTCAAGGGAAACGGCGTCGACGAGCGTCTGGGTGTGGCGTTCTGCGCCGTCTTTCTCGTGGCGCTTGCCAAGGCCCTCCCAGCCGACGGGGGCAAAATAGTCGTCGCGGATGCGCTCGGTGATGGCCTCGCGCTGGGCTTCGTCGAACGCCTGCCCGGAGGGGTTCCAGAGCTTGATGCCGTTGTCAGGAGCAGGATTGTGGGAGGCAGTAATCGAGACGCCAGCGTCTGCGTCTTCGCCCGCGACGGCACGGGCGACGGTTGGCGTTGCGGCGAGGCCGATGTCGATGACGTCGGTGCCGCTCTCGCGCAGGCCGGCGACCAACGCATCAGTCAAAAATTCACCACTTTCGCGGGGGTCGCGGCCGACGACGACACTCTCGGCTTCGGCGGCAAGTGCCCGCCCGACGGCGAGTGCGAGGTCCGCGGTCACAACCTCACCGACGGGGCCTCGAATACCGCTCGTTCCAAACATGATACTGGCGACGGAGTACGGAAATAAAAAGGGCGTGGCCGGACGGGGCGCTTTTTGACTCCCCACGTCTATGGTGCGCACATGAAAACGACCGGCGGAAGCGATGACGCAAAGCGCCGCGCGGGCGAACGCGCCGCGGCAGAAGCCACAGACGGAATGGTCGTCGGCCTCGGGACGGGGTCGACGGCCGCGCACGCGATTCGCGCGCTCGGCCAAGCGGTGAACGCGGGCCTCGACATCCAGGGCATCCCCACGTCGTTTCAGTCGCGCCAGCTTGCGCTAAGTGTGGGGATTCCACTCACCTCACTCGACGCGGTTGACACCGTCCATCTCGCCATCGACGGCGCAGACCAACTCGCCGGTCGCCACTGCATCAAAGGCGGCGGCGCGGCCCACACGCGCGAGAAAATCGTGGATTCGGCCGCAGAGCGGTTCATTGTCGTCGCAGACACGACGAAACAGGTCGAGACGCTCGACCATCCAGTTCCCGTCGAAGTCATCCCCGAGGCGTGGACCGTCGTGACCGAGAAAATTGCAACAAAAGTCGGCGGCGAAGCCACCCTCCGCGAAGCAGCGCGCAAAGACGGCCCCGTCGTCACGGACAATGGCAACCTCGTGCTCGACTGCGATTTCGGTGAGATACGCGACCCCGCCATGCTCGCACTCGACCTCGCCGCGATTCCGGGCGTGGTCGAACACGGGTTGTTCATCAATCTCGCAGACGCCGCGTTCGTCGGCACGGAGACGGGCGTCGAAGAACAGTCGTTCTGAGCGGCGCTGTGGCTCAGGGGTGTGGGGTGTGAAAGAATGGTTGATTTTCCCCCAAAGCGGGAGAGAGACTATCCGAATTTAGAGGTCGCGCGGCTGGACCGTCTTACGGTCGTTCTCTTTGGCGCGGCGTGCGGCGTCTTCGAGAAGCTCTGCGACTTCCTCGTCGAGTGCGTCGTAAAAGTCGGACGCAACGTTCATGTCATCGAGCGCTTCCTTGACGGCGGCTTTGACGATCAGGTCTGCCATACGGACTTCTGTTTCCCATCACCGTTTATAAGGTTTCTCAAATGGACTCGGTGGAAGAAGGTCCCTACCCCCGACAAACCCCCGTTTCGAGTCGATAACTAGGTGCGCTTCCAGTGTAAACGAGGGGGTATGCGCGACATCTTAGAAGCCGTCGCGGCGGGCGACCTCAGTGTTGCGGCCGCAGAAGCCAAGTTAGCAGGGTACGCCACCGACGACGTCGGGCGGTTTGATGCCGCCCGCGAGCACCGAAGCGGCGTCCCGGAAGCCGTCTACGGGACGGGCAAAACGACCGCAGAAATCTGTTCGCTGGTCGAAACTGCACTGGAAACGACGGGGCGAGCAATTGCGACCAGAGTGACCAGCAAAGACGCGAATGCGATTCGCGCCACCCTTCGCCCGGCATTCTCCGGAACGCTCTCGTTCGATGAGCGGGCGGGCGTACTCAGAGCGCACGCAGAGCGCTTCGAGCGCCGTGACCTGGACGCGACGGTCGGCGTCGTAACAGCAGGAACCGCAGATGGCGGCCCAGCGGGCGAGGCGGCGGCGATTGCGAGCGAGATGGGTGCGACCGTAACACGCATCGACGACGTGGGTGTGGCGGGCATCCATCGCCTGTTCGACACCTTAGAAGAGCTGCGCGCACTCGACGTGCTCATCGTGGCCGCGGGCCGCGAAGGCGCCCTTCCGACGGTGATTGCGGGACTCGTAGACGTGCCGGTGATTGCCCTGCCCATCGCCTCTGGCTACGGTGTTGGTGGCGATGGCGAAGCCGCGCTGTTCGGCATGTTGCAGTCGTGTACGGCGTTGACAACCGTGAACGTCGATGCGGGCTTTGTTGCAGGGGCGCAAGCGGGATTGATTGCACGACGGCTCCACTCTGCCCGGAGTCGGCAGGGATAACCGGTTTCAACCGGAGGAGTGTGCGATTCTCGTGAGAATTGGGCAAGAATCGTGCAAGAGTATATCTACCTTGACCACGAACGAATCCTGCCGGTAGACAAGTGCCGGCGCGTATAATGCCAGAGTGCAACTACTGTGGCTCCCACGTGTCTGATCGCTTCGCTCGAGTATTTGCAGACGAGAGTGGACAGGTAAACGCATGTCCGAACTGCTCAGCGAACGCAGGAATTGCGGAGGCATCCAAGACCCGTGCGGATCGACAACCCGCCAGATAAATCGCAGATTCGTATCGTCTAGAGACAAATTATTCGGCGCGTTTTCCTCCCTACCCCCATTCTCATTCGCCGAAATCGCTACGGGTTTTCGTTTCGTTCGTTCAATTAGATGCACTACGTCTACGTCGTCGAATGCGCAGATGGGTCGCTCTACACGGGCTATACGACCGACGTGACACGTCGCGTCGAAGAACACAACGCCGGAACCGGGGCGAAGTACACGCGCGGGCGCCGCCCCGTCGAACTCGTCCACACAGAACAGTTCGCGTCGAAGTCACGGGCGATGAGCCGCGAGTACGAAATCAAGCAGTTTTCCCGGACACAAAAAGAGCGATTGCTTGAGTGAGTAAATTCCCGGCTCGATAGCAGCGAGATTTTTCACCCCTCACCCGGAGTGAAGCGTATGGACAAGATTTCATTTGGCACCGACGGGTGGCGCGCCACCCTCGACGTGTTCACCACGCCGCGCGTGCGCATGGTTGGGCAAGCCGTCGCCACCACCCTCACAGACAAGGGCGAAACGCGCCCCATCGCCATCGGCTACGACGCCCGCGAAACCTCGCGTGGGTTCGCAGACGCACTCGCCGACGTGCTCACCGCAAACGGCTTCGACGTGGTGATGCCGCCGCGCGACTGCCCGACACCGGTCGTCGCGTGGAACATCGTGGAGCGAGACCTCGCGGGCGCGCTCATGGTCACGGCGAGCCACAACCCCCCGGAGTACAACGGCGTGAAGTTCATCCCCGACGACGGCGCGCCCGCACTCCCCGGCGTCACGGACGAAATCGTCTCCAATCTCGCAGAACCCATCGCGCTCCCCGACGCCGACCACGGCAGCGTCGAAGAAGTGGACTTCGTCAGCACACATCGCGACCACGCGCTCGACCTCGTTTCGGGCGACCTCTCGGGACTCACGATTGCCTACGACGCGATGCACGGCAGCGGGCGCGGCGTCACCGACGCCCTCTTAGAAGCCGCCGGTGCGGAGGTCATCCGCCTGCGTGGAGCGCGCGACGTGACCTTCGGCGGGACGTCCCCCGAGCCGAACGCCGAAAATCTGCAAGCGCTCGCAGAGGTTGTCGAATCGGGTGAAGCCGACCTCGGGGTGGCGAACGACGGCGACGCAGACCGCATCGGCATCGTCACCAAAAAACGGGGCTACCTGAGCGCGAACCTGTTTTTCGCCGCCATCTACGACTATCTGCTCGAATCGGATTCCGGCCCGGCCGTCCGCACGGTTTCGACCACCTACCTCATCGACCGGATTGCCGAAGCTCACGGCCAAGCAGTCGTCGAGACCGCCGTCGGATTCAAATGGGTCGCTCAGGCAATGCAGGAGTCGGATGCCCTCATGGGCGGCGAGGAGTCGGGCGGCTTCTCCATCCGCGGGCACGTCCCCGAAAAAGACGGCGTGCTGATGGCGCTGCTCGCGGCGGTCGCCGAGTCAGAAAAATCGCTCGACAAGCGCGTCACGGACCTGCTCGCAGAGCACGGTGAGATTCGGCAGAACAAGATTAGTCTGGACTGCCCTGACTCGGAGAAAGCCCGAGTACTCGAAGCACTTGACGGCGACCTTCCCGAGACGGTGGCCGGGGTGGCAGTCAAAGACGTAAATTCGAAAGACGGCTTCAAAATCCTCCTCTCAGACGGGTCGTGGCTGCTGGTTCGTCCCTCGGGGACGGAACCGAAACTGCGCGTGTATGCAGAAGCGGGCAGCGACGAGCGCGTGGCTGAACTGCTCGCAGCAGGCCGAGAACTGGTCGAACCGCTCGTCTGAACCGCCCGAAAAGCGCCGTTACAGGCGAACATGACAGCACGATACGGTAATATGCTCACACAGCGAATAGAGCGGGGTGAACCACTTGCGACTCCTGTTCGTCCTGTTTCTGCTCTATGCGGCGCTCGCGGTTGCGTTTTTCATCGACCAAAACACGATTCAGGCAGGGGTTGCGGCGCTCGCCGCGGTGGGGAGTCTCTCGCTTCTTCTATGGTACGTTAAAAACAGCGAGAGCGCGACAGCGAGTACGTGATTAGCGTTTGACGCCGCGAAACCGCCCGCCTCCGAGTTCTTCAATCTCGAAGCCGAGTTTTGCGTAGAACGGTCGATTTTTTTCGTCGAACGCGGCTTCAATGTGGTCAACGTCCTCGCCTACGGCGTCCACGAGCGACCGGCCGATGCCCTGCCCACGACGAGCGCGGCGGACGGCCACGGCGTCGATTTTCTGGCCAGAGCGGATGAGTGCGCCCAGAATCCGCCCGTCGTCTACGGCGACGAGCGCCTCCCGCGTGTCACACTTTTCACGGACGGTAGTGGCGTCCGCTTCGAGCATCGCGCCGTCTAAAATGGTCATGACCGTCGGCAGTTCATCCACGGTGGCAGGCCGGACGCGCATTATCCGCCTTTGATGAGTCGGAGAATTTTGACGCGCGCTGCGTCAATTGGTTGGTCTTCGGGGACGAGTGAGCCATCGACTAACACCGAGACTTCGTGGACGTTGAGGCCCACTGCCTCCACGAGGTCTGCGTACGTGCCGTCTTCGAGTGTGACCTCGTGGGTGTCCTCGCCAACGACTTCGACCGTGACGCGCATGGCGTGAAACATGGCCGGACGCGCCCTAAACGTGTCGCGTTACGTCGGCGGCACCCACGTGTCGCCCGTGTCGTCGGGTTCGCCCTCGACGAGCGGTTCCGGTGGCGTCTTCTCGCCGCGGTAGGTGCGGTAGGCCGTGAGCGCGAGCGCCCCAAGCCCGAGCAGGAGGACGAGGAATGAGATGATGCCGCCGACGAACGGGATGCGCGCGCCCAAAGCGACCACGAGCAGGCCAAGGAACAGCGCGGCCCAGCGGTTCGGGTAGCCCGCGAAGTCAAGCAGCCACGTCCCGATGGCGTAGCGGCCGTAGATGGTACCTACCCACAGGACGACGGCGAACAGGAAGATACCCGCGAGCGAGAGCGGGATGCCGACGATGGTGAGCAGGAGCACCACCAGCACGATGGGCACGCCAAGCAGCGTGAGCAGGCCAACGCCGCCCGAGCGCAGCGGGGCGGTCGTCGCGGCGTCTGAAACCCGGCCCGAAAACTTCGGGAAGACGAGCAACAACACCGCGCCGAGCAGGAAGCTTACGAGGAAGCCGTAGATGGTGAACGTCGCGTCGAAGAAGCCCGTGTCGGGCGTGTCAACGACTGGGCCGACCCCGAGTCCGGCGTTGCGCGTGACCGTGCCGCCGACCGTCGCGTCGGGCGCGCGGTTGAGCTCGCCGTCGTACTCAAGGTTGCCCGCAATGGCGGCGGTCGAGCCGAGGACGATAGAGTCGCTGTCGATGCGCGCGTCACCGGCGATTTGGCCGTTCACGACCGTCGAGCCGGAGCCGGTTTCGAAGTTGCCGCCGACGGTCGCCTCAGGCCCGAGCGTGGTGGTTCCACCGAAGGCTGCCACGTCGCCGCCGACGTCACCGTTCACCGTGATGGTGCCCGCGAAGGCTGAGACGGAGCCGGTCACCTCGCCGTTGATGACGACGTTCCCCGAAAACACGTTCACGTCGCCGTTTACGTCGCCGTTGATGACGACGTTGCCTGCGAAGATGTCGAGGTTGTCGTTGATGGTCTCGCCGGCTCCAATCGTCACGTCGCCGCCGGTGCGCGTTTCGGCCGCTACGACGCCGGGAATCGCTCCGAACAGGACGATAAGCGTGAGCAAGGCCGCAAGGATGTGTCTGTGTGTTCCCACCCGTACCCTCATTGTGGCTAAAAGTACGCCAGAGGAGACGATAAAGTGCGTTGTGTGCAATACAGAGTCTCTTAGGAGCTGAAACGTCTCTTTTCGAATGCACCTGAGTCTCGGAGCGTTTACAAGCCGATGGCCCCTCACTTCGGCCATGAGCGAGGCGGACACTGAATCGCGGGCCGGACGCGAGGAAATCTGGATCGAGAAGTATCGCCCGGAGACCCTAGACGATGTCGTCGGTCACGAGAACATCGTGGGGCGACTCAAAAGCTACGTGGCGAAAAACGACCTGCCACACCTCCTGTTTTCGGGGCCAGCAGGCGTCGGCAAGACCACCTCCGCGGTCGCCATCGCCCGCGAACTCTACGGCGACGACTGGCGTGAGAACTTTCTCGAACTGAACGCCTCAGACGAACGTGGCATCGACGTGGTGCGCGACCGCATCAAGAACTTCGCGCGGGCGAGTTTCGGCGGCTACGATTACCGCGTCATCTTCCTCGATGAGGCCGACTCACTGACCTCTGACGCCCAGTCCGCCCTCCGCCGGACGATGGAGCAGTTCTCGAACAACACGCGCTTCATCCTCTCGTGTAACTACTCCTCGCGCATCATCGACCCCATCCAGTCGCGGTGTGCCGTCTTCCGCTTCGCACCCCTCGACGACGACGCCGTGGCAGCACAGGTGCGCATCATCGCCGAAACCGAGGGCATTCCAGTAACCGACGAGGGTGTCGAAGCGCTCGTCTACGCCGCAGACGGGGACATGCGCAAGGCCATCAACGCGCTCCAAGCCGCCGCGGTCATGGGCGAAGAAGTGAACGAGGAAGCCGTGTTCACCATCACCTCGACCGCCCGCCCCGAGGAAATCAAGGAGATGGTCATGAAAGCGCTCGACGGCGATTTCACCGCTGCGCGCTCGACGCTCGATGAGTTACTCACCGAAAAAGGGCTCGCGGGCGGCGACATCATCAACCAACTCCACCGCTCGGTGTGGGAGTTCGGCCTGTCTGACAAGGACGCCGTTCGCGTGATGGACCGCATTGGCGAAGCCGACTACCGGATTACCGCAGGCGCAAACGAGCGCGTCCAGTTAGAGGCACTGCTGGCTTCGCTTGCACTCCACGACTAGTTGAGTCGCCAGATTTCGTAGTTGAGGACGGCGGCGAACGTCACCCAGAGTAGATAGGGCACGAGCAACAGCGCCGCCCGGCGGTCGACGCGGTCGAACAGCGTAATGGTGGCGAGGATGGCGACCCAGAGCGCGACGATGGTGACCAGCCCAAGGAGCGGCGATTCGAGGCCAAAGAAGGCTGCAGACCAGCCGATGTTGAGTGCGAACTGGAGGGCGAACGCGGCGAGTGCGACACGCACGGCACGTCTGTGGAAGCCCGCTCGCCAGACGAACCACGCGCCGGCACCCATGAGCGCGAACAGCGTCGTCCAGACCGGGCCGAACACCCAGTTAGTATTACACCAGCATTACTCTGTATAGACAAAACTATGAACGCAACAATCGATACCAAACTATGACAGATTGGGAACAAGTGAATCTACGGGTGTCGCCCGAACGCAAGCAGGAGTGGGAACAGTTCGTCGAGGAACACCCCAATGCCAATAACTTGAGCCACCTGATTCGGCTGGCCGTAACTCGTGAAATTCAAGGACGTGAGCCATCTCGACAGGAACAATCATCCGAGGTATCTACCGAGGTGCTTGAAGCACTTACGCGGATAGAGAACGGCCTCGATGAAGTCCAGACGCGGGTAAAGGCTCTTGAGCGCGAGCAGATGGCAGCGAGTGGAATGGACTACCAGCAGGCTGCCTTCGCCGTGCTACCGACAGAGCCGAAAGGCGAACTAATCGAAGGCCCCAATGGACCGACCCGACTTGACCCACCCGCACAACCGCCAGAATACGGTATGACCGTAGAGGATGTGGCCGATAATCTTGGAGTCGATAATCTGGATGCTGTCAAGGACGCTCTTGACCGGCTTTCTGACTTGACCGACCAAGTGCGTAGTAGCGCTGGTCCGGCGAAAATGCGGTACTACTGGAAGCGAGAATGACTCTCTCAGAGACAGAAGCATACGACAGCATCGTCACTAGCATAGATAAACAGAAGTCTGATTCAACGGCCTCTGAGTACATCCGGCACGTATCTCGGTTCCGCGATTGGATGGACGAGCGTGAGCGGAGTATCTTCGAGGCTGACTCTCTATATGTTGAGGAACACTTTGAGCATATGCTTGATGAGGGGTATTCTCCCTCTACCGTCAGAGTACGGAAGGCGGGCCTCTCTACGTTCTTCAAGCGAGCGATGAAATACTCCGAGGCAGGTCGAATTGATGCCGAGGTTTCGTCCAACCCTACTGAGTCGGTCAAGTTGGGCAGGTGGACACGGATGAGCCAGCAGTCCTCGAAACAGCAAGAGACGAATGAGCGAGTATTCTACCTCAAGCCGAACGAAGTTGAAGAACTGGCTAGCCATGTCCCAACACCGACCCTACGGAATGAACTCATCATCCGACTGCTCTTTCAGACAGGTATGCGTCGGGGCGAACTGTGCCGTCTCCGCCTCTCCGACGTAGAACTCGATACACGGGTGTTGAGCGTCTCAGACACCAAATCAGATACTTCGCGGAAGGTCCGTTATCAGCCTTCAATCGATTTCCTGATGCGCCAGTGGATTGAGGTACAGCGTGAAAGTGTTGGGATGGCTGATGAATCTGAGTATCTGTTCCCAACTGGTCGGAGTCTCCATCTGTCGGGCAATCGGTTGAATGGGATGGTGCGTATAGCCGCTGAAAATGCTGGACTCCAACGTGCCTACGGAACAGATATGAACGGGAACGAGCGGCACGAAATAACCGCGCACGTCCTACGTCACTCGTTTGCTATGGAGTGCGTTCGACAGGGGTGGGACGTCTACTATCTTAAGGAAGCGATGGGCCACCACGACATCTCTGTAACTGTGGACAACTACCTACACGGCGCACAAGACGACGTATTAGAGGAGTTTAGACGGAAGGGACCAAATTCGGAGTAACAGAATCTCTCCCTATTCCTCTGGATTATTATACGTTTGAATTATGGCAACGAGTACAATTGCTGTTATTGATGCTATTCGTTCGTCAAATGTGTATATGGCATAAATGACGGGGGCTACAAACACGTATGGGAGTACTATTCTGACAGCACGACTTCCGATGCTATCGAAAAAGTATGACTTCAATATCTCTCTGAGGGTGTACCCATCTGAGCGCTCAAGACTCGTAGCCTCTACATACAGATATTCAAGGGATGCGTTCTCTATGTCACTCATATTGTCAGTCAGCCTGTTTAGCACTTGAGAAAATGTTCGATTATAGAATTCTTCTCCATCGTCTTCCTGTATTCGTTCGTTATATTCTTCCAATTCAGTAGAGAATGCGGGAGAGAATGGCTTTTCATCTTTATAATCAAACATTTTTACACCTGATTGAAACTCCTGCATTGATGACTTAGTATTCCTGTTAACGTACTCATCCATCGCTCTCGCAAACCGGTGATAGACTGCCTCATCCCGAGTGACATTTTGCTTTTTAGCACTCTTTTTTGACACGTATTTGATGAGCCATGCAATAAATGCTCCAATAACTCCTATGACTACCAATCCGCCCGCCACGTTTTCGACCAATGTTGCAGATGTATTCAACAATATAATGAATACAAATACAAGCATCATTGTTATGAAATAAACGCCTCCAAAAAGCATCATTGGAACCTCACGTGTTTTGACCACCCAATCCATCGAATCTTCATACCTTTTGACTACATCTTCCTCAATCGTGAATGAGGATATGATGGGTTGGCTGTTTCGAGGCGAATCTGACTCTCTGGATTCATCATCCGTTGTGCTTTTTGTCGCCTCCTGCTCACTCATGTATCAAAAATACTGTCTAAAATAGTATAAATGAACCGCCCCTATCCTAAGAATTATCTCTGGCTAATTCAGCGACTTCCTGAAACCTCCCGAGTGGACTATATCGAATCCTATCATCGGCCCACATCATAGCGGCCCACCAGAAGTCGCAGGAGCGCCCTGAGCGGACATCTGGGTCCGTTCCGAGTTCTGGCACGTTATTGCCCACCTCTGTCGTGAGCGTCGTCGTAGCGCCGTGAGATTCGTCCATCTCGTGATTCCCTCTCGGTGCCGTCGCTCGCACCAATTCATTACCAGAGCGAAGCCGGATTGCCTTCTCGTATGGGTGTCCCTCCCTCGTCGCAGTTGGATGATTCCGCACATGGGAATCAATCACCTTCTCGAAATCGCTGGCACGAGCGGCACCATCAATCCAGAGAGCATAGTGCCGATGGGAGTACCACGTCCGTCGAGGAGCATGAACCCATAGACCTGCGTAGTTTTCGGCCTTTGGTGTCGCCCTATGGAGTGCCGCCCTCACCGCATCAGAACGGAATCCATCGTCGTGACGGAGCGGATGATACCACCTTCCGTCTGGTGCCTTCTCGGACGCCTTGAGCGAAATCCAGACAGTATGTGGGTCGTCGAACTCGTCCAGACAGAATCGTGCCACGGTGTTGACTCGGGCATAGAGGAAGCCTCCATATGCCCCCGAGAACCGCATGGTCTTGTCACTCTGATTGATATGCGGTGACTTTTCGGAGAGGCGGGCCGCGAGTGCGTCTCCGTGGTCAAGCCATGACTGTCCACAGAACTCAATCGACTGCCTATCTTCGAATAGGGGCAGACGCTCAGGAATCTCAGCCACTACTCTCACCTGACGCCCGAAGGCCAACCACTCTCATTACTATCTGAATTTTTCTGCTAGCATACGGGTACATCGTTACAAAAATTTGATATAGCTCGGAATTCTCCATCGTATGAATGGTAGTCAACATGACAGAGACAACACCCTCGCGCAAGCCCGCTCTGAGAGAGCGCAACTCAGAGCCACCACGTTGCCTCACCTGCCTATTTCCCTATGCCGTTCTTCCGGTTGCCACGAAGGAACTCACGCAATTGCTGGCGCTTCTGCTCAGCGCTCAGACCCAATTCAGCGGAGTCAGAACCCTGCTGTCTCGGAGGTAAGTTCATCCGCTCACGGAGTTCGTCTTGCTCCCTAGAGACTTCTGCGTCTTTCTGAGCAAGTTCTTTGAGAGTTTCCATGAGCGCGACTTCAACCTGCTCTGAGTCAAGTCGGTCAAGTCTCTCGGCCACATCGTCAGACACGGCCACACAGTAGTCAACGGTCACCGGCCCACCTCGTGTAAAAGTTCTGATATTACGTAACCATACGGTACAGTCACATGGAACTCTCGTTCTCGATATTCGGTTAGTCGTCTTTTCTCCTCGTCAGAAAGTCGGATTTCGTTTGTCCTCATCTGTCATATATATACTATATGCGCCGGACTACTTAAAGGGGACAACGAGAGGACAACTCGGGGCGAGGCTCATGGGGATTTCCAACATTTTAGATATTTTCATTTTTCCATATGCCTGACCAGATTTTTCCAATATCTTCAGTGTCGGGTAGGCAGGCATCATGTAGAGCGGAATTCAGTGGTTTATAAAAAAGCGAATAAACCGATAGAACTAGGTGGGTTGGGAGTGATGCTTCTATACAGAGTATTACTGGCCAAGTGCGAACACCCAGTTTGGCGGGTTGAACGCGGGTTTGGCAAGGGTTGCGTACCACGTGTTGATTTGCGACGCGGTGAACACGGTTCCGAGTGCGCCGAGAAGTTCAGAGACGAGAATCGCTCCAGCGAGGGTGCTATACGGACGTCGAGTCGGAAGCGACGAACGATTGGAAGTGTCCATAGCTGACAGTACGTGCTCACGGCTTTTGAGGAAAGGGGAGAGAGGGGAAATTCCATAGTCCACGGCAAACGGGTGGGGGATACCCGCGTTGCCGATGGCCACCTGGAGGGTGGAGGAGTACCCACGATACCCAGCGTGACACAAACACGATATGACGAGACGCGGATTCGGGCAACTCCCAGTGGTGTGGTAACTATTGACACGATAAATACCCGAGGTAAGGAAACGGTAAGTTGGTTACGCTGAGGTGACCGCGCAGTTATCCCGTCTCGAGTGCGCTACCTGTCGATTTGTCCGGTTCCGAGAGAGTATGCGGAACTGTTTTACGCGCACACAGGCCAGTTGTGGACACGAATGAGCGACCTCGAAGCGGAGTATCGTCTCGAATATTTCGAGACGGAGGACTTCCACCGACTGGAGTGCTCTGAGTGCGGGGCGCACTTCTGGACGCGAGATGGGTCTCGCGAGACCTGTGGTGAGCCGCCGTGTGCTGAGTACAGTTTCATCGACAACCCCGGGTTCGACGGCGAATACACCTTAGAGGAGATGCGCGAGGCGTTCCTCTCGTTTTTCGAGGAAAACGACCACACGCGCATCGACCCCTATCCCGTCGCCGCGAATCGCTGGCGCGACGACGTACTGTTGACCCAAGCATCCATCTACGACTTCCAACCACTCGTCACGAGCGGGCAGACGCCGCCACCGGCCAATCCACTCACAATTAGCCAGCCGTGCATCCGGATGCAAGACATCGACAACGTGGGCAAAACCGGCCGCCATACGATGGCGTTCGAGATGATGGCCCACCACGCCTTCAACGCCAAAGAGGAGGCAGGGGACACGTACGCCTACGAGGGCGAAGTCTACTGGAAATCGGAGACGGTCGCGTACTGCGACCAGTTCTTCGAATCGCTCGGCGTCGACCCCGTCGAAATCACCTACATCGAAGACCCGTGGGTTGGCGGCGGCAACGCCGGGCCCGCGTTCGAAGTCATCTTCAAGGGTGTCGAACTCGCCACGCTCGTCTTCATGTCCTTAGAACAGGACCCAGACGGCGACTACGAGATGAAAGACGGCAACACGTACTCCGAGATGGACACGTACATCGTGGACACCGGGTACGGCTTAGAGCGCTGGACGTGGGTCAGTCAGGGCACGCCAACGGTGTACGAAGCCGTCTACCCCGACATGATTGCGTTCTTGAAAGAGAACGCGGACATCGAACTCACCGAGGGGCAAGAAGACATCGTCCACCGCGCCGCGAAGCTCGCGGGGCACATGGACATCGACGAGGCAGAGGACATGGAATCCGCCCGCGACAACATCGCAGACCACATCGGCGTTTCGACGACCGAATTGGTCGAGCTGATGGAGCCCCTTGAGGACATCTACGCGATTGCCGACCACTGCCGGACGCTTGCGTACATGCTCGGCGACGGCATCGTCCCCTCGAACGTCTCGACGGGCTATCTGACGCGCATGGTGCTTCGGCGCACCAAGCGCCTCGTGGACAACGTCGGCATCGACGCCCCACTCGATGAACTCGTTGACATGCAGGCAGAGCGCCTTGGCTACCGCAACCGCGACACCATCCGCGACATCGTCCGGACGGAAGTCGAGAAATACCGCGAGACGCTCGAACGCGGCGGCCGTCGTGTCCGCCAACTCGCAGAAGAGTATGCAAAAAGCGGCGAGCCCATTCCGACGCGCGAACTCATCGAACTCTACGACTCCCACGGCATCCAGCCGGACATGGTCGAAGAGATTGCCCTTGACGTTGGGGCAGATGTGAATGTCCCCGACGACTTCTACAGCCTCGTGGCCTCGCGCCACGGCGGCGAGCAGGCGTTCGAGGACGAAGATGAAGGCAACGAGTCCCCAGAAGACCGGCTTTCGGAACTGCCGAAAACAGACCGTCTGTACTACGAAGACCAACAGCGCACCGAATTCGAAGCCGTCGTCATCGACGTGTTCGAGCGCGAAGACGGCTACGACGTCGTCTTAGACCAGACGATGTTCTACCCCGAGGGTGGGGGCCAGCCAGCAGACCGCGGCTCGCTCGCGACCGACGACGTGAGCGTCGAAGTCACGGACGTGCAAATCGTCGATGGCGTCGTCCTCCATCGCACCGACGACGACCCCGGCAAGGGCGAGTTCGTCCGCGGGCAGGTCGATACAACCCGCCGCCGTCGGCTGATGCGCCACCACACCGCGACCCACGTCGTGATTCACGCCGCGCGCAAGGTGCTCGGCGAGCACATCCGTCAGGCCGGTGCCCAGAAGGGCATCACCTCTTCGCGCATCGACGTGACGCACTACAACCGCATCACGCGCGAGCAGATTAAAGAAATCGAACGCCTTGCAAACGAAATCGTGATGGACAACACGCCGGTCAAACAGGAGTGGCCAGACCGTCACGACGCAGAGAGCAAACACGGCTTTGACCTGTATCAAGGCGGGATTCCGCCGGGTGAGAACATCCGCCTCATCTACGTCGCAGACGACGTGCAGGCCTGTGGTGGCACCCACGTTGCCCGAACCGGCGACATCGGCGCCATCAAGATTCTCACCACCGAGCGCGTCCAAGACGGGGTCGAGCGCCTCGTCTTCGCCGCCGGTGACGCCGCCATCGAGGCGACTCAAGAAAACGAAGACTCGCTCTACGAAGCCGCCGACATCCTCGACGTGAGCCCCGAGGAAGTGCCTGCGACCGCAGAACGCTTCTTCGAGGAGTGGAAGGGCCGCGGCAAGCAGATAGAGGACTTGAAAGAACAGCTCGCCGAGATTCGCGCCAGCGGCGGCGCGGGCGGCGAGGAAATCGAACTTGCGGATGGCGCGGTCGCCATCGTCCAGCGCATCGACGCCGACATGGACGAACTCCGAGCGACCGCGAACGCCCTCGCTGAAGACGGGAAAATCGCCGTCCTCGGCAGTGGCGCATCCGGCGCGCAGTTCGTCGTCGCCGTCCCGAACGGCGTGGACGTGAACGCCGGTGAGGTTGTCGGCGAACTCGCCCGCCGCGTCGGCGGCGGCGGTGGCGGTCCGGCAGACTTCGCCCAAGGTGGCGGCCCGGACGCCGACAAGTTGGACGACGCGCTTGACGAAGCGCCCGAAGTCCTGAAAAACGTCCTGAACGCGTAACGCAGGCTTCGCGGTCGCTATTCTCTTTACACTCGCTTGCCGAGTGCCAGCCATGGAAGTGACACCTGCAGACGGCACGACGCTCGTCTCCAGCGCCGCCGGAGATGGCGAGACGGTCGCGTTCGTCGGTGACGCGGGCTACGGCGCGTGGCAGTGGGGCTGGCAACACGCCGCCCTGACCGGGCCGTTCGAAACCATTGTTTACGACCATCGCGGAACCGGGCGTTCAGATGCGCCCCCCGGCCCGTACTCGGTTGAAACGCTCGCAGACGACCTCGAAACCGTCCTACGCGCCCACGACGCGCGGAACGCCCACCTCGTTGGGGCGGGACTCGGTGGGATGGTGGCGCTCGACTACGCCCGGCGGTACTCGCGGGCGCGCTCGCTGTGTCTGCTCTGCACGGCCGCGACGGGAGAGAACATCGATACGACGCCGCTCGCCGCACCGCGCGACGACCCGGTGGCGCTTCGAGACGCGCTCACGAACGCGCTGTCGGCCGAATTTTTCAAAGAACAAGACAGCACCATCGACCAGTTGGTCGAGTGGCGCACAGAAGACGCGACGCCGGACGGCTGGGCCGCCCAGCAGGCCGCCATCGAGGGCTTTGATGCGGGCGCACTCTACGAGCTAACGCTTCCCGCACTCGTCTGCCACGGGACGGCCGACGCGGTGTGGCCCGTCTCGGGAGGCGAACAACTGGCCGAGGGCTTACCGAAGGGCGAATTTTTCTCACTCGACGGTGCCGGACATCTCTGTCACGTTGAACACTCGCGGGTCGTCAACGACGAGCTGCTCGGGTTTCTCGAAGCACGATAATCGGTGGCTCGGGCGCACAGACGCCCGGCAGAAACGCTGGGGAGCGTAACGCACTAAACGGTTGCTCGCGTCCTAGGCAATAATGACTCGGCTCCGATTCGCCCTTTTGAACGCTGCCCACGACGACACGGACACGAAGCGCAACTTTCGGCGCGAAGTGGACGCAGACCTCGTTGAGTTTCACGCCACCGAAGGCAGACTGCCCGACAGCTTCGACTTCGATGGGTTTCTCGTGACCGGGTCGCGCTCGTCTGTGTACTGGGACGAGGCGTGGATTCAGCCGCTCAAAGACTGGGTGAGCGAGGCAATCGACCGCGGCCTCCCCGCCCTTGGCGTCTGTTACGGTCACCAGTTGGTCGCAGACGTCCTCGGCGGCACGGTCGAAGGCATGGGCGAATACGAAATCGGGTATCGAGAGATTACCCACTTCGACAACTCGCCGCTGTTTGCCGGCATTGGTGAAGCGTTCCTCGCGTTCACCTCCCACCAAGACGCCGTCACCGAACTCCCGCCGGGCGCAACGCGCACCGCAGAGAACGGCTACGGCGTCCACGGCTTCCAGGTGGGTGACAGCTTTGGCGTGCAGTTCCACCCCGAGTACGACATGGAGACCGCCCGCCTGCTCACCGAGAGCAAAGACCTGACCGACGAGAAGCGCAAAGCGGTGATGGACGGCATCACCGAGGAAAACTACGCCCGCGCCCAACAGGCGAAACTCGTCTTCGAGAACTTCTGTGACTACGTCCGCGAAGTCAAGGATATTCCGCGCGCCCCGGCCCGTCGGTAGGCAAGTGACGGTGGGACGGATTTTATGCACAATGTTTGAGACGGCGGGTCCGTCTCCAGCGAGCAACTAAAAGTCGACCTTACGTGTACCGGCCGGTCTGTTCGCCACACTCGAGACAGACGGTGACGAGGGCGTCTTTGGTCTCGACCATCTCGATTTTCTGCGGGGTGCGCTCGCCACAGTCTTCACAGTCGCCGTAGAGGTCGATGTCGGTCGACTCTTTGGGCGACCCGATGGCGAGGGCGACGACGCGCTCGTCGGTGTGGTTGAACCCTTGCTGGTGGTCGCCAGGGGCGAAGCGAATTGCCTCGCCTTCCTCGACTGAAATCTCGCCGTCGTCGGTTTCGAACGTCGCCGTGCCCTCTTGGACGTAGAACACCTCTTCTTGGTCGTGGTGGCAGTGATAGCCGAAGGCGAAGCTCTCGCCGGGGGCGAGTTCGAAGTAGTTGAGCGCGAGGCCCTCGGTTTCGAGTGCCTTTGCGACGGGAACGCGGCGGCTTGCGGGACTCATTCGACGGTCTAGCTCGGCAATGCGAACCTTTTGCATGGGTTGAACGCGGGGGTCGAGAACCAAAAAGGCTAGCGCTCGCTCCCGGCCGCCTTTCCAAGGTGGCGGCGGCGAAATCGGGTGGAATCGTGCGCTTTCTCAGTCCAGTCTACGTCGTCTTCATTGACTGAATTCATGGGATACAGACGGGTAGGCGCGCGAATAGTGTTCTGGTAAGGGGTGAAAATGGCACCCGCCAGTCCAATTGGCGCCCCGACATAATAATAAACCATGAGGTAGGAGTAACATGAGACGAAGAGTCACGAGGTTCGATATCAATGCACTCAATTGTTCTTACGAAAGGCGTTCCTGATTTCCGGGAGGGACAGGTCTCTTTTAACGAAGAGGGACATCTCGAACGGGGAAAGACGCCGACGGTGATGAATCCGAACGACAAGTTCGCACTGGAGGCGGCGATGCAGACGAAAGTCCGACACGGCGGCCGCGTCAGCGTGATGAGCATGGGGCCACCGGGCTACCAAGGCATTCTCGTAGAGGCGATGCGAGACGTCTACGCGGACGACCTGTATCTGCTCTCAGACCGCGAGATGGCCGCCTCAGACACGTGGGCGACCGCGATTACGCTCAGCGCGGGCATCGAGAAACTCGGCGAACCAGACCTCATCTTCGCGGGGTTCAAAACCGCAGACGGTGAGACAGGCCACACCGGCCCCCAGACGGCGTGGTGTCTTGACTGGCCGATGATCACCCACGTCGTTGCGCTCGACGTGGACGAAGACGAAGGCCGCGTTCGCGCAAAGCGCCTCGTCGAAGGCGACATCAAGGAGATAGAGACCGTCGAGGTAGACCTGCCGGCGTTCATCGTGATGGACCCCGAGTTCGAACCGAGCTATCGACGGGCCGAACACCGATTGGTGTTCAAAGACCTGCGCGAGGAGACCCAAGCACGCGCAGAGGCCGCAGAAAACGCAGAGAACGCGATTACGGTCTGGGACCACGTCGCGTTGAACTTAGACCCGAACTTCATCGGTCTCGATGGGTCGCCAACGATTGTTTCCTCGGTTGACCCGATTCCAAAAGCGCCCGCAGAGCGCGAGGCGACGATGGTCGAGGCGACGGACGCAGAGGGAATGAAAGAAGTGCTTGACGTGATGGACGCATTCGCGGCGGGGGACTAATCATGGCGCTCAACCCAAACGACCACACGGTTCCGGAACTCGAAGCCGAACTCGCGGACGTAGACGACGCCGCAGCGTTAGCCGAGATACTCGAAGCCGAGAAAGACGGGAAGAATCGAACGACCGCACTCGCCGCCATCGAAGCCCGTATGGAAGCCGTTGGCGAACCAGCGGCGGACGAGACAGACGAAGCCGAGGCGCAAGCCGAACCGGAAGGCGCGAAAGAGCGCCAGAAAGCCAAGCGTGCCATCGACCTCATTGAGCTCGCGGAGGACTTACCGGAGGGACTCGAACACCCGACGGTGGACAAAAAGCACGTCCGCGCGCTCGTTGGCGGCACCTACCGCGACATGTGGGTGTACTGTGAGACGCAGGCGGGCGAGCTCATCGACGTGTCGAAGGAGATGCTCGGGAAGGCTCGCGAGCTGATGGACGAGTACAACGAGGAGTACGACACGGACGAACAGGTCGTCGGCGTCGTCATTGGTGACAACGCGAGCGACCTCGCAGACGACGTGATTGCCTACGGCGCGGACGTGGCGATATACCACGAGGACGAACGCCTCGAACGCTTCCAGCACAAACCGTACACCGAACTCGTCTCGGACATGAGTCGGGAGGACGCAGACTGGCGCGACTACGACAAGCCCCGGTACTTCCTGTTCCCGGCAACGAACAACGGGCGCGACCTCTCTGCGATGGTGCAAGCCGAACTCGACAGCGGGCTTGCGAGCGACTGTTCTGACCTCTACATCACGGACGAACTCATCTCGAACCCCGTGAAGACGGGCGAACCCGGTGTAAAAGTCGAGTTCGAGCGCGTGTTGCACATGAAACGCCCCGACTTCAGCGGGTTCGAGTACTCGACGATTCTCTGTCTCGACAACCCAACGAGAGAGTTCCACCCGCAAGGCGCGTCGGTGATTCCGGGGAGTTTCCCCGTCCCCGAGGCGGACGAAGACCGGGTTGGCCTCATCGTCGACCACGACCTCGAGTTACCAGACGACTGGTTCAAGGTACACGTCACGGAGTTCGACCAACTCGACGAAGGCGTCGACCTGACTGGCCGCGAGGTCATCGTCGCGGTGGGTCGCGGTATCGGGAAAGACCCGACGAAGGGCATCGAACTCGCGCTTGACCTCGTCAAACAGTTCGACGATGCAGACCTCGGCCTCTCGCGCGGAGTGGTGACGGCCTCGTACAAAGTCGGCGGCCACGTCGAACAGTACGTTGCAGAAGAGCGCCAACTCGGTGAGACCGGACAGGTGGTTGCACCGCCGCTGTACATCGCGGCGGGCATCTCCGGGGCAATTCAGCACAAAGTCGGCGTCGACCAATCAGAGACGATTATCGCCATCAACACCGACTCCGACGCCCGGATTCGCGACTTCTCTGATTACTTCATCGAGGGGGACTTGTTCGAGATTCTCCCGCAGTTGACAGCAGCACTCGAAAGCGGCGAATTGAATCTGAAAGCACTCGCGGACGGACGCGGTGACGCACAATGACTGAGTACGAACATTATGAGGCAGTCGTGGTCGGCGCTGGCCCCGGTGGGGCAGCGGCGGCCGCGGTGCTCGCACGAAACGGTATCGAAACACTCGTTTTAGAACGCGGCGTCGACGCCGGGTCAAAGAACGTCTCCGGTGGCCTCCTCTACGCGGAGGAATCGGCCCCGTACACGATAGACGACCTCTTCCCCGACTTCCGCGCAGAGGCCGCAGAACGCCCGATTACGGAGTACCACCTCCACAACATCGCGGGCAAGAAGGTGAAGTCGTTCGACATCACCGACCTCCACGAACACGACACCGAGTGGTCTGATGCGGTGCTCCGGCGGAAGATGGACTCGTGGCTCGCCGGGAGAGTCCACGAGATGACCCGCGAGACGGGCGGCGGTCTGCTCACCGGCGTGCGCGTAAACGGCCTGCTCCGCGAGAAGGGGAAAATCATCGGCGTCACCTGCGACGAACTCGACCCCATCACCGCAGACCTCATCGTCGCCGCCGACGGGGTGAACTCGGAACTCGCCCGTGCGGCGGGGCTGATGGACTGGGACGAACCCGAAGAGTGGTTCCAAGGCGTCAAAGCGGTCGCAGAGATGCCTGCAGACGTCATCGCAGAACGCTTCGGCGTTAGCGAGAACGAGGGGATTGCCCACCTGTTTTCGGGCAACCTCTTTGGCAACGTCCGCGGGGGTGGCTTCCTCTACACCAACCAAGAGTCGCTGTCTATCGGGACGGTGTTCCACTTGGACTCGCTCATGGAAGAGCGCGCAGAGCCCCACGAGTTGCTCGACAACCTGCTCACCCACCCGCTGCTCGCAGACTGGCTCGGCAACGACTACACGGAACTCGAATACTCCGCGAAACTCGTCCCCGACTCGAAGAAGGTGGCTCATACGTCCCCGTTCAAGGACAACCTCGTGCTCGTTGGCGACGCTGCGGGCCAGATGCAAGCCCAAGGACCGATTATCAAGGGCATGAACCACGCCGTGACCGCAGGCGCGCTCGCCGCAGAGGCGTTCGCAGAAGCACGCGCACGCGGCGACATCGAGGCGGTTGGCCAACGCTACACCGACAAACTCTACGACGAAGGCGTGATGAAAAAGCTCCGCCCGCGCGGCTATCAGGTGGCGCGACGAGTCGGCGAAAACGGCCCGGCAGAGGGCATCCTCGATGGGTTGCTCACCTCGCCGGTAGGTCGCCTCGGCATCCGCGCGCTCGGTGGCCGACTCGAGAAACTCTACTCTGCGCCGTCGCTCTCGATGATGGTGCCGGACACGCAGACGCCGTACGTGACGCTGCCAACGGTGATTGCAGAAGAACTCGGGACGCCCGTTAGCACAGAGAGCGAGGTCACGCCGCCGTCGCTCGCAGACCGGATTGGGAACCTCACCTACGACACGGATGTGGGCAACCCGCACATCAAGCTGCTCGACAACTCGCTCGAAGCGAGCGGGGCGGCGGTCACGGCGTGTCCGGTGAGCGCGATGGACTTCGGCGGTGGCTGTTACCGCGAGGAGACGATAATGGTAGACGGCACAGAAGAGCGCATCGTGAGCCTCGACACCCAACCGTGTATCGAGTGTGGCACCTGCGCGGTGGCTGCAGAGACGAAGTGGGAGCACCCGCGCGGTGAGAAAGGCGTCGAGTTCAAGTGGGGCTGAGATGTCCCACTCGCCGTACTGGGAGCGCATCTCGACGCTCGCAGAGCGGGCGCACGCAGACCGCGAGGCGTCAACGCTCGTGCGCGGCGAGGCCGACGACGAGCGAGCCCTAACCTACCTCCGCGAGGGAGTTGGACCGGCCGCGCTCGTCTACATCGAGGCGCGAACCGGCGACGAGCAGGTGCGGTTTTCTGCAGTCGAATTCTCGCTGCTCGAACGCGCCCTGAACGACTGGCTCGACTGCTATGCCCACTGCTACGGCGTGGAGTTGAACGCCGAGTTCACCGTCCGCGAGGTTGCAGAGCTCCTCCTTAAGACGGACAACATCCGCGACACAGCCCAACTGCTCACCGGCGTGCCAACGAGACGGTCAACAATCACGAAAAACTATTAGGGAAGACGGCGTGGTAAGGCTTGTCATGAAACTCTCTGACAAGCTGGAGTTCGGCCACGAAGACCGGCGTCTCATCTACGAATACATCGAGAGCCACGGCGCGGTGACGCCAAAAGAGCTAGAGCGAACGCTTCGCGTCGACCCAAGCGGCCTCAAACACCACATCGCCATTCTCAAACGCGACGGCCTCATCGAGGTGGCCGACGACAAGCTGCTCGTCTCCATCGAAGCCGGAACAGAAGAGGAGTTCACCGACGAGGGCGTGGATTACACCATCCGCCCCGCCCGACAAGAAGACCTCACGGGGCTGGTGGGCGCGATTCGCCAGGTTTCAGAGGAAAAAACCTACATCGTCGGTGAGTCGGTCGCGGACGTTATCGACCACGAGGAGGTGTTGCTCCGGCACAACGAGTTGGAGTCGCGTATGTTCTTCGTCGCGTGCGTGAACCGCGAGGTCGTTGGCTGGGTGCATCTGAGCGCGCCTGAGTTGGAAAAACTCGGCCACACCGCAGAGTTGACCGTGGGCGTCATCGACGAGTACCGCGGCCACGGCATCGGGAGTCACCTCCTGCACCGCGGACTCGAATGGGCAGGAGAAAACGGCTTCGAGAAGATCTACAACTCCGTGCCGTCTACGAACACCGACGCAATCCAGTTCCTCGAAACCCACGACTGGGAAATCGAGGCGACGCGCGCGAAACACTACAAGCTTGGTGACACGTACATCGACGAAGTGATGATGGCTGTCCGCCTCTGACGGCGGTTGTTAGAGAGTTTCCCGCAGCAATTCGAGCGAGCGAAGGCGCCGGAAACCGCCGGAAAGCGTGCGTCTCCGCTAGGTATTAACATGGTTTTAAGTGGCCTGCCGACAATCTCATCTGCATGGCAATTGACCCACAGTTCCACGAAAACCGCGAGGTAGTGGACGAACACAACGGCCACGACGTGTGGGGTCCCGTCGATGAACCCGAAGTACTCGGTATCCACGGAACCCACGTCGCAGTTGATTTTGACATCTGTCTCGAAGACGGCGCGTGTCTCGAAGACTGCCCCGTCGACGTGTTCGAGTGGGTAGACACCCCCGGCCACCCCGAAAGTGAGCGGAAAGCAGACCCGGCAAAAGAAGCCCAGTGTATCGACTGCATGCTCTGTGTAGACGTGTGTCCGGTCGATGCAATCGACGTTGACGCTGGCCGACAGGCCGGTGGCGGCTGGTAAGAAAAGCGACTGTTATTTCGAATCGAGGCCGTCAGGCAGCGCCCCGAACGCCTGCGCGTCGGCGAGTTCGCGCATTCGCTCGCGCAGATGCTGTTCACAGAGGCCAACCTTCATGCGGTCTTTTTCGACAGCGAAGGCAGCCTCTCGGTCGCAGTAGTGACAGCGCATATAGTGACTACGTTTCGCTAGCAGTTGAAGGCTCCGACCCTGACAAACGTTGGCAGAGGCGGTCGAGTTCCGCGCCCGACACCGTCTCCTTCCCCAGAACGTCGATATGGGCATCGCTGCCACCGGTCACGAGCAGGTCGTGTGCTTCGACTGCCTCCCAGAGAAGCGCGTCGTCTACGGGCCGGTCGTAGGGATAGTACGCCTCGACAGCGTCGAGCGAGGCGGCGAGTGTGAGGGCTTTCTCGGGGTGGGGGTACCGGAACGGGTGGGCGAGGCTGACGACGGCGCAGGCGTCTTTGAGGAGACGGGCACCGGCTTCGAACGAGGGGATCGCCGCCCGGCGGACGAAACACGGTCCGTCGTCGCCAATGAGGTCGTCGAAGGCGTCTTGGTAGGCATAGGGAGCGTCGCTTGCTTCGATGGCGCGGGCGATGTGTGGGCGGCCAACGCCTGATGTGTACGCTATGTCGAGCGAGACCCCGAGGCGGGCTTCGACGGCTGCGACGATTTCTTTGGCTCGTTCGAGGCGGTTTTGCTGAATCGTCTCAAGGGTCGAGACGAGCGCGTCCGTTGGCTCGACAGCGTAGCCAAGCAGGTCGATATCGAAGCTTCCGGCGTCAACTCGGAGTTCGATACCGCGGATGAAGGTGATGTCCTCGCGGCGGGTCACGGGCGCAGACAGCCCGGGATGGATGAGGTCGTGGTCGGTGATGGCCACCACGTCGAGTTCCGCGAGCGTCGCCGCCCGGGGTACGTCATCGAGCGCCATCGTGCCATCAGACGCCGTCGTGTGTACGTGGAGGTCTGCAACCGGCATGGAAAACCCCACGCAGGGGAGGGGGATACCCCTTCTGGTGGGTGCATGTCAGTAATATTTCCTTAAAGACCATTAAGAATCAATAGTCATACATGGACAACAGTTATAATTATTCTTCATGCACGATTGGGTATGAGACTCAACAACGGTGCAAGCGAACTCATCGAAGCCCAGACGTACCCAACAACCTCCGGCGACTTCGTCGAGCAGTACGGCGACGAGGAAATCAAGCTCGCAAACGGTGCAGAGACGTTCGGCGAGGTGTTCGGCCTGTACGAAGCCGACGAAACCTTCACCGACGCAGAGGACGCAAAGCTCGCGGCGTTCCAAGCAGTGAGCCACAAGGGCGTTGGTCGGCGCTACTACTCTGATCGCGAATCATTCGACATCGGCGAGAACAGTCCTGAGGCCGTCTCCTTCTAGGCCCAGTCAATCACGCCGTCAAGCGAGAGCGGCACGGCCCCTTTTTTGTAGCCGCTGAACGAGCCGTCGGGTCGTGCTCTGAACACGACGGCTGGTTCGTGGTGGACGTTCGGTTGCTCGCCAGCGACCGCGTTCCACTCGTCGTCGCGGAACGAAGTACAGTCAACAAAGAGGACGGCGTCGTGGTGCTCGCTGAGTTGGCCGTTCGTCTTCGTTGCCGCGGTGTCGCGGACGGCCGCCGTGGGCGTGTTCGCCACCCGCTTGGTCGGCGGGCGCGGGCGGGTGACTTCCACGATGACATCCTCAGTGTCTTTGAGGGCGCGAAAGTCGAGGGTGTGTCCGGTGTGAACGTCGATTTCGGGCACTAACTCGTAACCAGCGTCGATGAGGAGACGGGCGGCGTTGAACTCGCCCATCGTCGCGTCCATGCGCGTCTGGTCGAGGCGGGCGCTCGTCCCGAGTTTCGACGCCATGGTGTAGCGATACTCGTCGAGCAATCCGGTGTCCAAGAGGTCTTCGTAGAACTGAATGGCCTCGTCACGGTCTGCGTCCGGGAATCCAGAGGAGTGGTCGTAGAAGTACCGACGCGTGGTTTCGCGGCCGTCTTTCGAGAAGAAGACGGGGAGGAAGTACCACGCGACGTGGTCGTAGCCTGCGAGCCACGGGTCTGTGTCTTTCAGGTCGGCTAAGAGTTCGCGCTGCGCCCAGCGGGCGACGGGATAGGGCACTTCGTCGAACGAGTACTTGTCCGTCCGCCAGAGGACGCTCGGCGTTTGGGTGTTGCCGAGCCAGTAGGCCTCGCTGTCGGTCCAACAAAAGAGCGCGAAGTCGCCGTTGTCCATCGTAAAGCGGCACGCCGTGTACCCCCCGGGTGGTTTGAACCACGACCCGGACATGGTCGCGCCCATGGTCTCATCGAGTTCAGAAAGCAGTGCCCGGCGCACCCGCTTTTCGGACCACTGCTGGGGTGATCGCCGGAAGCGAAGCGGACCTGCCACAGGTGGTTACACGGGGCGAACGTGCATACGGGTTACGAACAATTGACTGGTCACTGAACCAGCCTGTTTCAGCAAAAAGACAAGTACCGATACATTGATAATGAAAAACCCGCAAGGTATGAGTGTATTTCGCATGTCAATGGGTGCCTATGACGAACAGGAACACATGCGCCGCGAAGCAAAAGCCAGCAGTGTCAACGCCGACAACACAGACGACACACGCGTTCGATACGAGGGCAAAGTCGAGTACGATTCAGGTGACTCGGCTGCGGCGTTGCTCGAACAGTTCAAGAAGATGAAACAGCAGTAACGCGCCTGTTTTTTCGCAGTAACAACAGAGAGAGGCCAGTGACCACCACCATCGCCACGACGTGGCCGAGCAGCGCCGCGACGAGCACTGGCTGGGCTGTGACAAACGGAAGTAAACCGAGTTGTAACAGTCCGAAGGCGAGCGTTTCACCGTCTGCGCGCGAAAGCGCACGCGCCTGTTCTGGGGGGAACTCGTACGTCCACGACCGCCAGAGCGCGGTGACGCTCGCCCACCAGCCCGTGCCAATACGATAGCAGAGGTCCCAGCAGACGAGCAAGAGCAGGTACACCCCGAGCATGGGCGGCGACTCACCCAACACCTGGGCCAATAGAGACTCCCCGCCAGTATCGAACGTGAACAGGTAGGTGACGAAGGCGACGAACGCGAGCACCGCGAGCACGACTTCGACGTTCGGGCCAAAGAGGAGTCTGTGGTAGGTTCGCGGGACGTCTGCGGTGCGGATGCGGTTTGCAATCCGGCTCATCGCGAGGCTCCCGACCGTGGCGACGGTGATGGCGGCCGTCCCCGCTGGAATCGCGTTCCAGCGGTCATAGAGCGCCGCGACGACGAACAAGCCACCCTCGAAGAGGACGAATTGGACGACCGCCGAGCGAAACGGTGAGAGGCTGACACCGGGCAACGCACCGACGATGCTTTCGTACACCCACGAGTCGCCGTACGTCGACGGTGGCTCACCCATCTACGACCTCGACGGTGTCTTCGCCGAGGGCTTTCCTGACGGCGTCGTCGAAGGGCGTTCCCGGCACCGAAACGAGGTTCTCGATACGGTGGTCGGTGACGACGACCGTGTTTTTCATGCCGTGAATCAACGGATGGGCGACGCTGGCGGGCACGTCGGTCACGAGGTCGAGCCAGTACGCAGAGAGTGTCGGCGTGAGCACGGGCACCTGAATGATGGTCAGGTCGTGACCCTGAATCTCGGCGGTGCGTTCTAACACCTCCCGGTAGGTGAGCACGTCCGGGCCGCCGATTTCGTAGGTTTCCCCCGCGGTTTCAGGGACTGAGAGAACGCCCACGAGGTAGGCAATCACGTCGTCGATGTCGATGGGCTGGCACTTCGTGTTCACCCAGCGCGGGGTGACCATCACGGGCAGGCGGTCTGCAAGTTGGCGCACCATCTCGAAGCTCGCGCTTCCGTCGCCGACGATGATGGCCGCCCGGAGCGTCGTCAGGTCGTAGTCGCCCTCGCGGAGGACGAGTTCGACTTCGCGGCGCGACCGGAGGTGGTCTGAGAGGTGGTCGCGGTCTTCGCCGAGGCCGCCGAGGTAGATGACCTGCGAAACGCCCGCGCTGCTCGCTGCGCGCTCGAAGTTGTGGGCTGCCCGCCGGTCGCGCTCGCGGAAGTCGTCGCCCGCACCCATCGAGTGAACGAGGTAGTAGGCGGCGTCGATGCCCTCCACAGCGTCGTCTAGACTCCACGGGTCGAGCAAGTCGCCCACGAAGACGGACGCGCCCGCGGGGGCGTCGTAGCTCGCAGCATCCCGGACGAGGACGCGCACGCTGTGGCCAGCATCGAGCAACGCAGGGACGAGTCGACGACCAACGAATCCCGTTGCGCCGGTGACCAGAATGTTCATACCGCTAAGAAGTCTCGCAGACGGCTTAATTATCTGTGTCCCAGCCGGGAGTTTTGGGTGCGCCACGTTTCAGTTCGACGTGCGCCGCGAGGTCGGGCGGCGCAGGCGTCCCGAGTTCGCCAGCACGTTCGGTCCACTCAGTGATTGCCTGCCCGGCCCACGAATCGGCCGCGAGCGCCTGCTCGCGGGCAGATTCGTACTTGGCTTCGTTTATCGCCGTCGTTCCCGGGCTCGAGGCGGCCGCCACGGCGAGAAACTCAGCGCGGTCTTCGTCGGTCGCTTCACGGGTGGCGAGTCGGGAGATGGTTCCCGAGAGTCGGTCGGGATCGGGGTGGACGAACACCTTTTCGCCAATCGCGTGGCGGCCGAACAGCGGTCGGGCGTCGGTCGGCGTTCGCTCAAGCAGGCGCTCGCCGCCAAACAGCGTCTCGACGCGCTCGCACTCGGTTTCGTAGTCGAGTGCGAGGTTGTACCCCGGATACACCGCGCACTCTTCGGGATACAGGTCGCTCGCGTGGATGCGACACTGGAGCGTGTCGGGGTCGAGGAAGGCGCACGTCGGCAGCCACGTCTGGTCGGTGTCGAAGGGAGCCACCGGTTTTGGCGGTTTGCGGAGGCCGACGAAAAAGGCCGGGCCGCTCTCGATTGCGGCGAGCGAGATTCCATCGACGGTGACCCGCGAGTCGGCGGCATTTTCGTCCTGAAAGAGCCGAGGCACGAGCGCGTCGCCGTAGCCCGCGTCGAGAAAGCGCCGCACCTCCTCGCGGCGAAGCGGGACGAGATTGTACACGTCATCGAGCGGTTGGCGCGGGCCGCGTCGCTCGTGGTCGAGCGTCGTCGAGGAGATGGCGCGCCAGTCGATACAGCATCCGGCGCAGCCTTCGCAGTTCACGCGCATAGCGTGACCCACGGTACCACGGGGTAAAAAGAAGCGGCGTCAGCGGAGGGAGATGCGGTTGACCTCGTCCCACGTCGTCTCATCGAGTACCACAATCTCAGTGGAGCCGATGATGTAGAGGTGGTCACCGATGTAGACAGCACGTTGTGGGTTGTCGATTTTTACCGACTTCTCGATGGAGAGCCCGTCTTCGTAGGCGACGATGTGGCCTTCCTCCATTCCGGGGAGGAAGAACACGCCGTGTTTCGCGTCTAAGAGGAACGCGTGGTGGCTCTGCTGGATAGCAGACCAGCGGTCATCGAGGATGAGGTCGTCTTCGATGGTCGGATTGGTGGGGTCTGAAACGTCGAACATGACGGCCTTCACCGAGCCGTTGTCTTGGCCGACACCGAGGACGCGGTCTTCGCCCACGGGGTGGAGGTACGACGAGAAGCCCGGCAGCTTCAGTTCGCCCTCAAGCGTCGGATTCTGTGGGTCAGAGAGGTCTAACACGTGGAACGGGTCGATTTGGCGGAAGGTGACGACGTAGCCGCGGTCACCGTCGAAGCGGACGCCGAAGATGCGCTCGTTTTCGCCCATGTCTTGGACCGAGCCAATCGTCGAAAGCGACTCATCTAAGACGTACACGTCGTTGACCGACTGGGTCTGCGCGCCGAGGAACCACGGTGCGGAGATGGTCGTGGCGATGCGGAGGTTGCCCTCGTGTTCGTCCATCGAGAACTGGTTGAGCGGCGTGCCGGGAACCGCACCCGTCGCCGTCACCTCGAAGCCGTCTTCAACGGCGACTTTCACGATGCTCGTGGTGATGAACTCGCGCTGGTGCTTTTCGACGTAGGTCTGGGCGCGTTGTTCGAGCTGCTGGGCGAGGCGTTCGCGTTCTTGCTGGGAGAGCGAGGCGTACCACTGCTGGAGGATTGCCTGCACTTCGACGGTTCGCGCGTGGTCGGAGAGGTCGTAGGTTTCGAGACGCTCTAACCGGTCGACCGTCTGCTGGTCGAGCAGGTCACGAGCGTCGGTGAGCAGGAAGTCGAGCATGATGTCGCCCTGGCTCGGGTATTCAGAGTAGGTGAGGTAGATGCCGGTTTCGGACATCGTGACGACGGAGGCGTAGCCGCCGACGAAGGCGAGTTGGTCGGTCACGTCACCAGAGTCAGGGGAGAGGGCCATCGCGGTGTACGTGAGTGAGGTTGGCATCGGCTCAGACGGGTGGAGGATGTCCGTACACCGGACGGACACGCCAGCGAGGGGTTCGATCGGGCAGGGTTCGCCGTAGTTGATGTTCTGCTGGACAACGAGGTACACCGTGCCGTCCATCAGGCGGGCGGTGTGGACGTAGCCGTTCACCTGTTTTTCCCACGACTGGCGCGGGTTTTCAGGGTCAGACACGTCGTAGGCGGTGATGCGGTCGCCGCCGAGGACGAGGAGCGTGTCGTTTGCGAGCAGGAGTTCGCCGGAGGCATCAATCTTCGAGACCACGTCGGCCTGTTCTGGTGGGAGCGCGCTCACGACGTTCGTTTCCGGCTCTTTGTACGAGTCGTCGTCAGACCGCTCGTAATAGTAGTAGTACTGGCCTTGGCTTACGAACAGGTGCGTTCCGTCAGTTTTCACGATGTCGGGTTCGTCGATGCCGACGATTTGGACGTTCGTGCCAGAGACGCGGTCGGGTTGAGCGGCGTCGTTGCCGCCGCCGTCACCGCCTTGGCTCGTGGTGGGCGACGGCGCGCCCTCTGCCCCATCTGCGCGGGCCTCTTCGACGGCCACGTCGCCGCCGCCAAAGCCGCCGTAGCTACTGCTTCGTGCGCGTCCGGCTTCGAGATACTGCTGGAAGGCGGCTTGCGACTCGAAGCGTTCGAGCGCGGCGGGCGTCGGGTCTGGATTCGGGGTGTCTCCCGGGCGGTCTAAGGCGGGTAACATCGCACCGACGAGAATCCCCGTCGTGGCCAGTACCACGAGCGAGAGCGTCACGATGCGAAACGGCGTTAGGCGAACCATGGTAGTCTCTGAGCGAACTGCTCAGGATGTAGTAAGGAGAGAGACTCAAATAGCGATTGCCTAACATCAAATACCGGTTTGAGTTATCGCGCTTGCGGTCGGTTTCGACCGCAATGTGTCGATATTGGTGAAAAATCGGTGGACGAGAGATTGGGTGGGTGGAAGACGGGATATTGCTTTACCCATGGAGCGAGTCAATGGGGTATGGCACGACGGTCGTGTGAGGCGTGCGGGCGCAAAGTCAAGATAGCCGGCGGCATTGGCGACCTCTGGTCGTTCGATTACGGGCCGTCAGACGGGATGACGCTCGAATACGAAGACGGCCGCGAGTACTTCCTCTGTTTCGAGTGCATCGAGCAGCTCCCGGCGGCCGCCACCGCGGAGGACGTAGAGGCGCTCTAGTGGGTTCGGTGGTATTTTCCCCGCGCGGGCAGAGCGTTCTACCGTGAACCCGGAGCGCATTTTAGACGAGTTTCCTGCACCGTCGTATCGCGGTGCCCAGAAGCAAGCGCTCCTCGACATCAAGCAGGCCTACGAGGCGGGCAACGACGTGGTGCTCGTGCGCGCCCCCACGGGCAGTGGCAAGTCGCTGCTCGCCCGCGCCATCGCCGGGTGTGCCCGCAAACCGGGCGAAGGCGACCCGACCCGGCCGATTGGGGCGTACTACACCACCCCGCAGGTGTCGCAATTAGACGACGTGTCGGGCGACGCGCTCCTCGAAGATTTACAGATAATTCGCGGGAAAGGCAACTACAAGTGCATCCTACCGGGCGAATCGACCACGCCCGTCAATCAAGCGCCCTGCGCCCGCGAGAAGGGATTTGACTGCAATGTCAAACACCGCTGTCCGTACTTTTCTGACCGCGCCATCGCGGCGAATCGCTCGATTGCAGCGATGACGCTCGCCTATTTCATGCAGACCGCAGGCACCGAAGCGTTTGGCCAGCGTGACGTGGTCGTGATAGACGAAGCCCACGGCCTCGCAGAGTGGGCAGAAATGTACGCGACTATCGACCTCCAGCCCCGCACAGTCCCGGTCTGGGAGCACCTGAAGGTTCCCGAAGTAGACGGCCTCGACCGCGCCGTGCAGTTCGCCGATGGGGTGAAAGACATCTGCACCCGCCGGAAGGACGAACTCATCCGAAAAATCGAACTCTCACCCAAAGAGGTCGCAGAGCGCGACCGCCTGCAAAAGCTCATTGGCGACCTGAAGTGGTTCGTTGAAGATTATCGCAACCCCGAGAGCCCGACGACGTGGGTGGTCGACCAACCGGACGGCGAGGGCGGTGGCGTCACCATCAAACCGATGAACCCGGAACGGTATCTTCGCCACACCGTCTGGGACAGAGGCACCAAGTTCGCGCTCCTTTCGGCGACGATTCTCAATCGGGAGGCGTTCTGTCGGCAGGTCGGTCTCGACCCGAAGAAGGTCGCACTGGTGGACGTGCCCCACACGTTCCCGCTCGAAAACCGGCGGCTCTACGACGTGACACAGGGGAAGATGACCTACGAGCACCGAAAGCAGACGCTCCCGAAAATCGCCCGTCTCATCGTCCAATTGATGCAAAAACACCCCGACAAGAAGGGCATCGTTCACGCCCACTCGTACGCGATTCAAGCCGAGTTAAAGCGAATGCTTGGGGAGTTTGGTGTGAGTGGTCGCGTCCAAGCCCACAGCCGCGAAAATCGTAACGAGGACTTGGAGATCTGGAAGGCAACCGACGACCCGGACGTGTTTCTCTCGGTGAAAATGGAAGAGGCGCTCGACCTGAAAGGCGACCTCGCGCGCTGGCAGGTGCTCTGTAAAGCACCATACTTGAACACCGCAGACTCGCGGGTGGCTCGTCGCCTCGAAGAGGGACAGTGGGCGTGGTATCACCGCGCCGCGCTCCGCACCGTGATTCAGGGCTGTGGCCGGGTGGTCAGAGCGCCAGACGACTACGGCGCGACCTATCTCGCGGATTCGAGTTTACTCGACCTGTTCGAACGCGCGAAATCGGACATGCCACCGTGGTTCAAAGAGCAGGTGGATGCGATGAGCGTCCCCGACCTTCCCGAGTTCGACGGGAAAGCCGCTGCGGGCGAGAAGTTCGGCAGTCCCTCGCGGCAGGCAAAACGGCCGCCGACGCGCAGTTCAACACAATCGTCTGGTTCATCATCGGGTTCGTCGTCTACCTCCTCGTCTGCGTCCCGGTCGTCGCAGTCAGGTGGCTCACGCTCGCGGCGAAAAGGGAACTCGAAAAACAAGTCGTTCGAAGATCACCCGCTTTCCGACATCTGGAGCGAGTAGTCTAGTCGATTCGCGCGTCTACGACGACGTGCCAGACGCCCTCGCTGTGACTTTTGACTTTGCGCGTGTCGAGCACTTCCACTGAGCGGCCCGCTTTCTCGGCGGCGTCGGTGAGTCGGTCGATAGGGCGGTCCCAGAGGAGTTTCTCGGGCGTCGTCGCGTGCATGTGGAGCGTCCCTCCAGATTCGAGTGCGGCGAGCGCGGCGTCCAGATACTCGTGGGCGTCGTAGTAGCCCATCACGACGCGCTCTGCGGACACGTCCACGTCGCGGCAGTCTGCGAGGATGGCGTCCACGCGGTCGGTCACGTCGTTGAGCATGGCGTTTTCGGCGAGGAATTTGAAGGAGTTCGGGTTGCGTTCTGTCGCTGTGACGTGTGCCCCAGCGCGGGCCATCGGGAGGGTGAAGTAGCCGATGCCGGCGAACATATCGAACACGCGCTCGTCTGGTTCGACGACCGTACCCATCCGGGCACGCTCTGCTTGATTGCCCGGCGAAAACATCACCTGCGAGAGGTCGAGTGCGTACTTCGTGCCGTGTTCGGTGTGGATGGTTTCGGTGTCGCCCGTGCCCGCAAGAACCGTGGAAGACGGTTCGCGGAGTTCACCCGAGATGCCCTCGCGTGAGAGGACGGTTTCCGCCTCGCCGTGGAGCGAGAGGAGTGCCTCGCCGACTTCTTCGGGGCGTGGCGTGTCGTCAGCGAGTTTGACGAGGACGACCGACCCGATGACCGCCCACGAGGTGGGCGCGAGTTCGAGTTCCGCGTCCGTCCAGCCATCTGCGGCGAGAATGTCTTCGAGGGTTCGAGTGCGCCGCGCTGGAGTTTTTTGGCGAATCACGTCGAACACGGCGGTTTCGCTCGGGGCGGTGAGAATCGGGAGTTCGACGGCCTCGTCGTCGTGAGAGACGACTTTTCGCGCGTCGTCGTAGACGCCTTCGGCTTTGAGCGAGGCGATAGCGGCTTCCGCGTCGGGTTTTGCGACGACGGCCGCGAGGTCACGCATCGTCGGGGAGGATGTGGAGGCCGGCGCGGCTCTTGAGGACGGGCACCATCGCGGCGTCGGGGTCGAGATACGACGGCCGCGAGATGGTTTTCGACTCGAACGTTTCCGGGTCTAACACCTGTACGGCGTGTTCGTCTTCGATGGTGACGAGCGTGGTTTCTTCGGCGTCGTCAGCCGAGCCGACCTTCTTCGCGCTCGCGGCTTCCTCGTCGCCGAAGGGCGCTTCGAACGGGTCGCCCGTGGTGAGACGAACGCCTTTCAGGTGGCCTTGGACGCTCTTTACGAGCACCGGCCCATCGTCGTCGTCGGGGTCGATAACGTCACCGGGGGTAAACGGCGGCAGGCGGACGGCGAAGGTGACGCGGTAGACGCCGTTGCCGTCTTCGTCCTCGGTGACGAGCGTTTCCGAGTCGGAGTAGGAGCCGCCGAACTCGTTTACCACCCGGCGGGCGATTTTCATCCCGATTTTGTTGGTCGAAACCTTGACGTTCAGGCCGTCGTCGGTGCGTTTGGTCTCGGTGATGAACGCCTCGCGGTCGCCGGTGTCTTGCATGTTCGCGACGACTTCGTTTGCGATTTCCTCTGCGCGATTCATCTCCTCGGGAGTCGGCGTGCGATTTCGCCCGCGAATCTGGACGGTGCTCGCGTAGTAGCTCCCGGCGATTTTCCCGCAGCGAGAACAGGTCTGGCGCGAGATTTTGACGGGCACCATCACCTCCTCTTCGACGGGCGTGTCGCGGATGACGCCGGTGAAATAACAGTGCATCCGGATGGTGTTCTGGTCTACCTGTTCTGGTTCAACCACCCAGTTTACGTCTTCGACGTCGATGTGTACCTGCAGATGCCGCGAGACTTCTTCGATGGCGATGTCGGTGTAGTCGTCTGCGCCAACGTCCACCCACGCGCTTTTTCGGTGGAGCGCTCCGCAGTGGGCACAGACGAGCACCTCGATGCGGTCTGGGGCAGAAACGAACTCGAAGTTCTCGAAGTAGCAATCGTCACAGAGCTTCGCGTCCGGGTCCACTGGCTCACCCGGACGGGGCTCTTCGGGTGGGGCCATCGTCTCCCCACAGCGTGGACAGAAGGCGCGCGAATCGGTCATTGGTAGTTCTACGCGGTTCAGGCGGTAAAAACGCCGCGTCACGCCGGGCAAACCGTGCGACGGTATAACAGGGAAGCTTTAGTTCGCGAGTCACTTACGACCAGCCATGAATTGGAAGCCAGACTGGGGCCTGCGCGGGCGCATGGCGCTCACCATGTTCCTGCTGTTTGCCCTCTACATCGTCTTCATCGGCGTGTTGACGTTGTACTTTGACAGTCTCATTCTCATCGTCATGATGATGGGGATTTTCATGTTCGCCCAGTTCTTCTTCAGCGACAAGTTGGCGCTCTACACGATGGGCGCGAAGGTCGTCGATGAGAACGATGGGCCTCGGGCAGAGAAACTCCACCGAATGATTGGCCGGCTCTCACAGCAGGCCGACCTCCCGAAACCGAAAATCGCCATCGCAAACTCGCGCGTGCCAAACGCGTTTGCGACGGGGCGCTCACAGAAGAGCTCCGCCGTGGCGGTCACCACGGGCATCATGGACACGCTCGACGACGACGAGTTAGAGGGCGTCCTCGCCCACGAACTCGCGCACATCAAAAACCGCGACGTGATGGTCATGACCATCGCCTCGTTCCTCTCGACGATTGCGTTCCTCATCGTCCGCTGGGGCTGGCTGTTCGGTGGTGGCGGCCGCAACCGCGACGGCGGTGGCGCGCCGGTCATCGTGGCCATTCTCGTCTCGCTCGTCGTCTGGGTCGTGTCGTTCCTGCTCATCCGCGCGCTCTCGCGCTACCGCGAGTACGCAGCAGACCGCGGCGGCGCAATCATCACGGGCAAGCCCTCTGCGCTCGCCTCTGCGCTGATGAAGATTTCGAGCGGGATGGAGCGCGTCCCACAGAAAGACCTGCGCGAACAGGCTGAGATGAACGCGTTCTTCATCATCCCCATCAAGAGCGGCTTCATCGGGCGGATTGCGAGCACGCACCCGCCGATGGAAAAGCGCATCGAGAAACTCCGCGAACTCGAACGCGAGATGGAACTCGCATAGATGGGCTTTCTCGACACGCTCCGCGAAGTGCTCGGGATGCGCGCCGAAGCCGACTCGATGCGCGCCGCAGACCCGGACGACCTGTTCGGCATGAGTACGGCGTATCTCACGATGGAAGCAGACCTCGGCTTCGACCCCGCCGTGCAGGCTGCGCTCTGTTTTGCGGGCGTCGATAACACCGACTTCGCCGATACGGTGCGCGAGGTGGACGACATCCTCCACGCCGGAAAAGAAGAGACCGGGACGGACGTATCGTTCCAGAAAGACGACCACGGCTACGAGTGGGTGGTGCTCGAAGACGACGACCCAGAAGACCTCGTGACGAGCATCCACTTCGCCGCGGACACGTTCATCGAGCGCGACTACGGTTCGCGCCTGCTCGCCGCGCTGTTCGGCTTCGAGAAAGACGGCCAACCAGCCTATTGGATTTACTCGTTCCGGCGCGGAGCGTACTACCCGTTCGCGCCAAAAGGGAGCAGCGAACACGACTCGAGCGTCGAGTTTAAACTCGAAAGCGTCCTCGATGGCGAGCTCGAACTCGAACCCGAGAAAGAGTACTGGTATCCGCTCTGGCCGAGTACGCCGGGTCGCCACCCGTGGGAATAACGGCCTGAGTTTTCGTGGAAATAGTTTTGCGTGGGAGGCGAAACCACCAGTTCAACACCCGGCAGTTTCACTTTCACCTTCCTGTTAACGAGGCTTTATACCCCTGTGAGAAAAAGGACGGAGTATGGCAAAAGACGTCGATCTTGAGAGTCTCCCTGGTGTCGGTCCGGCAACCGCAGACAAACTTATCGAAGCCGGGTTCGACACGTTCCAATCCATCGCAGTCGCAAGTCCCGGCGAACTGTCGAACACCGCGGACATCGGCGAGTCAACCGCCGCAGACATCATCAACGCCGCGCGCAAAACCGCGGACATCGGCGGCTTCGAGACCGGCTCCTCGGTGCTCGAACGACGCCAGAAAATCGGCAAGCTGAGCTGGCTCGTCCCAGAGGTAGACGAACTCCTCGGTGGCGGTGTCGAGACACAATCCATCACCGAAGTGTACGGCGAGTTCGGTGCCGGGAAGTCCCAGATCACCCACCAGCTCTCGGTGAACGTCCAGCTTCCCCGCGAGTTCGGCGGTCTCGGTGGCAGCGCCATCTTCATTGACTCTGAGGACACCTTCCGCCCAGAGCGTATCGACGACATGGTCCGCGGCCTCGACGACGAAATCCTCGCCGCGGCCATGGAGAATCGTGAAATCGAGGGCACCCCCGGCGACGACGAAGCCATGGAGCTGCTCATCCAGGACTTCTTAGACCACATCCACGTCGCGAAGGCGTTCAACTCGAACCACCAGATGCTGCTCGCCCAGAAAGCAAAGGAGATCGCAGGCGACTCACAGGACACCGAGTGGCCGGTGCGCCTGCTCTGTGTGGACTCGCTTACCGCCCACTTCCGTGCTGAGTACGTTGGCCGTGGCCAACTCGCCCAGCGCCAGCAGAAACTCAACAAACACCTCCACGACCTGATGCGCGTTGGCGACCTCAACAACACCGCCGTGCTCGTGACCAATCAGGTCTCCTCGAACCCCGATTCGTTCTTCGGCGACCCAACCCAGCCAATCGGTGGGAACATCCTTGGCCACACCTCGACGTTCCGGATGTACCTGCGCAAGTCGAAGGGGACGAAGCGTATCGTCCGCCTCGTAGACGCCCCGAACCTCCCCGACGGCGAAGCGGTCATGCGCGTCGAAGGCGAAGGGCTGAAACCAGAATAAGCCGGCTCTATTTTTCTCGTTCGCGTCGCTCCCGTGAGTGAAAACTGAAAACAACTGCTTTCGGCGTGCGCGACTACTCTTCGGTGACGGTCTTATCGAGTTCTTTCTCGCCGAAGTAAATCTCCGCACCGTCTTGGGCGACTTTCTCTGCGAGCACGGCGCACTTTACGCGCATCGGGCTGATGTCAACGCCGAGCAGGTCGATCATGTCGTCGCGGTCTAAGGCTTCGAGTTCGTCTACGGTCATCCCCGGCAGTTTCTGTGAGAGGAGGCTGGCGCTTGCCTGACTGATGGCACAGCCGTCGCCAGTAAAGGCAACGCGGACGATCGTTTCCTCGTCCTCGTCTAAGACGACGTCCATACTAATCTCGTCACCACACAGCGGATTCTCGCCGACGTGGGTGAACGTCGGATTCTCCAAATTCCCGTAGTTACGCGGGTTTTTGTAGTGGTCGAGAATCTGCTGTCGGTACATGTCCGAACCCAGTCCCATATTGTCCTGAGTATGAGAGAGCGCCCTAAAAGGATTCCGCAGCCAAAAACGTGCGTGTAGAAACAGTCTGGAAAAATATATATAAATACATCAATAACCGATAGTGTGTGGAATAAAGTCTGAAAGCCCCAGATTCTACTTATCAAGAATGATAAATTAACAATAGCTTTATTATCTATTAGGTTCATTATTAGGTTGATACCAGAGATTCCGAGTTCTTGGGATGAGGTATCAACTGAGGGAAATTAGGGGGAATTGCAGCAAACTGCTGAGTCTGTCTCGGTTTCAGACCGAGTTCGCGTGGGGGGCGCGAAAAGGATCATACAGCAACAGGGGGGAGGTTCATGGGGGTGAACCGTTGTGGCTCGTTGGGGAACGATTTACCACACTGGCTCATGGGGATGGGAGCGGAAACAAGGAGGGGTGTCTGGGGTTTATCGTGCGCGTTTTTCAAAAGTTTGTAAGCCAGTAGAACCGATTAGATATCAGCAAAGAGTTCGCGAGCGGCGTCTACGGCGTCTACGAGCGCGTCGATTTCGTCGCGCGTGTTGTACAGATAGAACGACGCACGAGCCGACGCAGAGATGCCAAGTCGGTCGTGGAGCGGTTGCGTACAGTGGTCGCCCGCGCGGATGGCCACACCGTAGTCGTTGACGATACTGGAGAGGTCGTGGGCATGGACGCTGTCGAGCGTGAACGCCACGAGCCCAGAGCGGTCTTCGCCAAGACCCGGCCCGTAGGTGGTCACGTCATCGAACTCTGCAAAGCGCGAGAGCGCATACTCGGCAAGTTGGTGTTCGTGGGCCTGAATCTTGTCCATCCCGATGTCATCTAAGTAGTCACACGCCTCAGCGAAGGCGATGCCTTCCGCGATGAGTGGTGTCCCCGCCTCGTACTTCCACGGCAGGTCGTTCCACGTCGAATCCTCGTAGGTGACCTTCCGAATCATCTCGCCGCCGTAGAGGAACGGCTCCATGTCTTCGAGGATGGCTTTCTTGCCATAGAGGCCACCAACGCCCGTCGGCCCGCACATCTTGTGCGCCGAGAACGCGTAGAAGTCCACGTCTAAATCCTTCACGTCCACGCGGCGGTTCGGGACGGCCTGTGCGCCGTCTGCGAAGATGTAGGCGTCGTGGTTGTGAGCGAGTTTGGCGAGGTCGGAGATGGGGTTCACCGTCCCGAGGACGTTCGAGATGTGGACGGCGCTCACCATCTGGGTGTCGTCGTCTATGAGTTCTCGCGCGTGCTCCATGTCGAGTTTCCCGTCGTCGGTGACGTGGATATAGCGCACCTCCGCGCCCGTCCGCTTGCAAATCTGCTGCCACGTGACGAGCGAGGCGTGGTGTTCCATCTCCGTGAGCACGACGTTGTCGCCTTCACCGAGTTCGTTCAGCCCCCACGCGTAGGCGACGAGGTTGATGCTCTCGGTCGTGTTCTTCGTGAAAATCATCTCCTCGCGGCCGTCCGCGCCGACGAACTCCGCAACGCGGTCGTGGGCCTCCTCGTAGGCGATGGAGGCCTCCTGACTCAGATAGTGGATGCCCCGGTGGACGTTCGCGTTATACCCCCGGTAGTAGTCTCCGAAAATGTCGATGACGCGGTTTGGCGTCTGACTGGTCGCGGCGTTGTCGAGATACACCAACGGCGTGTCGTCCCCGACGGTCCGCGAAAGAATCGGGAAATCCTCCCGCAAACGCGCGACGTCGAGTGGTGCTGACTCTTGGGTTCCCATTGGCTGAGAGTTAGAAGCGGAGACTGAACTTTCCTTCGGTCGGCGGTTGCTTCGACGGCTGAAACGCGCGAAAACGCCGTGAGACGGCGGGAGAGTGGGGACAACGAAAACAGAGAGGGACCGTGAAATCGAGCGGTTAGCCGAGACGGAGAACCTGTGCGTGGCGGGTGTCGCCAATCGTGAGCACCGTGCTCTCATCGACGAAGCCGTGTTCGACCGCGAGCGCAATCGAGCGCGTGCCGACGATGTTTGCGACCGTTGCCCGGCGAAGGCTTGCGATGACTCCCGCTTCGGTCATCTCCTCGCCGCCGTAGAAGCTCTCGCTCACCGAGATGGTGACATCGCCCTCGGAGAACGTCTCGCCGAGGATGTCCGCATCGCAGATAGAGACGAGCAAGCCTTCCGGGGTTTCGCGCTCGTTTACAATCATTCGTCGACCAGTTTGCGTTCTGCCTCTTGGCGCAGCTCTTCTGCCTCTGTGGCGAACTGCTCTGCGAGGTCGTCTTCGCCGACTTTCTCGTGGGCGCGGGCTTTCTCTTCTAACAGGTCGATGCTCCGGAAGCCGAGGCGGACGGCGTTGTCAAAGCAGTTGAGCGCTTCGTCTGCGAGACCGCGTTCGAGGAGGAAGAAGCCGCGATTGTACCAGCCCTGTGGGAAGCGTGGGTCGATTTCGACGGCGCGTTCTGCGTGTTCGAGTGCCTGTTCTGGGCGGCCGAACTCCCAGAGCGCGTAGGCGAGGTTGGTCTCGGCGCTCGCGGCGTGTTCTGAGCGGTCGTCGAGCGAGAGGGCTTCCTGATACGCGCCGATTGCCTCGTCAAACTCTTCGAGTTCGGCGTGGGCGACGCCCTTGTTCACCCACGCTTCTTGGGCGGTGAGGTCGTCGTCTGCGAACTGTGCGGCCCGCCCGAAGGCGTCGGTCGCCTGTTCGTAGCGGTTGATCTGCATGTAGCCGAGGCCGACTTCGAGCAGTTGTGGCGCATCGACGTTGTCTGTCGCGAGCTGGCGCTGGTCGAGCAGGTCGGTGAGGACGCGCGCGTCAACCGGGTCAACCTTCGAAGGGTCAACTTTCAGTTCGGGTGGGTCGAGGTCAAACTCGTCGTACGGGTCCGAGAATCCCTGTCCCTCCGAGAACCGGTGGTGGTCGCGGTCGGGGTCGGTCATTGCCGGGCGTAGGCAATCACGCGCATTAAGGGCTACGCCACAGTGACCCGCAGAGTAATCGTCTCGACCGGCGAACGATTGGGTATGCGACTGTTCGTGAGCATCGACCTGGAAGGGCTCGAAGAGACGGTGGCCGCCGCCCAAGAACCGTTTTCGGCGGCGAGCGGCCTCGACCTCGTGGCCCCCGGACAGGCCCACATCACGCTGAAATTCCTCGGTGAGGTCAGCGAAGAGGGCGTTGGTGACATCGAAGCCGCCCTCGAAGACGCGGTGCGAACCGCGGCCATCCGCCCCTTCCGCGCCACGTTCGAGGGGCTTGGCGCGTTTCCGAGCGCAGAGTACATCCGCGTCGTGTGGCTCGGCGTGGGTGAGGGTGCAGAAGAACTCACGCGACTCTACGAAGCAATCGAGCGCCGCCTCATCGAAGAGGGATTCGAACCAGAGAGCCACGAATTTACGCCGCACGTCACCCTCGGGCGAATGCGCCACGGCGGCGGCAAAGAGACGGTACAGCGCGCACTCGAAGCCGACGTTCACGCCGGGTCGATGCAGGTGACCGAGGTGCGACTCAAAGAGAGTCTGCTTGCGGACGACGGCCCGATATACGTCACGCGCTCGCGCGTCGAACTGATTTAGGCCAGCCAAAACTCTTCAACTGTGTGATAATTCTTAAGCCCGCGCCAGCACAAGGAGGCGTATGGGTTTCTTCGAGAATCTCGCCTTGGTGTTCGTCGCGGGATTCATCACCGCGCTGGCGACGGGCATCGGTGCGTTGCCGTTTTTTCTGGTCGACCGCGTGAGCGACCGATGGAACGTCGCGCTGTGGGGGCTTGCGTCGGGTATCATGATATCTGCGTCGCTGTTCGGGCTCATCGGCGAGGGGCTTGCGAACGGGACACCGATGGAACTCGGGATTGGACTGCTCGCGGGCGTCGTGCTCGTCATCGTGAGCCACCGCATCATCTCGGGAGTCGAAGTCTCGCCAAAGCGCTATGAGCAGGCTGACTTTCGCAAACTGCTGTTGATTCTCGGGATTCTCACCGTCCACTCGTTTCCAGAAGGCGTGGCCATCGGTGTCTCGTTCGCCGATTTGAATTTAGACGGTGGCTTCTCTCTCCTCGGATTCAGCGTGCCGCTGCTCGCCATCTTCATGACCGTCGCCATCTCGATTCACAACATCCCCGAGGGCGTCGCCATCTCCATCCCGCTCCAGTCGATGGGCGTCTCGAAGTGGCGGATGGTCTGGTGGGCCGTGTTTTCGAGCCTTCCCCAGCCGATTGGTGCGGTGCTCGCCTTCTACTTCGTCCGCATCGCCCGCGAGTTCCTTCCCTTCGGCTTTGGCTTCGCGGCAGGGGCGATGATTTACCTCGTCTTCTCTGAGTTCATCCCCGAGGCGCTCGAACTGGGCAAGGCAGTGCCCGGCGGTGGGCGGACTGAGCTCGTCTCCGGGCTCGTGATTGGCGTGCTCATCATGGTTCCCCTCGCGTTCATCTGAACCAGTGAGGGTGGTCAGAGTCAAAGGAACAAGAATTTAAGCCATCAAGGGGTACGCCCGTGTACTATGGGCAAGAAGTCGAAGGCCAAGAAAAAGCGCCTGGCCAAACTCACTCGCCAGAACACGCGCGTTCCCGCGTGGGTCATGATGAAGACGGACATGGAAGTCCGACAGAACTACAAGCGCCGCAGCTGGCGGCGAAGCGACACTGACGAATAATCATGAGCGCAAGCGATTTCGAGGAGCGCATCATCACGGTGCCGCTTCGTGACGTGACGGCAGTAGCAAAGCACCAGCGAGCAAACCGCGCGATGAAAATCATCCGCGAACACCTCGCGAAGAACTTCAAAGTCGACGCAGAAGACGTCCGCCTCGACCCAGCTATCAACGAGGCCATCTGGTCTCAGGGTCAGAAGCGTCCGCCGCGCAAACTCCGCGTTCGCGCAGCACGCTTCGAAGAGGACGGCGCTCGCATCGTCGAAGCCGAACCGGCAGAGTAACGCTGTGCTTCGTGCGGCATTCTCTGGTTCCGCGTACGTCGGTATCTTTGCGCGGGCCACTGACGATTGCGTAGTCGTTCGCCCCGACGTCGATGACGCCCTCGTCTCCGACATCGCAGACGAACTCGGCGTCGAAATAGTGCAAACGACGGTCGGCGGGTCGGGCGCGCTCGGCGCACTCGTCACCGGAAACGAAAACGGCCTGCTCGTTTCGAGCCGCATCAGTGAGTACGAATACGAGCGTCTCGCAGACAGCGTCTCCGTCCCGGTGTACGAACTGCCCGGGCGCATCAACGCCGCTGGAAACGTGATTCTCGCAAACGACACCGGTGCGTACGTCCACCCCGACCTCAGCGATGAGGCGGTCGAAGCGGTACGCGACGGCCTCTCTGTGCCCGTCGAACGCGGCGACCTCGCAGGCGTCAGAACCGTTGGCGCGGCGGCGGTTGCCACCAACAACGGCGTCCTCTGTCACCCGAAAGCGACCGATCAGGAACTCGACGCAATCGAAGCCCTGCTCGGCGTCCCCGCCGACATCGGCACCATCAACTACGGTGCCCCGCTCGTTGGCTCCGGACTCATCGCAAACGACACCGGCTACGTCGCCGGAAAAGATACGACCGGCCCCGAACTCGGCCGTATCGAAGACGCCCTTGGCTACATCGCGTAACTGCCTGCCCGCTGGGCGGGAGCCACTTTTCTTGGCACCCCACTGCAGTCGAGGCGACATTCGCTCGTGAAGAGAAGGGAAGATACTTCCCGCTCGCTCTCCGAAAGTTGTTCCATGAGTCAATTCACCGTGACTGGTCAGTTCAAGACGAGCCGTGGCTGGGAGTCGTACACCAAGACAATCGACGCGCCAAACGAGAACGTTGCCCAAGAGCGCATTTTCACGCAGTTCGGCTCGAAACACGGTCTCGACCGAACGAAAATCACCATTGATTCCGTCGAAGCGGCAGAGGAGGTCGCAGCATGAGCGCCCAACAGCAGATGCAGCAGCTCTCCCAGCAGCTTCAAGCGCTGGACGAAGAGCGCCAAGAAGTCGAAGCCGAAATCGAACAGAAGCGCGAAGCAAAACAGTCGATGGACGAGGCAATCGAAGCCCTCGAACTCTTAGAATCCGGCTCGACGGTGCAGGTGCCACTCGGCGGCGGCGCGCACCTCCGCGCAGAGATTCAGGACATCGACGAAGTCGTCGTCACCCTCGGCGGTGGCTACGCCGCAGAGCGCGAGCAGGAAGACGCAGTCGAGACGCTGAAGCACAAGAAGGAGACGGTTGACGAAGAAATCAGCGAGCTGCAGGACGAAGTCGCAGAAATCGAAGAGCAGTCTTCGCAGTTAGAGCAGCAGGCCCAGCAGATGCAACAACAGCAGATGCAACAGCAGATGCAGCAGATGCAACAGCAGGGCGAAGGCGACGAAGAATAAGGCAGGATGTTCGATGGACTAAAAGAGAAGCTTTCGAGCTTCCGAAAGGACGTCGAGGAGTCGGCCGAAGTCGAAGCAGACGCCGACGACTCGCCAGCAGCCGATACGGACGCAGTCGAGGAGCAGGCGGCGCAGGACGCCGCCGCGTCCGAACCGGAATCTGTCGAACCAGACGCGACGCCGGAGCCAGAACCGGAGTCTGAGCCGGAAACGGACACAGAGCCGGAGCCAGCGGAGGCTGAACCGGAAGCGGAGTCCGAGCCAGCGCAAGCCGCCGAATCCGAGCGAGAGACGGCAGTCGAACCGGACGGCGAGGCCGATGAAGCCGAGGAAACGAACGGTCGAAGCCTCGGCGAGCGCGCGAAGCTGTTCGCCACCGGTCGAGTCGTCATCGACGAAGAGGATTTAGAAGACCCGCTCTGGAATCTGGAGATGGCGCTCATCCAAAGCGACGTGGAGATGAACGTCGCAGAGGAGATTTTAGACCGCATCCGTGAGAAACTCGTCGGCGAGACGCGCGTCCGCGGGCAATCGACGGGCGACATCGTCGAAGAAGCCCTGCACGACGCACTCTACGACGTGATTAGCGTCGGGCAGTTTGACTTCAACCAGCGAGTTCGGGAGGCGGACAAGCCCGTCGTCATCATCTTCACCGGTGTAAACGGCGTCGGGAAGACGACCTCCATCGCCAAGCTCTCGAAGTACTTCGAGAAGCAGGGCCTCTCGACGGTCCTCGCGAACGGCGACACGTATCGGGCGGGTGCAAACGAGCAGCTCGCAGAGCACGCGCGCCTCCTCGAGAAGAAAATCATCACCCACGACCAGGGCAGCGACCCGACGGCCGTCATCTACGACGCCGTCGAGTACGCGAAGGCAAACGACATCGACGTCGTGCTCGGTGACACCGCCGGTCGATTGCACACGAACAACGACCTGATGGCGCAACTCGAAAAAATCGACCGCGTCGTCGGGCCGGACATGACTATCTTCGTGGACGAAGCAGTGGCCGGACAAGACGCCGTCGAGCGCGCCCGGACGTTCAACAACGCCGCGGCCATCGACGGCGCAATCTTGACGAAAGCCGACGCCGACTCGAACGGCGGCGCGGCCATCTCCATCGCACACGTCACGGGCAAGCCAATTCTTTTCCTCGGCGTCGGGCAGGGGTACGACGATATCGAGCGGTTCGACCCCGAACAGATGCTCGAGCGCCTCCTTGGCGCATAATCTCGGGGCCACCGCCCGAGAAAAAGCCTTTATCACTTCGACCGCCTAGGCTCGCGTAACATGGTACTTGACAATCTCGGGAGTTCCCTTCGGGGCACCCTCGACAAACTCCGCGGTAAATCTCGTCTCAGCAAGGAGGATGTCGAGGAGATCGTCAAGGAGATTCAGCGTTCTCTCCTGCAGGCCGACGTCGATGTCGGCCTCGTGATGGAACTCTCCGACAACATCAAACAACGCGCACTGGAGGAAGAACCGCCGGGAGGCACCTCCGCGCGCGACCACGTCCTGCGAATCGTCTACGAAGAACTCGTAGACCTCGTCGGCGAGAGCACGGAACTCCCGCTCGAAAAACAGACCATCATGCTCGCGGGGCTGCAGGGGTCGGGGAAGACGACCTCCGCCGCGAAGATGGCGTGGTGGTTCTCGAAGAAAGGCCTGCGCCCCGCGGTCATCCAGACCGACACCTTCCGGCCGGGTGCCTACGACCAGGCCAAAGAGATGTGCCGCCGGGCGGAAGTCGATTTCTACGGCGACCCTGACGAAGAAGACCCTGTCAAAATCGCCCGCGAGGGCCTCGAGGCGACGAGCGACGCCGACGTGCAAATCGTGGACACGGCCGGTCGCCACGCCTTAGAGGACGACCTCATCGCAGAAATTGAGGAGATTCGTGCGGCTGTGAACCCGGACCGCTCGCTGCTCGTGCTTGACGCGGCCATCGGGCAGGGCGCAAAAGAGCAGGCCCAGCAGTTCGACGAGTCGGTTGGAATAAACGGCGTCATCATCTCGAAACTCGACGGGACGGCGAAAGGTGGGGGTGCGCTCACCGCGGTCAAGGAGACGAACTCCTCGATTGCCTTCCTCGGGATGGGGGAGACGGTCCAAGACATCGAACGCTTCGAGCCGAGTGGCTTCATCTCTCGGCTGCTCGGGATGGGCGACCTGAAGCAACTCACCGAGCGCGTCGAGCGCGCGATGGCGGAAACCCAGGACGAAGACGACGACTGGGACCCGGAGGACATGCTGAAAGGCAAGTTCACCCTGCGCGACATGCGCCGCCAGATGCAGGCGATGAACAAGATGGGGCCGTTAGACCAAGTGCTCGACATGATTCCCGGCCTCGGTGGCGGGCTGAAAGACCAGCTCCCTGACGACGCGATGGACGTGACCAAAGACCGGATGCGCGTCTTCGAGTTTATCATGGATTCGATGACCGAAAACGAGTTGGAGAACCCCCGTTCTATCAGCGCGAGCCAGGTCAAACGCATTGCTCGTGGCTCTGGCACCTCAGAGGAGAAGGTGCGTGAACTGCTCCAACAACACAAGATGATGGAGCAGACGCTCAAGCAGTTCGGTGGCATGGGCGACGGCGACATGCAGCGGATGATGAAGCGGATGGAGAAACAGGGCGGTGGCGGCATGGGCGGGCTTGGCGGCATGGGGCCGTTCTGAGTCGCCGTAAACTGGTTTTTTATCCCTGCGGGCGCACAGTCAGACCATGAGTGCCCGCGACATCGCACTAGAGGCGTACCGGGAAGCCCTCCCGGCGCTCACTGCGAGTGTTGCGGGCGGCCTGTTCGCCGGGGTTGTCTTGAGCGGGATGCGCGCCGAACTGCAGGATGTCGCCGGTCTTCTCGTGTTGATTCCCGCCCTCCTCGCCACCCGCGGGAACGTCTACGGCTCGCTCGGGGCGCGCCTCGCAACCGGCCTCCATCAAGGGCTTGTCGAACCCCACGTCTTCAACGGCGACCGCAGACTCCAGTCGGCAGTGGCGGCAGCGATGGCCAACGGTATTTTAGCCAGTCTGTTCGCGGCGTCGCTCACGTTTTTCGTCCTCGGCGGGTTATCGAGACCGGTCGCACCGCTCGGAACGTTACTCGCAATTGCGCTCATCGCGGGCCTACTCTCTGGAATTGCGCTCTCGGGGGTTGTCGTGACCGTCGTCTTCGCGGGATACCGTCGCGGGCACAATCCAGACACGCTCGTTGGCCCCGTCGTGACGACGACCGGTGACGTGTTCGGTCTCGCCTTTCTGTTGCTCGCCGTGCGAACCGTCCTCGCGCTGGGGGGTGGGTAGATGCCCACCGAGTGGACCGTCAAGGCGATTACTCGTGCGATGCTCCCCGTCTTACTCCCGCTCACCCTCGTTGAAATCGGCAGTGGGCTGGTCCTCGGAACGTTCGAGACCACGCTGCTTCGGTATCCCACACTGCTCGTGCTCGTCCCCGTCACCATCGGCACCGCCGGGAATCTTGGAAGTATCCTCGCCGCGCGACTCTCGACGGCATTTCACCTCGGACTGCTCTCCTTTGGTTGGGCGGACGAAACCCTCCTCGGGAACGCGCTTGCGACAATCGGCCTCGCGCTCACCGTCTTCCCCGTGGTTGGCGTCGGTGCGTGGGTGCTCGCGTGGCTGACTGTCGGCACTGACCTCCCGATGGTGACGGTGTTGCTCGTCTCAGTGACGAGCGGGGCGACCCTCGCGGTGGTGGCCGTCGTCATCACCTTCATCGCGACGTACGCAGCCTACCGCTTCGAACTGGACCCCGACGACGTGGTGATTCCCGTCGTCACGAACGCCTCTGACGTGCTTGGGGTCATCATCCTGTTTCTCGTCGTCCGCATTTTTATCTGAACCGACGAACATTTGCCCCGCTCGTCCCGAAGGACACACGTGCAGTTCGGTGACCTCCTCTGGACCGTCGGCCCGCGCGTGGCGAAGATTTCGGTATTTATCGCCATCGGCGTCTTCCTCGCAAACCTCGCCGTTGCCTTTGGCGCGGTCAGAAAAATTGCTGCGCTCTCGCGGCCGCTCACCCAGCCCGCGAACCTGCCCGAGGAAGTCGGCACCGCGATTCTGACGACGACCGCCTCGACCACCGCCGGGTACGGGATGCTCGCAGAGTTCCGCGAATCGGGCATGCTCGACGACCGGGCAACTCTCGTTGCGGTCACCATCAACACGTTCTTCGGCTTTGCCCAGCACATCTTCACCTTCTACGCGCCCGTCCTCATCCCAATTCTCGGCCTCCGGGTTGGCCTCATGTACGTCGGCGCGCGGGCACTCATCGCCCTCGCCATCACCCTCGTCGGAATCGGCGCGGGTGCACTCCTGCTCTCCGAGCGCAACGTAAACCACGCGGCGCGACCCGATACCATCGAGACACCGGACGTCGAAACGCAGTCAGTCCCGGAGAAACTCACAGACGCAGCCACGAACACGGCCAAGAAACTCCGCGACATCGTCCCGCGCCTCGCCATCATCTACACGCTGGTCGTGTTCCTCACCACGCGTTACGACGTTGCCGCAGCCACGGCCTTTGCAGACCCGCTCGTCGAAGCCGTGGGGCTTCCCGGCGCGGCGGTGCCGGTTATCGCCGTGCTCACCCTCGATACGACCAACGGCGCGCTTGTGCTCGCCCCACTCATCGAAAACGGGACGTTCACCGCGCGGGCGGCCGTGGCGACGATGCTCGTCGGGAGCATCATCTCGTTTGCCGTCACCACGTTCAAACGCTCGATTCCGTTCCAGTACGGCATCTGGGGCGCAGAGTTCGGGTCGAAAGTCATCGCCGTGAACACGGGGCTGAAGCTCATCTTCATCTCGCTCACCGTGGTGATTCTGCTCGCGCCCATCTGGTAAGCCGACTTACGACGTGTCAGAAGACGAGTCGTCGTCGACAATCGCACGCAACACCCCAATAAAATCAGAATCAGATGAGAGCCCATCGAACGACGTGTCGAGGTTCGCTCGCGCGCGTTCGATTCGGGCGACGAGGTCGTTGTACTCCTCGTTCGATTCGAGTACGCGACGGGTGAACTCGGCTTCGAGCGCGGCTTTGCGAGCGACGAGCGAGAAATACTGTTGTAAGTCGCCTGCGACCGCACCGCGAGCGAGCAGGCGTTCGACGGTGTCACGCAGTTGGTCGCGTGTGGGCGGTTTCGTGACGTATTCGTCAAAGCCCATTTCGATGATGTCGAAATCGGGGTCTACGGCTGTCACCATCGCCACTCGGCAATCGATATCTCTCGAACGGATTTCTTCGAGCACCGCATCGCCGGACATCTCCGGCATCATCCGGTCTAAGAGGACGACATCGACCGAATCGTCGAGTTTCGAGAGTGCCTCGCTCCCGGACGTTGCAAGGACGACGGTGTAGTCAGCTGCCAGCCACCGCTCGTAGGTCTCGGCCACGTCTAACTCATCTTCGACGATGAGCACGGTTGGCTGCGCAGCAGTAACCATGATACTCACAGTGTACGGATGCATACCCCTTGATACTTTGTCTCGAAATATCCGAAGCAAACAATTCGATAACGAGCCGCCATTAGGCAAGCGGAAGTTCAATCACGAACACGGCTCCGTCAGAGTCGTTGTCCTCAACCGAGATGGAACCACCGTACTCTGTGACCATCGAATCGACGAAAAAGAGGCCAAAGCCAGAGCCAGTCGATTTGGCGTGGCCCGTCTCATCGCGCCGGAAGATACGCTCTTTGCGGTCGTCTGGAATCCCACAGCCGTTGTCGGCGATGCGAACCGTGGCGCGGTTTTCGGACACCGCTGCAGTCACCGAAATACGGAGTCCGTCTTCGTCGTTGTGGTTTATTGCATTCGTGAGAACATTGCCGAACACCTCCCCGAGCAGTTCGTTTGCGAAAACCATGATATCATCGGGGATGATGGTCTCGAACTCGACTTCGGGGTAGGTGTCTTGGATTCGGTTGACCTCATCTCTGAGCACCAACGAGAGGGACGTGTCTTCGAGGTTCGGGTCTGTATTACCGCTTAGCGTATCGAGGATGGTTCGCACCCGACGGACGATGCCGATGATGTTGTTACTCCAATTGATAATCGTCTCCGCGTCTTTTGACTGGTCGGCGTCGAGGTCTTCTACGAGGAACTCGGCGCGCGACCGTATCACCGTCATCCCGTTTAATACGTCGTGACGGAGAATCGAGTTGAAAAACTCCATCTGCTCTGTCTGGCGCTGTAAGTCCTTTTCGCGCGCCGCCCGTTCGAGTGCGGTCCGCGTATTTTCGACGAGTAGCTGTGCGAGTACCATGTCTGTTTCATCGAACTGATGGGCGGTTGAACTACCGCTGACCAACACACCGAACTCACCGAGCGGAACGATTAACTCACCACCAACTGTGTCCGCGTCCGCAAATCCGCGCTCGACATCGTCAGCAATCTGAATCTCACCGCTCTCGTAGGCCTCCCACACGGCACCGCTTTCGGGGGTGAACGTCGGCAAATCGTCGGCCGAAACGTCAGCGGTAGTCGCCCACGCAACTGGCTTCAGGGATTCGTCATCGCTTTGCAACCAGATGCCGGGGCGTGAGAGGTTGAAGTCGTTCTGTGCAGTGAGAACCGCAAGCTGTGCAATCTCTTCGTGGGTAAGTTCTTGCATCATCGCCTGCGTCGCTTCGTTGAGCGCGCTGATTCCACGCTCACGTTTGTGCCGCTCGGTCACGTCCATTGCAACGGCGATGACGCTCGTGATTTCACCAGATTCCTCTACAGGTTGGCCCCATACCTGATATGTTCGGCCCCACATATCGAGTATCACATCGACGAACGCACCGTCGAAGCTGCGTTCGATCGCGTCGGTAATCTCGCGTTCCGTGCCAAACAGGTCTACAACAGTCGAGCCGACATGCTGGTTTTGCTCACGTGAAACCTGTTCTAAGCCCTTGCCGACCTCCAGGGTAATCGTGCGGTCAGCAGAGACGACGAACAGAATGATTGGCATATTTTCGAGAATCGTCCGCAGCCGCAACTCGCGAGTGATGAGTTGCTGTTCGAACTCAACCCGCTCTGAGATGTCGCGAACGACGTAGATGTAACCACCCTGTGGCCGCGATGAGAAGGTGATTTCCTGTGGGTACGTTTCCCCGTCCCACCGCAGGCCAGTGAGTTCGCCCCGCCAACTTCCCGTCTCTGAGAGCGCGGGCAAAACCTCGTCTTCGATGCGGACGGCTTCTGCATCCTCGTAGCACATGTGAAACGTCCGTCCGATGAACACCTCGGGGTCGTCGTAGCCGTACACTTCCGCGTGGGCTTGGTTTACCTGTTCGTACTCGCCCGCCTCGGTGAGGATGGCTATGCCGTCTCTCGATGCACCAACCGCTTGCCTCGTCTGTTCGGCCGCGCGGTGTTCTATTCGTCTGTGCGCATCGTACACCCCAATCAACAACCCAACCAACCCCCCCACCGTCATGCTGCCTACAACCACGAACTGCCAGTGATGAAACGCCATCCCACGAATGAACTGGTGGCCGATAACCTAACCAACTACCAGCGACATCCCAAGGAGACCGATGACGAACCAGGTGGTGATTCTGCGTAGTTCGGCGGTTTCAATCTCGCTTCGGTACAGCCCGTAGCTGGCGGCGATGAGGATGAGCGCCATGGTCAGCGGCAACACCGCCTGAACAACTTTACCGAGAAGCGACTGCATCTGAGCGGTGTGCCAGAGTTCAAAGCCCGCTAAAATAGTGCCAACAGCAGCGATGAGGCCGATACTCCCCGTTCGGACGGCGCGTTCGCTCAGGTTTGAAGCGCGCTCGGCGGTCATACCATACCGCCTCTTCGGACAACGGACACCCTTACCGAAGCACGGGCAGATAAAAGCAAAGACGCAGACATTGTCACGTATGCTATCCAGTTTCAAGTAGATAAAGTATGGGTAACAAACAGGTTCTGGGCGAGAATCTGCATGCGCCAAAACAGTTCAAACAAGAGATAGAGAGTGTATAACGTGCTACTACGGAAGTCTTAACGGACTTATCTCCAACCCAGAACGCATGCGACAGGCCGAGGAGAACGCCGGTAGGCGCTGTCGCTCACGAATTTGTTCGCAACAGAAAGCCAAGGGCCGGATTTGAACCGGTGAGACTCACTTCGCTCGTCTCAGGGTTCGAAATCGACCAGATGTCTCTCAGACCTCGTAGCACTCGGTCAGAAGAGCCAAGGGCCGGATTTGAACCGGCGATGGGCGGCTCTGCAGGCCGCTGCGTTTGGCCGGACTCTGCCACCTTGGCGCATCACATGGTAGAGGGGTGAGTCGCTTAAGCGTAGCGGTCTGTGACGAATCACCAGACGTGAGCGTTGTCACTCGCCGTCTGTAAATGAAAAAAGCCCAGAGCTCTCGCTCTAGGCTTGATGAATGAAGTATGAATGGAGGCGGCGAACCACTGGTGGCAGACCGTTATAACGGACTGTTCTCCAATTCCACCGGGACAAACCCTGCGTGTACTATGGATGGCAGTCCTGGGACTGTACCTTGTCACCCTTGCGGGTCAGCTCTCCCAGAGACTCTCGTACTCCAGTACTCACTGGAACGCAGGCAGGCTTATCTTCCGTGTTCGGGATGGGTACGGGAGTGACCCTGCCGCTCTGGCCGCCTTAACGCCGATCTGTGGAATCGAACCACTGGCACCGTGTGTGGTGAACACCAGTTATCGGTGGTATGTGCTGTAATGTACGTGCAATCCAGTTTACGCCTGGACTCGTTCCGAAGTCCATCCGTAATGCGGTATGATTAAGTGGCGACCTGTTAGTGCTCGCGGGCTAAACGCCTCGTTGCCTCAGCGCGTACACCCCGAGTCTATCGAACTCGTCTTCTACGAGTGGTCTTAATAGTGCTTCTTTTCCAGGTGGGTTTCGAGCTTAGATGCATTCAGCTCTTACCCCTTGTTGCGTAGCTGCCCGGCACGTGCCCTTTCGGACAACCGGTACACCAGTGGCAACCATTCGTAGTTCCTCTCGTACTATACGAACGTTCCCGTCAAGCACCTTGCACCCCCAATAGATAGCAGCCGACCTGTCTCACGACGGTCTAAACCCAGCTCACGACCTCCTTTAATAGGCGAACAACCTCACCCTTGCCCGCTGCTGCACGGGCAGGATGGAGGGAACCGACATCGAGGTAGCAAGCCACCGGGTCGATATGTGCTCTTGCCGGTGACGACTCTGTTATCCCTAGGGTAGCTTTTCTGTCATCAATTGCCCGCATCGAGCGGGACTAATTGGTTCGCTAGACCACGCTTTCGCGTCAGCGTTCCTCGTTGGGAAGAACACTGTCAGACGACCTTATGCTCTTGCACTCTTCCTCGGGTCTCCGACCCGAGTGAGGTCATCTTAGGGCGCGCTCGATATCTTTTCAAGCGCGTACCGCCCCAGTCAAACTGCCCGGCTACCGGTGTCCTCCTCCCGGAGTGAGGGTCACAGTCACTAACGGGTAGTATTTCAGTGATGTCTCGGTGATCCGCTAGCGCGGATACCTGTGTAACGACTCCTACCTATCCTGCACATTAGCGACCATGTCCCAGCGACAGCCTGCAGTAAAGCTCCATAGGGTCTTCGCTTCCCCTTGGGGGTCTCCAGACTCCGCACTGGAATGTACAGTTCACCGGGCCCAACGTTGGGACAGTGGCGCTCTGGTTGATCCATTCATGCAAGCCGCTACTTAAGCGGCAAGGTACTACGCTACCTTAAGAGGGTCATAGTTACCCCCGCCGTTGACGGGTCCTTCGTCCTATTGTACTAGGTGTTCAGATACCCGCACTGGGCAGGATTCAGTGACCGTACGAGTCTTTTCAGATTTGCGGTCACCTATGTTGTTATTAGACAGTCCGAGCGCCCGAGTCACTGCGACCTGCCCCATTCCGGGGCAGGCATCCCTTATCGCGAACTTACGGGACTAATTTGCCGAATTCCCTAACGTCGGTTATTCCCGACAGGCCTTAGCTTTCTCCGCTATGGACACCTGTGTCGGTTCTCGGTACGATCATCATAATTGCCTTTTCACGGGCTCCAGGTTGGGTCGAGTTTCCCTATCCTGCCGTTCATCCGCTTCGTGCCATTACGGCTTCCACGGATTTGGACAGTTCGACCGGGCGAATGCCCGGCTCGACCGACCCCGAAGCGTCGGCTTTTAGTTTATGATGGCGCTGGAATATTAACCAGCTTCCCTTTTGTCTTACTCGAATTGCGGTAAGACTTAGGATCGGCTAACCCTCAGCTGACGAACATTGCTGAGGAACCCTTATCCATTCGGCCGTCGAGATTCTCACCCGACTATCGCTGCTACTATGGCCAGGATTTTCGTTACTGCTCGGTCCACACGAATTCTCACCCGTGCTTCCACCCAAACAGAATGCCAACCTACTGAATCACGATGTTACTCGTGCCGTCAGGTCTCGGTGGTAGACTTGAGCCCCGATCATTTTCGGCGCCTCGAACCTCGGCCGGTAAGCTGTTACGCTATTCTTAGAGGGTAGCTGCTTCTAAGCTCACCTCCCGGCTGTTTAGGGCTCGAGACCACCTTTAAATCGCACTTAGTCTACACTTGGGGACCTTAACCCGACTCTGGGTTGTCTCCCTCACGGTACACAGGCTTACCCCGCGCACCGGACTCCCAGCTTCGACAGCGTCTGTAGGTTCGGAGTTTGACAGGGGAGTCGACTCCTCTCGGAGGCGAGCTCCCCAATCGGTCGCTCTACCCCACAGACTACCTCAGCTGAGGTCATGCTTCGACATGTTTCGGTTGGAACCAGCTGTTTCCGAGTTCGATGGGCCTTTCACCCCTACACACAGATCACGGGAGGGTATTGTAGGACACCACCCCTAGCAGGCTTCCACATGGCTTTCGCCATGCTTCACCTTGCCCATGTGTAGATCACTCGGTTTCGGGTCGTGCCCGTTTGGCTCCCCGCACTTGAATACGGCGGCCCTCACGCAAAGCGCTGCGGCCATGTTGGTTTCCCTATGCCTTCCTCGATACTCGAGTTAGACTCGCCAAACAAGCACACTCCCTGGCTCGTTTTTCAAAACGCACGACGGAACACCGGCTCTCTGAGATTCATACTTAAGGTTCGCACCTTGTTCTTTTTTCTCAGAGCCTTTTATGCCCCGTCGCTCCATCACTGACTGATTTCAAGACCTATTGCACCTTCCTTCTCGGAGTGCTTTTCAGCGTTCGCTCACGCTACTTGTTTACTATCGGTCTCAAGTTGTATTTAGTCTTGGCAGTAGATGCCTGCCTTATTGGCGAGGGATTTCCAACCCCCGCTACTCAGGTACTGGTGCACAGCGTACTGCTTTGTGTTACGGGGTTTTCACCCTGTGTCACGCTCTGTTCCAAGAGACTTCACACAAAATTTCTGCTGATGAGTACCAGCCCATACACCACATTGCCCGAAGGCTTCGGTTTGGACTGTGTCGCCTTCACTCGCCGTTACTAACGACATCCCGATTTGGTTTCTTTTCCTGCTCCTACTAAGATGTTTCAATTCGGAGCGTTCCCCATTGCGCGAAGCAATTGTAAAGGGATTCCCATTAGGAAATCTGTAGTTCTTAGCCTCCGTGCGGCTCCCTACAGCTTTTCGCAGCTTGGCACGTCCTTCGTCGGCACTTGAGCCGAGCTATCCACCAGCCAGTATAGTTTCCACGATTGTTTGTTCCGGTTGTGACTCGGAACGCGTCCAGTGGACGTCTGGATTGCACGTACACACAGCGTCATCACGCACACATCGGGTAAGATGATGCGTTCAACCCTTCCCACTCGCGCTTACACGGAGTGGTGCATCGGTTCTTGCAGGTATTCAATCAAAGCGCCGTCCCACACTTAAGGGGCACGGTTCGTGATTGAACACGTTTGCATGGACCCACAGGGATTCGAACCCTGGGCATCCTCCTTGCAAAGGAGGCACTCTACCACTGAGCTATGGGCCCGCCTTCCAACTGGAAGGCAGCTGTCAGCCTTGATAGTTCTAAGGTGCCCGACCGGTGAAACGCGGTCGAACTGTGAAACCAGTTAAGGTGGGTCGGGCCGAAGCCCGATCCCGGTCTTTAGGAGGTGATCCAGCCGCAGATTCCCCTACGGCTACCTTGTTACGACTTAAGCCCCCTTGCGAAGCCCAGATTCGACCACCGTTACGGTGGCCTCATCCGGACCTCACTCGGGTGCTTTGACGGGCGGTGTGTGCAAGGAGCAGGGACGTATTCACCGCGCCCTTCTGAGACGCGATTACTACCGAATCCAGCTTCATGAGGGCGAGTTTCAGCCCTCAATCCGAACTACGATTGAGTTTAGGAGATTAGCGTCCTCTTTCGAGGTTGCAACCCATTGTCTCAACCATTGTAGCCCGCGTGTAGCCCAGCACATTCGGGGCATGCTGACCTACCGTTGCCCGTTCCTTCCTCCGCTTTGGCAGCGGCAGTCCACCTAATGTACCCAACCACCTCAGGGGTGTTGCTGGCAATTAGGCGTGCGGGTCTCGCTCGTTGCCTGACTTAACAGGACGCCTCACGGTACGAGCTGACGGCGGCCATGCACCTCCTCTCAGTAAGTCAAGTAAGCTCATCACACTGACTTTCACTCCTACTGTCGATGCTGGTGAGATGTCCGGCGTTGAGTCCAATTAAACCGCAGGCTCCTCCGGTTGTAGTGCTCCCCCGCCAATTCCTTTAAGTTTCATCCTTGCGGACGTACTTCCCAGGCGGCTCGCTTCACGGCTTCCCTACGGCACAACACTGGCTCGTAGCCAGTGTCACACCTAGCGAGCATCGTTTACAGCTAGGACTACCCGGGTATCTAATCCGGTTCGAGACCCTAGCTTTCGTCCCTCACTGTCGGATCCGTTCTTCTGGAGTGCTTTCGCCATCGGTGGTCCGTCTAGGATTACAGGATTTCACTCCTACCCCGGACGTACCCTCCAGACCTCCCGGTCCCAAGCCGCACGGTTTCCGTTGGACGCCTGCTCGTTAAGCGAGCAGATTTCCCAACGGACCTGTGCGGCCAGCTACGGACGCTTTAGGCCCAATAATAGCGGTCATCACTTGAGCTGCCGGTATTACCGCGGCGGCTGGCACCGGTCTTGCCCAGCCCTTATTCTTGTACCTCCTTACGGTACAGAAAAGCGAGGACTGTATGCCCTCGCACTTGGGGTTCCCTTATCGCACTGTCGTGCAGTGTAAAGTTTTCGCGCCTGCTGCGCCCCGTAGGGCCCGGAATCTTGTCTCAGATTCCGTCTCCGAGCTCTTGCTCTCACAACTCGTACCGATTATCGGCACGGTGGGCCGTTACCCCACCGTCTACCTAATCGGCCGCAGTCACATCCTATGGCGCCGGAGCATTTCAAGGTCTAAGCATTCCAGCAGAAGACCCTTATTTGACATTATCCTCAGTTTCCCGAGGTTATTTCAATCCATAGGGTAGTTTGACCACGTGTTACGGAGCTTTCCGCCACGAATCTAAATTCGTGCAACTAGCATGGCTAAATCGAACCCCAATAGCAATGACCTCCGGCAGGATCAACCGGAATGTTCCCCTGGTAAACCAGGGGGGTGTGGCGGGAGCTGTGTATGAAACACAGCTACCATATCGCTAAATCGCTATTGGTATCACAAGTTCGACGACACACGATTACCGATCGGGTGTCACCGAACTATCAAGGCTAACATCAGATCCCATCTTTACGGCGGACCGCAGGGGTGGAATCCTCATTTCCTTCGGACCTGAACATACTCCGGGATGGGTCATAAACCCATCGAACGGGGCGTGTCGGCCCATGAGTGGGGACGGGATTCAACCGTCGCCCAGTCACGCTTGCTTTCTGTCTGCATTCATTCGGAATGTCCTTACCCACTTAAGGGCGTCGGATTCCGATTCGAAGTTGGGTGTCGGAGGGTGGCTCCGACCTCCCGCGCTTCACATTACATCCGAGCGCCCTTACACACTTAAGGGCATCGGAATCAGGTGGACGCCGGGTATCGATTTCCGGGCGTCCCGCGCTTATTAATCCCGAATGCCCTTACACACTTAAGGGCTACGGATGCAATCCGGTGCAACGAGGCCAGGTCGGGCGTCCGACCCTCCTGCGCTGCTTCACATTATTCCGGATGGGGGGGTTACACTTAAGGCCGTCGAACGAAGGGCGCTTCGTCATGCGGTTTCATGGGTACTGACGACACGACCCGCGAGAGGAGAGCCACACAGTTCCCACGGTACACAGTGGTTCAGAACAAACAGCGCGGCAGCTCGTCACACAGACTGCTCGATGAATGGTGTCGCGCGGATGGAGGCCGACCGATCATCCCTCGCCTGTCGCGTCAGGTCTGGTCGGGTGTTGGCCGCGCAGACGAATCTACGAGTAGGAGTGGTATAGGAGACACGGTCTCGCGAGGAGCACCCTGTCCGAGCGCGATACGCGAGCGTGCGGAAAGAGTAAGTATGGCCGAAAAATGCGATGAATGCGAGCTTAGATCTCTTCTAAGTGTTCGATACCCTTCTTCGAGACGTTGGCCTCGGTGATGACGGAGGGCATCCAGTTTGGCTTATCATCGGGCGCTTCTTCCTTCCAGGCCCAGCCATCGTAGATGTGGACTTTCGTCGTCCCTTTCTCGCGCAGGCGAAGCTCGGTGCGCTTTGCCGCACTCTCACTTTTCGCTGGTTTCAGCCGACGGGCCGCCTTGAGAGCTGCCTGTCGTGGGGTTCGTCCTGAGAAGACGCTCGATTCCTTACCGCTCTTGTCGCGCAGGGCAAAGTTGCGCTTTGAATCCTCACTACGTGCCATGGTTTTGGCTCCATGTCAAACGAGCACATGCCACCTAATAAAGATATCCCCAAAATCGGGGTACTCCGACGCCATCTTTATATACGTGATTCAGGGAAATTGGCTGATTCGAGCGAAAATCGGGGACTCGACTGGTATATGCAACCCTTGCACGCACCCCTCATTTTAAATATGATGACGCCTCGAACGCCCTGACGCTTCAATACAGGCCGACTCACGGTAGACTTAAGTATCCACTACAGCGAACCTGCGAATAAGATACCGCGATGGTACGGAAAAAGAAGCTCAGTCCGAGTGGGGCAAAAGACGAAAATGGGGACTACCACAACGTGCACCTGAACCTGCACGAAGACGAGCTGAAAGTTGCAGGGATGGATATCGGCGACGAAGTGTTCGTCCGCGTACGCGAGGGGAAGATCATCATCCAGAAAGCAGACCAGGACAAGGTCGAACACGAGTTCTAAGCGACTCCGCTCCCTTCCAAATTCACACCGGAGAGTCACAACCCTGTCGCGCCACCGGCAGGAGGGCTAAATTCGTCCACCACCTACCACCACACGACAATGGCGCGCTTCCGGTTCGAACCGTCTGCTCGAACGCTCGACTGGACGCTGTTTCTGGTCGTCGCCCTCGAAGTCGCAACCGGTCTCATCAGCCTCGTCTCCGGGGAAGCCGCGGACGCCATCCTCTTCGTCAGCCACGGTGTGCTCGGCTTCATTCTCACCGTGCTCGTTGGCTGGAAACTCCGGCGCGTCGCTCCTCGACTCAGAACACGGGTTGCTGGGAAGTGGACGACAACACTCTCAATACTCCTCGTTGCACTCACCGTTGGCGCGCTCGCAACCGGCGTGTACTGGGCGTTTGGTGGTGATTTTCGATTCGTGGTCTGGAACGCACTCAACGTCCACATCGCGCTTGGCCTGCTCGTCGTCCCCGTCCTCTTGCTCCACCTGAGACGCCACTACCACACGCCACAACCCGCTGATTTCATCGACCGTCGAACCGCCCTCCAGTACGGCTCACTCCTCGTGTTCGGCGCGCTCACGTGGCGCGTTCAACAGGCAACAAACCGACTCCTCGCCCTCCCCGGCGCAACCAGACGATTCACCGGCTCGAAAGAACGGGGGAGCAATGCGGGAAACGCCTTCCCGTTGACCAGTTGGGTCGCAGACGACCCAGCCCCAATCGAGGTTACAGACTGGACACTTTCGCTCACTGGTGAACTCAAACAGCCACGCTCGTTTCGCTACGACGACCTCACAGCAGAAGACGAAACCCGCGCCATCCTCGACTGTACGAGTGGCTGGTACTCAGACCACGACTGGCAGGGCGTTCGCGTTGGCGCACTCATAGACCTCGCAGAACCCACCTCGAAGGCACGCTGGGTTTCGTTCCAATCGGTGACCGGTTACCGGTGGAGTCTCCCCCTTGCGGAAGCCCGCGACGCACTTCTTGCAACCCACGTAGACGGCGAGGCGCTCGCCCACGGTCACGGTGCGCCGCTCAGACTGGTCGCTCCGGGGAGACGCGGCTTTCAGTGGGTCAAGTGGATTACCGCAATCGAGCTGCGAGAACAAAGAGACGTGAGCGAATGGCTGGCGATTTTCGTGAGTGGATTCAACGAGCGTCCTCGGGAGTGACCGGCTTTCCGTCCTCCGTCGGCGGCGCGATGTGGTCGATGAACTGTTCAACGTCTGGTTCGTGCACGCGCACGCGAACCGAGAGGTCGCCGAGTTCACCGGGATTGCCCACCGAGAAGTTCACGACGCCCTTGAACGCCGCCTGCTTTTTCAACTCAAAGGAGAACGTGTCGCCTTCGAGCGTCGAAAAGAACTCACCGCGGGCGGTGTCGAGAATCTGCTGTTTGTGCAGGCACTGCGAGAAGTGATCCATGCTGTGGGCTTCTGCCACCAACTCTCTTGGCTGCGTCGAAACCGTTGCCTCGGGAAAGATGTTCGTGATTGCATCAGCCACGCGGTCTGTGACCTCAGTCCCCTTGACTGGAGCCGTGATTTCGACATCGACGGAGTATATCATTCGGTGTCCTCCGATTCATCCGGTACTGTCTCAAGGGCGTCGATACCGTCTTCGAGAAGCGTCCGAATCGATTCGTGAAATGCGGTGAGCGAGGTCGTGTTCTCGATGACCACGTCCGCCAGTTCCATGGCCTCGCCCATGCCGTAGCCGAGTTCGCGTTCGTCGCGTTCACGCAGGTCAGCCTTTGCTTCGGCCGTCGGGTCTCTGCCACGGTCTCGAATCCGGGCAAGCCGCGTCTCGAAGGGCACTTCGATGCTTGCGAGGACGAACTCGTCACCGAACGCCTCCTCGAAGCGTTCGACCTCCGCCGCGCCGCGAATCCCATCGACAAGCACGACGTCGCTGTCTTCCAGCCGCGCCTCGATGAGCGGGAGCGACCGGTCTGCCACGGCCGCAAGCCCGCCGTGCTCCCGTAGGTCAGTGGCGACCAGCCCCATGTTGTCCTCCGTGATGTCGAGGCCACGCTCACGACACTCAGCCCGGATGACGTCCCCCATGGTCAACACGGGGATCTCGAGTTCCTTCGCAACCGTCGCGGCCTCGCTTTTGCCGCTTCCCGGCAGTCCGACGATACCGATAACACGCATTACGTCGGCGTACTCGTGAGATGCGCATAAGCCCTCTGCTCCGATTGAGTGCGACTTTTCTCCCTTCATCACCTACGACAGCCATGGCACAACGCCCCCTGTTAGTCCGCGCCCTCTGGTTTGTCGCCATTGGCTGGTGGCTCACCCCTGCGCTCATCAACATCGCGTGGTTCCTGAACGCCACCATCATCCTCCTCCCGCTCGGCATCAAACTCATCAACCTCGTCCCGACCGCCCTCACGCTGAAAGAGCCGCGCTCGCTCTCTGCACCCGATTCGACCCGTGGACAGCACTCACTGGTCGTCAGACTCATCTACTTCATCGTCATCGGCTGGTGGCTCAGCCTCGCATGGGCGAACATCGCGGCCTTCTTCGCCATCACTATCATCGGCCTCCCCATCGCCTACTGGATGTTCAATCTCCTCCCCTTCGTCACCTCGCTGTACCGCTTCGACGGGTAAAACGCAGACCGCTACAATTTTTGACTGTCACCGAGAACGACCGGTAGGGCACGTAGCTCAGTCTGGATAGAGCGTCGGACTTCTAATCCGACGGTCGTGGGTTCGAATCCCATCGTGCTCGTTCGAAATCGCGGAGCGATTTCTCACTCGCACGATGTACCTCGCAAACGCTCCGCGTTTGCTCAGTCCCATCGTGCTCGTCATTTCCGACAAACGACAGTGAGAAGGAACGGCTGTCATGGGATTTGAAGGAGACGAGTCGCAGCGCGAGCGAAGCGAGCGACCGTCTCGGCGTCGGTCGAATCCCATCGTGCTCTGTTTTGCTCGTTCTCCGATTGGTTTTGAGAGGAGTCTGCTGTTCGGTTCTGAGACAGTAAATCAACTGCAAAGAATAGTGCAGTGACGGTCTACCGCTCCGGTTCGCCTTCCTCGCCGCGATGCGTCGGAATCATCTTCGTTCCACAGTCGGGGCAGAGCAGTTGCAGGTCTTCGCTGGTCACATCGTCGCTCAGCAGCGACCGGCGGCGGTGAAAGGTACGGTCGCCGCAGTCGGGACATTCTTTCAGGATTTCCACGTCGTCGCTGCCAAACGGTGCGCCGATGGCGAGTCCCGAGACGCGTTCGTCGCCGTCGTTGTAGCCGTGTTGGAACTCACCCGGCCCAAAACGGATGATTTCGCCCGCGGTCACCTGCTCGGTTCCAGCCTCAGTCTCGAACGTGGCCGTCCCCGACTGGACGTAGAAAATCTCCTCTTGGTCGTGGTGGGTGTGATATCCGCCCGAGAACGCCTCGCCTGCGCCAAGTTCGAAGTAGTTGAGCCCGACATCCGTCGCCCCGAGTGCGAGTCCGACCCGGAACGGTCCCGGCGAGCGCGGATAGGGGTCTTTCACCTGTTCGACTGCGTCAACCCTGACTTTCTCCATGGCCCGACCACGGGCTACAGGGTAGTGGTCGTATCGCCCGAACTGAAATCATTTTGTTAGCTCGCTGAGTAGTTACAGGATATGGCGCTCTCACATGTTTTCGTCCGCGGCGTTCACGTGCTGGCGATGGCGGTGGCGCTCGGCGGAAGTATAAGCCTCTGGTGGGCGATTCGGACGCGCGCACCGCTCCCCGCCGAACGCGCCGCTCTGCTTCGCTTCGCTGAAGGCTACGAATGGCTGTTCTGGGCGGCACTTGGCACGCTCGTCATGACCGGTGTGGGCAATCTCGGCGCACTCGCACCTGCCGTACCGACCACCACGACCCAGTGGGGGCTGGTGCTGTACGTGAAGCTCGTGGCAGTACTCGGGTTGCTCTTGCTTTCGGCGGTCCGGACGGTCGTCGTCCACAAACTGAGTGAGGCGGACACGTCCGTGAACGTCGCTGCGAGCCTATCGCGGGCCTACGCCGTCACGATGCTCTATCTGGTCGGGTTGCTCGCGCTCGCGGAGGTGCTCGCTCATGGCTGAAGACACGGCAGCCTCAACACCACCAGCCCCGCTGCTCGTCTTCGGACTCGCCACCTTCCACGTCACGCTCCTCACCACGACCGGTCTCTTTGCGCTCCACTCGTCGGCCTCTGTGGGTCGCCTGCTCGCAGGTCTCGACACGCTCACCGGGTTCGTCCTGTTTTTCGCCCTCTGGGCTATCACGTGGTGGACGACGCGCTGGGTGCTCACTCGCGCACCGCTCGACCCCGAGAACCCAGACAATCGGTTCAGTCGAGTGCTCATGTGGAGCTATCTCGGCGGTGCTGTGACAGGAACGGTGTTCCTCGTGGTGGCGATAGTGCTCGTGTTTCTTGTCTCACTGGGCCTCGAAATTGCCACACTCGTCGTGGTCGTCGTTGGCATCCCCGTCGCCGCCATCGTTGGTGGACTCGTGGGCGCGGCGTTCGGGCTGATTGACTCGCTCATCTACCGACTTGCGAGTGCGTTCGTACCCCGCACCGGTCGGCCGTGAGTTACCAGCAGTAACGTCTATCTTCTCGAAACGCGAGTGCGTATCAGTCGTATGGCATCCACAACAGCGACGCCGCCGGTTCGTACCCGACTCACGATGTCCAACCTCGTCCAACGCGGGGCGCTCGCACTCGTCGTTTCGTTCGTCGCCGTGGCGATTGTTCGCGGACTCGTCGGCGCATTCCTCTCGGTGCCAACCGAGTTCAACCCGCTCGCGTGGGGTGAGATGCTCACCGTCACCGCCAGCGCCGCACTCGTCGCCACGCTCGTCTACGGCCTGCTCGACCGATTCACCAAGAAGGTCGCTCGAAACTTCCTCGCCGTCGCCGCGCTCGTGTTCATTTTCTTCCTCTTCCCACTGTTCACGGTCGTCCCAACCCTGCCCGGTTCCACGACGACGCTGACCGTGGTTGCGTTCGTCCTGCACGCCATCGTCGCAGTCGCCATTATTGCGTCGCTCCTCCGTGGGCGTGCGCTCTTGCGGATGTAAAAGTCGAAAAACTGCGTTACGTGTGGCTATTCTTCGAAGCCGTCTTCAAAGATGAACGTCCCATTGCGCTGGACGACTTCCCCATCCACTTCGATGAACGAATCTTCGGCCATGTCCACAATCATATCGACGTGGGTGGCGCTCTGGTTCTGCTCTGCGCCCGCACCGACGCACTCGTCGTAGGCGCGACCGACGGCCATGTGGACGGTGTCGCCCATCTTTTCGTCGAACAACATGTTGTAGGTGAACCGGTCGATGTCCCGGTTCATCCCAATCCCTAACTCACCAAGCCGACGCGCACCCTCGTCCGTGTTGAGGATGTTGGTGAGCACGTCCTCGTTTTTCTCCGCCGAGTGCTCGACAACAACGCCATTCTCGAACTTGAGCCACGCGCCCGTGACCTCGCGGCCTTGGTGGTAGAGCGGCAGGTCGAACAGGACTTCTCCGTCAACTGAGTCGGGCACGGGTGCGGTGAACACTTCGCCGCCGGGCATGTTGTGCATCCCCGAATCGTTGATGGTAATCATCCCGTCGAGGCGCATCGTGACGTCCGTCGTGTCGCCGCTCACGATGCGAATCTCTGAGGCCGGATTCAGAATTTCCACCAGTTGCTGTTGGTGTTCGCGCTGGGCGTCCCAGTCTTTGTTGATGGCGTCCCAGACGAAGTTCTCGTAGCCTTCGAGGCTCATCTCGGCGAGTTGGGCACTCCCCGTGCCCGGGAACTGCGTGGCGACCCAGCGCTTCGAAAGGCGTTCTTCGAGCGTGGGCGACATGGTCCGAGAGTGGGCGGCGAGTACTTCTGGGTCCACGTCGCTCGTCTCGGTGGCGTTCACCTCGGTGCGAACCGAGATGTACACGTCCATCTCTTCGAACAGGGCCATGATGTGGCTCGGCGTCTCGAAATCCTCGGGGTCGGACGCCCGAAGATAGGCGCGGGCGGCGCGAGAATCGCTTGCCATGTAGAACGGGTGGGCCCCCTTGTCGCCGATGAGTTCGTGGAGTGCCACGACGAGGTCGGCGGCGACCGACGGCGCGACGATGACGACGTTGTCACCCTTCTCTACGCGCGTCGAGTGTTCGACGATGACCTGTGCATGTTCGCGGATACGCGGGTCCATACTGGATATTCATGCAGGTTCCCGATACCCCTTTCGGGTGGGCATAACGAGGGGAGCGCAGTTCTCGCCGTAGCGTCTCGCTTCACGACGAGAACGCGAGAGGATGGTCTCGTGTGAAACACTCCTGACCATGCATCGACCACGACCTATTTCGGGTATCCCGAAAAACGAGCAGGTATGCTCGATTTGCGAAGCGACACCGTGACCCTGCCCGACGATGCCATGCGCGAAGCCGCCGCCGAAGCCACGGTCGGTGACGACGTGTACGGCGAAGACCCGACAGTGAACGACCTCGAAGCCCGCGCCGCAGAGATTGTCGGCAAAGAGGCCGCGCTGTTCGTCCCGTCGGGAACGATGGGCAACCAGATCGCCGCGAAGGTGCACACGAATCCCGGCCACGAGGTGCTCGTCGAACGCGAAAGCCACATCTACAAGTGGGAACTCGGCGGCCTCGCCCACCACTCCCAGTTGCAGGTGCGCACGATAGACGGCGGCGACCGCGGCGTCCTCACGCCGGAAGCCATCCGCGAAAACGCCGTCGAGGAGAGCGACCACGAAGCCGGAACCGGCCTCGTATGCGTCGAAAACACGCACAACGCGAAAGGTGGCGTCGTCGTCTCGCCAGCCGAAATGGACGCCGCCGCAGAGGCGGCCAACGACCTCGGCGTCCCGCTCCACGTCGATGGCGCACGCATCTTCAACGCCGCAGCCACAGCTGACGTCCCCGCGAGTCGCCTCGTCGCGGAAGCCGATTCGGTGATGTTCTGTCTCTCAAAGGGGCTCGGCGCGCCCGTCGGCTCGATGCTCGCCGGGAGCGAAGCATTCATCGACGCAGCCCACCGCGTCCGCAAACTCATGGGCGGCGGCATGCGGCAGGCGGGGATGATTGCTGCACCCGGCCTGCTCGCGCTCGAAAACCGGTCGCGGCTCGCAGACGACCACGAGAACGCCAAACGACTGGCTGCGGGGCTGAGAGACCACGGGCTCACCGTCAAAGAGCCGGAGACGAACATCGTGCTCGTCGAAACAGGTAGTCAATCAACCGATGAGTTCCTCGAAGCGTGCGAAGAACAGGGCGTCCTCGGCGTGCCGTTCGCGGACGGCGTCGTGCGCTTTTGTACCCACTGGAACGTCTCGGCTGACGACGTAGAAACCGTCATCGACGCCGTCGGGAAGACCCGCTAACGCCGGCTTCCGTCCATCCCCTCGCGGAAGGCGAGGAGCGTCCGGCGCATGAACAGATAGACCGCAAGGATGAACGAGAGGAACACCACGACAAGCCCGACGAGGACGAGCGTGTTGGCGTCCATGCCAAATATCATGCAGTTGCGTTCCCGCCGAGCGGGGAAAGTCGTTTCGGGGAGGCAGTTCTGTGAAAGGGTTGATATGTTAGTGCGAAAAACCGTGAGGCAATGCCGCTGTTGCCCTCCTCTTCCAGTGCCGACGGCGACGATGCGACCCCGCGCGTCATCGGCGTCGATAGCGAAGATGCAGACGCGCTGCTCGGCGCGCTCGCTTCTGAAACCGGCCGACGAGTGCTGACTGCGCTCCACGACGAGCCTGCCCCACCTTCCGCGCTCGCAGCCCGTATCGGAACCTCACTGCAGAACGCCCAGTACCACTTAGAACGCCTCGAATCGGCGGGGGCGATTGCCGTGGTCGACACCATCTACTCGGAGAAAGGCCGCGAGATGAACGTCTACGCCCCCGCCGACAAACCGCTCGTCATTTTCGCCGGTCGAGAACAGGAAACCGGCGGCCTCAAGAGTGTCATCACGCGGCTGTTCTCGGGCGTTACCATTCTCGCGGGCGCGAGTCTCGCAGTGGAAGCGTGGGCGAGTCGGCGCGGCGTGCCGGGTGGAAGTACGGAGACGGCGACACAGACGACGGCCACGGCGGTAGAACAAAGCGGCGGGTTCAGCATCGCAGAGGTGACCACACGGACGGTGACGGAGACGGCCACGCAGACGGCGAGCAACGCAGCGGAGTTGACGACCGGGGCGGCCACCGCGGTGGGTGTCCCACCAGGTGCGCTGTTTTTCGCGGGCGGCGCAGTCGTATTGCTGGCGTGGAGTGTGCGAGCCTATACGGATAGGTGAAATCCGTCTTTGACCTTACCGAGATTACATTTACGCACCACGCATCCCACCAGATGGGGCGGCGATATGCCCGCCTACACCCGCTGGCGCTGACCGTGTGGGGTCAGCCCTCCAATTCTATTCTAAACGTGTCGAAGGTCGCCCCGGTTGGTTCGATGAGGCGGCCTTCCGCGTGGTCTCCACCGACCTCGAGTTCCGCGTAGCCCGGGCGATACCAGCGCGGGTCTGCGTGGCTCCCCGGATTCAGAAAACCGATGTCACCGCGCCGCTCGAATCCCGGTTCGTGTGAGTGGCCGAACACGACGAGGTCGGCGTTCGCCTGTCGCCCGAACATGGTGAGCGAGGTGTCGGTATGTTCGTGGCCGTGGGCCAGCGCGATTCTGAGGCCGTCGTATTCGACGACGCGCTCTGCAGGGAGCCGCGAGCGAACCGCGTGGACGTCGGTATTCCCGTACACCGCCTCCAGTCGCGTCGCTTCCTGTTCGAACGCAGAGAGGGCGGCTTCGGTGTAGAAATCGCCGGCGTGCAACACGAGGTCGGCCGCTGAGACGGCGTCGAGCACGCGTCCCGAAAGGCGGTGGCCGGTGTTGCCGTGGGTGTCTGAGACGACCGTAATCATGGCCATCGGTACGCGTCGGTGACACAAGACTACCCCGGAACGATTTTGGCCACAGGATGACACGAATGCGTAATGGCCGGAAGCAAGTCCGTCGTTTACGCTGCCTTGTTCGCAAACGGGGCGATTTCTGTACTCAAGTTCTTCGGCTTCCTGCTGACGGGAAGCCCCGCGATGCTCTCTGAGACGTACCACTCGATTTCGGATACGGGCAATCAGGTGTTCCTCCTCATCGGCATCCGGTACGGTGAAAAAGAGGCGAGTCGAGACCACCCCTTCGGCTACGGGAAAGCCCAATTCTTCTACTCGTTTCTCGTGAGCGTCCTGCTCTTTGGGATTGCGGGCTGGGAGAGTGCACGCCACGGCTACGACGCCATTGTCCACCCCCACGTCCCGAACACCGGGTCCGCGACCCTGCTCGGCGCGACCATTCCGGGCGTCTGGGTGAACTACACCGTGCTCATCGGCGCGATTCTGTTCGAGGCCTACGCCTTCAAGAAGGCCTACACCGCCATGAAACTCCAGATCGACAGACACGGGTGGTCTGGCTTCCGCGAGGCGTTCAAGAAGACGAGCGACGTGACGACCCTGACCGCCCTCACGGAGGACACCATCGCAATCGGCGGGGCCGGCATCGCGCTCGCGGGCATTTACCTGACGCGGGTGACGGCAAACCCCATCTACGACGCGACGGCGGCGCTCCTCATCGGACTGATGCTCATGTTCTTCGCCCTCGCACTCGCGTGGGAGAACAAGCGCCTCCTGCTCGGAGAGAGCCTGCCTGCGTCTGACGAACAGGAACTCAGGGACATCGTGCGTAACTGGGACGGCGTCGAGAACCTCGAGGATTTCCGGACGGTCTACTTCGGCCCAGAACAGGTCATCGTCGTCGCAGACGTGGCCTTTGGCAACGGCTTCGACACCGAGGAAATCGACGACATCATCACCGAGATGGAGCAGGCCCTGAAACGCGTCGAGCCAGGTGTGAAGAAAGTGTACATCGAACCCGAAGTGTTGGACTGAGCCGCTTTCGGTCACGTTCGTTCCGGTCGGCGAAGTATTTTAAGCGAATACGGCGAACCCTCGTCCAACGTGGCAGACGAAGGGTACCTGCGATTCTTCCCCTACGACGCGCCGTACGACAACCAGCGCGAGGCGATGGACCGCATCTACAACTCACTCGCCCGCGAGCAGGACGTCCTCTTCGAAGGGGCCTGCGGGACTGGCAAGACCCTCTCTGCGCTCGTCCCCGCCCTCGAATACGCCCGCGAAACGGGCAAAACCGTCGTCATCACGACGAACGTCCACCAGCAGATGCGTCAGTTCATCGCCGAAGCCCGGGCGATTACGCGCAAAGAGCCGATTCGCACCGTCGTGTTCAAGGGCAAAAAATCGATGTGCCACATCGACGTGGGCTACGAGGAGTGTCAGGTGCTTCGGGATACCACCCGCGAGTACGTCGACACCGAGCAAGACCGCGAACAGTTAGAACAGCGCGAACAGGAGTTGCTCGAAGCGAGTCAGGCAGGCGAAGACGGCGCGGCGGAGGCGAGAAGCACCGTCATGAGCGAACTCGAAACGCTCGGTGACGACCTCTCTGACCTCAAATCGAACGTCTGTGAACACTACTACAACAACCTGACCGCGGACACGAGCGAGTTCTTCTCGTGGCTGTTCGCGGACGTACGCACCCCGGACGACGTGTACGAGTACGCAGAACAGCGCCACCTCTGTGGCTACGAACTCTTGAAAGAAGGGATGGAGGGCGTCGACCTCGTCGTCTGTAACTACCACCACCTCCTTGACCCGATGATACGCGAGCAGTTCTTCCGGTGGTTAGACCGCGACCCCGAGGACATCATCGTCGCGTTCGACGAGGCCCACAACGTCGAAGACGCCGCGCGCAAACACGCCTCGAAAACGCTCACCGAGAACACGGTAGACCAGTCGCTCGACGAACTCGAAGACACCGACGACCCGCGTAGACAACCGGCGAAGAACGTGATTGGGGCGTTCCGCCGGGCGCTCTCACAGGTGCTCGACGACACGCTCAGCTACGGCGAGAAAAAGCGGGTCAAAGAGAACTGGAAAGACCTCCCGATTGCCAACGACGACCGCCGCGATGACCTCACGCTCGCGTTTCTCCAGACCTACTCGGGACAGGGCATCAACGCCGATTTAGAGCAGGCCCAAGCGCTCGGGGCGGCCTTAGACCAGGAGTACGAAGACGCCTACAAGAACGGCGAGACCACGACCAGACAGGAGTGTCAAACCCTGCAGGCCGCCCGCTTCATCGCGCTCTGGATGGCCGAAGGCGGGAAGGGCGGCCAGTATCCTGTGGTCTCGGTGCGACGCAACGAGCAGACAAACGAGGTGTACGCCCGCGCTGAACTGTACACCTGCATCCCCCAACAGGTCACCCGTGACCTATTCGATGAAGTCCACGCGAGCATCCTGATGAGCGCGACGCTGCGCCCGTTCGACGTGTTCGAGGACGTGATTGGGCTCGAAGACCCGGCAACGATGGCTTACGGCCTCCAATTCCCCGAAGAAAATCGCCGCACCTTCGCCGTCGAAACCCCGGCGCTGTTTTCGAGCGAACGGGGCAACCCCGAGACGCAAGCCGAGATTGCGGACGTACTCAGAGACGCAATTCGAATGACGCCGGGCAACACGCTCGCCTTCTTCCCGAGTTACGCCGAGGCAGAACGCTACTTCGAGCTGGTGTCGGGGACGGTGGACGCGAAACTCTACCGCGACGAACCCGGCCAGTCGGTCGAAGACATTAGGCAGGAATTTTCGAATCACGACCACGCGGCCCTCTTTACCTCGCTCTGGGGAACCCTCACTGAAGGCGTGAGCTTCGACGGCAACGACGCGCGAAGCGTCGTGGTCGTCGGCGTTCCGTACCCACATCTAAACGACCGGATGGAAGCCGTCCAAGCGGCTTACGACGCCGCCTTCTCCGACCGCGGACGGGACGCAGGCTGGGAGTACGCCGTCGAGATTCCAACGGTCAGGAAGACGCGCCAAGCGCTTGGCCGGGTGATTCGCTCGCCCGAGGATTTCGGGGTGCGAGCGCTCGTGGACAAGCGATACACGGAGGCGGCCCGACGCGACATGGGCAAGTACAGCGTTCGCGGGACGTTCCCGCCAGAAGAGCGAACAGAGATGCTCGACATCGCGCCAGAGAAGCTCAAATTTGCGATGCTCAACTTTTACGGCGATAAGGATGCGTGGGGGCCAGAGGGACCGCCTGCGCCCTAAGCGGGAAGGCGAATCCGGCTTGCGACTTCGCGGTGTTTCGCGTCGAACAACTCGAGCTGTGAGACCGTCCACGTAATCGGTTCGATGGTCGCAGAAAGCGTCCCGCCGCGCCCAAGGGTGATGTGTGGGGTGTAGTCGTTACCCTCAAGCCCGTCGATAGTCGTGAACGTCTCCGTGAGACGGTTGTGGAGGTCCATGAGGCCGGGGCTTTCGACGGCGAGGTAGACGACCGGCCCGGGGCCACGCGTTGGCTGGTCGAACTGGTCGATGCCCGTCACCTGCACTTCGAAGGCGGGTGCACCCGAGAGCGCCTGTCGGAGCCGTGTCTCAAGCGTGTAAAACTCTTCGTCACCCAGCCGTTTTGCGAGCAAGGTGTGGCGCTCGCGAATCCGGTCGAAGCCAACAAGCTGTGGAAACAGGTCCGCAGCGAGGCGCGACACCTCACCAGGAACTGGGACGTTCAGGCTGTACACTCAGATAGTGTCGAGGAACCAGAGGACGATAAGGGCGATGATGATGAGCCCCATGATAGAGCTCATGAACTCGACGGCGAAGTCGAGAACCCGGAGGACGATTTCGAGGGCGACCCAAACCACGGTAAGGCCCAGCAGAAGCTTGAGCAGGTCCCCGATGTTGATTGAACTGAGTGCGTCTGACATAGACACAAATTAACACGGTTCAATAAAAATACTCCGGCAAACGACTGTCTAGAGAATTGTATTCACTGAGGAGATGTCAGGAAAGAGTCTACTCACGGCGAGTGGTCAACATACAATTATAACGAACAATGGCGTATGACTAGGGAAGGTTGCACTCATGGTTCAAGCAGACACCCTCCTGATTCCCCTGTTGATGGGGCTGTTCTTGGTCGCCGTGGCGATATTTCTCGTCCGAAATGGGCCGATCAGGACGCTTGCCGAACCCGATAGAGACGTTGTCGGCACGGCCACCCGACTCGCCCACCATCCGGCGAGTTGGGTCGCGGGTTTTCTCGCGCTCTCGCTCGGTTTCGGTGGAGGAATCATCCTCTACGTGAGCGGCGAGGAAGTTCCGGCCGTGCTCAAACAGAGCGTCGGCGTCGTGCTGGTCGTCGTGGCGCTGAGCGTGCTCGCAGGCTTTCTCTTTTCCGGGGTGTACGGCTCTGCACGTGCCCGTGGACTGACCAGCGCGCAGGCAACCGCCATCGGCGGCTGGGGCATTGGTCTGCTGTTTCTCGGTGCAGTCATCGTCAAACTCGTCACCGTCGGGTAGCTACCGACTGGGTCGCCAGTATAACAGACAGACCGAGACGAGAAACGCCGCCGTTGAAATATCGAGTGAGTAGACAGAGAGGCTCGTTATCAGTCCCGTAGAGCCGCCGGTCACGCCCGCGAGAAGCGTTGCAACGAGCGGGAAGCTACAGGCGATGCACGAGGCAACGCCGAACAGCGCGGAGACCGTGGCCACCGCCACGTCGAGGACAGTGACGTAGAGCAGGTAGCTGAGCGCGAGGTAGCCTATCACCCGGTAGGGAATGAACGAAAGGTGGCCAAACGACCCGGTATAGAACACGCGCGGCCCCCACCCGGGTGCGGACATCGTGACCTGCAATCCACTCGGCAGGTGGCTGTGGGCGGCCTGTAACCCGGAGAGTTCGACCAGTCCAGAGAGCATCGAGAGGCCGAGTAGGTAGCCGAGCGAGACGATGAGTGCGACCGCTTTGATGCGAGGGCTGGCCTGCGTTGGTCGCGTGTGAAACACCGCCCAAAGCGCGACGTTAATCCAGAGAAACGGATAGACCAGATACCGGTAGCTGCTCACGTCCGTGTTGGTAAAGCCGAGGTAGGCGAGAATCGAGAGGAGTTCAATCGCCACCAACGCCGCCCAGAAGGGCAGGTCTGCGGGCAAGCGGTGTCGTGTGCGCACCATCGAAGTCATGTGATCGAATACGACGCCGCGAGGGTGAGCGCGAGCGCGGCGAGCAGGCCAATGAGCATGACGAAGCTCACAGAGCGCGGTTCGCTGAGCAAGTGCTGGTAGTAGCCCGCGACGAACAACGCCTTCACGAACGAGAGGACGATGATGACGCCAAACGCCACCCAGTAGGCGAGGTTTGCGAATT